>NZ_DAMABV010000003.1:0-356270 GCF_031984885.1 Phenylobacterium sp.
TTGAAACACCAAGACCACGAAGGACACGAAGAGCACGAAGGCGCCGTGGGGGTGGCGGGCGTGGTGCGAGGGGTGGAGTGCGCCTTTGGCGCATTTGTTGTGGGCGCGCTTCCCGTGTCATCCCGGAAAGCCCGCAGGGCTTGTCCGGGACCCATTCGCGCCGGGCCTGCCGAACGAGGCTCCGCCCCGCCCCCAAAGCTCGACTGGCTTGATGACATGGGTGGATGCTCCCCCAGCGGGAGAGCATCTACTGAGCGTTCCTTAGTCCAGCGGGGTCCAGCGGCCGGCCTGGCCGGCGCCTTGGGCCTTGTCGCGCTTGGGGCCCTTGAACTGCGACTGGTCGATCGGCTTGGTCGAGGCGCGTTCGCCCTGGATGCGGGCGCCGTGCGGGTGGCGGTCGCCGCCGCTGGCGGCGGCCTTGGCCGGACGGTTGCGCTGCTTGCGCAGGCCCGCGGGCAGGTCGCTGCGGCCCTGCGGCTTGCGTCCGCCGCCGCCGTTGCGTCCTCCGCCGCTGCGGTCGGCGTTCTTGCGGCCGGCCTCGGCGCGTTCGGCCGCCACTTCCGGCATCGCCTGGGTCATGACGTGCAGGCCGCGGTCGTTGCGGCGGTCGAAGGACGGGATGGTCTGGCGGGTGACCTTCTGGATGTCCTTCAGCAGGTTGCGCTCGTCGTCGGCGCAGAACGCCACGGCCGAGCCGTCGGCGCCGGCGCGGGCCGTGCGGCCGATCCGGTGGACATAGGCTTCGGGCACGTTGGGCAGCTCGTACTGGATGACGTGGCTGACCGCGTCGATGTCGATGCCGCGGGCGGCGATGTCGGTGGCGACCAGGGCGCGGACTTCGCCGGCCTTGAAGGCGGCGAGGGCGCGTTCGCGCTGGCCCTGGCTCTTGTCGCCGTGGATGGCGGCGGCCTCGACGCCGGCCGCCTCGAGCGACTTGGCCACGCGGTCGGCGCCGCGCTTGGTGCGGGTGAAGACGATCACGCGCTTGAAGTCGCGCTCGGCGAACATCTCGCAGAGCAGGGCGCGCTTGCGGGCGGTCTCGACGAAGATGACCTGCTGCTTGATGCGCTCGACCGTGGTCGCCTGCGGGGTCACCGAGACCTTGGTCGGGTTGGGGCGCAGCAGCTCGCCGGCCAGCTTCTCGATCTCGCTGGGCATGGTGGCCGAGAAGAACAGGTTCTGACGCAGGCGCGGCAGGTGCTTCACGATCTGCCGGATCGGCACGATGAAGCCCATGTCGAGCATCTGGTCGGCCTCGTCGAGGACGAACATCTCGACGCCCTGGAGGGTGACGGTCTTTTCCTGCAGGTGGTCGAGCAGGCGGCCCGGCGTGGCGACCAGGACGTCGACGCCCGGGGCCATGGCGCGCATCTGGCCGCCGTACTTCACGCCGCCGAAGATCACGGCGACGCTGAGGTTCATGTGCTTGCCGTAGGCCTTGAAGCTCTCGGCGATCTGGGTGGCCAGCTCGCGGGTCGGGGAGAGCACCAGCACGCGGCAGCCGCGGCGCGGGGCCGGCTTCTTGTCGGCGGCCAGGCGGTGGATGATGGGAAGGGCGAAGGCGGCGGTCTTGCCGGTGCCCGTCTGGGCGATGCCGAGCAGGTCCTTGCCGGCCATGACGCCGGGGATGGCCTGGGCCTGGATCGGGGTCGGCTTCTCATAGCCCTCGTCGTGGAGGGCCTTGAGCAGCATCTTGTCGAGGCCGAGGTCGGTGAATTTGGTCAAACGAGTGTCTTTCACGGATGCGCCGAGTGCGGCCGCTCGCAGGCTGCGAGGGTCGCGAAGACGCGGGTCATTTGTGGAAAGCCCCCGCGTGGCGGGGCGATCTATGCGATCTCTTCAGGGCGCTCGACAGCTGGGTCCGAAGTGGCTGGAACCATCACGCGGCTGGAGCGCCGATAGCGCCACGAATGTTGCGGCGCAGCAGGGATATGACCGGTAGGCTGCGGAAAGTCAAGTTTGGCAAGGGATTGAGTCCGCCGATGATCGAACTGCCCGATGATCTGCCGCTGACCGAGCGCCACGCGGTGCGCGTCGTGGTCCGTGACGCGGCCGGCCGCATCTTGCTGTTCCGCACCCGCGACGTCACCGCGCCCGAGCAGGGAGAGTGGTGGGAGCTGCCGGGCGGGGGCATCGATCCGGGCGAAACCTATCTGGACGCGGCGCTGCGCGAGCTGAGGGAAGAAACCGGGATCGCTGCGCGGTCCGATCAGGTCGGGCCCCCGCTGTGGCGGCGTACGGCGACGTTCCGGTATCGGCAGGCGCGGCGGTTGCAGCACGAGGTCGTGGTCGAGGTCGCCCTGGACGGCGCTGGCCCGGCGATCGACGACGCCGGCCGCCTGGACTACGAAAAGGAGGACTACACCGACTTCCGCTGGTGGCGGCCGGACGAGATCCGTTCGCATCCGGGCCGCTTCTATCCCGGACGCCTGCCGACGCTGCTGGAGACGTTCCTGGCGGGCGAGGAAATCGACGAGCCGTTCGAGCTCTGGTCCTGAACGCCGCTTGCATTCCCCCGCGCATCCCGCGAGGAAGCAGGCATGTCCGACACCAAGCGCATGGTCCTCGTCGCCGCGGCGGCGCTCATCGATTCCGACGGGCGGGTGCTGATCTGCCAGCGGCCGCCGGGCAAGCAACTGGCCGGGCTGTGGGAGTTTCCGGGCGGCAAGGTCGAGCCGGGCGAGACCCCCGAGCAGTGCCTGATCCGCGAGCTGGACGAGGAGCTGGGGATCCAGGTCTCGCACGCCTGCCTGGCGCCCTTCGTGTTCGCCAGCCACACCTATGAGGACTTCCACCTGCTGATGCCGCTCTATCTGGTGCGGCGATGGGACGGGTTCGTCACCGCCAAGGAGCATTCGGGGATCGCCTGGGTGAAGCCGGTCAAGCTGGCCGACTATCCGATGCCGCCGGCCGACGCGCCGCTGGTGGCGTGGCTGCGCGACCTGGTCTGAGCGCATGAAAAAGGCCCGCGGTGAGCTCGGATCACCGCGGGCCTCTCAGAGCCGAAGCTAGCTAGTCTTCGACGAGGTCCAAACGCAGGCTGTGCACTGGACGCTTCAAAGTTGAGCGCGAGTCCGAAGGCGACGCCAGCGCGATATTCCGCGCCGGCTAGGGCGAAATGTCGCACCAGGGGCGCGGCCCGGCCTTTTCGATAAGGCGGACGTCGGTTGCGGGTAGGCGCAATAAGGCTAACTTATTCCGATGCCGACCCTGCGACAGCTCCGCTACCTGACCGCCCTGGCCGATGAGCGCCATTTCGGGCGGGCGGCGGCGGCGTGCCATGTGACGCAGCCGGCGCTGTCCATGCAGATCCGCGACCTGGAGGCCGAGCTCAACCTGGTGCTGGTCGAGCGCGGGCGAACGGGGGCGAGCCTGACCGACGAGGGCGTGGCCCTGGCCGAGCGCGCCCGCGCCCTGATCGCCGGGGTCAGGGACCTGGAGGACTTCGCGCGCGAGCGGCGCGGCGCGCATTCGCGGCGGCTGTCGCTGGGCGTGATCCCGTCCGTCGCGCCCTATCTGCTGCCGACGATCCTGCCGGTGCTGCAGGCGGCGATCCCGGACCTGGAGCTGAAGGTGCGCGAGACGCAGACGGCGCAACTGCTGACCGAGCTGGCGGCCGGGGAGCTGGACGCGGTGATCGCGGCGCTGCCGCTGGCGGGCGAGGGGATCGAGGCCGCCCCGCTGTTCGACGACCCGTTCCTGCTGGCCAGCCCGGCCGCCGCGCCGCTGGCCGCCGAGGACCCGCGCAGCCTGCCGTCCGAGCGGCTGCTGCTGCTGGAGGAAGGCCATTGCCTGCGCGAGCAGGCGCTGGGCGTCTGCGCGATCAGCGACCTGTCGACCTTCGGCGCCACCAGCCTGACGACGCTGCTGCAACTGGTGGCGCACGGCCAGGGGGTGACCCTGCTGCCGCAGATGGCGGCGAGGGACATCGCAGATCCGCGCATCGCGCTGGCCCGGTTTCCCGAGCCGCAGCCGAAACGGACCATCGCCATGGCCTGGCGCGCGGCCTCGGCCCGCAAGAAGCAGCTCAAGGACATCGCCGGGCGGATCAGGACGGCGGTCGCCCATGACGACTGAGGCCTGGCTGGCGCGGTTCATGGCGGCCGAGCGCCTGCCCGAGCGCTATGCGCAGGTGGTGCGCGACGTGGCCGCGCCGCTGGCCGGGAAGATCGCGGCGGCGGGGCGGCCCGGCGGGATCGTGGTCGGGATCTGCGGGGCCCAGGCCAGCGGCAAGTCGACCCTGACCGCGGTGCTGCGCCGGCTGCTGGAGGAACGCGGCCTGACGGTGGCGCTGTTCTCGCTGGACGACCTCTACCTCACCCGGGGCCAGCGCCAGGCGCTGGCGCGGGAGGCGCATCCGCTGCTGGCGGTGCGCGGGGTTCCGGGCACGCATGACGTGGCCCTGGGCGCGCGGCTGCTGGCGGAGCTGCGCCGACCCGGGCTGCACGAGCTGCCGGCGTTCGACAAGGCGCGCGACGATCGCCGCGAGGCCGGGACGGCCTTTGCGGGGCCGGCGGACGTGGTGCTGTTCGAGGGCTGGTGCGTGGGGGCCGCGCCGCAGCCGCCGCAGGCCCTGGCCGCGCCGGTCAACGCGCTGGAGGCCGAGCGCGACCCCGACGGCGTCTGGCGGCGATACGTCAATGCGGCCCTGGCCGGCCCCTACCAGGCGCTGTTCAGGGCGCTGGACCTGCTGATCCTGCTGCAGGCGCCGAGCTTCGAGGTGGTGCTGGACTGGCGGATCGAGCAGGAACGCAAGCTGCGCGAGCGGCTGGCGCGCGAGGGCGGCGACGCCTCGCGGGTGATGAGCGACGCGCAGGTCGGCGCCTTCATCGCCCACTATGAGCGGCTGACCCGCTGGATCCTGGAGGAGATGCCCGGCCGGGCCGACCTGGTGGTGGCGCTGGACGCAGAGCGGCGGCCCAGCCTGCGGGCATGAAAAAGGCCGCCCCGGCGAACCGGGGCGGCCCTTCGAAAGGCGCTGGCCCGGCTCAGGCGGCCGGTTCGGCGTTGAGCACCGTGGTCAGGCGCGCGCGCAGGGCGGAGTCCTTCTGCACGGCGGCCGACATGTCGTTGTACTTCTGCGGCGAGAGGCCGCTGGCCTGCACGGCCGCGCCCATCTTGCCGATCATTTCCTTCTGGATCTCGGCCTTGGTCGGGCCGTCGGCGCCGGCCAGCTTGGGGGTGTATTCGCCGTTGATCTTCTGGATCTCGGCCATGGCCGAGCCGAAGGCCATCAGGTCGGCGTCGGAGAAGCCGCCCGCCGCAGGAGCTTCGGCGGCCGGAGCGGCTTCAGCGGTCTGGGCTTGAACGGAAGTGGCGGCGACAGCGGCGCCGATCAGGCCGGCGGCCAGGATAGCAATACGCATATAGGGGGTTCCTGTAGTCGTTTAGGGTCGAGCCAAGGGCGACTTAAAACGCACAGATGGCCAAAAAGCGACCCGGCTTGGCCGTGTATGGCGTCGAACGCGCCCGGCGCCCAGGTTTGACGCAGCTAGTCCTCTTCCCGCGGCAGCGGGTTCTCGACCACGCCCAGGGCGTCGGCCAGGCGCATCTTGGCCGAGCCGGGCTTGAGGGGCTTCTGCTGGCTGGGGTCGGGCGCCCAGCCGGTCAGGGTCAGGATCTCGAAGGTGGCGGGCACGCGGCCGTCCGGCTCGGCGAAGCGCTCGGCGTAGATCTCGCAGGCGCGGGCGAGGACCCGGCGGGTCAGGGGCTTGGGGTGGCGCTCGGCCAGGACGCTGGTCTCGCCCATGGCGCGCAGGTCGGCCAGCAGCTTCAGCGGGTGGGCGTAGCGGACAGTGACGCGGTCGACGTCGGCCACCGGCAGGGCGAAGCCCGAGCGCTGCAGCAGGCCCGCGGCGTCGTAGGGATCGGCGAAGGGCGAGACGCGGGGGCCGGCGCCGCCGGTCAGCTCGGCCTCGGCCGCCAGCAGCGACTGGCGCAGTTCGGTCAGGGTCGCGCCGCCCAGCAGCGAGCCGATGAACAGGCCGTCGGGCTTCAAGGCGCGGCGGATCTGGATCAGGGCGCCGACCACGTCGTTGGTCCAGTGCAGGGCCAGGGTCGAGACGACGAGGTCGAGCCCGCCCGGCGCGAAGGGCAGGCGCTCCTCGTCCGCCACCAGGCGCAGGCCGGGGCGGCCCGACAGCATGCGCGGCGAGAGGTCGGCCTCGACCAGGACGCCGACGCGTCCGGCCGCGTCGCTCCTAGCCAGGAACCGGGCGAAGTGGCCGTTGCGCGCGCCCAGATCGACGGCGCGCGGGAAGTCGCGCATGATCGCTTCGAGGCGGACGACGGCGTCCTCGGCGGCGCGGGCCTTCAGGAAGTCGGCGGCGGCGTAGCCGGGGGCTGCGCGGTCCAGGCGGGCGCGGAGCAGGTCGCGGTCGAAGAGGCGGGGCGGGGCGGACATGGGCTTTCTAGATGGCGATGCGGACGCCCGGTGGAAACCCGGGCCGCGCGCGAAGGCGGCGGTTCGTACCGCGCTGGACCTGCTTTTCCCACCCCAATCGCTCGACGGCGGCGCGCTGGCGATGAGCGAGGGCCTGAGCGCGCAGGCCTGGAGCCGCATTCCGTTCATCGACGGGCCGCTGTGCGACGGCTGCGGAACGCCGTTCGAATACGACCTGGGCGCGGGGGTGCGCTGCGCCGACTGCATGGCCAGGCCGCGGGCGTTCGCGCGGGCGCGGGCCGCCTGTCTCTATGACGAGACCTCGCGCGGGCCGATCCTGCAACTGAAGCACGCGGACCGCACGGACCTGGCGCCGCTGTTCGCGCGCTGGATCAGCCGCTCGGCGCGCGACCTGCTGGGGGAGGCCGACGCGATCGTCCCGGTGCCGCTGCACCGCTCGCGCCTGCTGGGCCGGCGCTACAACCAGGCCGCCGAGATGGCGCGGCCGCTGAGCCGGCTGTCGGGCGTGGCCTATCTGCCCGACGCGCTGGCGCGGGTGCGGGCCACGGCGCCCCAGGGCGGCAAGTCGGGGAGCGGGCGGCGCCGCAACGTGGCGGCGGCCTTCGCCGTGCCGCCGGGCAAGGCCCGGCTGGTGGCGGGCAGGACGATCCTGCTGATCGATGACGTCATGACCACCGGCGCCACCCTGGAGGGCTGCGCGCGGGCCTTGCTGGCCGCCGGCGCGCTGCGCGTGAATGCCGCAGTGGTCGCGAGGGTTAAAGAAGCCTCAAGCCGTTCCATATAGAACGGACCCGTCCCCCATCCGCATCAGACGAGCCATGGCCGAAGTCACCATCTACACCAAGCCCTATTGCCCCTACTGCATCCGCGCGGTGTCGCTGCTGGAGAAGAAGGGCGTGGCGTTCCAGGAGATCGAAGCCGCCTTCGATCCCGAGAAGCGCCAGGAGATGGTCCAGCGCGCCAACGGCCGGGCGACCTTCCCGCAGATCTTCATCGGCGATCGCCATATCGGCGGCTGCGACGACATGATGGCGCTGGAGTACGACGGCAAGCTGGACGCGCTGCTGGCCGCCTAGCAGAGGCGTATGCGTCAGACGCTTGAGCAAGCCGCTCGGCTGACCTATCGGGTAGGGCCATGACCATACGCGTCGGCCTGATCCAGACCAGAACCCCCGCCAGCCACGCCGCGGCGCTGGCGCATGTGACGCCGCTGATCCGGCAGGCGGCGGGCGAGGGCGCCAGTTTCATCGCCACGCCCGAGGGGACCAACATCCTGCAGCGGGACAAGGCGGCCCTGGCGCCGCAACTGAGCCTGCTGGAGGACGACCCGGTGGTGCGCGAGCTGCAGGCCCTGGCCGCAGAGCTGGGGGTGAGCCTCCTGGTCGGTTCGGCGCTGGTGAAGCGGGCGGACGGCAAGGCCGCCAACCGCGCGGCGCTGATCGATCCGCAGGGCGCGATCAGCGCCACCTACGACAAGCTGCACATGTTCGACGTCGACCTGCCGACCGGCGAGAGCGCCCGCGAGAGCGAGACCTATGAGCCGGGCGAGCGGGCGGTGGCGGCGCGGGCCGGCGAGCTGAAGCTGGGCCTGACGGTCTGCTACGACGTGCGTTTTCCGGCGCTCTACCGCGCCCTGGCGCTGGCCGGCGCGGAGGTGATCGTGACGCCGGCGGCGTTCACGCGCCCGACCGGCGAGGCGCACTGGGAGACGCTGCTGCGCGCGCGGGCGATCGAGACCGGCAGCTTCGTTCTGGCCCCGGCCCAGGGCGGCTTCCACGAGGACGGCCGCGGCACCTGGGGGCGGACCCTGGCCATCGGCCCGTGGGGCGAGGTGCTGGGCAAGCTGGACCACGACGAGCCGGGCGTGCTGATCGCCGACCTGGACCTGGCCGCCGCGGCCAAGGCGCGGGCGGCGATCCCGGCCCTGCCCAATGCGCGGGCCTTCGAGGCGCCTATATCCATCCTATGATCCGCTATGCGCTCATCTGCGAGCACGCCCACGAGTTCGAGGGCTGGTTCGGCTCGTCCGCCGACTTCGACGACCAGTCCGCACGCGGGCTGGTCGCGTGCCCGGTCTGCGACACCACGGCGGTCGGCAAGCAGATCATGGCGCCGTCGGTGGCGGGCACGAAGAAGACCGCCTCGCCCGACCTCTCGCCGCAGATGCGCTCGATGGTGATGGAGGCGATGGGCAAGGTGCGCGCCCACGTCGAGGAGAACTTCGACTATGTCGGCGACGCCTTCGCCGGCGAGGCGCGGGCCATCCACGAGGGACGCTCGGAGGATCGCGGCATCTATGGCGAGGCCAGCCCGGCCGAGATCAAGGCGCTGAAGGCGGACGGCGTGCCGATCGCGCCGCTGCCGCCGGCGGCGCCGAAGAAGTCGGACGTGAACTGACGCCCCATGCGGCTGACAGCTCCCCCAGAGGGGGAGCATCTTAGGCCTGCGCCATTGCGGCGGCGCCTGGCGCCCCATAGGCTCGCGCCCAGTTCATGGGGAGCGTCAATGATCCGTATCTTCACCGCCGCCGCCTTGGCGGCCGCCGCCGTCGCCTCGCCTGTGCTGGCGCAGGACCCGCGTCCCGACCAGTTGGCCTTCCGCGAGCTCTACAAGGAGCTGATCGAGATCAACACCACCCTGTCGGCGGGCAGTTGCACCGCCGCCTCGGAGGCGATGGCCGCGCGGCTGAAGGCGGCGGGGTTCGCCGACGAGGACCTGAAGATCATCGTCCCGCCGGACCGGCCCAAGGACGGCAACCTGGTGGCGACGCTGAAGGGGACCGACGCCAAGGCCAAGCCCATCCTGCTGCTGGCCCACATCGACGTGGTCGAGGCCAATCGCGCCGACTGGGAGCGCGACCCGTTCAAGCTGGTCGAGGAGGACGGCTTCTTCTACGCTCGCGGAGCCAGCGACGACAAAGCCCAGGCGGCGGTCTGGACCGACGCCCTGGCCCGCTACAAGACCGAGGGCTTCAAGCCGCGCCGCACCCTCCGCATGGCGCTGACCTGCGGCGAGGAGACGCCCGACACCTTCAACGGCGTGCAGTACCTGATCAAGAACCACCGCGAGCTGATGGACGCCGCCTTCGTGCTGAACGAGGGCGCGGGCGGGCGGCTGGATGCGCAGGGACAGCGCGTCTCGCTAGGCGTCCAGGCCGGCGAGAAGGTCTATCAGGACTACACCCTGGAAGTGACCAATCCGGGCGGGCACTCCTCGGCGCCGGTGCGCGACAATGCGATCTATCACCTGTCCCAGGGCCTGGCGCGGCTGGGCGAGTACGACTTCCCGGTGAAGCTCAACGAGGCGGTGCGGGCCAACTTCCTGCAGATGGCCAAGATCGAGGGCGGGCCGATGGGCGAGGCGATGGCCGCCGTCGCCAGGGACCCCTCCGACGCCGCGGCGGTGGCGAACGTGGCGCGCGATGCGGGCCGCAACTCGATGATGCGGACCACCTGCGTGGCGACCATGGTCGACGCCGGCCACGCGCCCAACGCCTTGCCGCAGCGGGCGCGGGCCAATGTGAACTGCCGGATCCTGCCCGGCGAGGGCGTGGAGGCCACCCGCGAGACGCTGATCAAGGTGCTGGCCGATCCGGCGATCAAGGTGACCACGGTCGGCGAGCCCAGCCCCGTCCCCCCGCCGCCGGCGCTGTCCCGGCAGATCATGGGACCGGTGGAGAGCGTCGCGGCCAGGCTGTGGCCGGGCGTGCCGGTGGTTCCGGTGATGGCCACCGGCGCCACCGACGGGCGGTTCCTGAACGCCGTGGGCGTGCCGACCTACGGCCTGACCGGCTTCTTCAGCGAGCTGGGCGGCAACGGCGCGCACGGCCTGAACGAGAAGCTGCGGGTGCGCTCGCTCTATGAGGGCCGCGACTTCCTCTACGAGGTGGTGAAGCTCTACGCGAACCAGAGGTAGGGTTCATATGGGTGTCATCCCGGTTTCGGCGCAGCCGAAGACCGGGATCCATGAACACCTGATGGCGGCGGTGGTCCTGCTGACTCGGCGCGAATGGGTCCCGGTCTTGCTTCGCAAACCGGGATGACACGCGGTGGCGAGATCAGAACGTCTTCCTGAGGCCCAGCGACATCACGTAGCCGGCGCCTTCGACCTCGCCGCGCAGGCGGGTGGTGGTGGCCGCCGCGGTGCCTTCGTAGAAGGCCGTGTCGTGGTGGATGTCGGAGTTGGCGAAGTCGATATAGGCCAGGGCCGCGTCGAGCTTCAGGCCGTCCAGCACCGTGGCGGTGGCGCCGACGCCGTAGAGCCAGCGGTCGCCGTCGGGAACCCGGGCGGTGCGGTCGCTGTCGGGCGTCGGGGTCGGGTCGTACTGCACGCCCGCCCGCAGGGTCAGCCTGTCGCTGACGGCGTAGTCGAGGCCGACGCCGCCTGAGGTCACGTCCTCGTAGCCCTGGAACAGGGTCTCGCCGCCGCCGCCGGAGAACTGCACGTCGATGGCCTCGAACTCGCCCCAGCCGATCCGCTGGACCTGGGCGTTGAGGGCCAGCCGGTCGGTGGCCTGCCAGCGGGCGCCGAGGGTGGCGATCCAGGGCGTGGTGAAGCTGGCCGAGCCGCCGACCTGGCGGTTGACCGGGGCCAGCGGGCCGACGAGGCCGGCGACCAGCACGTCGCCGTCGAGGTCGTGGTCCATGGCCGAGCGGTAGCTGGCGCCCAGGGTCACCGGGCCGAGATAGGCCTGTGCGCCCACGGTCCAGCCGAAGTCCCAGCCGTCGCCGCTGAGCTGGGAGACGCCGTCGGCCAGCAGCGGCGAAAGGTTTGGATAGGCGGTCTGCAGCTTGGCGTCGGTGTACTGGGCGTCGACGCCGACCCCGACGTCGAGCCAGTCGGTGACCTTCATCGCGCCGGTGACCTGGATGTCGGCGGTGGTCAGCCGCGAGGTCAGGGCGTCGTACCGGGCCCAGGAGGCGTTGCGGTATTCGGTGGTGAAGTTGAAGGGGGCGGCGACCGAGAGGCCCAGGGCGAAGCGGTCGCCGATCGGGGCGGCGATGGCGAAGTTGGGCGCGACGCCGTTCTGGATGGGATTGGGCGCGCGCGGCTCGCCCTGCACCGGCAGGGTGAGGCCGTTCGGATAGGTGATGGTCGAGCCCTGGTCGGTCACGCTGGCGTCCACGAACACGGCGTGCAGGCCGACATAGGCCTCGCGGCCGGAGCGGGCGATGGCGGCCGGGTTCCACCACAGGGACGAGACGCCCTGGTCGGCGACCTCGCCGGAATAGGCGCGGCCGGTCCCCTTCACGGACTGCTCCTGGAGGTAGAAGCCGGCGGCGTGCGCCTGGGTGGACAGGAGGGCGGTTGCGGCCGTGGTCGCCGCCAGAATCGTCAGCCGGATCATGGGAAGCTCGTCTTTCGGGGAGGAAAGGTCCGCGCGCGGATCGGTCGCTCCACAAACCCCGCAGGCCGGCCTTGGGTTGCAGAACGCCGCTTGCCAAGGCGGGGTGTTCGGGCCACAACTCGTTAAATTGGCATGGAGTCTGTCATATGTCTGGATCGCATGGCGCAGCGAAGGTCGGGCGCACCCTGGCCGACTCCGTCCCCTATTGGCCGCCGAAGGTGAAGCCGCCGGCCGGCTCGCCCAACATCCTGGTGGTGCTGTTCGACGACGTCGGGTTCTCGGATTTCGGCTGCTACGGCTCGCCGATCAGGACGCCGACCATCGACGCCCTGGCGGCCGAGGGGCTGCGCTATACCGGCTTCCACACCACGGCGATGTGCTCGACCACGCGCGCGGCGCTGCTGACCGGCCGCAACCACCACTCGGTGGGGATGGGCTGCCTGGCCAATTTCGACAGCGGTTTCCCCGGCTATCGCGGCAAGATCGCCAGGGAGGCCGGGACCTTGCCCGAGATCCTGCGCGGCCAGGGCTATGGGACCTACATGGTCGGCAAGTGGCATGCGACGCCGGTCAACCAGACCGGGGCGGCCGGGCCCTATGACGGCTGGCCGCTGGGCCGGGGCTTCAACCGCTACTACGGCTTCATGGACGCCGAGACCGACCAGTTCTCGCCCGAGCTGGTGCGCGACAACACCCCGATCGACCCGCCGGGCGGCTACCGCGACGGCTATCACCTGACCGAGGACCTGGTGGACGAGAGCATCCGCTTCGTCGCCGACCACATCGCCGACGCGCCCGACCAGCCGTGGCTGCTGTGGCTGGCCCTGGGGGCGTGCCACGCGCCGCACCAGGCGCCGATGGACATCATCCGCAGCTATGACGAGGTGTTCGAGGCCGGCTGGGACGTCGAGCGCGAACGGCGGCTGGAACGCCAGAAGGCGTTGGGGATCGTGCCGCCCGACACCCAGTTGCCGCCGCGCAACGACGGGGTGAAGCCCTGGGCCGAGCATTCGCCGGAGGAGCAGCGGGTGTTCACCCGCCTGCAGAGCGCCTTCGCCGGGATGCTGGACCACGCCGACCGGCACCTGGCGCGGCTGGTGGCCTTCCTCGAGGAGGCGGGGGTCAAGGACGACACCCTGATCCTGGTGCTGTCCGACAACGGCGCCAGCCAGGAGGGCGGGCCGCTGGGCTTCGTCAACGCCATGGGGCCCTACAACATGAAGTTCGAGCCGATGGCCGAGAAGCTGGCCCGGATCGAGGACATCGGCGGTCCCGACAGCCACTCGAACTTCCCGCATGGCTGGGCGCAGGCCTCGAACACGCCGCTTAGGCGCTACAAGCAGAACACCCACGGCGGAGGCATCCGCGACCCGCTGGTGATCTCCTGGAAGAACGGCATCGCCGCGCGCGGCGAGACGCGGGGCCAGTTCGCCCATGCCTGCGACCTGATGCCGACCCTGCTGGAGGTGCTGGGCATCACCTCGCCCGAGGTCATCGCCGGGGTCCCGCAGATGCCGATGGAGGGGGAGAGCTTCGCCGCCTCGCTGCGCGACGCCGCCGCGCCGGCCAAGGCCTCGCCGCAGTATTTCGAGATGTTCGGCCACCGCGGGCTCTGGAAGGACGGCTGGAAGGCGGTGGCGTTCCATCCGCCCGGCGCGGCCTTCGACCAGGACGTCTGGGAGCTCTATCACCTGGACGCCGACTTCTCGGAGACGCAGGATCTGGCCGAGCGCGAGCCCGAGCGGCTGAAGGCGCTGGTCGACGAGTGGTGGGCGCAGGCCGAGCGCTGCAACGTGCTGCCGCTGGACGACCGGTTCGGGCCGCGCTTCGCCGAGAACGCCCTGCGCCACCAGGGCGCGCGCAAGCGGTTCGTGTTCCACAAGGGCATGGGCCACGTGCCGGGCGACTGCGCGCCGGACGTGCGCTCGCGCTCCTACTTCATCGAGGCCGACGTCAACCTGGCGGCGGGCGACGAGGGCGTGCTGATCGCGCACGGCGACGCGACCAGCGGCTATTCGCTGTTCGTCCGGGACGGGCGGCTGCATCACACGCTGAACGTCGGCGGGTTGCGGGCGACGGTCAGTTCGCAGGACGAGATCCCGCCGGGCCGGCGGCGGTTGGGCGTGCAGTGCCTGCAGGGCGACGGGCGCCGCTTCATCCTCAGCATCGACGGCCAGCCGGCCGGCGAGATGGCGACGCACCTGGGGTTCATGACCCTGATCTCGTGGTCGGGCCTGGACATCGGCCGCGACCGCGGCAGCGCCGTGGGCGACTATGCCGAGCCCTTCCGGTTCACCGGCGCCCTGCGGACGGTGAGCGTGACCATGGACGCCGACCAGGCCCTGGACGGCGACGCCGTCGGCGCGGCGGAGCTGGCGCGCCAGTAGGCGGCGGAGGCGAAGACCACCGGCTGTCTCGGGGCGAAACCCGATTGCGCATGCTCAATGCGGTGACGATGTTCCTGGAGAAGAACAACCCGCCGGGCTGATTTCGGGAGCCGCCCTGTTGTGTGGCGATTTCGCCACACTACATCCCGTCGAGGCGAGGCCGTGCTTGATGAAGGCGGCCGCGCCAATCCGCCTATCGAGGGGAACGCATGAACATCGATCTCTATTCCGACCGCGCCAAGCAGGCGATCCAGTCGGCCCAGAGCCTGGCGCTGGCGCGCAGTCACCAGCAGCTCGGTCCCGAGCACCTGCTGAAGGTTCTGCTTGAAGAAAAGGACGGCCTCAGCCGCGCTCTGATCCAGAGCGCTGGCGGGCGCCCCGACGAGGCCGACAAGGCCGTCGACACCTTGCTGGCCAAGCGCCCGAAGGTCGAGGGCGGCTCGGGCCAGCTCTACATGGCGCCGGAGACGGCGCGGGTCTTCGCCGCGGCCGAAACCGGCGCGAAGGCCGGCGGCGACGCCTTCGTCACCACCGAGCGGCTGCTGATCGCCATCGCCAAGGAAGGCGGGGAGGCGGCCAAGGCCCTGAAGGACGCCGGCGCCAACGCCGCGGCCCTGGAAGAGGCCGCCAAGGCGATGCGCAAGGGCAAGACCGCCGACAGCGCCTCGGCCGAGGAAGGCTATGACGCGCTCAAGCGCTATGCCCGCGACCTGACCCAGGTGGCCCGCGACGGCAAGCTCGACCCGGTGATCGGCCGCGACGAGGAAATCCGCCGCACGATCCAGGTGCTGTCGCGCCGCACCAAGAACAATCCCGTGCTGATCGGCGAGCCCGGCGTCGGCAAGACCGCGATCGTCGAGGGCTTGGCCCTGCGCATCGTCAATGGCGACGTGCCCGAAAGCCTGAAGGACAAGCAGCTCCACGCGCTGGACATGGGCGCGCTGATCGCCGGGGCGAAGTATCGCGGCGAGTTCGAGGAACGCCTGAAGGCGGTGCTGAACGAGGTCACCCAGGCCGAAGGCTCGATCATCCTGTTCATCGACGAGATGCACACCCTGGTCGGGGCCGGCAAGACCGACGGGGCGATGGACGCCTCCAACCTGCTCAAGCCCGCCCTGGCGCGCGGCGAACTGCACTGTGTCGGCGCCACCACGCTGGAAGAGTACCGCAAGCACGTCGAGAAGGACGCGGCCCTGGCCCGTCGCTTCCAGCCGGTGTTCGTCAGCGAGCCGACCGTGGAGGACACCGTCTCGATCCTGCGCGGGCTGAAGGAGAAGTACGAGGTCCACCACGGGGTGCGCATCTCCGACAGCGCCATCGTGGCCGCCGCGACCCTGTCGAACCGCTACATCGCCGACCGCTTCCTGCCCGACAAGGCCATCGACCTGATCGACGAGGCGGGCAGCCGCGTGCGGATGGCGGTCGATTCCAAGCCCGAGGAACTGGACGAGATCGACCGCCGGATCGTGCAGCTCAAGATCGAGCGCGAGGCGCTGGCCAAGGAAACCGACGCCGCCTCCAAGGCCCGGCTGGAGAAGCTGGAGGAGGAACTCGACGACCTGGAAGGCCAGTCGGCCGAGATGACCGCCCGCTGGCGCGCGGAAAAGGAAAAGGTCGGCCAGGCCGCCCAGGCCCGCGAGGCCCTGGACCGGCTGCGCGCCGAACTGGTGACCGCCCAGCGCCGCGGCGACCTGCAGCGGGCGTCCGAGATCGCCTATGGCGAGATCCCGCAGCTCGAGCGCCGCCTGGCCGAGGAGGAGGCCGCCGCGGCCGAGAACCCGGTCAGCCCCGAGGTGGTCGACGCAGAGCAGATCGCCGCCGTGGTCAGCCGCTGGACCGGCATCCCGGTCGACAAGATGCTGGAAGGCGAGCGCGAAAAGCTGCTGGCCATGGAGGACGCCCTGCGCAAGCGGGTGGTCGGCCAGGAGGAAGCGCTGGTCGCGGTGTCCGACGCGGTGCGCCGCGCGCGCGCCGGCTTGCAGGACCCCAACCGCCCGATCGGCTCGTTCCTGTTCCTGGGCCCCACCGGCGTCGGCAAGACCGAGCTGACCAAGGCCCTGGCCGGCTTCATGTTCGACGACGAGAACGCCATCACCCGGATGGACATGAGCGAGTACATGGAGAAGCACTCGGTCAGCCGCATGATCGGCGCGCCTCCCGGCTATGTCGGCTACGACGAGGGCGGGGCGCTGACCGAAGCGGTGCGGCGGCGGCCCTACCAGGTCGTGCTGTTCGACGAGGTCGAGAAGGCGCACCCGGACGTGTTCAACGTGCTGCTGCAGGTGCTGGACGACGGGCGCCTGACCGACGGCCAGGGCCGCACGGTCGACTTCCGCAACACCATCCTGATCATGACCTCGAACCTGGGGTCGGAGTTCCTCGCCAGCCAGGGCGAGGGGGATGACGTCGAGGACGCGCGGCCGATGGTGATGGACGTGGTCCGTCGCCACTTCCGGCCCGAGTTCCTGAACCGGATCGACGAGATCATCCTCTTCAAGCGGCTGGGCCGCGCGGAGATGGACAACATCGTCGGCATCCAGCTTCAGCGGGTCGAGAAGCTGCTGGCCGACCGGCGCATGTCGATCGTGCTGGACCCGGCGGCCATGCACTGGCTGGCCGACAAGGGCTACGACCCCGTCTACGGCGCGCGGCCGCTCAAGCGCGTGATCCAGAAGGAGCTGGTCGATCCGATCGCCCGCAAGCTGCTGGCGGGCGACCTGGAGGACGGCTCGGTCATCCAGGTCGGCGCCAGCGCCGAGGGCCTGGAGATCGGACGGGCCAAGGTCCACTAAGGCGAACGCCCCGGAGAGCGATCTCCGGGGCGTTCTTCATTCGTCCAAGGATGGCGATACGGGAACTACAGCTCGACCTTCACCGCGCGGCCGCCGCGGATTTCGACGCGGCGCATGACGGCGATGTCGGGGCCCTCGCCGCCGACCGGCTTGGCCACGGTGATCACGTACCAGGCGCCGTTGGCCAGGCCCGAGAAGCTGAAGGCGCTGCCCGCGTCGCAGACCGTGCGCTTGACGAAGGCCGAATAGTCGCCGCTGGGGGCCGAGGGCGTGCGGGCGCGGACCTCGTCGGCCGGCAGGGCGGCGCGGTCGGCCGAGGTGTAGAGGATGCTCATCCGCCGCCGCGTCCAGGGCGTCTCGGGCGTCAGCACCACGCCCGCGCCGGTGCAGGAGTAGCGGGTCTGGCCGGCCTTGTAGGTCAGGCGGCCGTCGACGCGGCCGGGGCCGGGAACGGCGGACCACGAGAAGTCCTCGGCGCGGAACACGCCGGCGCTGGCCGGGCCCGATCCGGGCGGCGGAGGCGGGGGCGGGCCCAGGGTCGGAGCGCAGGCGGCGACGAACAGCAGGGCGGCGGAAGCGGAGATCAGGCGAATAGGTGACATGGCGCGCGCACATTACGCATCCGGAAGCCCCACCGCCAAGGGTTAACCCCTAGTCGTCGCCCCGGACCTTGCCGCGCATGGCCTTGACCCCGCCGCGGCGCACCTTGGTTTCCACCCGGCGTTTCTTGGAGGCGAGGGTGGGCCGGGTCTTCTTGCGGGGCGGGGGCGGCGGCTCGGCGGCCTTGCGGATGAGTTCGAGCAGGCGCTCCTGGGCGTCGGCGCGGTTGCGCTCCTGGGTGCGGAAACTCATCGCCGTCAGCACCAGCACGCCGTCCTGGGTGAGCTTGCGCCCGGCCAGCCGCATCAGCCGCACCGCCACGTCGTTGGGCAGGGACGGCGAGCCGCGCACGTCGAAGCGCAGCTCCACGGCGGTGGAGACCTTGTTGACGTTCTGGCCGCCGGGGCCGGCCGAGCGGATGAACCGCTCGGTGATCTCGTCCTCGGAGATGCTGATGGTGGGGGTGACTTCGATCACCGGCCTTAGCCGGCGCGGCAGGCGGCGCAGCGGCCGCGGGCTTCCAGGGTGATGGTGGCGACCTGGTAGCCCGCCGCCTCGGCGGCGGCGAGCTGGGCGGTGAAGTCCGGCTCGAATTCCTCGGCCGCGCCGCAGCAGTCGCAGATCAGGAAGGCGGCGCGGTGCTCGGCGCCGTCGATCCGGCACGGGACGTAGGCGTTGAGGCTTTCGATGCGGTGGGCGAAGCCCAGGCGCTCGAGGAACTCCAGGGCGCGGTAGACGGTCGGCGGCTTGGCCGGTTCGCCGTGGGCGCCGAAGGCGGCGATCAGGTCATAGGCCTTCTGCGGGCCGTCGGCCTCCAGCAGCAGTTCCAGCACCCGCCGGCGCGGGGTGGTCAGGCGCTCCTGGGTGGCGGCGCAGCGGCTCTCGGCCACGCCGAGCGCGTGGCTCAGGGCATGACCCTTCAGCCCCGGATGCGCGCCGTCCGCATGATGACATTCGGTTCCCATGACCCCTGGCTACCTGCCTCTCGCGCGCCCGGCAAGCAAAGCCGCTTGACGGGCGGTTATGTTATCTCATAACGGTCTCTGTTATTTCGTAACAGGGCGGGGCGGATTCAAGTCCACCGCCATCAGTATGCCCGAGGCGTTCCCATGACCAAGACCCACCTTCTCGCCGCTGCGGGCGTCGCCGCGCTGACCGCCGGATCGGCCCACGCCGAGGCGCCCAAGGAGGTGTCCGAGTTCGTGGTCACCGCCGCGCCCTATGTGGTTTCCATGGATTCGGTGACGACCAGCGTCGAGGTGATGAAGCGCGACGACCTGGACGCCGCGCCGTCGGCGGGTCTGGGCGACGTGCTGGCCGGCCTGCCGGGCGTGCGCTCGACCTTCTTCGGGCCGGGGGCCAGCCGCCCGGTGATCCGCGGCCTGGCCGGGCCGCGGGTGCTGGTGCTGAGCAACGGCGTGGGCATGATCGACGCCTCGGCGCTGTCGCCCGACCACCAGGTCGCCAACGACCCGCAGGAGGCCGAGCGGATCGAAGTGCTGCGCGGCCCCTCGGCCCTGGCCTATGGCGGCTCGGCGATCGGCGGCATCGTCAACATCATCGACGACCGCATCTCCAGCAAGAAGGTCGAGGGGGTGCACGGCCGGCTGCTCGCGTCCGGCACCAGCGTGGACGAGGGCTCGGCGGTTTCGGCCTCGGTCAAGGCGGGCGTCGGCGGCTGGGTGTTCAGCCTGGACGGCCTGCACCGCGAGAGCTCGGACTACGACATTCCCTCGCCGGCGGAGTCGCGGCGGTTCATGGCCGCCGAGGGCGAGGAGTACCTGGGCAAGGAGCCCTCGAGCGTCGCCAACACCGCGGTCGAGCTGAACGCCTATGGCGGCGGCGTGTCCTATGTCGGCGACAAGGGTTTCCTGGGCGTGGCGGTCAAGCGCACCGACACCACCTATGGCGTGCCCGGCCACACGCACGAGGCCCACGACGACCATGATCATGACCATGAGGACGAAGAAGGCGAAGAGGGCGGCGTTCAGATCGACCTGAAGCAGACCCGTTACGACCTGCGCGGCGGGCTCAATCTCGACCTCGGCCCGTTCGACCAGTTGAAGGTCTCCGCCGGCTATGCGGACTATGAGCATGTCGAGCTCGAAGGCGGCGAGGTGGGCACCCAGTTCCTGTCCGAGGGCTGGGAAGCGCGCGCCGAGCTGGTGCAGAAGGCGCGCGGCGGCTGGCAGGGCGCGGTCGGCCTGCAGGCCCTGTCGCGCAAGCTCGACGCCAACGGCGACGAAGCCTATGTGCCGTCGACCGAGACGCACGAGCTGGGCGTCTTCACCCTGCAGCGCCTGGACAACGACGCCTGGGGCGTCGAGGGCGGGTTGCGCCTGGACCGGCGCGAGCTGGAGACCGACGCGGCCTCGCGCGACTTCACCAACGTCTCGGCCAGCATCGGCGGCTTCCTGCGGCCAGCCGAGGGCTGGTTCCTGGGGCTGTCGGCCTCGCGGACCGCGCGGGCGCCGACCGAGGCGGAACTGTTCGCCGACGGCGCCCACGCCGCCACCCGCGGCTTCGAGGTCGGGAACCCCGACCTGGACTCCGAGGTCTCGTACTCGCTGGATGCGACCGCGCACTATGGCTCGGGGCCGTGGGAGATGGACCTGCACGCCTTCGCCGTGAAGTACGACGGCTTCATCGACCTGCGGGCGAACGGCGAGGTCGACGAGGAGAGCGGCTTCGCCATCTTCGACTACGTGCAGACCGACGCGACCTTCTATGGCGCCGAGGCCGAGATCTCGTACCGGCTCTGGCAGGACGGCGAGCGCAGCTTCAGGCTGGAAGGCGCGGCCGACTACGTGCGCGGCGATACCGACCTTGGCCCGCCGGCCCGCATTCCGCCGTGGTCGGCGACCGGGCGGGCGGTGTTCGACGGCGGCTGGTGGACGGGCAAGCTGGAGCTGCGCCAGGTGGGCGAACAGGACCGCGTCGCCGAGTACGAGCTGCCTACGGACGGCTACCGCGTGCTGAACGTCTATCTGTCGGCGGCGCCGTTCGCGGACCGCAAGCTGCGGCTGTTCCTCGAGGGTCGGAACCTCAACGACGCCGAAGCGCGCGAGCACGCCTCGTTCCTCAAGGACCTGGCCCCGCTGCCGGGCCGCAGCTTCCGCATGGGCGTCGGCTACAGGTTCTGATCCCCAAACGAAAAACCCCTCCCGCGAGGGAGGGGCTGATCGCATTTCTCCATGGCTCGTCATGGCCGGGCCGGCGGGTCCCGGCCATCCATGGACATCGGGCCTTGCCGAAAATCGCCGGTGCGTATGGATCCCCGGCACGCATGCGCGGCCGGGGATGACGATCGGAGGCCTGGCGCAAGGATGACGGCATATGGCCGCTTTTCCTCCCCTGCGAAGCGGGGAAGGAAAAATAGGGCGACCTCCCCCAGGGGGAGCATCCAGGTCGGTTTCGCGCGGGCTCCTAGGCTTCCTCGGTCTCGTTGGAGGAAGCTTCGCCGCCTTCGAAGCTGCGCGGGGCGCGGCGGCGGCGGGCCTTGGGTTTCTCTTCGCCCTCGGCGGCGGCCGGAGCCTCGGCTTTGGGGGCGCGGGGCGTGCGCGGGGCCTTCAGGAAGGCCGGGGCGTGGCTTTCGCCGCCGTCCTCGTCGCGCAGCACGGGCGAGGCCTTGTCCTCGACGGGGACCAGCGGCGCGGCCTTGGGTTCGACCACGGCCAGCGGGTCACGCTCGGGACGGTCCTGCCGCTCGGCGCGTTCCGGGCGTTCGGGGCGATCCTCGCGGTCGCGGCGGCCTTCGAAACGCTCGCCGCGCGGACGCTCGTCGCGATCGCGGCGATCCTCGCGCTCGGCCCGCGGACGGTCGTCGCGGGGGCGGTCGTCGCGCGAACGCTCGTCACGCGGCCGATCGTCGCGGGGGCGCTCATCACGGGGCCGATCGTCGCGAGGCCGGTCGTCACGGGGACGCTCGTCCCGATCGCGATAGCGGTCGTTGCGGTCGCGGTTGCGGCCTTCGAAGCGATCGTTCCGCGGGCGGTCGTCGCGCTCGCGGGGACGCTCGTCGCGTTGACGGTCCTGGCGATCGTCACGGTCGCGCCAGCGCTCGCCGCGGGCCTGCTGGCCTTCGCCTTCGCCGCCTTCGGAACCTTCAGCCTCGCCGGCCGCCGCTTCGGCTTCCGCCGCCGCCTGGGCGCCGCTCTCGTCCTCGAAATCGATGTCGAGGCCGCCGGAATAGGTGTCGCGGCCAAGGATTTCGGCGGCGGGCTTGGTCGGCTGCATGGCGCGCACGGTGCGGAAGTAGTGCTCGGCGTGCTGCAGGTAATTCTCGGCCAGCACGCGGTCGCCGGACGACGAGGCGTCGCGAGCCAACTGCTGGTACTTCTCGAAAACGTGCTGGGCGTTGCCGCGCACCTTCACGCCGTCAGGGCCGTTGGAGTCGAAGGCCCTGTTCGCGTTCTGCTGCTGAGGCTTTCCGCCGCCGCCACCGCCACGATTGCGGCCGCGCTGGCGCTTCATACCCTTGAAATCTCTCATTCGTTGTGTCCGCCGCCGCTTCGGTCTCGCCGGTAAGCGCGCGGTCTATCCTCTCGCCTTGATCGGGCATTCTCGCCCGTAAGTCCGTGTTGAAGACGTAAGTGTTCTCCGTCGTCCGCCCTGACCTTGAGGCGCGAGACACGCTAAGCCTGCGCGCCTGCCGGAGCGGTTGTACGTCCTGACTTCTCAGGGCGTCCTCAACCTCGAGCACCGGCGAATTGGGTGGAGACGAGATAAAGACTTAGCGATTCACTTGCGGGTTTCCAAGGGGTTTTTCACGCCCACCACGACACGGTCGTGAGTAGACAAATCCTTGATCGTCCAGACTTCACTGCCGCCGGCGGCCGTGAACAGGGCCTCGACCGGCTCCTTCTGGTCGTAGCCGATCTCCACGGCGAACAGGCCGCCGGGCTTGAGCACGCGCATGATTTCCGGGGCCAGATGGCGATAGGCGTCCAGGCCGTCGTCGCCGCCGTCGAGGGCGATGCGCGGGTCGAAGTGCTTCACCTCGGGGTCGAGGGTCTCGATCACCTTGCTGGCGATATAGGGCGGGTTGGAGACGACGACGTCGAAGCTGGCGTCCTGCAGGCCGGCGGTCCAGTCGCCGCGCGCGAAGGCGACGCGGCCCGCCAGGCCGAGGTTGGCGGCGTTCTCGCGCGCCACGGCCAGGGCCTCGTCGGAGATGTCGGTGGCCAGGCCCTTGGCGGCGGGCCGCTCGGCCAGGATCGAGAGGATGATCGCGCCCGAGCCGACGCCGAGGTCGAGGATGTCGAAGGCCATCTGCTCGGGGAACTGCTTGAGCACGTAGTCGACGATGACCTCGGTCTCCGGGCGCGGGGTCAGCACGTCGGCGTTGACCGCCAGCATGACCTTCCAGAAGCCCTTGCGGCCAAGGATGTGGCTGACCGGCTCGCGCCGCTCGCGCCGCGAGACGTAGTCGGCCAGGCGCGCCTCCTGCTGCGGCGTCAGGGCGCGGTGGGGATCGGTGACGATGTCGGCCCGGGTGGCGTCGGCGGCGGCCTCCACCAGCAGGCGCGCGTCGATCACCGGCCCCGTCAGGCCCACGGCTTCCAGCCGAGTCTTGGCCGACTGCCAGGCTTGCAGGAGGGTGAGCGTCATGCGGCGGGCTCCAGGGACGGCATGGTGGCGGCGTCGCCGACCGTGATCCGTCCCGAGTCGGTAACGTGGACATAGATGCCCAGGTTCATGTGCCCATAGTTGTCGAAGAGCGCCTTGACCACATCCATGTCGCGCTCGGCCGTGGTCGGGTTCACGTGGGTGGCGGCGCAGCGCACGATCGGCTTGAACACCTTGGCGCGGGCGAAGCCGACCATCAGTTGGCGGCCCTCCCACCCGTTCTCGACCCAGGCCGGCCAGCCTTCGACACAGAGGTTGCCGCGGAAGCGCAGCGGATCGACGGGGCGGCCGATCCTGGCCTCCAGGTCGCGGACGCTGGCCATGTTGATGATCGAGACGTGGCCCTGCGGGTGGTCCATGAAGCGGTGGCCCGGCGCGTCGATGACCTTGAGGTCGCCGCGGACCTCCTCGTCCAGCAGCGCGGTCAGCCAGGCCTCGAAGGCCGCGCGCCCTTCCGGCTGCAGCAGGGAGCCCTGGAAGTCCGGATGGCCGGCGGCGGCGGCGGTGAGGACGCCGCTCGCCTCGTCGTAGCGGGTGCGGGCCTTGGCCACCTGGGCGATGGCCATGAGCACGGTGAACTTCTGCTTGGGGATGTAGCCCGGCGCGGCCGGATCGAAGCCCGAGGGGCCGTTCTCCACCGCGTAGAGCCGGTCGCACGGGAAGGGGCCGCCGGCGGTGAGCTCGGCGTGGTCCAGGCGCTCGGGGGTGAAGCCTTTCACCGGATGGCGATAGAGCGCTGCGATGTGGCCGGTCATGAAGCCTTGATCCCCAGGTCTGTCGGCGAACTGGCGAAGTCTTCGCATAGTCGCGCCCGCGCCGGTAGCTGCCCGCGGCGCGGAACGCTGGCAAGATCGGGGTGTTCCAGCCTGTCTGGGGCGGCGAGGAAAGGGTGCGGATGTCCGAAGGGAAGGATCGATCGGCGTGGGACCGCGCCGTGGGGATCTTCTGGCGCGCGGCGCCCTGGGTCGGACTGGTCGCCATGACCGAGCTTTGGCGGCGCAGCCACCAGCGGGTCCGCGGCCGGCTGAGCGTCGATGCGATCGCCACGCCCGAGGCGTTCGCCGCCGCCGAACCGCGCCGCGGCCGCACCGCCCGCGGGCCGCATGCGATCCCGCCGCTGGGCTGGAAGGACATCGCCTGGCGCACCTATCAGGAGATCGGGCGCGACCGGCTGCCCTCGGTGGCGGGCGGGGTGACCTTCTACACGCTGCTGGCGCTGTTCCCGGCCATGGGGGTGTTCGTCTCGCTCTACGGGCTGATCGCCGACGTCGGGGCGGTGCAGGCGCAACTGGACAGCATGGCCAGCGTGTTCCCGGCCGAGGTCATCAACATCGTCGGCGAGCAGATGCTGCGGCTGGCCAGCCGGCCCTCGGCGACGCTGTCGGCGGCGTTCGTGGTCAGCCTGCTGCTGTCGGTGTGGTCGGCCAACGCCGGGATGAAGGCGCTCTTCGACGGGCTGAACATCGCCTATGACGAGGAGGAGAAGCGCAACTATTTCACGCGGATCGCCCTGACCTACGTCTTCACCTTCGGGGCGCTGCTGTTCCTGGTGGTGATGTGCGCGGTGCTGGTCGCAGCCCCGATCGTGTTCGAGGCCCTGGGGCTGGAGGAGCTGGCGCTGGTCTGGATCCCGCTGCGCTGGCTGATCCTGCTGGCGATGGCGGCCGGGGCGTTCGGGGTGATCTATCGCCACGCGCCGTGCCGGGCGCGGGCGCGCTGGCGGTGGGTGAGCGTGGGCGCGGTGCTGGCGGCGGTGTTCTGGCTGGTCGGGTCGCTGGGCTTTTCCTGGTACCTGAACAACATCGCCC
This sequence comes from Phenylobacterium sp., assembly GCF_031984885.1. Lineage (GTDB taxonomy): Bacteria > Pseudomonadota > Alphaproteobacteria > Caulobacterales > Caulobacteraceae > Phenylobacterium. Next base: position 24,966 of record NZ_DAMABV010000003.1, read on the forward strand.
ACTACGACGTGACCTACGGTTCGCTGGGCGCGGTGGTGGCCTTCATGACCTGGATCTGGTTCTCGGTGATGGTCGTGCTGGTGGGCGCCGAGATCAACGCCGAGATCGAGCACCAGACGGCGCTGGACACCACCATCGGTCCGGCCAGGCCGATGGGCGAGCGCGGCGCGGCCATGGCCGACAGCGTCGGCCTGGCGTTCCACCTGGACATCTCGAAGATCAAGGACAAGGCCGTGAGCGACAGCCTGCGCCAGGCCGAGCGGGTGCGCAGCGCGCTGCGCCGCTAGTTGAACTCGTCTTCCAGCGCGGCCAGGCGCGCGGCCTGGTCCTCGGCGATCAGCGGGTCGATCACGTCGTCCAGCGCCTCGCCCTCGATGATCTTGGCGAGGTTGTAGAGGGTCAGGTTGATCCGGTGGTCGGTCACCCGGCCCTGCGGGAAGTTGTAGGTGCGGATGCGCTCGGAGCGGTCGCCCGAGCCGACCTGGCTCTTGCGGGCGTCGGCGCGAGCGGTGTCGAGGGCCTCGCGCTGCTGGTCGTAGAGCCGGGCCTGCAGCACCTTCAGGGCGCGGGCGCGGTTCTGGTGCTGCGACTTCTCGGACGAGGTGACCACGATGCCGGTCGGCAGGTGGGTGATGCGCACGGCCGAGTCGGTCTTGTTGACGTGCTGGCCGCCGGCCCCGGACGAGCGATAGGTGTCGATGCGCAGGTCCGCGTCGCGGATCTCGATCTCGACGTCCTCGACCTCGGGCAGCACCGCGACGGTGGCGGCCGAGGTGTGGATGCGGCCGCCGGCCTCGGTCTCGGGCACGCGCTGGACGCGGTGGACGCCGCTCTCGAATTTCAGCCGGCCGAACACGCCGTCGCCGGTGATCGAGGCGACGATTTCCTTGTAGCCGCCGACCTCGCCCTCGGAGATCGAGTCGATCTCGACCCGCCAGCCGTGGTTCTGGGCGTAGCGCTGGTACATGCGGAAGAGGTCGCCGGCGAAGAGGGCGGCCTCGTCGCCGCCGGTGCCGGCGCGCACTTCCAGGATGGCCGAAGCGTTCTCGTCCTTGTCCTTGGGGGCCAGCAGCAGGGCGACCTCGTGCTCCAGGCCCGGCAGGCGCTCGTTCAGGGCGGCCAGTTCGTCCTGCGCCAGGGCGGCCATCTCGGCGTCGCCGGCCTTGGCCATCTCCTCGAGCTCGGGCAGCTCCTCGCGGGCGCGGGCCACGGCCAGCACCGCGTCGGCGACCGGCTTCAGCTCGGCGTGCTCCTTGGACAGGCGCACGATCTCGGCGCCGTCGGTGGCCGCGCCCATGCGCGCCTCGATCTCGCGGAAGCGGTCGAGGACCTGATCCAATCTGGCCTGGGGGAGACGCACGGGGTTCCAGTCGCTGGTGAGTGAAGGGACGCTTCTCTAGCCTCCCCGCGGCCCGCCTCCAACGAAAAAGGCCCTCTCCGCGAGGAGAGGGCCCATGCGCCGAACCGGTGTCCGCTTCGGCGCAAACGTCCTAGACGCGCACGCCCGTGAGCGGGGCCGAGCCGAAGGCGCCCAGCTTGACGTTGCCGCTCATGGAGTCGCCGGCCACGGTGGCGGTGAACTCCAGCGTCATCGGCATCGGTTGGGTGATGGCGCTCGACCAGGTCAGGGTGTCGCCCGACACCTTGCCTTCGATGGTCTGCTCACCCATGCGGCCCTTGGTCTGGCCGGTGAAGGTGTCGCCGCTGGTGGTGATCGAGGCCTCGACCTCCTGAGCGCCCATCGGCGAGTTGATCGTGATCTTCCAGTTGCCGTCCGCGGACATGGTGTCCCTCCCTGGGTTTAGGCGGGGCACCTAATCAAGGCTGAGCGGCGAGCGCAAGAGGTGACGCGGGCGTCATCTTTGACAATGTTCAATTTGAAATCGCATCCAGGCCCCGATCGGCGCCGGCGCGGCTAGTCGCCGAAGGCGAAACCCGCGGTGCGCATCGAGCGGACCATGGTCATCACATGGCTGTAGAGCTCGTTCGACCCATTGAGCATTTCAGGCTGGGCGAACACCGCGGTCGGCGCCACGAAGCCGCCGGGCCGTTCCTCGACGTATCCGCGGGCGAGCAGGCGGTCCACATAGGTCCGCAGGATGTCGTCGGGCATCGGCACGGTGCGGCGCAGGTCGTCCATGGTGGCGGGCTTGCGCAGGGGATCGGGCGGAATGGACTTCAGCTCGCTGTAGCGCGGGTCGCCGATCAGGTGGTTGGTGTTCAGCACCCAGATGGCGGTGAAGACGAGATACTCGATGATGTCGCCGCCATGGACCTTGGCCATGGAGGAACTGATCCGCATGATCTCGTAGGCCATGATGCGGACGACGGCGCGGCGGTTATCGCTCGCTGCGGGAGTAGTCGAAGTCACAACACACACCTCGGGCACTTACCGGGGCGATGTTAAGCCCATGTTCGCAAACAAGAAGTGAAGCGGCCTACTCGGCGGCTTCGAGGGCCGCCTGTTCGGCCCGGGCGAGCTCGGCGGCCTTGGCCTCGACCAGTTCGACGATGTGGTCGACCATCTTGTCGTTGTCCATCTTGTGATCTGGCTTGCCGGCCAGATAGACCATGCCCGCGCCCTTGCCGCCGCCGGTGAAGCCGACGTCGGTCATCAGCGCCTCGCCCGGGCCGTTCACGACGCAGCCGATGATCGAGAGGCTCATCGGGGTGGCGATGTGGGCTAGGCGCTTCTCCAGCGTCTCGACCGTCTGGATGACGTTGAAGCCCTGACGCGCGCAGGACGGGCAGGCGATGATGTTCACGCCGCGGTGGCGCAGGCCCAGCGACTTGAGGATGTCGAAGCCGACCTTGATCTCCTCGACCGGATCGGCGGCGAGGCTGACGCGGATGGTGTCGCCGATGCCGGCCCACAGCAGCGAGCCCATGCCGATCGCGGACTTGACGGTGCCGGTGCGCAGGGCGCCGGCCTCGGTGATGCCGACGTGCAGCGGGCAGTCGATGGCCTCGGCGAGCTGCTGATAGGCCGCGACGGTCATGAAGACGTCGGACGCCTTCACGCTGATCTTGAACTCGTGGAAGTCGTTGTCCTGCAGGATGCGGGCGTGGTCGAGGGCGCTCTCGACCATGGCCGCGGGGCAGGGCTCGCCGTACTTCTCCAGCAGGTGCGGTTCGAGGCTGCCGGCGTTGACGCCGATCCGCATCGAGCAGCCGTGGTCGCGGGCGGCCTGGATGACTTCCTTGACGCGGGCGGGCGAGCCGATGTTGCCGGGATTGATCCGCAGGCAGGCCGCGCCGGCCTGGGCCGCCTCGATGCCGCGCTTGTAGTGGAAGTGGATGTCGGCCACGAGCGGCAGCTTGGTCGCCTTGGCGATGGTCTTGAAGGCGGCGGTCGATTCCACGTCGGGGCAGGAGACGCGGACGATGTCGGCGCCGGCCTCCTCCAACTGACGGATCTGGTCGATGGTCGCCGCGGCGTCGGCCGTCAGCGTGTTGGTCATCGACTGGACCGTGATCGGCGCGTCGCCGCCGACCTCCACCTTGCCGACGCGGATCTTACGCGAGACGCGCCGGTCGATGGCGCGCCAGGGGCGGACGTGGGTGTGGTCTTGCACGGTCATGACCCGCGGAAAATAGGGCGTTCCGCGGGAAAACGCGAGGCCGCCCGGGCGCCCGGGTCAGGTGATGTCCTCGCCCGGCTTGAGACCGCCCTCCAGCAGGGCGCTCCAGACCTCCTCGGCGCTCTCGGCGAACTTGAAGAGATCGAGGTCGGCGGCCTTGATCATGCCCTCGGCGATCATGGTGTCGAAGTTGATCACCGAGCGCCAATAGGCCTCGTCGAACAGCACGACGGGGATCTTGGGGGCCTTGTCGGTCTGGCGCAGGGTCAGGATCTCGAAGAGCTCGTCGAGGGTGCCGAAGCCGCCGGGGAACACCACCAGCGCATTGGCGCGCATGGCCAGGTGCATCTTGCGCATGGCGAAGTAGTGGAAACGGAAGGTCAGGTCCGGCGTCGAATAGGCGTTGGGCTCCTGCTCGAACGGCAGGGTGATGTTGAAGCCGACCGAGGGGGCGCCGGCGTCCAGCGCGCCGAGATTGGCCGCCTCCATGATCCCCGGGCCGCCGCCGGTGGCGATGACGTTGTCGCGGGGCTCGCCGTTGGTGAGCAGGGCGCCGCCGCGCAGCGAGGCGATGCGGCCGAACTCGCGGGCGGCCGCGTACCAGCCGGCGTGGCGTCCAGGGCCGTTCGCAATGATGCGGGCGCTGCCGAAGACGACGATGGTGGAGCGCACGCCCCAGGCGCGCAGGGCGTCCTCGGCCTTGGCGTATTCCAGCAGGAAGCGGACGCCCCGCATCGAATCGCCGAGCAGGAAGTCCTCGTCCATCGCCGCCAGCCGATAGGACGGCGAGGCCATCTGGGCTGCGTTGCTGGGGACCGCTTCGCTGTCGGTGACGCTCGCGACCATGCCTTGACCTCCGTACTGCACGAGGCGGCAACTTCGCCGAGACGGGGGCGGGAGGCTAGCCCGTAAGCTTCTCGGCGGCGATGGTCGCGGCCGGCATCAGGCCCTTGCTCTGGCCGCCGACGAAGACCTGGAAGGCCGCGGGGTCGGTGACCTCGAGGGTCAGGCCCTTGAGGTTCGGCACGCGGTAGGCCTGGCCGGCGGAGAGCTGGCGGGCGAAGTAGACCGCGCCGCCGTTGCCGCGCACGATCAGCGAGACGCCCTTGCGGGCCTGGAGGGTGACCAGCGAGGTCGCCGGCTCGGCGCCGTAGACCGTGCCGCGCGGCACGAAGCTGATGGGCAGGGGCTCGGCCGGGGCGGCGGCCTCGCTCTTGGGCGCCAGGGCCGCGGCCCGCTTGGCGGCGACCACGGCGTCGGACGAACCGCCGGCGGCGGTGGCCTCGGCCAGGCCGGGAGTTTCATAGGGGGTCGGGGTGGTCGACTCGACCGGCGCGGGCAGCGGGGCGCCCAGGGCGACGGGGCCGGCGGGCGCGCCGAGCTTGGCCTTGGCCATGGCGGCGGCGGGCGCGGTGTGGGGCGGGGGCGCGTCGGCGGTCATCGCCCGCTGGGCGACGTTCCAGAGGACGATGGCGGCGATGACCAGCATGCCGCCGCCGACGATCAGGCTCAGGCGCGGATCCTTGGATTCGCTGACCCCGATCGGCGCGCGCAGGGCGGTGTCGGGAATCGGCTCGTCGCGGCGGAAGCGTTCGACCGCGGCGTCGCCGTCGAGGCCGAGCGCGGCGGCGTAGGCGCGGATATAGCCGATCGTGAACGGGCGCGAGGGCAGCTCGTCCAGTCGCATCTCCTCGATGGCGGCAAGATAGCTGCGGCGAATTCGCGTGGAGTCGGCCAGTTCCTGCAGGTTGAGGCCGCGGAATTCCCGCGCCGCCTTCAGCGCTGCGCCAATATCGGGTCCGGCTTCCAGGGTGGGCGTCAGGGCGCCGGCGCGGCTGGTCTCGCGATCGCCGCCATTACGCAAATCCAGACTTGTAACCCCGCCAGTATCGAGCGGCATGGCTACTTGGCGCCTCTTGCTAGCGTTACGATTTTAAGGCGAACTCACGCCCAGCCGGATTTACAGTAAAGGTCTTAATATTGGGTTGTGAATATCATTCAAGGCATTGGGATTCAATGCGCTAATCGGACGCGGGGGCGTAGGCGCGACGCCCCCCGTCGCGCTGTATTCAGATCGCCAAATACAATTTTCGAGCGAGAGTTTCGATCTCGTTCCGAACCGAGCCGGCGGTGCTGCGCATCAGGGCGGTGACGCCGCGGCGGGCGGCCTCGCGATCGCAGGACAGGACCATCTGCTTGACCGGGCCGATGCCGGCCGGCGGCATCGACAGTCGGTCGAAGCCCAGCGCCACCAGGGTGAAGGCTTCCAGCGGCCGGCCGGCCATCTCGCCGCACACCGAGACCGGGGTGCCGGTCTCCTCGCAGGCCTTCTGGATGGTCTGCAGCGCGCGCAGGGCCGGGGGCGAGAGGAAGTCGTAGCGGTCCGACACCCGCGGGTTCCCCCGGTCGGCGGCGAACAGGTACTGCATCAGGTCGTTGGTGCCGACGCTGACGAAGTCGGTCATCGGCAGCAGGGCGTCCAGGTGCCAGACCACGGCCGGCGCCTCGATCATCGCGCCGACGTCCAGGCGCGAGGGGGCGGGGCGGCCGCGGCGCTGGGCCCAGGCGACCTCGTGATCGACCAGGGCGCGGGCGGCGCGGAACTCGTCCACGCTGGCCACCAGCGGGAACATGATGCGCAGGGGCCGGCCGCGGGCGGCGGCGATCAGGGCGCGCAACTGCAGCCGCAGCAGGGCCGGGCGGTCGAGGCCCATGCGGATCGCGCGCCAGCCGAGGGCCGGGTTCTCCTCGCGCTCGGCCTCCAGATAGGGCAGCACCTTGTCGCCGCCGAGGTCGAGGGTGCGGAAGGTGACGGGCCGCTCGCCGGCGGCGTCCATCACCCGGCCGTAGAGCGCGGTCTGGGCGTTGAAGCGCGGCATCTCCTCGGCGACCATGAACTGGAACTCGGTGCGGAAGAGGCCGATGCCCTCCGCGCCGGTCTCGCCCAGGATGTCGAGGTCGACGTCCAGGCCGGCGTTCATCAGCAGCGTGACCTTGTGGCCGTCGCGGGTGAAGGCCGGGGTGTCGCGCAGCTTGGCGAACTCGGCGCGCCGTTGCAGGCGGACCTCCAGGCGGGCCTGGAGCGCCTTCACCACGTCGACGCGGGGGCGCAGATAGGCCTCGCCGGTCTCGGCGTCGACGATGACCGGGTCGCCCTCGGAGACCTTGTCGCGCAGGCCGGGCAGGCGCCCGACGCAGGGGATGTCGAGCGCGCGCGCGACGATGGCGGCGTGGCTGGCCGAGGAGCCTTCCTCCAGCAGCAGGCCGGCCAGCTTGGTGCGGTCGTATTCGAGCAGGTCGGCGGGGCCGAGGTTCCGCGCGATCAGGATGGCGTTCTCGGGCAGGTCGCGGGCGGTGTGGCCGTCGCCGGACAGGTGGCGCAACAGGCGGTCGGCCAGGTCCTCGAAGTCGTGCAGGCGCTCGCGCAGATAGGGGTCGCGGGCCTGGCCCAGGCGGGCGCGGTGCTCGGAACGCACCCGCTCGACGGCGGCCTCGGCGGTCAGGCCGTTGCGCACGGCGTCCTCGAGGTTGCGGTTCCAGCCCCGGTCGTGGGCGAACATCTTGTAGGTCTCGAGCACCTCGAAGGAGGCGTCGACCAGGCCGTGCTCGCCGGTCAGCATGTCGTCGATCTGGGCCTGGAGGCCCAGGATCGCGGTCTTCAGGCGCGCCTCCTCGGCGACCACGTCCTCGGCCAGCAGTTGCGAGGGCGCGACCGGGGGTTCGTGCAGCACAGCCACGCCGAGCGCCAGGCCGTCGGCGAATTTCGAACCGATCAGCCGCTCGGGCCGGTGGGGCGCGATCTCGACGCCCTTGAGCTCGCCCTCCAGCTCGCTGCCGGCGACCATCTCGGCCAGCACCATGGCGACGATCTGCAGGTCCTCGACCTCGTCGTCGGTATAGACCCGCTCGGTGCGGTTCTGGACGACCAGCACGCCGATGGCGCGGCCGCCGCGCAGCAGCGGCACGCCCAGGAAGGCGTGGAACGGGTCTTCGCCGGTCTCGGGCCGGTAGGAGAAGGCCGGATGGTTCGGCGCGTCGGAAAGGTTCAGCGGCCGGCCCAGGCGCATGATCTCGCCGATCAGGCCCTCGCCGGGCTTCATGCGGGTGACGTGGACGGCGCCGGGGTCGAGGCCCTCGGTGGCGAACAGTTCCATGTCGCCGCTGGCGCGGCGCATATAGAGGGAGCAGACCTCGGCGACCATCGAGCCGGCGATGATCCGCACGACGATGTCCAGGCGCGACTGGGCGGGCCCGCCAGACGCGAGCGCTTCGCGGATCTGCCGAAGCAGGCTGCGTTGTCCTCGAACCGCGACACCCGGCATGGCCATCAGGCGAGTTTCTCTCCCTTTTCCCTAATCGCCTCCTAGCAGCTTTGAGCGTCGGAACGGAGACGAAAACAGGACCGCGCGACTTTGTGAGCGTGGCCATATGGCCAGGGCCGGCGATCGGGCCGGCCGATCCGCGGACGGCCGCCGCGGGCGCCCAGAAAACAGGCGCCAGGCGGGCGGTTGCCTGATCAGGCGCTGCTGCCCATAGTTCCGGGTAACGATGTTCGTCAGGGGAGGGGCGGGCGATGGGCAAGGCGTGGCTGGGATTCGTGGGCGGCCTGGCCGTGATCCTGTCGGGCGCGCTGCTGGCGTGGCTGGTGCAGACGTCCGGCGACGTGACGGTGAGGGACGTCCGGTTCGCAGGCGATCGCGGAACCACGCTGTCGGCCCTGGTCTATACGCCGGCCTCGGCGACGGCGGCCCGGCCGGCGCCCGGCGTGCTGCTCAGCCACGGCTACATCAACACCCGCGAGATGCAGTCGGCGTTCGCCATCGAGCTGGCGCGGCGCGGCTTCGTGGTGGTGGCGATGGACCAGCCGGGCCACGGCTATTCGTCGGCCATCGTCGGGGCGAACGATTTCGGCGGTCCGGCGGCGCTGAGATACCTCAAGAGCCTGCCGCAGGTGGACAAGGCCAATATCGGGCTGGCCGGGCACAGCCTGGGCGGCGGACCGGTGGTCGGCGCGGCGGCGTCCGATCCGGCGGGTTACAAGGCGGCGGTTCTGGTCGGCTCGACCCCGGCGATCGGCGCGGTGTTCGGGTCGAAGGCGACGGCGGACCTGCGCAACCTGGCGCTGGTGTTCGGCGGCTATGACGAGTTCGCCGAACTGATGTGGCAGGTCCCGCGGGGCTTCGATGCGCCGAAGTCGCCGGCGATGCAGGCGCTGTTTGCAACCTCGGGCCCGATCGAGCCGGGCCGCGTGTACGGCGACATCGGGGCGGGAACCGCGCGGGTGCTGCACGTGCCGGCGGTGACCCATCCCTGGGAGCATTTCTCGGCCGGCGGCGTCGCCCCGACCGTGGACTGGTTCCAGCGGACCCTGGACGGAGCGGCTCGCCCCCTGCCGGCGGGCCAGCAGGTCTGGATCTGGAAGGAGGTCGGCACGCTGATCGCCTTCGCCGGGATGGTGATCCTGATGCTGACGGCGTTCGACATCCTGCTGGGCGTGCGCTGGCTGCACCGGCTGGCCAGGACGCCAGAGCCGGGGCGGGCGCGCCGCGACGGGCGCTGGTGGCTGGCCTTCGCCCTGACCGCGGCGCTGCCGGCGATCACCTTCTTTCCGTTCATGAAGCTGGGGATGCTGTTCTTCCCGATGCCGGTCTTCCCGCAGTGGATCACCAACCAGCTATTGGTCTGGGCGCTGCTGGGCGCCGTGCTGACGCTGGGGACCGGGCTGGTCCTGAAGGCGCCGAAGAGCGCCGTGCGCGCCGATTGGCCGAGGTCGGCGGTGATCGCGCTGCTGAGCGTCGGGGCGGGCTATGTTTCGCTGCATCTGGTCGACCGCTACCTGCACGTCGACTACCGCTTCTGGGTTCTGGGCCTGAAGCCGCTGGACCTGCGTCACCTGGGATTCGCGCTGGCCTACCTGCCGCTGTGGACCGTGTTCTTTGTCGTCTCGCTGCGGGGCCTGCACGGCAGCCTGGCGGTGGCGGGCGAGCGGCGAGGCGCGCACTACGCGGCGGGGATCCTGGCCATGTGCCTGGGCTTTATGCTGCTGCTGGCGGTGCAGTATGGGGCGCTGCTGGCCACCGGGCGGCTGGCGATCGCGTCCGAGCCGCTCAACACCATCATCGCGATCCAGTTCGTGCCGCTGCTGGCCCTGGTGGGGGCGATCGCGGTGTTCACCTGGCGGCGGACCGGCAGCTACCTGCCCGGCGCGCTGATCTGCGCGCTGCTGGTGACCTGGTACGTGACGGCGGGGACGGCGACCCACTGGTCGCCGCAGTTCCAACTGCCGACGCCCGGCGGGGGCTAAGGGCGGGCGACGCGCTTGGCCATCAGCAGGTCGGGCTTGCCGAAGCCGTTGGCGTCCGGGACCACGCCGACGGGCTCGTAGCCCAGCTTGCGGTAGAAGAAGAACGGGTGGCCGTTGGTCGGCGCGATCTGGGCCAGCTTGGCCAGCGCCTGGGGAAAGATGTCGGCCCCGAACAGGGTGGTGCCGCCGAACTCGTCGTCGGTGCCGAGATAGACGGTCAGCTTGCCCATGGCCGCGACCCGCGCCTCCAGCGCCGCGGTGAGCGCCGCGCCGACGCCCTTGCGATGGTGGGCCGGATCGACGGCCAGCGGATGCAGCTCGGCCGCGTGGCTGTAGGTGTCGATGCCGCCGATGAAGCCCAGCACCGTCTCGCCGTCGAGCGCGGCCATGGCGAAGCGCTCGGGGACGGTCAGGAAGGTCTCGATCTCGGCCTCGGCGTCGCCGTCCTCGTCATAGGCGGGGATGTGGGTGAAGGCCTCGCGCAGGATGCGCGCGCAGTCGGCGCGCTGGGCGGCGGTCAGGTGTTCGAAGGCGACGATGTCCATGGGGTGACAAGGTAGGCGCACCGCCGCGCGCCCGCCAGGATGTGCTCGGCGCGCTCCACCCGGGCCGGGGCCAGCATGGCGCGGAACAGCGCCAGTTCCGAGCGGCAGAAGCCCTGGCAGGCGCTGGCCGCCGCGCAGATCGGGCAGTGGTTCTCGATCAGCAGGTAGGCGCCGTCGGGCGTGCGGCTCCACTCGGCCATGTAGCCCTCGGCGGCGCGGACGCCGGCCAGCCGCTCCAGCCGCTGCTCCAGGGTGTCGGCGCTCGCCAACGCCTTGCGATAGCCGACCTCGGTCGCCTGCTCGCGCCGGGCGACCAGCCGGTCCAGGCCCGCCTCGCCGAACTCGCTGCGCACCGCCTCCAGCAGTTCGACGGTGAGCTGGGCGTGGGTGTTGGGAAAGCGCTCGTTTCCGAGGGCGCTGAGCGACCAGGAACGGCGGGGGCGGCCGACCCCCATGCGTTCGACGACATGCTCGACCAGCCCCTCGGACTGGAGCTTTTCCATTTGCAGGCGGGCCGCCTGGCGGGTCACACCCATGGCCTCGGCGATCGCCTTGGTCTGGGCCGGTCCCTTGCTCTTCAGCAGCAGCAGGATCTGATCGGATGTCGTTCGCATTTGACAAATAGATGATTGCAAAACCGCCGGGCCGGGTCTAGTGCGAAATATGTAAAGTTTGGAGTTGTCAAATGACGTCGGCCGCACGCGCGGATGGAAGCTGGGCCGATGTCGTCGGCGAGGGCCGGCTGCCGCGCTTCATCCTGATCTGCCTGGGCGTCTGGATCAGCGCCGCGGACTCGATGGTCACGGCGACGATCATGCCCAGCGTCGGGGCCGATCTCGGCGGCTACGCCTATTTCGGCTGGGCGACGGCGGGGTTCCTGCTGGGGTCGGTGCTGGCCGGGGCGAGCTCGGGCCGGCTGGCGCTGCGCTTCGGCCTGCGCCGGGCGACCGCGGCGGCGGCGCTGCTCTACGCGGCCGGATGCGCGCTCAGCGCCGGCGGGCCGGACATCGCCAGCTTCCTGGTCGGCCGCGTCCTGCAAGGGCTGGGCGGCGGCTGGGTGGTCGGGTTCTGCTCGGTGGCGATCGGGTTGTTGTTCCCCGACCGGCTGCTGCCGCGGGTCTACGCCTCGATCACGGCGATCTGGGGCGTGGCCAGCCTGCTGGGGCCGCTGATCGGCGGAATCTTCGCCGACCTGGGCGCCTGGCGCTGGGTGTTCTGGCTGTTCGCGATCCAGGGCGCGGGCGTGGCCTGGGCCGCGTTCGTGATGCTGCCGCGCGGTGACCAGGGCGACGACGGGGCCAAGGTCGCCTGGCCGCAACTGGCGCTGATCGCCGCGGGCGTGGCGGCCATCGGCCTGGCCGACATGGCGCGCGACTTCGTCCGCTCCGGGATGCTGACGGCCCTGGGCGTCGCGCTGCTGATGGCGATGGTCTGGCTCGACGGCCGTTCGCCGGTGCGGCTGCTGCCCAAGGGAGCGGGCGACCTGGGCGCCATTCCGGGCGCGGGGTTCGCCGCCATGTTCCTGCTGACCGTCGCCTCGATGGGCTTTGCGATCTATGGCCCGGCCATCCTGCAGCAGTTGGCCGGGCTGTCGGCGCTGGAGGCGGGCTACGTGATCGCCGGCGAGGCGGCGGCCTGGACCGTGACGGGCCTGATGGTCGCGCACCTGACCGGGGCCTGGCCGGCGCGGATGATCCGCCTGGGCGCGGTGGTGGCGACCCTCGGCGTGCTGTTCGCGGCCCTGACCATGCCCTCGGCGTCGATCGTCGGGGTGGTGACGGCGGGCGTGTTCCTGGGCGGCGGCTTTGGCCTGTCGTGGGCGTTCATGAGCCAGCGCATCCTGGCCTCGCTGCCGGAGGGCGAGGAGCGGGCGATCGGGGCGGCGGGCATGACCACCGTGCGGCTGACCGGCTCGGCGGTCGGGGCGGCGGCGGCGGGCGCCGTGGCCAACCTGGTCGGGTTCTCGGGCGGCCTGACCGACGCCACGGCGCATGCGGCGGGGCTTTGGGTGTTCGTCGCCGTGCTGCCGCTGGCGATGCTGGGCGTCTGGTGCGCCTTCAAGCTGACCTGGGCCAAGGCCGCAGCGCGCCCAGCATGATGCGCGAGAGCGCCGCGATCGCCTCGGCGCGGCTCATCCGCCCGGCCCGGCCCGGTGCTGACCGGCTTCGAGTTCGTCGGCGTGGCGCGCAGCGACGGCGCGCGCATCCGCCCGCGCGGGCGCGTTGCGGCCGGCGATCGACAGCGTCCACGCCCTGTCGGACGCCGACGCCGCCTTCGATCGGTTCGCCGCCCGCGGCAAGCGCGGGCGGGTGCTGCTGAAGCTTTAGAGCTGGTCCAGGCCGAAGCCGGCGTGCAGGGCGCGCACGGCCAGTTCGGTGTAGGCCGCGTCGATCAGCACGCTGATCTTGATCTCGCTGGTCGAGATGACCTGGATGTTCACGCCCTTGTCGGCCAGGGCCTGGAACATGGTCTTGGCGACGCCGGTGTGGCTGCGCATGCCCACGCCGATGACCGAGACCTTGGCCACGTCCTCGTTGACCTGGACGTCGTCGAAGCCGATCTGCGGCTGGTGGGCGCGGACGATCTCGACGGCGCGCTGGGCGTCGCGCTTGCCGACGGTGAACTCCATGTTCGCGGTGTCGGCGGTGCGCGCGTGGCTCTGCACGATCATGTCGACATTGACGTTGGCGTCGGCCAGGGCGCCGAAGATCTCGGACGAGACGCCCGGATGGTCGGGCAGGCCGAACAGGCTGATCTTGGCTTCGTCACGGCTGTAGGCGACGCCGCTCACGATGCGCTTTTCCATGATCTCTTCCTCGTCGCACACGATGGTGCCTTGGCCGGGCGCTTCGCCAGGCTCGACAAAACTGGACAACACCCGCACCGGCACGTTCTGGGCCATGGCGAGTTCGACGGAGCGGGTCTGCAGGACCTTGGCGCCCAGGGAGGCCATCTCCAGCATCTCCTCGTAGGAGATCTTGCCGAGCTTCCTGGCCTTGCTCTCGATGCGCGGGTCGGTCGTGTAGACGCCGTCGACGTCGGTATAGATATCGCAGCGGATGGCCTTCACCGCCGCGGCGATGGCGACGGCGCTGGTGTCGGAGCCGCCGCGGCCGAGGGTGGCGATGCGGCCGTCGCGCGTCACGCCCTGGAAGCCGGCGATCACCGCCACCTGGCCGCTGTCTAGGGCGGCGACCAGCTTGTCGGGCTGGATGTCGTCGATGCGGGCGCGGCCGTGGGCGTCGTCGGCGATGATCGGGATCTGCCAGCCCAGCCACGACTTGGCCGGCAGGCCCATGTTGCGCAGGGTCATGGCCAGCAGGCCGGCGGTCACCTGCTCGCCCGAGGCGACGACGGTGTCGTACTCGTCGTCCGACGAGGGCAGGCCCTGGGCCGCGGCGCCGGCGCCGTCGGTCCAGGCGACCAGCTCGTTGGTCTTGCCGGCCATGGCCGACACGACGACCGCGACCTTATGGCCGGCGGCGACCTCGGCGGCCACAAGCCGGCCGACGCGCCGGATACGCTCGAGGTCGGCGACCGAGGTGCCGCCGAATTTCATCACTAGCCGAGACAGCGCAGGAGCTCCGCTTGAGAGGGAAGGCTGCGCCTAATAGCGGGGGAGGCGGTCAGGGGCAATGTCTGCCTGTGCAGGTGCGAAAACGACGCGCCCGGCGCAAGATGGCGCCCGTTCCGGGGCCTGGCGGACGATAGGGGCTGGCGCCCTGCGCCGCGCGGTAGGAAAAGGGTTGCATGTCGACCGCGTCCGCTTCCTCGATCGACCCGAAAGAGGTCGAACAATTCTCGCGCATCGCCGCCGAATGGTGGGATCCCAAGGGCAAGTTCGCCCCGCTGCACAAGTTCAACCCGGTGCGGCTGGCCTTCATCCGCGAGCAGGTCCAGGCCCGGTTCGGGCGCGACCCCAAGGCCATCCGGCCGTTCGAGGGGCTGCGGCTGCTGGACATCGGCTGCGGCGGCGGGCTGCTGTGCGAGCCGATGACGCGGCTGGGGTTCCAGGTGACCGGGGTCGACGCCTCGGAGCGCAACATCGGCACGGCCAGCGCCCACGCCGCGCAGCAGGGGCTGGAGATCGACTATCGGGCGACCACGGCCGAGGACCTGCTGGCCGCCGGCGAGCCGCCGTTCGACGTGGTGCTGAACATGGAGGTGATCGAGCACGTCGCCGACCCGGGCGAGTACCTGCGCAACTGCGCGCGGCTGCTGGCGCCGGGGGGGCTGATGATCGTGGCGACGCTCAATCGCACGCTGAAGGCCCTGGCCCTGGCCAAGGTCGGGGCCGAGTGCGTGCTGCGCTGGGTGCCGGCCGGGACCCATGACTGGAACAAGTTCCTCAAGCCCGACGAGCTTCGCGGCTTCCTGGCCGGCGAGCCGGTCGAGATGCAGGGACCGTTCGGCGTGGCGTTCGATCCGCTGTCGGGCCGCTGGTCGCGCTCGGCCGACTGCGACATCAACTACATGGTGACCGTGACGCGGGACGCAGCGTAAAGAGGCCGCCCACGAGGAAGTCCCCATGCCTTCTATCAGGGTGCTCGGTCACGCCTACCGCGCCTGGCGCCGCAACAGGACGTGGGCGAAGCACGAGCCCGAGACCCCGTACCTGGCCGACCTGCTCAGCGGCTCGCCGGTGTGCCTGCACGTGGGGGCCAGCGACGGGCGTCACTGCTACGTCATGACCCAGGTGGCGCCGGCCGCGCAGATCCACGCCTTCGAGCCCTCGGCCTTCACCTTCGAGGTGCTCAAGGTCTGCCTGGCCTGGCACGGGATCGCCGGGCATGTGACGCCGGTCCAGGCCGCGGTCGCCGACGTGCCCGGCGACCTGCTGCTGGTGACGCCGATCAAGACCTCGGGCCGCAAGGCGCGGGGCTATGCCTATGTGGCGGCCCAGCGGCCGCAGAGCCCGGTGCGCCCCGACTTCGAGGACATGGGCGCCGAGGTCGAGCCGACCGCGGTCACCACCCTCGACGGCTATTGCCAGGCCCAGGGCCTGGGCCGCGTCGACTTCATCCGCATGGACATCGAGGGCGCGGAGCTGAAGGCCCTGAAGGGCGCCGAGCAGATCATCGACCGCGACCGCCCGCACGTGCTGATCGAGATCCACCCGCTGATGCTGGAGGCCCATTTCGGCGGCACGGCCGGGGCGGTGCTGGAGGTGTTCCTCTCGCGCGGCTACCGGATGTTCGCCCTGAACGGCGACCGGCTGGAAGAGTGCGCGGACGTCGACGTCGAGGCGCCGTGGAAGGACTATTTCTTCGTCCACCCGGAGCGGGCCGGCGAGCTGCCGGACGGCGTCTTCAAGGCGCGGATGGCGGCCTGATCGTCAGGTTCTCGGCGCGGGCTTCCACAAACCCGGCCCGTCGACGGCTGGCGCCCCGGCAGGCGGCGCACTAGGCTTCCCCAAACAACGATAAAGGCTAAACAACGATAATGGGAGGAGCCGCGGAATGCTGGCCCTGATGATGGACCGGGCGCTGAACCTGCCCTCGATCCTCGAATATGCGGCGGCCTATCACGGCGACCGCGAGGTCGTGACGCGGACGGTCGAGGGGCCGATCCATCGCTACACCTACCGCGACGCGCTGGCGCGGGCCAAGCAGATGGCCAACGCGCTGATCGACCTGGGCGTGAAGCCCGGCGACCGGGTGGCGACCCTGGCCTGGAGCACGCACCGCCACTTCGAGCTCTACTACGCGGTGTCGGGGATCGGGGCGGTCCTGCACACCATCAATCCGCGGCTGCATCCCGACCAGATCGCCTGGGTGGCCAATCACGCGGAAGACTCGATCCTGCTGTTCGACGTCGGCTTCGGCGAGCTGGTCGGCGACCTGGCCGGGAAGCTGCCGACCGTGAAGACCTTCGTGGCCATGACCGACCGCGCGCACCTGCCGCCGCAGTCGCCGGCCGGGACGCTGGTCTACGAGGAGCTGATCGCGGCCCATCCGCCGCGGTTCGAATGGCCCGAGCTGGACGAGCGGATGGCCTCGGGTCTCTGCTACACCTCGGGCACGACGGGCCATCCCAAGGGCGTGCTCTACGGCCACCGCTCGACGGTGCTGCACGCCATGGCGCTGGTGGCGCCGGACGCCTTCGACCTGTCGGCCCGCGACACGGTGCTGCCCTGCGCCCAGATGTACCACGCCAACGCCTGGTGCACGCCCTACGCCGCGCCGCTGGTCGGGGCCAAGCTGGTGCTGCCCGGGCGGCTGCTGGACGGCCCCTCGATCTGCGAGCTGGCGGTGGCCGAGCAGGCGAGCTTCCTGCTGGGCGTGCCGACGATCTGGGTCGGCGTGCTCGACCACCTGGACCAGACCGGCCAGAAGCTGACCAGCGTGCGCAACGTGGCGATCGGCGGCTCGGCCCCGACCGCCTCGCTGATGCGGCGGGTCGAGACCCAGCTCGGCGCGACCGTCCGCCAGATCTGGGGCATGACCGAGACCAGCCCGCTGGGCGTCATCAACACGCCGTTGCCCCGGCACGCGGGCGAGGACGAGGAGGCAAGCTACGCCCGCAAGCTCAAGCAGGGGCGGGGCCTGTGGGGCGTCGACCTGCGGATCATGGGCGAGGACGGCAAGGAGCAGCCGCGCGACGGGGTCAGCGTCGGCGCCCTGCAGGTGCGCGGGCCCTGGGTCTCGTCGGCCTACTTCAAGAACGAAGGGGCGCAGGTGTTCCTGGGCGACGGCTGGTTCGACACCGGCGACATCGCCACCATCGACGAGGAGGGCTACCTGCGCCTGACCGACCGGGCCAAGGACGTGATCAAGTCGGGCGGGGAGTGGATCTCGACCCTGGACCTGGAGGACGCGGTGTCCTCGCATCCGGCCGTGGCCCTGGCCGCGGCGATCGGCATGCCGCACCCGAAGTGGGACGAGCGGCCGCTGCTGCTGGTGGTGCTGCGTCCGGGCCAGAGCGCCGACCCGGAGGAGCTGAAGGCGCACGTCGCCGCCCGGGTCGCCAAGTGGTGGACGCCCGACGAGGTGCGGATCGTCGAGGCGCTGCCGATCGGCCCGACCGGCAAGGTGCTGAAGCGCGAGCTGCGCGACCGGATCGCCGCGGCGGCGGCCTGATCGGCGGGAGCGCGGCGGAAACTGCTGTCGCGCTTCTGCGTTCCACTCCCAGGTCAGGTATCCGAGTTGGGAGCTTAAGCGTGGCGCATAAGAGACCCAGGGGCATATTGTCCGTGGGATGGGCGTGCATCGCGTGCGCTGCGAGCGGCCGCACCGAGCATGTGCCGACGTCCGACGACTATCCCGACAGCATCGTGCGCCGCTTCCGGTTCGAGGCGGGCGGCGGGTTCGGCTGGAAGATCTCGGCCCTGACCACGCCCAGGCAGAAGCCCGCGCCCTGGAAGATCGTCGTGGTCACCGGCGCGCCGTCCTGGGCCGAATACTGGGCGCCGGCCCTGGCGGCCCTGCCGCAGCACCGCGAGATGGTGGTGGTCGACCGGCCCGGCTACGCCGGCTCCGAGCCGGTGGAGTATGTCGGCGACATCCAGGTGCAGGCCCAGGCCCTGGCGCCGCTGCTGCACACGCGGCCCGGCCAGCGGGTGCTGCTGGTCGGGCAGTCGTACGGCGCGGCGATCGCCTCGATCATGGCCGAGCAGAACCCGCGCCGGGTGGCTGGCCTGGTGCTGCTGTCGGGCTATTTCGGCGAGGCCGGGCCGACCGCGCGCTGGCTGGTCAGGCTGGGCTCGAAGCTGCTGAAGATCATCCCGCGCGACCTGCGCCATGCGGTGCTGGAGGTCTCCGGCCAGCCGGCGCAGCTCGGGGGGCTGCACGCGGCCCTGGCCCGGCTGCGGATCCCGGTGCACGTGATCCACGGCGACAAGGACGACTTCGCGCCCATCGAGATCGCCGAGCGCCTGGCCCTGCAGGCGCCGACCCGCCGGCCGATCCGGTTCCAGCGCGTGGCCGGCGGCAACCACTTCATCAGCGACGGGCCGGCGGAGCCGTTGCTGGCCGCGCTGGAGGCCTGCATCCCGGTCCGCAAGCCGTTCCGCCTGCGCTGGCCCAAGCCGCCGGCCTTCGCCTGGCCGCGGCTGCGGATCGGGCGCGACGCGGCGCGGGCCTGATCACGATTGAGGCCGGGATGGGAACTTCGGGGCCGGGGACAGGTTGTGCAGGCCGCTGGGCGGGCATCCCGGAGGACCCAAGATGAACGCCAAAATCCTATTGGCCGCCGCCGCCACGGCTGTACTCGCCGTTCCCGCCGTGGCCCAGCAGCCCGCGCCCTACGACCACGGTCCCGCCGTCGCGCCGCCGATCGACTCCTCGGCCAACCGCCCGGCCCGCGACTATGAAGCCCCGCCCATGGCCGAGACCGGCCGCGCCGCGGACACCGCGGCCCAGGCGTCGGATCTGCGGGCCGGCGCGTCGGTGAAGGACGGCGCGGGCGCCGAGATCGGCCGCGTCGTCAAGGTCGACGGCGGAATGGTGACGCTGTCGTCCCAGGGCAAGACCACCCAGGTCCCGCTCTCGAGCCTCAGCACGTCCGGCTCGGACATCGTCTCGTCGTCCAGCCGCGCCGACGTCTGGGCGCCCAGATAACCCCAAGCGAGCTCCCCGGCGCCCGCTCGGGCGGCCCGGGCCAAAAACGTCCTTGGCCGCGGCCACCTGAACGGCGATAAGGTTGGCGTGACGAGCGCCGCGGCCATACCGTGGCTTCGATAATCCGCCCGATCGGGCGTCGCTTGGGGAGATCGCCGTATATGAAAGCCGCAGTGCTGCGCGAAGTGGGCAAGCCGCTTCAGATCGAAGACGTCCAGATCAACAAGCCGGGTCCGCACGAAGTGCTGATCCGCACCAAGGCCGCCGGCCTTTGCCACTCCGACCTGCACTTCATGCAAGGCTCCTATCCGACGGCGCTGCCGGCGGTGCTGGGCCATGAGAGCGCCGGCGTCGTCGAGCAGGTCGGTTCGGAAGTGCGCACGGTGAAGGTGGGCGACCACGTCATCACCTGCCTGTCGGCCTATTGCGGCCACTGTGAATTCTGCCTGACCGGCCACCTGTCGCTGTGCGTGTCGCCCGACACCAAGCGCGACGCCGAGGAAGAGCCGCGCCTGAAGGCCACCACCGGCCCGATGCAGCAGTACCTGAACCTGTCGTCCTTCGCCGAGCAGATGCTGATCCACGAGCACGCCTGCGTGGCGATCCGCAAGGACATGCCGCTGGACCGCGCCGCCCTGATCGGCTGCTCGGTGATGACCGGCGTGGGCGCTGCGATCCACACCTCGAGCGTGCGTCCCGGCGAGACCGTCGCGGTCATCGGCTGCGGCGGCGTCGGCCTGGCGGCGATCAACGGCGCGGCGATCGCCGGCGCCGGCCGGATCATCGCCATCGACATGGTCGCCTCGAAGGGCAACCTGGCGCACCAGTTCGGCGCCACCGACTTCATCGACGCCTCCAAGACCGACGCGGTCAAGGAAGTGCTGGAGATGACCAAGGGCGGCGTGCACCACTCGTTCGAGGCGATCGGCCTGTCGAAGACCGCCGAGCAGGCGTTCGGCATGCTGCGCCGCGGCGGCACCGCCAACGTCATCGGCATGATCCCGATCGGCCAGTCGATCACCCTGCCGGGCTTCGCCTTCCTGGGCGAAAAGAAGCTGCAGGGCTCGATGATGGGTTCCAACCGCTTCCCGGTCGACATGCCGCGCCTGGTGGACATGTACATGAACGGCAAGCTGAAGCTGGACGAGATGATCTCGCAGCGCATCAAGCTGGAGCAGGTCAACGAAGGCTTCGACGAGATGAAGAAGGGCGAACTGGCCCGTTCGGTCATCGTCTTCGACTGATAGAGCCTCGCCGTCGCAAGACGTCGGAAGCCCTCCCCTCGGGGAGGGCTTTTTCGTGGGCCGCGAGGCGGGGGCGGGAAAGGCGAGCCATCGCCCCGCTGCGGGGGGCTATTTCACGAAGTAGCCGAGCAGGGCCGGGCGGAGGTATTCCTCCATCACCCCGGCCGTCACCACCGGGCGCTTGCGCGGCTCCAGCGGCAGGCTGGCGTTGAAGGTGACCATCATCGCATGGGCGGCCAGCAGCGGGTCGACCGGCCGGATCGAGCCGTCGGCGACGCCGTCCGAGATGATCCCCGCGAAGGAATGGGCGATCTGCTGGAAGCGGCCCAGCATCTGGCGGCGCATGGCGTGCGGGACAGCGGCCATGGCGTGGTGGCGCAGCAGCCGCCCGCCGCCGCTTTCGGCCTGGAGCATGCCCAGCGAGGTCACCGACAGCCACAGCCGGGTCCAGTTCGCGCCGGCCTTGGCGGCCTCGCGCTTGGCCTGGTCGATGAGGTCGAAGGTGGCGCCGAAGCAGGCCACCGCCAGTTCGTCCTTGTCGGCGTTGTGGTGGTAGAACGAGCCCTTGGTGACCTTGAGCTCGGCCGAGATCTTGTCGACCGAGGCGCCGCGATAGCCCTCGCGATTGATCAGCTTGGTCGCCGCCACCAGGAAGCGGTCGCGGGTCACCTCGTCGTTCTCGGCGCTGGGCGCGCCCAGCGGCAGCAGCGGGCCGTCGGGCCAGGGCTGGCCGGCGGCGGGCAGGCCGCCGATCATGATGTCGCTGAGCCGGGCGGCCACCCGTCCATAGTCCTGCGGCTCGTAGGAGGGCAGCCAGGTGTCGGCCCAGGTGAGCTGGTTGACGACCAGGCGGGCCAGGCCCTGGCGGCGCGGCGCGTTGACCCAGGGGGTGTCGTCGGACTTCAGCAGGCGGCCGATGCGGACATAGAGCGCCTCGAAGCTCTGGATGACCGGCTGCTTCTGCTCGCCCTCGATCAGGTAGACCTCGCTGAAGGGGGCCAGGGCCTCCTCCTCGCCGACGGCGATGCGGCGGCGGGTCTCGAAATAGGCGGCGACGAAGGCGCTGAGGCGCTCGGCCGGGGTGGCGTGGGTCTCGGCCTCGTCCAGCATCCGCGCGAAGCGGGCGATGGTGTCGCGCAGCACGGCGGCGGCAAGGTCTTCCTTGCGCTTGAAGTAGTAGGTGAGGCTGACCGGATGCAGGTCCATCCGCTTGGCCACGGCGGCCAGGGTGAACCCGCTCATGCCCTGGTCGGCGAACACCTTGGTGGCGGCCGCCATGATGGCGTCGCGCTTGGCGGCGTAGCGCGCGCGGGGCTTGGATTGGATGGCTGCGGTCAAGGCGACTCTCCGCGCGAACGAGGTTCGATCTGCCACATTAGTGCGCAGGGAGACAGGTTGGAAGCCGTGGAGAGGCTTCCCTCAGGGCAACCTATCGTCGAAGGCCGGCGACCGTGGATGCGGCCTTGTCGGTGTCCGCCAGCGCCAGGCGGGCGGCGGGCTCGTCGGCGCCCTGGCCGCGGACCAGGCTGTCGATGCGGGCCTTCTGGGCGCGGAAGGCGGCCAGTTCGGAGCCGGCCAGGACCGTGCCTTGCGGCACCTTGGCGCCGACCGGGTTCACGCGCTTGCCGTTCTGCCAGATCTCGTAGTGCAGGTGCGGGCCGGTGGAGGCGCCGGTCGAGCCGACATAGGCGACGACCTGGCCCTGGCTGATGCGGGCGCCGGCCTTGACGCCCTTGCCGAAGCGCGAGAGGTGCGCGTAGCCGGTCTCGAAGCCGCCGGAATGGCGGATGCGCACCCAGTTGCCGTAGCCGCCCCAGCGCCGCGCCTCGACCACCACGCCGTCGCCGGCGGCCAGGACGGGGGTGCCGCTGCCCGCCCCGAAGTCGATGCCCTGGTGCATGCGGTTGTAGCCGAGGATCGGGTGGCGGCGCATGCCGAAGCGGCTGGTCATGCGGGCGTTGTCGACCGGCGTGCGCAGCAGGAAGCCTTTGATGTTCTTGCCGGTCTCGTCGAAATACTGGACGTCGCCGTTGGCGCGCTCGAAACGGTAGAACTGCACGCCCTTGATCTGGGCGTACTCCAGGGCGCCGGTCTCGATGGTGCGGCCGCTCTCGGTCACCTTGCGGTCGAAGACCATGGTGAATTCGTCGCCGGGCTTCAGGTCGCGGTCGAAGTCGACCTTGTGCGAGAACAGCTTGACCATGCTGGCGACGATCGTGGGGTTGGCCCCCATCCGCGAGGCGCTCTCGTAGAGCGAGCCGGTGATCTCGCCGCGGGCGATCATCTGCTCGTCGCGGATCTTCTCTTCCATCTCGCGCAGGCGCAGGGCGCCGTCGAAGGTGCGCGAGAGGGTGATGGAATGGGCCGGGCCGGTGCGCATCGACAGGCCGACCAGCCGGGCGGGGCCGCGCTCGCCGCGCGGCAGGGCGACGGCGGCGTCGAAGGCCATGCCGGCCTTGATGTGCACGGTGTCCATGGCCTCGGCCAGGGTCTCGACGGCGCGGCGGGCTTCGTCGCGCGGAACGCCGGCGCGCGCGACGGCGGATTCCAGGGTCTCGCCGGGCAGCACCTTGACCGGGACGCTGGTCGGGCGGCCGAAGCCGGGCTGGGCCTCCGACTGGGTGAAGGCCGCATGCTGCAGGGCGGTGATGGCGGCGGAATCCAGCGGCGGCTTGGTCGGGGCCGCGACCTCGTCGGCGGTGAGCTTCCAGCCCAGGCCCAGGGCGGCGACGCCGGCGGCCGCGATGGCCAGGCGCGGAGTCAGCCGGAATGTCGGACGTCGCGGATCGAACTCTTGCATCGTGCCCCCGTACTGGCGATGCCGCATGGCCTTGCCGGGCCATAGCAAAAAAAGCGTCGTAGCTGGCGAACGGCTTAACCGTTCTCTACCGATATGGTTAATCGCCGGTAACCATTCCGACGATCTGGCCCACGGCTCCGGTTAGAGCAGACCCAGGACCAGTTCGGCAGGACGGCACAGCGCCGCACCCTTCGGCGTCGCGACGATAGGGCGATTCACCAGGATCGGATCGAGGATCATGGCCGCGACGATCGCCTCGTCGGAGGTGGCCGGATCGGTCAGGCCAAGCTCCACCGCCCTGGTGCCGCGCTCGCGCAGGAACGCGCGGGGGGAGACGCCCATGCGGGCCGCCAGGGCGACGAGCTGCTCCTTGGTCCAGCCTTCCTTGAGGTACTCGACCACCTTGGGCTCCAGGCCCTTTTCGCGCAGCAGGGCCAGGGTGTTGCGCGAGGTCCCGCAGGCCGGATTGTGGTAGATGACGATCTCTTCCTGAGCGGTCATGCGGCGTCCTCCGGGCCTTGCAAGCGAACTGATCCTGGCAATAGCGCGTTCGCCGGGCGGTGCGCCAGACCCGTGGCGGCCTTGTGAAAACGGCGGGCCGTGCTTGACGGATCGCAGGGGCGGCTCGATCTAGGATCGATCTGGGCCATTTCCACTACGGAGAACTGCAGACAATGAAGAAGCTTCTCGCGGCCGCGAGCATGGCGATGCTGATCGCCACCCCGGCCTTCGCCCAGCAGCCCGGCGTACCGGACGTCTCGCGCATCGCCGCGGCGACCTACAAGGTCGACGGCCATCACACCCAGGTCGTGTGGTCGCTGAACCACATGGGCTTCTCGATCCTCTATGGCATGTTCGGCGAGATGACCGGCAGCCTGACACTCGACCCGGCCAATCCGTCGGCCGCCAAGGTCGATATCGACATCCCGATGTCGGGCTCGGTCACCACCTCGCCGGGCTTCACCAAGCACCTGGCCAGCAAGGACATGCTCGACGTCGAGAAATTCCCGACCGCCAAGTTCGTCTCGACCTCGGTCGTGGTCGACGGCCAGACCGCCAAGATCACCGGCGACCTGACCCTGAAGGGCGTCACCAAGCCGGTGGTGCTGGACGCCAAGCTGACCGGCGCGGGCGCCAACCCGATGAGCAAGGCCGCCACGGTCGGCTTCGAAGCCACCGCCAAGATCAAGCGCAGCGAATTCGGCCTGGGCTACGCCCTGCCGGTGGTCGGCGACGACGTCGACCTGAAGATCACGGCCGCCTTCGAAAAGTAGGGCGCTCTACCAGGTGAACCTTCGGGCGCCGCCGACGATGGTCGCGTCCGAGGTTCCGAAGGCCATGATGTCGGCGGGGCGGGCCGGCAGCGGCTTGGCGTCGGCCGGCCACTGGTCGATCACCGTCGAATAGGCGACCTCGATCGCCCCTGGGCTGGGGGCGCGGAAGGTCAGGGCGAGGCCCTCGGTCGGGGCCTCCCACGCGATGCGGGCCGTCCCCCCGGCGAGCGGCCCGATCGGAAGTCCGTTGAGCGCGGCGTCCTCCAGCCTGGCCTTGGCGTCCAGGCGCAGCATGATCGTGCGCGCGCCCGGCGGCGGGGCGATATGCAGGCGATAGGAGCCGTCGGGCTGGCGGGCGAACTCGGCGCTGGCCGGCGGCGTCGCCACCGGCGCGGCCTTGGCCGCCCAGAGCGCGCTGCGGCGCAGGGCCGGAAGCTTGATTTTCTCGACCTTGCCGCCGTCGGCGGCGAGCACGCCGCGCGTCCAGTCGGGCAGGCCGGGCGCATCGCTGATCCGCAAGGCGCGGCCCGGCTCGACATAGTAGGCGATGTGGGTCGCCTGCGGATGGCGCGCGGTCCAGGGCGGGTCGAGGCGGACGACGCCGACGGCGAACGCGCCCAGCAGGATCACCGCCATCGCCGCCATGCGCGCGCCCTTCTGGCCTTCGCCGGGCTGGGCGAGCGGCCAGAGGAGCAGGGCGGCGAGCCAGACCACGGCGGCCGCCATCTCGGGCTGGTCGAGGCCCTGGTAGATCCCGTGCGCGAAGGCCAGCAGCCAGGAGAGGCCAAGGGCGCCGGCCAGGGCCAGCAGCGCCAGGAACGGCAGGGTGCGCCGCACGCCCAGCGCCGTCAGCGCGGCGGCCAGGGCCGCGAGCGCCAGCGGCCAGGCGGCGAGGAAGGCGGTGGGCGGGGCGGCGACCTGCAACGCCGCGGCGGCGAGCAGGCCGCTGGCCAGCACTCCGGCCCAGCCGCCGGCCAGGCCGGTCGGGCGGCCGAAGCTGAGCAGGGCCAGGGCCGCGGCGATGCCGCCGAGCGCCAGGCCGATCATGTCGGGCGCGCCGAAGGCCGAGCCGGCGGCGCCGACCGCCAGGGCCAGGACCGCGCCGGCCAGGCGCATGCGCCCGCGCCCGGCCGCGGCCGCCGCCAGCAGCAGGGCGCCGACGCCGAGCAGCGCCAGGGCGACCTCCCAGCGGCCGGCCTGGGCCAGCAGGTGGTGCTGCTCCAGGAAGCCGAAATCCGCGCCGGTGGCCTTGCGGGCCAGGCGGAAGGCGGCGGCGGCGAAGGTCAGGGCGTAGAGGCCGGCCCCGGCCCCCTTCAGCATGTCGAGCCAAGGCAGGGCCCGGGCGCGGCGGGCCTGCGCGACGCCGGCCGCCAGCAGGGCCGCGGCGAGCCCCAGCACCGCCCAGCCGGCGGGCGGCGGATAGGCCAGGATATGGTCGCCGAAGGTGTTGGCGTAGACGAGGTTCGGCCCCTTGGCCGGCAGCGCGGCGGCGAAGGCGGCGGCCTCGGTCGCGGCCAGCACCTGGGCGCCCATGTGCTGCAGCGAGCCTTGGTCGAGATTGGCCGGCGTCGAGGTCGGGGCGTGGTAGTCGAACTGGCTGCCGATGAAGGCGTAGTTCAGTCCCGCCACGCCCTTGGCCTTGGACACCGAGAAGTCGGTGTCGTTGGGCATGTGCTCGTAGAGGAAGACGGTCAGCGACGAGGCGACCGGGGCCACGGCGCTCTTGCGGAAGAGGTCGATCGTGCCGGCGTTGCCCGCCCCGGTCTGGAACATCTGGGCGCGGCCGCCGCCGCCGCGGGCCTCCATGTTCAGCAGGAAGCCGATGCGGCCGGCGAGCGGGTGCTGGTCGAAGAAGGCCTGGGCGCCCAGCAGGCCGCTCTCCTCGCCGTCGGTGAGCAGGACGATGACGTCGCGGGCGGGCTGGCCCCTGGCCTTGATCGCGCGGACGATCTCCAGGGCCGCCGCGGTCCCGGCGGCGTCGTCGGCCGCGCCGGGCGAGCCGGGAACGCTGTCATAGTGGGCCATCAACGCCACCGCCGGCGCGGCGCGGTCGCGGCCGGGCAGGACGCCGATGACGTTCTCGACCGTTCCGCCGGCGATCCAGCCCCGCTCCTGGCGCAGCACCTGGGCGCGCTGGACCTGGGGCTCCAGCCCCAGCGCGGTCATCCGCGCGACCAGGTGATCGCGCACGGCCGCATTGGCGGGACTGCCGATGGGATGGGGGACCTTGGCGATGATCTCGACGTCGGCCATGGCGCGGCCGGCGGAGAACGCCGTGGCGGGCGCGTCGGCGGGCAGGGGCGTGGGCGTGCGCTCTTGCGCCCAACCGAGCAGGAACGCGACCGCGAGGCACACGACCAGTGCGATAGTTCTTCCCAACGCCGCCTCCCCGCGAACCTGTTGGGCGGAGCCTAGCGCGGAACGTGCGCAAAAAGAAAACGCCCGCCGGAAGGAGCGGCGGGCGTTGGGCGGTCTAGTGAAGCGTCGGGCCCGTTCAGGCCGCCGCGGCGCTTTCGTGCGGGTCGCGCAGCACGTAGCCGCGGCCCCAGACCGTCTCGATGTGGTGCTTGCCGTCGGCGGCGGCGGCCAGCTTCTTGCGCAGCTTGCAGATGAAGACGTCGATGATCTTCAGCTCGGGCTCGTCCATGCCGCCATAGAGGTGGTTCAGGAACATTTCCTTGGTGAGCGTGGTGCCCTTGCGGAGCGAGAGCAGCTCCAGCATCTGGTATTCCTTGCCGGTCAGGTGGACGCGGCTGTTGTTCACTTCGACGGTCTTGGCGTCGAGGTTCACGGTGATGTCGCCGGTCTTGATGACCGATTGGGCGTGGCCCTTGGAGCGACGGACCACCGCATGGATGCGGGCCACCAGCTCGTCCTTGTGGAACGGCTTGGTCATGTAGTCGTCGCCGCCGGCGCCGAAGGTCTTGACCTTGGTGTCGATCTCGGCCGTGCCGGACAGGATCATGATCGGGGTGTTGATCTTCGCCACCCGCAGGGTGCGCAGAACGTCCATGCCGCTCATGTCGGGCAGGTTCAGGTCGAGCAGGATAAGATCGTAGTCATAGATCTTGCCCAGATCGACGCCCTCCTCGCCGAGGTCCGTCGTATAGACGTTGAACCCTTCGGATTTGAGCATCAGCTCGATGCTCTGCGCCGTGGCGCTGTCATCTTCGATCAACAGTACGCGCATCAGTTCCTCCTCGAACGGTAGCGCTTAAGCCTACGATTTCGGGCAATCCGCCCCGATCCTCGCGGTTAACTTGCCAGCGAGTTAATTTATGACCGGTTAATGGTGAAGCGCCTTTGGACGAATCGTTAACTCGGTTCGGGATTCGCCGACAAGCGCCGGACCCCGGAGCGAGTCGCGCGCCCGTTGAATCTTTTGTGATTGGACTTGGGGTGCGAACGGCGGCTGCGGCCGCGCCGTCGATCTTAACCGATCCGGCGGCAAGGAACGGCTGCGGCGGCGGCTCGTTTGGACCTGGAACCCCTCAGGCGCCAGCAGTTCAAAGGATCGTCATGGCCGTAAAACTGAAGCCCCTCGCCGACCAGGTCATCGTCATCACCGGAGCCTCGTCGGGCATCGGCCTGGCCACCGCGCGCAAGGCCGCGAAGGCCGGCGCGGCCGTGGTGCTGGCCGCGCGCAACGGCGAGGCCCTGCGCGCCATCTGCGAAGACATCAACGCCCAGGGCGGCCGCGCCCACGCGGTGGTGGCCGACGTCGGCGAGCGCGACGACGTCGAGAAGATCGCCCGCGCCGCCGTGGCGCGGTTCGAGCGGATCGACACCTGGATCAACGACGCGGGCGTCGGGCTCTATGGCGAACTGACCGAGACCGCGCCCGAGGACCACGAGCGGCTGTTCCAGACCAACTATTTCGGCGTGGTCAACGGCTCGCTGGAGGCGGTGAAGCACTTCCGCCATCGCGGCGGCGGGGGCGCGGTGATCAATGTCGGGGCCGCGGTGTCCGACTTCGCCGCGCCGCTGCAGGGGGCCTATTCGGCCTCCAAGCACGCCGTGAAGGGGTTCACCGACGCGCTGCGGATGGAGCTGGCGCGCGACAAGGCGCCGATCTCGATCAGCCTGGTCAAGCCGGGCAGCGTCTCCTCGCCGTTCGCCGACCACGCGCGCAACCTGATGGACAAGGCGGCCTCGGCGCCGCGGCCCCGCTACTCGCCGGACGTGGTGGCCGACGCGATCCTGCACGCCGCCACGCATCCGATCCGCGACCTCAGCGTCGGCTCGGCCGGGCGGCCGATCACGATCGGCGCGGCGACCATTCCGGGGCTGACCGACAAGGTGCTGGGCCGGGTCGGGCCGCGCCTGTCGCGGCGCGCCGGCCCCAAGGTCGAGCGGGACAACCTCTATGAGCCGGGCGTCGACGGCCTGATCGACAGCGAGCACCTGTCGGGCCGAAAGTTCAGCCTCTCGGCCGAGGCCCAGAAGCGGCCGGGCCTGACCCTGGGACTGGGCGCGCTGGCGGTGGTCGGGCTCGCCGCGTTCCTGGGCCGCGAGACCTTGGCGCGCAACGCCCGCCCGGTCCTGGCGCGGGCCGCGCGGCCGATCCTGCTGGGCGCGGCGATGCGCCGGCCGCTCGCCGCCGCCAGGCTGGCGGCCAAGCATCCGCGCCAGACCGCGCGGCTGGCGGCGGCGCTGCGGTGACCAGGCCCCGAATCTTCATCGGGAGTTAACGGCGCCGGGCGGATTCTGCCGGCTGGTCGAATCTGGCCGCTGGGGTTCTCGGGCTTGCGTAGTCTTGTCGCCGCCGTGGAGCGGATCGATCCGCTCACCGTGTCGGGCCGCGTCGCGGCCGTGAACGGCCTCCTGATCGAGGCCCGGGGCGGTCTGACGCGCCTGGCCGTCGGCGCGCGCGCCGAGATCGAGCGGCGGGCCGATAAGCCGCTGGCCGCCGAGGTGGTCGGCTTCCGCGAGACCCGCGCCCTGCTGATGCCGTTCGGCCCGGTCGAGGGCGTAGCCCCGGGCGCGGAGATCCGCATCGAGCCGCAGGGCTCGGCCGTGCGGCCGACCACGGCCTGGCTGGGCCGCATCATCGACGCCTTCGGCGAGCCGATCGACGGGTTGGGGCCGCTGCCGCAGGGCATGGCCGCCTATCCGCTGCGCGCCGCGCCGCCGGCCGCCCACGCGCGCGGCCGGGTGGGCGAGCGCCTGGACCTGGGCGTGCGCTCGATGAACGTCTTCACCACCTGCTGCCGCGGCCAGCGCCTGGGCGTGTTCGCCGGCTCCGGGGTCGGCAAGTCGGTGCTGCTGTCGATGCTGGCCAAGCAGTCGGACTGCGACGCCGTGGTCGTCGGCCTGATCGGCGAGCGGGGCCGCGAGGTCCGCGAGTTCATCGAGGAGACCCTGGGCGAGGAGGGGCTGAAGCGCGCCATCGTCGTGGTCGCCACCTCCGACGAGCCGGCGCTGAAGCGCCGCCAGGCCGCCTACATGACCCTGGCCATCGCCGAGTTCCTGCGCGACCAGGACCTGGAAGTCCTGTGCATGATGGACAGCGTCACCCGCTTCGCCATGGCCCAGCGCGAGATCGGCCTGGCCGCCGGCGAGCCGCCGACCACCAAGGGCTACACGCCGACCGTCTTCACCGAACTGCCCAAGCTGCTGGAGCGGGCCGGGCCGGGGCCGATCCGGCCGGACGGCACGACCGCCGGGCCGATCACCGGCATCTTCACGGTGCTGGTGGACGGCGACGACCACAACGAGCCGATCGCCGACGCCGTGCGCGGGATCCTGGACGGGCATATCGTCATGGAGCGGGCGATCGCCGAGCGCGGGCGCTTCCCGGCCATCAATGTGCTGAAGTCGATCAGCCGGACCATGCCCGGCTGCCACCTGCCGCACGAGCGGGAGATCGTGAAGTCGGCGCGCCAGTCGCTGTCGGCCTACGCCAACATGGAAGAACTGATCCGCATCGGCGCCTATCGCGCCGGCGCCGATCCCCAGGTCGACCGGGCCATCGCCCTCAATCCCGCGCTCGAGGCGTTCCTCGGCCAGGACAAGGACGAGGCCACCAGCCTGGACGACAGTTTCAACATCCTCGCCCACATCCTGAACGGTGAAGCCGCATGAGCTGGGCGCAGTCCCTGATCAAACTCTCGACCTACGAGGTCGAGATCCTGCAGAAGCGCCTGGGCGAGATCGCCGACCGCCGCATGCAGTCGGAGATGAAGCTGGCCTTCCTCGAAGCCGAGGGCGAGGCCGAGGCCGAGCGCGCGCGCCACGACGCCGAGGCCGGCTGGTACCAGGTCGGCTTCTGGGAGGGCCTGCGGACCCGCAAGGCGATGATCCAGGCCGACATCGACCGCATCGCCGTCGAGGAGGCCGGCGCGCGCGACGCCCTGGCCCTGGCCTTCGAAGAGCAGAAGAAATACGAGCAGGTGGCCGAAGGCATCCGCCTGGCCCAGGTCAAGGAAGCCGCGCGGCTGGAGACGGCCGCTCTCGACGAGCTGGGGCTGCGTCGGGCGGCCGGCGGCCGATGACGGGCGGTCTCTCGCGCCGGGCGGTGGTCGGCTCCACGCTGGCCCTGGCCGCGTGCGACCGGACCATCGAGGCGCAGGCCGCGACCCTGGAACTGCCGCCTTTGAGATCGGCGGCGCCGTTTCCGGTCGGAACCTGCGTCCAGGCCTTCCAGCTCGAAGATCGCGCGCTCTCGCCGCTGATCGCGGCCCAGGTCTCCCAGCTCACCGCCGAGTGGGAGATGAAGATGGAGTACATCGTCCAGGACGACGGCTCCCTGCGCTTCGACGCGCCCGACCAGATCGCGGCCTTCGCCCGGACCCACGGTATGCGGTTCTTCGGCCACACGCTGGTCTGGTACGCCCAGGAGCCGCCCGCCTTCAAACGCCTGGACACCGGCCGGATCGCCTTCGACGCGGCCTATCGCAACTACATCCTGGCGGTGGTCGGCCGCTATCGCGGACAGGCGGTCGGCTGGGACGTGGTCAACGAGGCGATCGACGACGAGGGCGACGGCTGGCGCGACTGCCTGTGGTCGCAGCGGCTGGGGCCGCTGGAGCACATGGTCCTGGCGTTCCAGCATGCGCGCGAGGCCGATCCCGAGGCGGTGCTGTTCCTCAACGACTACAATCTGGAGAACCGGCCGAAGAAGCGCGTAGCCTTCCTGAAGCTGGTCGAGGCGCTGCTGAAGGCCGGCGCGCCGCTGGGCGGCCTGGGCACCCAGACCCATGTCGCGGCCGACCTGCCGGCGGGCAGGTTGAGCGCGGCGATCACCGACCTGGCGAGCTTCGGGCTGCCGATCCACCTTTCGGAGATGGACGTGTCGCTGCGCCGGGCCAAGGGCCTGGGCCACGACAAGGCCAAGCTGGAGGCGGGGCAGGGCCGGGTCTATGCCGAAGCGGCCGAGGCGTTCTCGCGACTGCCGGCGCAGCAGCGCTTTGCGTTCACCCACTGGGGACTGCGCGATCCCGACTCCTGGCTGAACTACAAGGATCCGGGCGACGCCCCGCTGCTGTTCGACCGGCGGGGGCGTCCGAAGGCGGCGGCCGCCGCCTGGATCGGCGGCCTGCGCTAGTTTAGCGGGCCGGGCGTCGGCTGACGCGGCGCGGCGCGCGGCGGCGCCTGTTCGGCCGCATCGGCGGCCTGGCGCAGGGCGTGGAGATCGTCGCTGAGGCGGAACAGCGCCACATAGAGCTCGCAGAACGAGCGCCACAGCAGCACTAGGCCGGCGACGACCAGCAGGCCGGCGACCAGCACCGGGATCGCCAGAATCACGCCGATCCAGCTTTCCTCGCGCAGGGCGACGCCGACGGCCGCGCCGACGGTGCCGAACGCGATCAGCGCGATGACCCCCAGGCCGGCCCAATAGATGAGATGAATCACCTGGTTGGTCATCAGCCGCTCGAAGGTCAGCAGATCCCAGAAGATCGCGCTGCCCGGGCCGCGCCGGGTCGGGGAAGCAGGTCGCCGCATTCGATTTCCAACGCTTCGCGGCCCAATCGGCCGCGCCAGGGGCAAATCGCTATCAGCCGGGGCGCGCGCCTGCAACGCCCGTCGAGCCGCAGCCCCCGTCCGGCCGCCCGGGCGGCGAGGTTTTGAACGCCCGCCCGCCGCCTTCGCCACGGCTGGGATGACGACATTCGCCGAATGCGTGTTAGCTTTCCGTCATGGGCACGACGACAGAGGCCGCCGACTGGAGACTTGAGCCGATCTCGGGCGCCGACCGCGAGGTGGTCGAGGTCATCGGCCTGCCGCCGGAGCAGGAAGTGTTCGCGGGCAGTCTGGACGAGGTCTTCGGCCGGCTGAACGAGGCCGCCGCGGTGGGATTGGAACAGGGCTTCGCGGTGATCGAGCCCGACGGCGAGGTGGTCGGGTTCTTCGTGCTGCGCGAGGGGCTGCGCCGCCCGCCATGGGCGCCGCCGGGCACGGTCAGCCTGCATAATTTCCGGGTGCGGCCCGGCTTCCAGGGCAAGGGCGTCGGCCGGCGCTGCATCAGCCTGCTGGAGGCGTGGTTCGTGCGTGAGCGTCCCGTGCAGCCGCAGTTGATGCTGGCGGTGAACGCGCGCAACACCGCGGCCATCGCGGCCTATCGCAAGATCGGGTTCGTCGACACCGGCCGCCGCCACGAGGAGGGCCTCGGCCCCCAGCTCATCTTCGTCAAGCCGCTGGGCTGAAGCCCTTAGATCTGCCCCACCGTCTTGAGGCGCGCCTTCGGGTGGATTTCGTTCTGGCTGAGCACCGGGGTCTGGCCGCGGAAGCGCTCGATGATCGAGCGGACATAGGGGCGGATCTGCGGGCTGGTCAGCAGCACGGCGCTGTCGCCGGCCAGGGCCGCGCGCTCGAAGCTGTCGCGGACGGCGCGGATGAAGTCCTGCAGGCGCGAGGGCGCCAGGGCGAGCTGCTTTTCCTCGCCGGCGCCGATCAGCGCCTCGGCGAAGGCGTTCTCCCACTCGCCCGACATGGTGATGATCGGCAGGGCGCCGTCGTCGCCGCGATAGGCGAAGGAGAGCTGGCGGGCCAGGCGGCCGCGGACCTGCTCGACCAGCAGGGTGATCGACGAGGTGTGCGGCGCGGCCTCGCCGATGCCTTCCAGGATCGCCGGCAGGTCGCGGATCGAGACGCGCTCGCGCAGCAGCGCCTGCAGCACGCGCTGGAGGGTGGTGGCCGAGACGACGCTGGGCACCAGGTCGTCGACCAGCTTCTTCTGCTCGGCCGGCAGCTCCTTCAGCAGCTTCTGGACCTCGGCGTAGGAGAGCAGGTCGGGCATGTTCTCCTTCAGGATCTCGGTCAGGTGCGTGGTCAGAACGGTGGCCGGGTCGACGATGGTGTAGCCGCGGAAGGTCGCTTCCTCGCGCAGGGAGTCGTCGATCCAGGTGGCGGGCAGGCCGAAGGCCGGTTCGCGCATGTGTTCGCCGGGCAGGTCGACCTGGCCGCCGGACGGGTCCATGGCCATCAGCGAGCCGAGCCGGACCTCGCCGCCGCCGCCCTCCATCTCCTTGATGCGGATCATGTAGCCCTGCGAGGGCAGGCGCATGTTGTCGAGGATGCGCACGGCCGGCATCACGAAGCCGAAGTCCTGGGCCAGGGTGCGGCGCAGGGCCTTGATCTGGTCGGTCAGGCGCCGGCCTTCGAGGTCGTTGATCAGCGGCAGCAGGCCATAGCCCAGTTCGATCTTGATCTCGTCGATGGCCAGGGACTGGCTGATCGGCTCCTCCTGGTCCTGGGCGGCGGCCGCGGCGTCCATGGGGACGATGTCGACGGGCGGCGGGGCCAGGGCGTCCTGCGAGCGGCGCCAGGCCAGGAAGCCGGCCCCGGCGGCCAGGGCCGCGAACGGGATGATCGGCATGCCGGGGATCAGGGCGATGACCCCGGCCGAGGCCGAGACCATGCCCAGGCTGATCGGGTTCATGGCCAACTGGGCGACCAGGGCCTTGTCGGCCGAGCCGTCGACGCCGGCCTTCGACACCAGGAAACCGGCGGCGATGGAGATGATCAGGGCCGGGATCTGGCTGACCAGGCCGTCGCCGATGGTCATGATTGTGTAGGACGAGGCGGCCTGGGCCAGCGGCACCTTGTGCTGGACCACGCCGATCAGGATGCCGCCGATGATGTTGATGGCGACGATGATCAGGCCGGCGACGGCGTCGCCGCGCACGAACTTGCTGGCGCCGTCCATGGCCCCGAAGAAGGTCGATTCCTGCTCCAGCTCCTTGCGGCGCTTCTTGGCCTCGTTCTCCTCGATCAGGCCGGCCGAGAGGTCGGCGTCGATGGCCATCTGCTTGCCGGGCATGGAGTCGAGGGTGAAGCGGGCGGCGACTTCGGCGATCCGGCCCGAACCCTTGGTGATGACCACGAAGTTCACGAGCACCAGGATCGCGAAGACGATCACCCCGATGACGTAGTTGCCCCCCATCATCAGCTTGCCGAAGCCTTCGATGATCTTGCCCGCGCCGTGGGCGCCCTCGTGGCCGTGGCCGAGGATCAGGCGGGTCGAGGCGACGTTCAGGCCCAGCCGGAACAGGGTGGTGACCAGCAGCACGGTCGGGAAGGCGGTGAATTCCAGCGGCTTCTTGATGAGCAGCGAGGTCATCAGGATCAGCACGGACGAGGTGATCGACACCGCCAGCAGCAGATCCAGCATGAACGGCGGGATCGGCAGGATCAGCAGGACGACGATGCCGATGACGCCCAGCGCCAGGGCGACCTCGCCCTTCAGCAGCCAGCCCAGCATTTCGCGGGGCGAGGGGCGGGCCGAGGATGAAAGCGAGGCGTCGGTCATGATCTACTCGAGCTGCTGGTTCAGGCCGCGCTGGCGCCCATCTGCGGGGCGGGCACGGGGACGCCGGCCTCGGTGTATTCCTTCAGCTTGTTGCGCAGGGTGCGGATCGAGATGCCGAGGATGTTGGCGGCATGGGTCCGGTTGCCCAGGCAGTGCGAAAGGGTGTCGATGATCAGCCGCTGCTCCATGTCGGCGACGGTCTGGCCGACGAAGGTGCGGGTGATCGCCTCGGCGGCGTCGGCGGCGGTCTGGGCCGTGCGGGCGGCCGGGTCGGGCGCGGCCAGCGGCTGGCCGTCGGGCAGGCGGATGGCGCCTTCCTCGATCTCGGCGCCGGTGGCCAGCAGCACCGCGCGGTGCATGGCGTTCTCCAGCTCGCGGACGTTGCCCGGCCAGCGGTGGGCGGCCAGGCGGCGCTTGGCCTCGGCCGAGAGCGGGCGCTCCAGCATGCCGTTGGCCTTGGCGTACTTGCGGATGAAGAACTCGGCCAGGGCCACCACGTCGCCGGGCCGCTCGCGCAGCGGCGGCAGGCGCAGGTTCACGACGTTGAGGCGATAGAGCAGGTCCTCGCGGAACGTGCCGTCCTTCACCGCCTGGGCCAGATCGCGGTTGGAGGTGGCGAGGATGCGGATGTCGACCTTGACCGGCTTGGCGCCCCCGACCCGGTCGATCTCGCGCTCCTGGATGGCGCGCAGCAGCTTGGCCTGCAGGCGGGCGTCCATCTCCGAGATTTCGTCCAGCAGCAGGGTGCCGCCGTTGGCTTCCTCGAACTTGCCGATGCGGCGGGCGACGGCGCCGGTGAAGGCGCCCTTCTCGTGGCCGAACAGTTCGCTTTCCAGCAGGTTCTCGGGGATCGCGGCGCAGTTGACCGAGATGAACGGGCGGTTGGCGCGGCGCGACTTCTGGTGGACGTAGCGGGCGATGACTTCTTTACCCGAGCCGCTCTCCCCGGTGATCAGGATCGAGGCCTCGGAAGGCGCGACCTGGTCGGCCAGGCTGATGACGCCCTGCATGCCCGGATCGCGGACGATCATCGGCTTTTCGTCGTCGGAGACGGCGGCCAGCACGGCGGCGATCATCTCGGCGTCCGGCGGCAGGGGGATGAATTCCTTGGCCCCGGCGCGGATGGCGTCGCCGGCCTTCTGCGCGTCGGGATCGACGCCGCAGGCCACCACCGGCACCCGGATGCGCTCGCCCTCGTTGGCCTCGATCAGGCCGGCGATGTCGAGGTCGTAGTCGACCAGCAGCAGGTCGGCCCCCTGGCCGGCGCGCAGGGCGTGGGTGGCCGCCTCGATGGTCTCCACGTGGCTGACCTTGGCGCCCGCCGTCATCGCCATCTTCACGGCGTTGGAGAGCTGTCCGTTCAGTTTTCCGACGACCAAAAGCCGCATAGCACTATCTCCTACAGACGCTCAGGGCGATCAGCCCTGGGTGTCGCCGTCCTTGATGATTTCGGTCATGGTCACGCCCAGGCGGTCGTCGACGATGACGACCTCGCCGCGGGCGACCAGCCGGTTGTTCACGTAGATGTCGATGGCCTCGCCGACCTTGCGGTCCAGGTCGAGCACGCTGCCCGACTGGAGCTGGAGCAACTGGGCCACCGACATGGTGGCGCGGCCGAGGACGGCCGAGATCGAGACCGGCACGTCGAAGACCGGCGCCAGGTCGGTGGCGGTCTTGTCCTCCATCTCCACGCCCATCTCGGCCATGGGCATGTCGGAGGGGCCGAATTCGTCGAGTTTGAGGTCGTTGTCGGACATGGCGGTCAGCTTTCGCTTCCGGGAATAAGGGGTTCGGCGTGCAGGCCCTCGGCGGCCAGGGCCGCTTCGAGCGCGGCGGCGACGCGGGCGGCGGCGGCGGCCGGATCGAAGGCGGCGGCGCCGTCGCCGAAGTCGAGGGTGAACGCGGCGGGGCCGACGCCGGGCGCGACGCGCACCTGGATGGCGCCGCCATAGCCGATGGCCTGGGCGGTTTCCTCGAGCGCGGCCTGGACGCCTTCGGCCAGGTCCGCGCCGACGTTGACGACGAGACGGGGCGAGGCCTCGATCTCGCGGGCGAGGTTCTCGATCGCGGCCTGGATCGGCGCCTGCGGGAACTTGGCGAGGGCGGCGTCGGCGATGGCGCGGGCGCAGGCGAGCGCCAACTCGGCCG
The DNA here is from genome assembly GCF_031984885.1 of Phenylobacterium sp. Classification (GTDB taxonomy): domain Bacteria; phylum Pseudomonadota; class Alphaproteobacteria; order Caulobacterales; family Caulobacteraceae; genus Phenylobacterium. Next base: position 62,170 of record NZ_DAMABV010000003.1, read on the forward strand.
AGCCGACGCGATGCTCGTGGGCGACCCCGGCCAGCTTGGGCAGGGCCTGGCCGACATGGGCGGCGATCTGCGACAGGGCCTGGGCCTGCAGGGCGGCCATCGAGCCGAGGGCCTGGCGCTCGCCCTCGGCGAAGGCCTGGGCGCGCAGGACTTCGACCTCGTCGGCCGGGAACAGCCGCTTGGGCCGCTGGGCGGCGTAGGCGACGTCGCCGGCGTTGTCGAACACCGTGTCGAAGCTGAATTTCTGGTGCGGCGTGCTGGTCATCAGTAGATCAGCTCGTCATCGCCGCCGGCGCCGGCCAGCATGATCTCGCCCTTGGCGGCCAGGTCCTTGGCGACCTGGACCATGGCCATCTGGGCCTGGTCGACGTCGCGCAGGCGCACGGGGCCCATGCTCTCCATGTCCTCGCGCATGATCTTGGCGGCGCGCTCGGACATGTTGGAGAAGAACATCTCGCGCAGGCTGTCGGAGGCGCCCTTGAGCGCCAGGGCGAGCTGGTCCTTCTCGACGTTGCGCAGCAGGGTCTGGACCCCGCCGGGATCGAGCTTCGAGAGGTCCTCGAACACGAACATCAGGGCGCGGATGCGCTCGGCGCTCTCGCGGTTGCGTTCTTCCAGCGCCGCGATGAAGCGCGCCTCGGTCTGGCGGTCGAAGGCGTTGAAGATGTCGGCCATCATCTCGTGGCTGTCGCGCTTGGAGGTGCGCGCCAGGTTCGACATGAATTCGGTCCGCAGGGTCTGCTCGATCTTGTCGAGGATCTCGCGCTGCACCGGCTCCATGCGCAGCATGCGGGTGACGCACTCCAGCGCGAAGTCCTCCGGCAGGGCGGCCAGCACCCGGGCGGCGTGGTCCGACTTCACCTTGGACAGCACGACGGCGACGGTCTGCGGGTATTCGTTCTTCAGGTAGTTGGCGAGCACCGCCTCGTTCACGTTGCCCAGCTTGTCCCACATGGTCCGGCCGGCCGGGCCGCGGATCTCCTCCATGAGGGAGTCGACCTTGTCGGGCGGCAGGAAGGCCTGGAGCAGGCGCTGGGTCTGTTCGAACGAGCCCATGATCGCGCCGGCCCCGGACATGCCGGAGATGAAGTCGACCAGCAACTGCTCGACCGCGCCGGAGGACACGGTGCCCAGGCCGGCCATCGCCTGGGAGATCTCCTTGATCTCCTCGTCGTCCAGGTGCTCCCAGATGGTCTTGTGCTCTTCTCCGAGCGCGAGCAGCACCACCGCGGCCCGTTCGGGGCCGCTCAGCTTGGTGGGGTCGTTGATGGTCTTGAGGCGCCCGTTCATGTGGTTTCGTGCAGCCAGCTACGCAGGAGCGAGACCGACTCCTCCGGGTGCGTCTCGACGAACTCCGACACCCGCTTGACGGACGAGGCCTTCACCTGGCCCTCGATGCGGGCGATGTCGATGCGCTGTTCCAGCTCGTTGCCGGGGCCGGGCAGGGCCAGCGGCTGGCCGGTGGCCGGATCGACCGGAATCTGCATCGGCTGGCCGTCGGCGGTGGTCACCAGGCGCGTCACCGCCGGGCCGCCGGCGGTGGTCAGGGCCGGCAGCCGGCCGCCGCCGCCCGAGGGCTTCAGCAGCGGGCGCACGACGAAGATGATCATCAGGATGGCGACCAGGCCGAGGATGCCCAGCTCCACCGCGCGCATGATGTCGTTCTTGTCGAAGCCCATCAGCGGGTTGGCGGTCTCGACCCCGCCGTCGACGTCGGCGCTCGGGAAGCGGACATTGACGACGGTGACCTGGTCGCCGCGGTCGGCGTTGAAGCCGACGGCGGTGCGGACCAGTTGTTCGATGCGCTGCATCTCCTCGGCCGAGCGGGGCGTGTAGGCGCCGGGCTTGCCGTCGACGCCGGGGGCGGTCGCGCCGTCGACGGCGACGGCCACCGACAGCCGCTTCATGTCGCCGGGCTCCTGGACCTCGGTGCGGACGGTCTTGGAGATCTCGTAGTTGGTGGTCGATTCCGTGCGGCCGCTGGCCGACTGGTTCATCGCCTCGCCGTTGGCGCCGACGCCGCCCGGGATGTTGGCGCTGGCCGAGACCGCGCCGTTGGCGTCGGGCTGGTTCTCGCGGGAGGTTTCCTCGTTGGTGGTCTCCGAGCGGACGACCTGGCCGTCGGGATCGAAGGTCTCCTGCTGGACGGTGACCCGGGCCAGGTTCAGGTCGGCGGTGACGTTGACGCGCGCCTTGCCGGGGCCGACGACGCCCTCGACCAGCTTGGTGACGGTCTTGGCGATGCGCTGCTCGACCTCGCTGCGGCGGCCGTCGGCGGCCTGGGCCCCGAAGCCGTCTTCGCCCGTGGACAACATCTTGGCGTGCTGGTCGACGACGGTGACGCGGCCGGGCTTCAGGTTCGGAACGGCGCTGGAGACCAGGTTCTGGATGGCCTGGACCTGGTCGGACGAGGGGGCGCGGCCGCCGACGCCGATGGTCACCGCGGCCGAGGGCTGCTCGGCCTCTTCCTCGAAGAGCTGGCGCTTGGGCAGGACCAGGTGGACGCGGGCCGAGGTGACGCCGTCCAGGCTCTGGATGGTGCGGGCCAGCTCGCCCTCCAGGGCGCGCTGGCGGTTGAGCTGCTGGACGAAGTCGGTCTGGCCGAGGGCGTTGCCTTCGTCGAAGATCTCGTAGCCGACCGAGGCGGAGGTCGGCAGGCCCTTGCTGGACAGCATCAGGCGGGTCGAGGCGACCTTGTCGCGGCCCACCATGATGGTCGAGCCGTCGCCCTTGACCTCGTACCTCACCCCGGCTTGATCCAGGGCGCTGGTGATGGAGCCGGCTTCCTTCAGGTCGAGGTTCGAATAGAGCAGGGCCTTGGGTTCGCCCAGGTTCAGGGTGAGCGCGATCAGGGCCGCGGCGACGCCGATCCCGATGCCGAGGATGGCCGCCAGGCGTCCGATTCCGAACCTCTGCAGGGCGGCGACGAAGTCATTCAACGCGGGCGTCCTTCCCGGGGTACGCGGGACGGACGCTCACTCGCCCGCCGCTAGGCAGGATTTACCCAGTGCTTGGTAAACGACGCGTTTACATTTGCCGCCTTACCGCCTCAATTCGTGGAAGAATCTCGTTCTCTATGGTTGAGAAAAATCAACCACTCCAAGGGGTAAGCGCGCCCCAGACCCCGAGGACGACGGCGAAGGCGCCATAGAGCAGGGCGGTAAACGAGAAGGCCGCCTTGCGCAGCGCCGTCCACGAATCAACCCGCCGCCCGCCGCGCCAGATCGCCGGCATCAGGATCAGCCCCCCCAGGGTGAGGGCCGCGGCCACCAGCACGCAGGCCGAGGCGATGACCAGCGTCGCGCCCGGCCAGCCGTACATCACGTTGGCGAGGTCCGACGCGCCGCTCGCCCAGGCGCCGAAGAGGACCAGGGCGGTGAGCCAGAGAATGGCCTGGGTGGTCTGCAGCAGGCTGGCCTGGCGCTGGATCGAGGTCTCGCGGAACTCGCGGCGATTGCGCAGGAAGAGGCCGCCGATGGTGGCGATCGCCGCCAGGCCCGTCAGGCCCGCCATCACCGCGAGGACGAGCGGACGCTTCCAGAAGCCGACCCGCTCGAAGGTCTGTTCGCCCATGCCGCTCTGGAAGCTGCGGGCGCGGCCGCCGTCGACGGCGAAGGCCAGGTGGTCGGCGCCGGTCGCCGAGATGAAGCGGCCCTCGGAGAGGTCGCCCTGCGGAACGAAGACGTGGCTCTGGCCGCCGCCGGAGACGACCAGGTAGCCGTCCGGCGTGACCGCGACCGAGGCGCCGCCGATCATCAGCCCGACCATGCTTTCCAGCCCGCGATAGGCGCGGCGCGTGCCGACATAGTGGCCGGCGAACTCGCGGCCGCGCTCGGCCAGCTCGCGCGAGCCCGGACGCGGGAAGTCCTGCGGGGCGACATAGAACTGCTGGACCACGTCGCCGACCAGGCTCCTGGCCAGCTCGCCGCCGGTCTCGGTGTTGGTGCTGATGAAGACGCCGAGGTTGAGGTCGGGGACCACCACCAGGTTCGACAGGAACGACAGCGTGCCGCCGGCGTGGCCGAAGCCGGAGCGGTCGCCGGGCAGCGCGTATTCGATGAAGCCGTGGCGCCAGCCGTTGATCCCCGGGGCGGTCTTGCGGATCGGGGTGCGGAAGGCCTGGGCCGCGCCGGGACCGTAGATGACCGCGCCGTCCAGGGTTCCTCCGTTCAGCAGCAACTGCATGTAGCGCGCCATGTCGGCGGCGGTGGACGAGGCCGACCCGGCCGGGGCCACCTGGCCGATATATTCGAACGGACGGGCGACATAGCCGGACGGCGTCCAGCGGTAGCCTTCGGAGATGTTGGCGGCGAGGCGCTCGGGGATCGGGGCGGGGATGCCGGTCTTGGGCGGGTGCGGCTCGCGGAAGCTGGTGCTGTTCATGCCGGCCGGCAGGAAGATGCTCTCCTCGATCAGCCGCTCGAACGGCTTGCCGGAGACGTAGGAGACCGCCTGGCCGGCCAGGGCCGCGCCATAGTTGGAATAGGCCGAGGACGAGCCGGGCGCGCGCACGCGATGCGGACGCTCCTGGCGCAGGTACTCGGCCATCGGGCGGACGCGGTTGAAGTTGCGCTCGAACAGGTGGCCGAGGGCGCGGTCCTCGAAGCCCGGGGAATGGTCCATCAGGTTGATGACCCGCACCGGGGTGCGGAAGCCCTGGTCGCGGACCTGCAGGCGTTCGGGCAGGTAGAGATTGACCGGGGCGTCCTGGCGGATGCGGCCGGCCTCAATCTCCTTCATCAGGGCGATCCAGGTGAAGGTCTTGGAGATCGAGCCGACGCGGAACAGCGTCTGGTCGGGATCGACCTTGCGGGCCGGCGACAGGCTGGCCAGGCCATAGCCCTTCTTCAGCACCACCTGGCCGTTCTGCACGACCGAGACGGTGACGCCGGCGATGTGGTCGCGGTCCATGGCGCTGCGCACCACGCCGTCGACATAGGCCTCCAGCTCAGCGGGCGGGATCGCTTCGCCCGGGGCCAGGCGCGCGCCGGAGGGCGCGACGGGCAGGGCGGCCGCCGAGGTCAGCGGGGCGGCGGCGGGCGTCGGGGCCGCGGGGGCGCTCGCAGCGGCGCTCGCCGGACGGGCGGCGGGGCGCGGCTGCTGGGGGCGTTGCAGGCTGGTGTAGGGGATCGGGCCGCGCGGATTGACCGCGGCGGGCGATGCCGGCGATGCGGCCGGGGCGGGCGCCGCAGGCGTCGGCGCGTCGGCGTCCTGGGCCGTCGCTGCGGTGGCCGCGCAGGCGAACGCGGCGGCGAAGACGGCCTTGAAGATCAAACGCATGGACGATTACCCGCTGGCCCCTGTTGCCCCACGATTCCTCTTGTAGGGCGCCGCGAGCGCGGGGCGCTAGAGCCGTTGAAGCCTGCGACGAAGCGGCTTGGGGAGAAGCTCAATCGCCCCCCGGCGGACCGGTGGGAAAGGCGTACAGCGGCAGGATCGGGCGCAGCTCGCCGCCGATCCAGATCTGGGGTTCGGAGGGCGGCGCCATCCCCTCTGCGGTTTCGCGCTGGGCGACGCAGCTCTTCACCGCGCCGGCCAGGGCGGCGAAGTCGCGGACGGCCGGGCTCGACTTGAGCACGCAGTCGTCGAAGAAGGGATAGACGTTGTCCTCGCCGCAGCCGAACGAGGTGCGGTCGGGCCGGGCGGCGGTCAGGATCATGCGGTTCGGCTGGGCCAGGGGGCGCACGAAGACGCCCGAGAAGCAGGCCGACAGGATCACCACGGTCGGCCGGCTTTGGCAGGTGGCGTCCAGGATCCTGCCGAGCAGGGCCGGCGTCAGGATATGCCGGTCGACCACCACGCCCTGGGGCGCGCCGTGCGAGGTGAAATAGACCAGGCAGCCGGACCTGGCCTTGGCCGAAAGCTCGTCGAGCGAGCGGTAGATCGCCAGCGGGTCGGACTTCAGCGGACGGTCCTTGTAGCGGTCGGGCCGCACCGAGAACTGGCGGATGTTGTCGGGCGAGAAGCCCAGCCGCTGCAGCTCCTTGGTGACGTCGCGCCGGGCGTTGTCGAACGCCTCGGTCGGGCCGCCGTTGCTGCCGTGGAAGTCGCCGGCGATGACGACCGCGGCCCAGTCCCCGAACGGCCTGGAGTCGTCCGCCGCCAGGGCCGATGTGGCCATGGCGAAGGCCCAGATGAAAAACGCGCCGACGATGCCAGCGCGTTTCGACATGTCAGCTCTTGTAGCGCTGGAAGGGCGTGGGCACCGCCGTTCCGGTGGCCTTGGCCAGGAGGCGCCCGTCCGCGTCGTAGAGCTCGCCCTCGGTGAAGGCGATGGTGCGGCCCCACTTGGCCACCCTGCCTATCCCCCGCAGCTTGCCGGGGGCGCCTGGCCGGAAGAAGGTGGTCTTCATCTCGGCGGTCGGCGCGACATGGGTCATGCCCGAGGCGACCATGCAGGCCACCGACATGCACTCGTCCAGCATGGCGCAGAGATAGCCGCCCTGGATCTGCTTCATCGGGTTCAGCAGCAGTTCGGCCTTGGCGTCGAACTCGACCTCGACCGACTTGTCGGCCTGGCTGACCGCGACGATGCGGAAGCCCAGGGTCTGGGATCCGGTCGGCTGGTTCTTCGAACGCTGGAAGCGCGCGAGGATGGCTTCGTCCGTGAGGACCTCTGGCTCGGCGGCGACGTCTGTCATCAGGGCGCGGTCACTTCTTCCGGAAGGTGTCGAGCGAGACCACGTTGGGCGCGTTCGGGTCGGCGGGCTCGGCCGGGGGCGGCGGTTCGGCCGCAGCGGCCGGCAGGGTCGCGGCGAGCGCCGGGGCCTCGAACTGCAGCAGGAACTGGACGCTGGGGTCGTAGAAACGGGTCACCGCCGCATAGGGCACCGACAGCCGCTTGGGCTGGCCGCCGAACTTCAGAGTGACCGAGAAGAAGGTCTCGCCCGGCGCCAGGTCCCAGTACTGGTGCTGGAGGACGATGGTCATCTCGTCGGGGTACTTCGACAGCAGGTCGTTGGGACCGGAGACGCCGGGCGCCTCGGTCTTGAAGGTGATGTAGAAGTGGTGCGCGCCCGGCAGGCCTTCCGGCGCCGCGGCGCGTTTCAACGCGGCCTTCACCACGCCGCGCAGGGCCTCCTGGGCCATGGCTTCGTAGTGCATCTGGTCTGGGGCCGGCGGGTCTTGGGCCATCGAAACTCCGGGGGTACTGAACGTCCGGCGGAGGGTAGCGTTTCGGCGTGCGCGCGCAAGGCGGCTCTCGTCGCAGGCGGCGTCTAATCGCAGTTATGTCAGGTGAAGGTGGAGGGGTTCTGTTGCAAGGCCCCCTCCCGGCCCCGCCTAACGCTGCTAAGACGTTAGGAGTTTAGGTCGAAATCTATCGGACCGCTTACGCAGCCAGACGGACTTCTTCAGCGAAGTTATCGTTCGCATTTAGTTTAAAGCCCGAAACGGTGGGCCAAGCCGAGAGAAAGCAACACCTTTAGACGTCTGTCGATGCTGATCGGCCCCATGCTTTCCGGCGATAACGACCGGGGAAGATTGGTGGAGCCGCCGGGAATCGCACCCGGGTCCAGTCCGCTTATTACGTGCGCGTTTATCTCCATAGTCGGGGCGAGCCCCGACACGTCCAATATAGGGGCGCCGCGCCGGCTTTTGAAGGTCTTCCGACGTCGGAACGGTGGACGACCGTTCGCGAAGCGCCAACGGACAGGGTGATTTCGCCAGCCGCCGCGCCGCCTGCGCGAGCGGATTGGGTGCGCGCCAGCGCGCGCCGCTAGGCTCTGCGCACGTTCAATCCGCCTGGAGCCTTGCCCATGAGCCCCCTCGTCTACGCCGCGCGCCCGATCCTGATCGACATGGCCGCGACCCTGGTCTTCTACGGCGTGCTGGCGACCACCGGCGACGTCGCCGTCGCCACCGGCGTCGGCATTGTGCTGGGCCTGGCCCAGGTCGCGGTGATGAAGCTGCGTCGGCGCAGGATCGCGGCCATGCAGTGGACGGCCCTGGCGCTGGTGGTGATCATGGGCGGGGCGACCCTGCTGACCCACGATGCGCGCTTCGTGCTGTTCAAGGCGACCATCGTCTACGTCGCCATCGGCGCGGCCATGCTCGAGCGCGGCTGGATGGGCCGCTACATGCCGCCGATCGCCCAGGGCCGCATCCCGCAAGGCTATGTGATCGGCGCGGGCTATGTCTGGGCGGGGCTGATGTTCGCCAGCGCGCTGCTGAACCTTGGCCTGACCATGACGGCGCAGGCCAAGACGACCGCCGCGGTCATGTCGATCTGGGCGCCGGCCTCGAAGGCGGCGCTGTTCGCCGCGCAGTACCTGCTGTTCCGTTCGGTGGCGCGCCGGAGCGCGCCGACCGTGGCGGCCTAACGGACGACCAGCACCGGCACCGAGCTGTGCGAGAGCACTTCGGAGGTCTGGCTGCCGAGCAGCAGCCGGCCCAGCCCGCGGCGTCCGTGCGAGGCCATGACGATCAGGTCGCAGCCGCGCGACTTGGCCGTCTCGATAATGGTCTCGGCCGGCTGGGCGTTGGGGACGTGCAGGGTCTCGACGCTCACGCCCGCCGTCTGCGCCGCCTGCCTGACCGCGCCGAGCACGCGGTCGGCGTATTCCTTCTGGGTCTCGTCATAGGTTCCCATCTCGGCCGGAATCCAGCCGCCGGCGGCGCTGGCGTACATGGGGAAGGGTTCGGTCACGGTGATCAGGGTGACCCGCGCGCCCAGGGTCTTGGCGAGGGCGAGGCCTTGGTCGACGCCCTTCTGGGCGACTTCGGAACCGTCGGTCGAGATGAGCACGTGCTTATACATGTTGTCTCCATGAACAGAGCCAGGATCGGCGGCGTCGTCAGTCGAGGCGCAACGAAGTAGTCGCTCCGGAAACCCCCGGTTCCAATTAAGAGGAACTACATAGGTCGCGGGCGGCGGCAGCCTAACAGGGCGCCCATGCCTGCGGTCAACAATCGGCTCGTGGCCGGGCGCCGCCGATCTCAACTCTGGGTGATCGTCAAGAGGGTTTGATACCGGCGCTATCTCAAGCTTCAACCTTGGGTTAGCCTCCAGGCAAATGGGAGGTGCTCATGCAAAAGTTTGTCGCTGAATTCATCGGTACGCTTACGCTTGTACTCTTCGGCTGCGGCGCGGCGGTTCTCGGGGGAGAGCATGTCGGCCAGCTCGGCATCGCGCTCGCCTTCGGCTTCGCCATCGTCGCCATGGCCTACGGGATCGGCGCGATCTCCGGCTGCCACGTCAATCCGGCCGTCAGCCTGGGCGCCTTCATCGCCGGACGCATGAGCGCCCGCGACATGGTGCTGTACTGGATCGCCCAGTTCCTCGGCGCCCTGGTCGGGGCCGGCATCCTGGCGGCCATCGCCGGAACGGCCGGGGGGCTGGGCCAGAACGGCTGGGGCCCGGGCTACAACGGCGAGTTCTCCATGCAGGCGGCGCTGATCTTCGAAGTGGTGATGACCGCCCTGTTCGTCATCGTCATCCTCGGCTCGACCTCGACGGCCGCCCCGGCGGGCTTCGCGGGCCTGGCGATCGGCATCACCCTGGCGGTCATCCACATCGTCGGCATCCAGGTGACGGGCGTGTCGGTGAACCCGGCGCGCAGCTTCGGGCCGGCGGTGCTGGTCGGCGGCCAGGCGCTTTCGCAACTGTGGCTGTTCTTCGTCGCCCCCGCCGTCGGGGCGATCATCGGCGGGGCGCTCTACCGCCTCAACGTTCTGCGCTAGGCGAGGGCGGAGCCGCTTCCTCCTCGGGCGGCGGCTCCGAAAAGACGGGTGGCTGGGCGCGCGCATAGGGCGCGGCCTTCAGCCGCCCGCCCTCGGCGACGAGGGCGCGATAGGCCGAGCGCGCGGCCGAATAGTCGGCGCCGGTCGGATAGATGACGTCGATGCGCGGCTCGTGGCCGAGGGCCAGGCCGAGCACGGTTTCCAGGACATCGGCGGCCTGGCCGATCTCGGCGGTGTCGCAGGCGCGCCGGACCGAGCGGACCTGGCCGGGCAGGGCCAGGGTCAGGTCGTATGAGGTGCCGTCGACGCAAAGCGCGTCGGCCGCGCCCGAGCCGTCGTCGACCCGCACCTCGCGCGGGGCGCTCCACAGCGGGTCCTGGGCCAGGGCCGAGAGCCGCGCGGCGGCGCCCTCCGGCGCCTCGGCGTCGAAGCCGACCCGGCGGGCGATGCCCGGCTCGCAGCAGCCGAGGCCGGCGCGGGCCTGGACGAAGGCCTTGCCGTCGCGCCGCACGGTGGCGCGGATCAGGGTCTGGCGGGCCGAGGTGGCCGGCCGGACGGCGACCTCGATGATCAGCTCGCCGGCGCGGAGCACCTGGTTCTGCAGCGGCTGCAGCCCCCAGAGCCGGTAGAGCAGGGGATCGTAGCCGTTCGACACCGCCAGGGGCGGGGCGTTGCGGCCGGGCCGGCGCCCGCCCAGCGGGTCGGCGGCCTCGTCCGGCGTGGGGCGCTTGTCGTCCCACCAGGACCTGGGATCGGGCGCGGGCCAGGGCCAGTCGAGCCCGGGCGGCTGCGGCGTCGATGGCGACGGCGCCTGGGCGAAGGCCGGGAAGGGGATCAGTGCGAGGCAGAAAATGGTCGCAGCCAGGCGGACCAAACGATCCCTCCTCACATGGCGTCGGCGCCCCTGGTGATGGAAAGCACGCCGGTCCGCGAGAGTTCCACCAGGCCGAGCGGGCGCATCAGCTCGACGAACTTGTCGATCTTGGACGACACCCCGGTCAGCTCGAAGATGAAGCTGTCGATGGTGGTGTCCAGCACCTTGGCCCGGAAGATGTCGGCGATGCGCAGGGCCTCGACGCGGTCGGGGCCGGTTCCCTTGACCTTCACCAGGGCCAGTTCGCGCTCCAGGCCGTTGGGGTCGCGGGTCACGTCCTGGACGTGGCGGGTGGCGACCATCTTCTCGAGCTGGGCCTCGATCTGCTCCAGCACGTGCGGCGCGCCGCGGGTGACGATGGTCACGCGGCTGGTGTGGGCGTTGCGGTCGGTCTCGGCGACGGTCAGGCTCTCGATGTTGTAGCCGCGGGCGGCGAACAGCCCGACCAGCCGGTGCAGCACGCCGGGCTCGTTCTCGACCAGGATCGCGAAGGTGGCCAGGTTCTCGGCCTCCTCGGCGTGGCTGAGGTCGTAGACGGAGGCGGGCTGGGCGTCGGACATGCGTAGCTCTCTAAACGTCGGTCGCTGAGGAGGTGTCACAAGCAGGCGACCGGGGCAAGCCGCGACTGGCGGCTGGGTGGGAACAAATCATAAACAATTCACTTGCGCAGAACGCCGTTTGGTGAGGGGATGCCGCGCCGGGCCCTGCGCCCGGGCTGTCCCGAAACCCCCTGGAGCTGACAGTCATGAGCACGCAAGACATCGCCAACGACCTGGTCGCCCTCTGCAAGGCCGGCAAGTTCGACGAGGCGGGAGAGAAGTACTGGGCCGACGACGTGCTGAGCGTCGAGGCCGAGCCCGGCGATATGGCGCAGATGCGCGGCAAGGAAGCCCTACGCGGCAAGGGCGAATGGTGGACGAACGCCCACGAGGTGCATTCCTCCGAGGTCGAGGGCCCCTATGTGAACGGCGACCAGTTCGTGGTGCGGTTCAAGATGGACCTGACCCAGAAGGAGACCGGCCAGCGGATCCAGATGGACGAGGTCGGCGTCTACACGATCAAGGACGGCAAGATCGCCGAGGAGCGGTTCTTCTACGGCTGAAGCGACGGGGCCGGCGCCGAGCGATCACTCGGCGCCGACGCCTTTCGTCAGACCAGCCGCTTGCCGGCGTCGTCGATGATCGAGCCGAGGTCGCGGGCTTCCTCGGCCATGATCATCTCGTTGTGGGCCTTGCCGGACGGGATCATCGGGAAGCAGTTCTCTTCCTTGGTGACCCGGCAGTCGAACAGCACCGGCTTGGGGCTGGCGATCATCTCGCGGATCTTGTCGTCCAGTTCGTCCGGGTGCTCGGCGCGGATGCCGACGCCGCCGAAGGCCTCGGCCATCTTCACGAAGTCGGGCAGGCTGGACGAATAGGAATGGCTGTAGCGCTCGCCGTGCAGGAGCTGCTGCCACTGGCGGACCATGCCCATCCATTCGTTGTTGAGGATGAAGACCTTGATCGGCAGGTCGTACTGAATGGCCGTCGAGATCTCCTGCATGGTCATCTGCACCGAGGCGTCGCCGGCGATGTCGATGACCAGGGCGTCCGGGTGGGCCATCTGCACGCCGACGGCGGCCGGCAGGCCATAGCCCATGGTGCCGAGGCCGCCGGAGGTCATCCAGCGGTTCGGATGGTCGAAGTGATAGTACTGGGCCGCCCACATCTGGTGCTGGCCGACCTCGGTGGTGATGTAGGTCTCGCGGTCCTTGGTCAGCTCGTAGAGCCGCTCGATGGCGTACTGCGGCTTGATCAGCTTGGCGTCGGGCCGGTAGCGGAACGACTGGCGGGCGCGCCAGGCCTCGATCTGGCGCCACCAGTCGTCCATCGCCGCCTTGTCGGTCGAGAGGTTGCGCGACTTCCAGGCGGCGATCATGTCCTCCAGCACGCTGGCGGCGTCGCCGACGATGCCGATGTCGGCGCGGACGTTCTTGCTGATCGAGGAGGCGTCGATGTCGATGTGGATCTTCTTCGAGCCCGGGGCGAAGGCGTCCAGGCGGCCGGTGACCCGGTCGTCGAAGCGCGCGCCGATCGCGACCATGACGTCGCAGTCGTGCATGGCGTTGTTGCTCTCGAAGCTGCCGTGCATGCCGACCATGCCCAGCCAGGCCGGGTCGGAGGCCGGGAAGGCGCCCAGGCCCATCAGGGTCGAGGTGACCGGGGCGCCGGTCAGGCTGGCGAACTCGCGCAGCAGCTCGGCGGCCTTGGGGCCGGCGTTGATGACGCCGCCGCCGGTGTAGAGGATCGGGCGGCGGGCGGCGGCGATCATCGCCACGGCCTCGGCGATCTTGTTCGGCTCGCCCTTGGTGCGCGGGTTGTAGTTGTGCGCGTGGGTGACCTCGCTCGGCCCCTGGTAGACGCCCTTGGAGAACTGGACGTCCTTGGGGATGTCGATGACCACCGGGCCGGGGCGGCCGGAGGTGGCGATGTGGAACGCCTCGTGGATGATCCGCGGCAGGTCGGCGACGTCCTTGACCAGGTAGTTATGCTTGGTGATCGGGCGGGTGATGCCGATCGTGTCGCACTCCTGGAAGGCGTCGGTGCCGATCAGGTGGGTGGCGACCTGGCCGGTGAAGACGACCATCGGGATCGAGTCCATCAGCGCATCGACGATGCCGGTGATGGCGTTGGTCGCGCCGGGGCCGGAGGTGACCAGGACCACGCCCGGCTTGCCGGTCGAGCGGGCGTAGCCCTCGGCCATATGGGTCGCGCCCTGCTCGTGACGGACCAGGACGTGCTGCAGGCGCTTCTCCTCGAAGAGCGCGTCGTAGATCGGCAGGACCGCGCCGCCCGGATAGCCGAACAGCACCTCGACGCCCTGGTCGATGAGGGCGCGGACCACGATCTCGGCGCCGGTCAGGGTCTCAATCGTCGTTTCGGCAGCTATCGTCTGGTGGGCTGTCATTTCAGCAAGGCCTTGATTTTCGGCAATAAAAAAGGCCCTCAAGGGGCCTGGGCGAGCGACCTTCAGCGGTCCGACACGTAGTCAGTCCGCGAGAGGTCGCACAGGGAGTACAAGAAGCTCACGCACGAGCGTTCTCCAAATGAAGTCGCCGAGGTCATGACATGCCCCGTTCACCCCGTCAAGGCGGGGTGAAGCGCAAGAAACTGCCTCCATTGGTCTTCATGGGCCACGGCGTCGAGGCGCGGCCAGTCGGCCATCTGACCGCGCAGCCAGGTGGCCTGGCGTTTGGCGTATCGGCGGGTTTCGCGCTGGGCGTTCTGCAAACCTGCCGAAAGGCCGACCTCGCCGGTCAGGACGGCGGCCAGCTCGCGATAGCCGACCGCCTTCATGGCCGGCAGGTTGGGGTCCAGGCTGCGGGCGGCGAGGGCGGCGACCTCGTCCAGGGCGCCCTCGCGCACCATGATCTCCAGGCGCGCGTCGCAGCGGTCGAACAGCGCCTCGCGCGGCGGGTCGAGGGCCAGCGCGGTCCATGAGCCGGGCGCGAGGGCCGGGTCGGTGCGGGCCTGCCAGTCGCTGAGCGAGGTCCCGGTCGCGGCGAACACCTCCCAGGCCCTGGTCAGGCGCTGGCGGTCGGCGGGCGAGATGCGGGCCTCGGCGGCAGGGTCGGCCTGCGCCAGCCGTTGGCGGAAGGCGGCCTCGCCCATCGCCTCGAACTCGGCGCTCGCCTGGGCGCGGACCTGCGGCGGGGTGTCCGGCACCTCGGCCAGGCCATGGGTGAGGGCGCGGAAATAGAGGCCGGTGCCGCCGACGATCACGGTGGGGCGCCCGCGGGCGGCGATCTCGCCGGTCAGGGCCGTGGCGGCGCGCAGCCAGCGGCCGACGGACCAGCCCTCGGCGGCGTCGACGGTTCCGAACAGGTGGTGTGGGGCGGCGGCTTCCTCCTCGGCCGACGGGCGGGCGGTCAGCAGGCGCAGGTCCGCATAGAGCTGCAGGGCGTCGGCGTTGACGATCTCGCCCCCGATTTCCCGGGCCAGGCGCAGGGCCAGGGCGGACTTGCCGCTTGCGGTCGGCCCGGCGATCAGCCAGATGCGGGGCTCCATGCAGATCGCCCTTACCCTTGTCGGTCCCGATTCAGACGCGGCGTCCAAGGCCGTCGCCACACTGGCCCCAGCGCTCGCAGGCGTGCGCGCCCGCGTCAAGGAGCCGCGCACCCTCGGCCCCGGCGCGCTCGACCTGCTGGTGGAGGGCGCCGAGGTGGCGGCCGTCCGCGCCGCGGCCGAGGCGGCCCTGGCCGGGACAGGCGTCGACCTCTGCGCCCAGCCGTGGGCGGGGCGGCGCAAGCGGCTGCTGCTGGCCGACATGGATTCGACCATCATCAACGTCGAGTGCATCGACGAACTGGCCGACTTCGCCGGGGTGAAGGACAAGGTCTCGGAGATCACCGAGCGGGCCATGCGCGGCGAGCTCGACTTCGAGGGCGCCTTGCGCGAGCGGGTGGCGATGCTGAAGGGCCTGCCGCTGGGCGACCTGCAGCGGGCCTATGACGAGCGCGTGCGGCTGAACGCCGGGGCGCGGACCCTGGTGCGGACCATGTCGGCGAACGGTGGCCGCGCGGTGCTGGTCTCGGGCGGCTTCACCTTCTTCACCTCGCGGGTGGCGCAGGCGGCGGGCTTCGCCGCCAACCGGGCCAACACGCTGAACGAGGACGGCCAGGCCCTGGCCGGGACGGTCGGCGAGCCGATCCTGGGCCGCGAGGCCAAGCTGGCGGCGCTGAAGGAAGAGGCGGCCGGCATGGGGATCGACCTGGCAGAGACCCTGGCGGTGGGTGACGGCGCCAACGACCTGGCGATGATCGGGGCCGCGGGCCTGGGCGTCGCCTATCGCGCCAAGCCGATCGTGGCCTCGCAGGCCGACGCCAAGGTCGACCATGCCGACCTGACCGCGCTGCTCTACTTCCAGGGCTACCGGGCCGACGAGTTCGTAACGGACTGAAGCCTGGTTTGAATTTCGCTTCCGGCCCAGGCGGCGTAGAAGCCGGGCCATGAGCCTGCCCCGCCTTCCCGTGGCCGTCGTGTTCGACATGGACGGCCTGCTCTGCGACACCGAGGTCGTCTATCGCGACGCCATGACCGCGACCTGCGCCGAGCATGGCTATGAGATGTCGCTGTCGCTGTTCCAGAGCATGATCGGCCTGCCCGGGCCGGCCAGCGACCAGAAGGTGGTCGACCACTTCGGCGCGGAGTTCCCGCTCGAGCTCTTCCGCACGCGGGTGATGGAGCATGTCGACGCCGCCTGCGAGGCGGGGATCGCGCTGAAGGCCGGGGTGGTCGAGATGCTCGATCACCTGGACGAGCTGGGCCTGCCGCGGGCCATCGCCACCTCGTCGAGCCACCGGGCCGTGCAGTCGCACCTGGGGGCCAGCGGGATCATCCCGCGCTTCGACGCGATCCTGGCGCGCGGCGACTATGCGCGCGGCAAGCCCAATCCCGATCCGTTCCTGGCCGCGGCCTCGCGGCTGGGCGTGGCGCCGCAGCTTTGCCTGGCGCTGGAGGACAGCCACAACGGCGTGCGGGCCGCGTCGTCGGCGGGCATGATGACGGTCATGGTCCCGGACCTGCTGGAGGCCACCGAGGAGATGCACGACCTGTGCGTGCGTGTGGCCGGCGACCTGCTGGAGGTGCGCGAGCTGATGCGGGCGGTGCGGGCGCTGGCCTAGGGCGGGGACGTTGAGTTTCCTCCCCTTCATGGGGAAGGCTATCGCACGTGCTTCGGTGTCATCCCGGTTTCGGCGCAGCCGAAGACCGGGACCGATGAACACCCGATCCATCGCAAGTCGACGCCGCCTCACCCCACTTTGCATCTCGGCGCGAATAGGTCCCGGTCTTGCTCCGCAAACCGGGATGACACCTCAGTGGTAGTCGAACGTAGAGCCTAGCGCGGGGTCGGCTGTGGCTGCGGCGCGGCCTTGACCCGCTCGATCACGTCGCGAACCACATTGGACGGAATGGCGAAGGCCAGGCCGGCGCCGGGCTCGCCGCGGGATTCCCGGGCGCTGGCCATGCCGATCACCTGGCCCGCGGCGTTGAGCAGCGGGCCGCCGGAGCCGCCGGCGGTCAGGGCCGCGTCGGTCTGCAGATAGGCCTTCACCGGCCCGCGCAGCGCCGCGCCGGCGAAGGGATCGTCCTCGTCCATCGGCGCGCCGATCTGGCGGTTGACCGCCGAGACGATGCCCGAGGTCGCGGTGCCGACCAGGCCGTAGGGCGCGCCCATCAGCACGACCGGCTGGCCGGCCTTCACCTGGTTGCTGTCGGCGAAGGACAGGGCGGTGAGCTGGCGGCCGGGGGTGGCGCGGAACACGGCGACGTCGACGCTCTCGTCGGCGCCGACCAGCTCGGCCCGCGCGACCGTGCCGTCGGCGAACACCAGGTTGACGACCGGAATGGCGCCGGTGACGTGGGCGGCGGTGACCACCAGCCCGTCGGCCGAGACCACGAAGCCCGAACCCATCTGCATCGGCGCGCCGTCATTGTTCCCACCCGAACCGGACACGGTGAGCATGACGGTCGCGGCCTGGGCGCGCTCGACCGCGCTGACGAAGCCGCCGCGGGCGGGAGCGGGCCGCTCGCCGCGGTGGCTGAGGCCCCAGCCGACCAGCAGCAGCATGATGAAGACGACGACGCCGGCCGCGGCGTAGAGAAGCTGTTGGGTGCGCAAAGGCGGGCTCCGGATGGGGGACTCCCGCCGGAAAGCGGCCAAGGCGCAGCTTGGTTCCCTTCGCGGGGCTGCTTCGGATGGCCGCAGTTTGGGCGTCGGGGCTGGGTTTCGGGCGGCGACGGCGTGGAGCCAGGCCCGGTTCCCCTCATCCGGTCATCCCAGCCTTCGCCGGGATGACCGGCGCTCGAGACCGGTCTGGCGCTTCAGGGCCGCCTGACCCAATAGCGGGTGTCGCGGGCGTAGCCCTCGCGCAGCGCCGCCAGGAAGGACGGCATGTGCGCGAGGTCTGGCCGGACGAGGGCGGGCATGGGCGGCGCCCTAGCGGGCGTTGGGGCCGCGCTCGAAGTACTTGAAGAAGGCGCTGTCGGGGGAGAGCACCATCGTCGTGTCGCCCTGGCCGAGCGAGGCCTCATAGGCCTGCATCGAGCGGTAGAAGGCCGCGAAGGCGGCGTCCTTGCCATAGGCCTGGCCGAAGAGACGCGTGCGCACGGCGTCGCCCTCGCCTCGGGTGGTCTCGGCCTGCTCGCGGGCGGTGGCCAGGGTGATGGCCACTTCCTTGTCGGCGCCGGCGATGATCTCGCGCTTTTCCTGTTCGCCCTGGGCGCGCAGCTCGGCGGCGGCCTGCTGGCGGCTGGTCTGCATCCGGCGGAACACCGACTCCTGGATCTGGGCCGGGTAGTCGGCGCGCTTGATGCGGATGTCGATGATCTGGATGCCCAGCCGCGAGGATTCGGCGCGGGCGATGACGTCCTTCTTGGTCTGGGTCAGCAGCGCTTCGCGGCGGCCGGAGATGATCTCGCTGGAGGTCGCGGTGCCGAGCACCTGGCGCAGCGAGGAGTTGACCAGCCGCTCGATGCGGTCGCTCGCGGTCTGCTCGTCGCGCAGGGTGCGGTAGTAGAGCAGCGGGTTGGAGATGCGGTAGCGGACGAAGGCGTCGACCACCAGGCGCTGCTGGTCGGCGGCGGTGATTTCCTCCTGCGCCGCCTCGATGGCGAGATTGCGCTTGTCGAACATCACCACGTTCTCGACGAACGGGACCTTGAGCTTCAGGCCCGGGTCGGGATCGCCGGGGGCGTTGATGACGCGGACCGGCTCGCCCAGCCGCACGATCACGGCCTGCTTGCGCTGGTCGACGATGAAGAAGGTCTGCGACAGGACGATCAGGGCGCCGGCGGCGATGATCCCCAGGATGGTGAGGTTGCGGTTCATCGGGCGGCTCCCGCGGTCGGAGCGGACGGGGCCTGGGCGGCCTCGACCGGTGCGGGATGGGTGCGCGGACGGAAGACGTCCGGCGGCAGGATGATCGGCGCGCTGGCCCCCTTGCCGTCGATGACGACCTTGTTGGACTTGGCCAGCACGCGTTCCATGGTCTCGATGTAGAGGCGTTCCTTGGTCACGCCCGGCGCGCGGCGGTACTCGTCGTAGATCTGGTTGAAGCGGGCCACGTCGCCGGTCGCCTCGCGCACGGACTGTTCGCGGTAGCCCTCGGCGGACTGGACCAGCTTGGCGGCATCGCCCTTGGCTTCGTTGACCACGCGGTTGCGGTAGGTGTTGGCCTCGTTGCGGGCCGATTCCTGGTCCTGCACGGCGCTGTTCACGTCGCGGAACGCGGCGGCCACTTCCTGCGGCGGGTTGGCCGAGCGGATCTGGACTTCGACGACGCTGATGCCCGCGCCCCAGGAATCGAGGGTCTTCTGCATCAGTTCGGCGGTCTTGGCCTGGACCTCGCCGCGGCCGGTGGTCAGGATCGGCTGCAGGTCGGACTTGCCGACCACTTCACGCATGGCGCTTTCGGCGGCGGCCTTCACCGAGGCGTCGGGGTCGCGCAGGGTGAAGACGTAGCGGCTGGCGTCGGCCACCCGCCAGGTGACGCTGAAGTTCAGGTCGACGATGTTCTCGTCGCCGGTCAGCATCAGGCTTTCCTCGGGGACCTTGGCGTCGCCGATGCCGCCGATGTCGATGCGGTTGAGGCTGGTGACCGGCACCTTCTCGACCCGCTCGATGGGGGCGGGGAGGTGGTAGCGGATGCCCGGAGCCTCGGAACGCGAATAGGCGCCGAAGGTGGTGACCACGGCCTGTTCGTTGGGCTGGACGATGTAGACGCCCGACAGCGCCCACAGGCCGACGCCGACGCCGGCCACCGCGGCGATCGCCGCGGGACGCACGCCCTCGCCGCCGGGACCGCCGAAGAAGTCGCGCACCTGGCGCTGCAGCCGCTCGAACGCGGCGTTCAGCTCGGGGCCGTCAGGACGGCGCGGGCCGCGAGGTCCGCCGCCGCCGCCGCCGCCGCCCAGGGGGCGGCGCGGGCCAGGTCTTTTGTCACCGTTCCCATCGTTGGGCGGCGGAGCGCCCCAGGGACCGTTTGCATTATCATTCCAAGGCATGGTCGCGTCGTCTTGCTTTCGTTTCGGCGCGGCCGCGTCGTCAGCCCGGGCATGGGCTTGTAAACCGGCGCTGTGAGCCGGATATGTGGCTCAACGCGAGTTAAAGCAAGACAAAGGGCCGTATGGATCCGACAATCCCCGACCGCGAGAGCGTCCTGACAGCGCTGGATCGCGTCCTTGATCCGAAGTCCGGCAAGGGATTGGCGAGCGCCGGCCTGGTCCGTGGACTGACGATCGGCAAAGGACGGGCCGGTTTCATGCTGGAGGTCCCGGCCGGCGAGACGGCGCTGTACGCGCCGGTGCGCGACGCCGCCCAGGCGGTGCTGGCTGGCCTGCCGGGCGTGGCCAAGGCGCAGGTGGTGCTGACCGCCGAGCACGCCGCCGCGCCGCCCGCCGAGGGCGTCACCCGCGTGCGCAAGGGCGCGCGGGTCGCCCAGGACCCGCAGGCCGCCCCGGCCCCGCCCGCCGACGCCGCGCGTCCGGCCCATGTGCGCCGCGTGATCGCGGTGGCCAGCGGCAAGGGCGGGGTGGGCAAGTCCACCGTCTCGGTCAACCTGGCGGCGGCGTTCGCGGCCCAGGGCCTGCGCGTGGGGCTGCTGGACGCCGACGTCTACGGCCCCTCGGCGCCGCGGATGCTGGGGATCGACGAGGAGCCGGCCTTCGTGGACGGCAAGCTGCAGCCGCTGCAGGCCTGGGGCCTGAAGGTGATGTCGATCGGCTTCATGGTCGACGAGGGCGCGCCGATGATCTGGCGCGGGCCGATGGCCTCATCGGCGGTGCGGCAGATGATGAACGACGTGGCCTGGGGCTCGGAGGCCGAGCCGCTGGACGTGCTGGTGGTCGACCTGCCGCCGGGGACGGGCGACATCCAGCTCACCCTGATCCAGAAGATGAAGATCGACGGGGTGGTGATCGTCTCGACGCCGCAGGAGATCGCGCTGATCGACGCGCGGCGGGCGGCCTCGATGTTCCAGAAGACCGCGACGCCGATCCTGGGCGTGATCGAGAACATGGCCTTCTTCACCGACCCGACGACCGGGGCGCCGATCCCGATCTTCGGCTCGGGCGGGGCCAAGGCCGAGGCCGCGAAGATGGGCGTGCCGGTGCTGGCCGAGATCCCGCTGGAGGTGTCGCTGCGCGAGGCCTGCGACGCGGGCCGGCCGCTGGTGGCCACCGACCCGGGCAGCGCCGCCGCCATGGCCTTCGTGGCGGCGGCGAGGATGCTGGCCTAGGCGAGAAAGGATGCTCCCCCGCCGAGGCCGGCCTGCGCGCGCCTACCGCGGCGCGTCGGTGGCCAGGCCGACGCCGCTGACGGTGTCGAGCAGGCCGGCCTCGGCGGCCAGGGCGTCGCGTTCGTCGAGCTGGCGGCGGACCTCGGCGTGGCGCTTGGCGTCGAGCTTCCAGCCGATGAAGGCCGCGCCGCCGAAGAACACCAGGATGATCGGGGCGAAGACGTAGCAGAGCTCCAGGCCGCGGATCGCCTGCGGGGTGTTGGTCGCGCCTTCGGCGGCGTTGTAGCCGACCAGGTCGAGGACCGTGAAGCTGATGCCGACGGTGATGGCGGTGCCGATTTTCTGGGTGGTGGTGACCAGGGCGTAGAGCAGGCCCACGCGCTCCTTGCCGGTTTCCAGGCGGACCTCGTCGGCGACGTCGGCGACCATGGCGCGGACGATCAGCACGAAGGCCGAGGAGACGAAACCGACCGAGAACATGCCGGGGATCGCCAGGCTCATGGTGGCCGGCGGGATGATCATCAGCGCCGACTGGGTGACGGCGTAGGCGACGGCCGAGACGATCAGGGCGCGGTGCTTGCCGATCTTCTGGGCCAGCCAGCCCCAGAACACGGCGCCGACCAGGCCCGCGCCGATGAAGAACACCAGCAGGACGCCGGTCTGCGGGGTCGAATAGCCGCGGGCGTCGTGGAAGAAGAACAGGTAGAGCGCCGCGGTGGTGCCCGGGCCGAGCGCCATGAACAGGTCGGCGAAGATCAGCCGCGCCATCTCCGGCCGGCGGACCAGGTCCCAGTAGTCGCGCAGGGTGACGCGCTCCTTGCTGACGTCGGGGGCGACGCGCTCGGGGGTGATCAGGGTGCAGAGGGCGAGCGTGACCGGGATCATCAGGATGCAGAACCAGCCCATGGCGTGGACGCCGTTCGCGCCTTCGCCGTGCTTTCCGAGCGCCAGCGGCAGCAGCAGGATCAGCACCGCGCCGATGACGCCGACCGCCTGGATGACGCCGTAGACGCGCGAGCGGTCATGATAGTCGGTGGCCAGGGACGCGCCCCAGGCGGCCTGGGCCAGGGTCAGGATCGAGACGCCCAGATAGAGCGTCAGCAGCCAGCCGATCAGATAGACCTCGGTGATCCCGGGGTGGGCCATGAACAGCATGTAGGCGGCGAGCATGACGATCGGGCCGCCGGCCAGCAGCCAGGGCCGGTAGCGCCCCAGCCGGCTGCGCGTGCGGTCCATGGCCATGCCCAGCAGCGGGTCGATGGCCAGGTCGATCAGCCGCACGATGGTGAAGGCCAGGCCGACCGCGGCCAGCGACAGCCCGAGCTGGCCGGCGAAGAACCTCGGCAGGTAGACCGCCATCACCAGGCCGATGGCCGCGATGGGCAGGGCCGTCGACGAAAACGCCAGGACGACGGGCAGGGGCAGGCGCGAGCTGCCGGCGGCGGAATTCGCCATGAACGCCTCAAATGTCTGGCCCCTGAAAAATGAACGGGGCGGTTTGAAAAATCAGGCCCGGACGAAGCCGGGCCTGCAGTCCGGAATCGACTATCGGCCCGCTTGCGGCGGGACGGCAATGGTCCTTTCGACGGTCACCGTCTCCAGGGTGAGGTTTTCGGTGGAGACCGTCTCGACGGTGACGGTCTCGGTGTAGAGCGCGTCGCGCTCGTCGAGCTGGCGGCGGATCTCCCCGTGGCGCTTGGCGTCGAGGCCGTAGCCGATCATGCAGGCGCCGCCGAGCATGACGAAGACCACCGGGCCGATCAGGTAGGCGAGCTCGAGGTTGTGGATCGCCTGGGGCGTGTTCACCACCCCTTCCTTGGCCTGGTAGCCGACCGCCTCCAGCACCAGGAAGGTCAGGCCGATGGAGAAGGCGCCGGCGATCTTCGAGGTCATGGTGGTGATGGCGTAGAGCAGGCCCGAGCGCTCGCGGCCCTGTTCCAGGCGCACCTCGTCGGCGATGTCGGCGGTCATGGCGCGGGTCAGGACGTTGAAGCCCGCGGCCAGGAAGCCGGCCATGAACATCGGGACGATGGCGATGAGCATGTTCCCCTTGGGGATCGCCATCAGCGAGATCAGGATCAGCGAGTAGCCGGTGGTGGCGACCATCACCGCGCGGTGCTTGCTGATCATCATGGCCAGGCGGCCCATCATCGGCGCGCCGGCGAAGCCCGCCAGGATGTAGATGGCCAGCAGGATCGAGGCCTGGCCGGTGGTGAAGCCGCGGCTGTCGGTGAAGAAGAACAGGTAGAGCGCGCTCATCCAGCCGGGGCCGAGCGCCAGGCAGAGGTCGGCGGCGAGGATGCGCGCCATGCTGGGACGCGAGACCAGCGACCAGTAGTCGCGCAGCCTGAACTGGTGGCCGGGAACGTCGGGGGCGATGCGCTCGGGCGTGCGCCAGACCACCAGGCCGACCGCGACCGGGGTCAGGAGCAGGATGAACCAGCCCATGGTGGTGACGTTGCCGGCGTCCGGCAGGCCGCGGGCCTCGGCGAGGATCGGGATGGCCAGGATGGCGGCGGCGCCCAGCACGCCGACCGCGGTCATGATGCCGAACACCCGCGAGCGGTCATGGTAGGTGGGGGCCAGGGTCGCGGCCCAGGCGGCGTGCGAGAGGCTGAGGATCGAGGTGCCGAGGTACATGACCAGCAGCCAGAAGATCAGGTAGCCGATGCCGACGCCCTCGCCCGGCATGAACAGCCAGTACATCGAAGCCATCAGGAACGGCGCGCCGACCACGGTCCAGAGCCGGTAGCGGCCGAAGCGGGTGCGGGTCTTGTCCATCACCCAGCCGAGCAGGCCGTCGACCGGAATGTCGATCATGCGGACGATGAAGAACGCCCCGCCGACGGCGGCCAGGCTGACCCCCAGGTGGCTGGCGTAGTGACGGGGCAGGTAGACCGCCACCGCGATGATCACCGCCTGGATCGGCAGGCTGGTGGCGGCGAAAGCGAAGATGGTGGACAGCGGCAGCGTGCTGGCGCGCGGAGCCGGCGAGGCCTGGGTCAAGGTCTGGTTTCTCCCTATGCGAGCCGCGGCCTCTACGGGGCTCGGTCTCGACGCTAGGTTACGCGCGATAACCTGGGTCGCGGAAGTGAATTCGTCGCAATGCGCAGGAGCGCGCGGCGGCGCGTCCCGCCGGCCTCTCCCGCGCCTGCATGCGGAGCGTGTGGCTCAGTCGGTGCTCGCGTTCTTGTTCAGCAGCGCGGCGATCTTCCCGGCGTCCACGGCGCTGACCGGATTGTAGACCAGCATGCTGAGGTCCAGCCGCCCGTCGACAGCGAAAACCGAATGCTCGAAGGCGATGGTCCCTAGCTGCGGGTGACGCATGCGCTTGACCGCTTCGACGTGGGGCAGGACCTCGTTCTCGCGCCACATCGCGGCGAACTCCGGGCTGCGGCGGCAGAGCTCCTCGACCAGCGGGGCCACTTCGGCCGCTGCGCCGGCCCGGGCGGCGTCGACGCGGAAGGCGCTGACCACGAAGCGGGCGATAGCGTCCCAGTCGTAGTGACGGGCGCGGGCCTGCGGGTCGAGGAACATCAGGCGCAGGGCGTTGCGCTCCTCGGGCGGGGCGGCCTCGTAGTCGGTCAGCAGCACGGCGGCGGCGCGGTTCCAGGCCACGACGTCCCAGGTCGCGGTGCGGATCAGGGCGGGGCAGGGCAGCAGCGCGTCGAGCACCCGCTGCAGGCGCGGCGAGGCGCCTTCGCTGCGGCGATAGCGGGCTTCGGGCGGGCGGCCGAGGCCGAGCAGGAACAGGTGCTCGCGTTCGGCCTCGGTCAGCATCAGCGCGCGTGAGATGCGGTCCAGCACGTCGGCCGACGGCGCGCCGCCCCGGCCTTGTTCGAGCCAGGTGTACCAGGTGGGGCTGATGTTGGCGCGCTGGGCGACCTCCTCGCGGCGCAGGCCCGGCGTGCGCCGCCGCCCGGTCGCAAAGCCCAGGGCGGCCGGATCGAGCCGCGTGCGGCGGTCCTTCAGATAGGTTCCGAGCCGGGCGCCGTCGGTGAGGCTCATCGTGGTAACCATTATACCTTGATAACGACACTACTTTACCAGGATAAGCGCGGGCGCGCACCCTGCTGGCCGAGACATCCGCCAGCATGGAGATCAGGCGATGCGCGTATTCGTGACAGGGGCGACGGGGTTCGTCGGGACGGCGGTGACGGCCGAGTTGATCGGCGCCGGCCATCAGGTGCTGGGGCTGACCCGCTCGAAGGCCGGGGCCGAGGCGCTGGCGGCGCTGGGGGCGCAGGCGCACCCCGGATCGCTGGCCGATCTGTCCAGCCTGGAGGCCGGCGCCGCCGAGGCGGACGGGGTGATCCACCTGGCCTTCAACCACGACTTTTCGACCTACCTGACCAATTGCGAGGACGACCGCCGCGTGGTGACGGCGCTGGCCTCCGCCCTGGCCGGGTCCGACCGGCCGCTGTTGGTGACGTCGGGTACGGGGATGAGCACGGCGGGGCCCGGCCGGATGGCGAGCGAAGAGGACCCGCCGGCCAGTTCGGCGCTCGCGCCGCGGGCGGCTTCGGAAGAGGCGGCGCAAACGGCGGCGGCGCAAGGCGTCAACGCTTCAGTGGTGCGGCTGCCGCAGGTGCACGACAGGCAGAAG
Organism: Phenylobacterium sp.; assembly: GCF_031984885.1. Lineage (GTDB taxonomy): Bacteria > Pseudomonadota > Alphaproteobacteria > Caulobacterales > Caulobacteraceae > Phenylobacterium. Next base: position 87,607 of record NZ_DAMABV010000003.1, read on the forward strand.
CACGGGCTGATCACCTACGCCATCGAGCTGGCGCGGGCGAAGGGCGTCTCGGCCTATGTGGGCGAGGGCGCGAACCGCTGGACGGCGGCCCATGTCAGCGACACCGCGCGGCTCTACCGGCTGGCCCTGGAGCGGGCCGAGCGCGGCGCGCGCTATCACGCCATCGCCGAAGAGGCCGTGCCGATGCGGGCCATCGCCGAGGCGGTCGGGCGGCGGGTCGGGGTTCCGGCCAGGTCGATCGCGCCCGAGGCGGCGGCCGGGCACTTCGGATGGATGGCCATGTTCGCGACCAACGACGTGCCGGCCTCCAGCGCCCTGACCCGCGGGCGGCTGGGCTGGAATCCCACCGGGCCGGGCCTAATCGCCGACATCGAGGCGACGGGCGCCTGAAACGAAAACGGGCGGCCGCTCCCCGAGGATCGGCCGCCCGCGCATTCGCATCCGTCAGACGCGGAGGCTTAGCCGCCTTGCAGCTTGCGGAAGAACTTGCCGCTCTGCTCGCCGCCGGTGACATAGGCCTGCTGACCAGCCGGATCGGCGATCTTGGCCCAGTTGTCGCGGACTTCCTCGACCGACAGGCCGCCTTCGCCGAGGTAGACGCCCTCGGTCTCGTAGATGCGTGAGAGGGCGAAGGCGCCGGCGCCGGCGGTCAGGATCGCGCCGGTGGGGGCTTCTTCCGAGGCCAGGTAGACGACGCCCGGGGTGACGTATTCCGGCTTCAGGCGCTCGAGCACCTCGGCCGGCATCAGGTTCTCGGTCATGCGGGTGGCGGCGACCGGGCTGATGGCGTTGATGTGGATGTTGTTCTTCTGGCCTTCGAGCTTGATGGTGTTCATGAAGCCGATGATGCCGAGCTTGGCCGCGCCGTAGTTCGACTGGCCGAAGTTGCCGTACATGCCCGACGACGAGGTCGTCACGACGATGCGGCCGTAGTTCTGCTCGCGCATGATTTCCCAGACCGCCTTCACGGGCTTCACGGTGCCCATGAGGTGGACGTTCACGACCAGCTCGAAGTCGGACAGCTCCATCTTGGAGAAGGACTTGTCGCGCAGGATGCCGGCGTTGGCGATCAGGATGTCGATGCGGCCCCAGGTGTCCATGGCCTGCTTGACCATCAGGGCGACGCCGGCGTCGTCGGTGACCGACGAGCCGTTGGAGATGGCTTCGCCGCCGAAGGCCTTGATCTCGGCGACCACGGCGTCGGCCGCGGCCGAGGAGCCGCCCGAACCGTCGACCGAACCGCCCAGATCGTTGACCACGACCTTGGCGCCGCGACGGGCCAGCTCAAGGGCGTGCTGACGGCCCAGGCCGCCGCCCGCGCCGGTGACGATCGCGACTTTGCCGTCGAAGCGGATGTCCGCCATGGAAGTCTCCCATCCAAACAGGGGTTTGAAATTTCGCTGCGGTTTGTGCGGTGCGGGAGAGGGGACGTCAAGCGCTGCTCTTTCCCTCACTCCCCCAGGTGGGGAGGGCGATCGCATATGGCGCTGTCGGCTCCTGCGATCGTCATCCCCGGCCGCGTAGGCGTGCCGGGGATCCATACCCGCCTGGGATCGCCGGCGGACCTCAGCGTCTATGGATGGCCGGGACCTGGCGGCCCGGCCATGACGAACCATGGGGGAAAAGGAAGCTATCGCCTGCCGCGAAGGGGAGGGAAGGCTTATCGCGCGGCCAGGGTGGCGGCGCCGGCGCGCATGAACTTCACCAGCACCCGCTGGCCGATCAGGAAGGGGGCGGCGTCGGCGCTGACCACGACCTCGACCACGCGGTCGTCGGTGCGTTCGCTGGGGTCGTCCGACTGCAGCTTGCGGGCGCCGAAGACGGCGGCGCGGCGCAGGACCTTGCCGTTGTAGATCTTGGTCGGCTCGGACTCCGGCGCGATCTGGACGGTCTGGCCGATGGCGACGTGGGGCAGGGCGCTCTCGGCGATCTCGGCGCGGACGATGCGCGGGGCCTCCGGCTCCAGGTCGAACATGTTGGAGACGTTGAGGGTCGAGGCGCCGGCGCCCGGATTGGCGTAGCGGCGGGCGATGCGGCCGTCGGTCGGGGCGCGGATGATGGTCAGTTCGAGGTTGTAGCGGGCCTCTTCGAGCGCGGCCTGGGCGGTGGCGATGGCGGCGCGCTGGGCCTGGATGTTCGCCTGCGCCTCGCGGATCCTGTCGGCGGCCTGGTCGACCTTCTGGGCGGCGACGAAGTTGGTCGAGACCAGCCCCTGCAGGCGCGTGTGCTCGCGCTCGGCGGTGGAGAGCTGGACCTGGTATTGGGTCATCTGGGCCTTGGCCTGTTCGACGGCGGCGGCGGCGCGGGCGGCCGAGAGCCTGGGCTCGTCGTCCTCCTGGCGGGCGAGGATCTGGCCCTTCACGACCTTGTCGCCTTCCTGGACATAGACCTCGCGCACGATGCCGGCGCGGCGGGCGGCGACCTGGATCATGCCGCCCTCGACGTCGGCCTTGCCGTTGGCGACGGCGACGAAGGGGCTCTTGGGCGCGGCGGCGGCGGCCGCCTTGGCTTGCTGCTCCTTCTTGGCCTTGGCCTGGCCCGACATCACGACGCCGCCCCCGCCCAGCACCGCCAGGGCGGCGACGAGCGCGATCTTGATGCGGTTGTTTCTCACGAAATCGAACATGGTCTCTTCAGGCTCCGACGAGCTCGGTGTGGCTGACGGCGGCGTGGGGGCGGACCTCGCCGGTGCGGCGATCGTCCAGGATGCGGCCGTCCTCGATGTGGATGATGCGGTCGGCATAGGCCTCGAGCCGCGGGTCGTGGGTGACGCAGATCACCGCCGCGCCGTGCTCCTTGGCCGCGCGCTGCAGGAGCTTGATGACGATCTGCCCGTTCTCGCCGTCGAGGGCGCTGGTCGGCTCGTCGGCGAACAGCAGGCGCGGATCCTTGGCCAGGGCGCGGGCGATGGCCACGCGCTGCTTTTCGCCGCCGGACAGTTCGGAGGGGCGCTGGTCGAGGCGGTGGCCGAGGCCGACCTCGGTCAGGGCGAGCGCGGCGCGGTCTTTGGCCTCGGCGGGCGAGTAGCCCTTGTATTTCAGGATCGTCGTCACCTGCTGCAGGGCGGTCAGCGCGCCGAACAGGTTGAAGCCCTGGAAGATGAAGCCGCAGTGGTCGAGGCGGAACTTGTCGATCCTGCCGGGGCGCTGGCCCCACAGGTCTTCGCCCAGGGCCGCGACGGTCCCGGCGTCGGGCCGCAGCAGGCCCGAGAGGCAGGCGATCAGGGTCGACTTGCCCGAGCCGGACGGTCCCATGACCATGGTCATCTCGCCATGGCGGCAGTCGAAGTCGACCGACTTGAGCACCTCGATGTGGGTGCGGCCGGTCTTGAAGCGCTTGGTGAGGCCGCGTCCCTGCAGGGCGACGGCGTCGGGGGCAGGGGCGTTCATCGCAGCAGGTCCGCCGGTTGGCTCTTTTTCAGGATGCCCAGGGCCATCAGCCCCGAGGCCAGCGAGATCGCCATCAGCAGCACGGCGACGGCGGCGACCCAGGTCGGCGGAAAGCCCATCGGCAGGCCGCCGCTACGGGCCAGCAGCGAGACGAGGAAGGTGAAGAGGGCGGTGGCGCCCAGGCCCACGACCCCGACCCAGAACGACAGCTCCAGCACGATCAGGCGCAGCGAGCCCATCGAGACGCCGAGCGCGCGCAGGGAGGCGAACTCCTTGATGTTGGCCAAGATCGCCCCGCGCAGGGTCTGGGAGGTGATCCCGACCCCGATCAGGAAGCCGAGGAACACCGAGAAGCCGAGGAAGATGCCGATGATCTGTTCTTTCATCAGCGCGCCCTCGTTGGCCTGGGCCAGTTCGGCACGGGTCCAGGCGCGATAGGCGCCCTTGGCGCTGGCGTTGAGCTGGTCGCGGACGGCGAGCGCCTGGGCCGGGTCGTTGACGCGGACCATCAGCGGGCCGGTCTTCTCGCCCCGCTCCATCATGCCCAGCCGGCGAAGGGTGTCGCGGGAGACCACGATCGAGGGCTGGTTGATGTCCGGGTAGTTGTCGAGCAGGGCGCGGACGCGGACGGTCTTGCCGTTGACGGTGGCCGTATCGCCGAGCTTTACGCCCAGACGCCCCAGGGCCGAGCGGTCGATGGCGATGGCGTTGGGCTCCATCAGCGCCAGGCGCACGCTTTCGGGATAGTCGACGGGCAGGGTCAGGGCGCCCGGCTCGGTGTCGACCATGTTCACCTGCACGAAGGTGGTGATCTGCTTCTGGCCGTCCTTGGGCTGGTTGGTCCAGCGGCCGCCGCCGCCGTCGAAACTGGCGACCTCGGCGACGTTGGGGTTGAGGTAGAGCTGCGGGCCGATGCGGCGCGGCAGGCTGGAGGGGCCTGAATTGATCAGGCTTTCCGACTTGGCCGGCATGATCATCAGGTCGGCGCGCGAGCGGTTGATGGTGGCGGTGGCCGCCTGGATCATCCCCGTGAACATCCCGACCTGGGCCAGGATCAGCAGGCCCGAAAAGGCCAGGGCGATCACCGCGGCCAGGTAGCGGCGCCATTCATAGACCAGGGTCGCTAGAGCCAATGACATGGGGCCCTCCTCGCGGCCAGCATGTGCGGCGGACCCGCCCCGGAACCTAGTTAAATCGAGGTAAGGCGCCGCCGGCGCGGCTGGTCCCGCGGAATTGCGGGTGTTACGGAGTTACATCTCGCGGGCCCGGGGCGCCCGCGCCCATCAAGTTGGTGATCATGAATCCAGTGAAGTTCAGCGCGGGTCTTGGCCTGGCCGCCGCGTTTTCGATTTCCGCCGCGCCGGCGCTGGCCGACGAAGGCATGTGGACCTACGACAACTTCCCGCTCGCCAAGGTCAACGCAGCCTACGGGCTGAAGCTGGACCAGAAGTGGCTGGACCGGATGCAGGGCGCCTCGGTGCGCCTGACGACCGGCTGCTCGGCCTCGCTGGTCTCGGGCTCGGGCCTGGTCTTCACCAACCACCATTGCGTGGTCGAGTGCGTGCAGGACCTGTCCTCGGGCGACAAGGACTATGTGAAGGACGGCTTCCTCACCGCCACGCGCGAGGAGGAAAGGAAGTGCCCGGGCATGCAGGCCGAGATCCTGACGTCGATCACCGACGTGACCTCGGACATCCAGGCGGCCGGCGCGGGCAAGACCGGCCAGGACTTCGTGCGGGCGCGCGACGCGGCGATGGCGGCCGCGGAGAAGGCCGGCTGCGGCGATGACCCGACCCTGCGCTGCCAGGTGATCAGCCTGTACCGCGGCGGCCAGTTCAAGCTCTACAAGTACCGCAAGTACGCCGACGTGCGCCTGGTGTTCGCGCCCGAGTTCGCCACGGCGTTCTTCGGCGGCGACCCGGACAATTTCAATTTCCCACGCTTCAACCTCGATGTCGGCTTCATCCGCCTCTACGAGAACGGCAAGCCGGCCGTCACGCCCCAGCACCTGACCTGGACCGCCCGCGCGCCGCAGGAGGGCGAGGCGACCTTCGTCTCGGGCAATCCCGGCTCGACCAACCGGCTGATGACCGTCGCCCAGCTTGAGACGCTGCGCGACCTGACGATCCCGGTCGGGCAGCTTCAGCGCTCGGAGATCCGCGGCCGGCTGGCGCAGTTCTCGCAGGGGAGCGCCGAGCACAGGCGCATCGCCACCGACCCGCTGTTCGGGATCGAGAACAGCTTCAAGGTCTTCTACGGCCAGCAGTTCGCCCTGAACGACAAGGCGTTCATGGAGGCCAAGCGCGCCCAGGAGGCCGAGCTGAAGGCCAAGGTCGCGGCCGACCCGAAGCTGGCCGCCGAGATCGGCGATCCGTGGGGCGACATCGCCAGGGCCCAGGACGCCTACGCCAACCACTACCTGCGCTATCGCCAGATCGAGGGCGGGGCGACCTATTCGCATCTCTACGACTACGCCGTGACCCTGGTGCGGGCGGCGCAGGAGCGGGCCAGGCCGAACGCCGAGCGCCTGCCCGAATACGCCGACACCCGCCTGCCTCTGGTGGAGAAGAAGCTGCTCGACGCCAAGCCGGTCGATGCGGCCCTGGAGGAGGTCTATCTCGGCTTCTGGCTGTCGAAGACCCGCGAGTACCTGACCACCGACGATGCGGCGGTGAAGACCCTGCTGGGCAAGGAGAGCCCCGAGGGCCTGGCCCAGCGTGCGGTCGCCGGCTCCGGGCTGGCCGATCCGGCGGCGCGCAAGGCGCTGTGGGACGGGGGCCTGGCGGCGATCGAGGCCTCAGGCGACCCGATGATCCAACTGGTGCTGCGCAACGACCCGGCCGCCCGCGCCGTGCGCAAGGCCTGGGAGACCGAGGTCCAGGGCCCGACCGACGCGGCCGCCGAACGCGTGGCGCGCGCCAAGTTCGCCGCCTATGGCGAGGCGGTCTATCCGGACGCGACCTTCAGCCTGCGCCTGTCGTACGGCAAGGTCGCCGGCTGGACCTATCGCGGGACGACCATCCCGGCGACGACCAGCTTCTCGGGGCTCTACGAGCGGGCGACCGGGGCCGAGCCCTACGAACTGGCGCCGAGCTGGATCGCCGCGCAGGGCAAGGTCAACCCGACCACGGTCTACAACTTCGTCACCACCAACGACATCATCGGCGGCAATTCCGGCTCGCCGGTGGTGAACGCCAAGGGCGAGGTGCTGGGCGCGGCCTTCGACGGCAACATCCACTCGCTGGGCGGCGCCTTCGGCTATGACGGCGCGATCAACCGCACGGTGGTGGTCGCGACCTCGGCGGCGACGGAAGCGCTGGCCAAGGTCTATGGCCGCACGGCGCTGGTGAAGGAGCTGACCGGGAAGTAGGTCGCCTCTTTTCCTCCCCCATTCATGGGGGAGGAAAAAGTGTGCGGAAGCCCTGCTTGCTCGTTACGGCGGCCGCGGCATAATTCGCCTATGTCCAGTCTCCGCATGCCGCAGGGATCGACGACGCCGCGCTTCCAGACCGGCGTCAGCATCCTCGACTACGAGATCCAGGAGGAGCGCGGCTATGCGCTCGGGCGCGCCGGGCAGCGGGTCGAGCAGGCGCTCGCGGCGCTGAAGGCGTTCGACGGGCCGCAGGAGGATCGCGCCGGGCTGCTGAAGGAGGCGGCCACCGCGGTCTGGTACTATTTCATCCAGCGCGAGGCGTGCGGCATCCGCAACCAGAAGCCGGCGATCGAGCACTACGGCATTCCGCGCGAAGTGCTGATGCGGCTAGGCGCCGGCTAGGCCGCGCCAACCTTGCGGATCAGGTGTTCATGATTCCCGGACAGCCGCTTCGCGTCTTCCGGAATGACACCGACGAGCGCGTGACTATTCCGCCGCCTTCATCCGCCGGGCCAGGTCCTGCAGCGTCGTGCGCAGGCCGACGATCTCGTCCAGCGGCAGGTGAAGCTGGCAGGCGAGGGCGGCGGGGACCTCGGCCGCCTTCGCGCGCAGCGCCTGGCCGGCGGGGGTGAGGTCGATCTGCACCTTGCGCTCGTCCTGGGCGTCACGGCGGCGGGTGACGAAGCCGGCGCTCTCCAACCGCTTGAGCAGCGGGGTGAGGGTGCCGGAATCGAGGTCCAGGGCCTGGCCCAGGGCCTTGACCGTGCGCGGGGCGTCTTCCCACAGGGCCAGCATCACCAGGTATTGCGGATAGGTGAGGCCCAGCGGCTCCAGCAGCGGGCGGTAGGCGCGCGTCACCAGGCTGCTGGCCGCGTAGAGCGCGAAGCAGAGCTGGTTGTCGAGGCGCAGCAGATCGCCGGCCGCGGGTGCGGCCGGCGTCTTCGGCGAAGGTCTGATCTTACCGGTCATTCAGCTCGCACAGATATCGCAACATCGACGTTGCCGCGAATGGCGTTCGAATAGGGGCAGACCTGGTGGGCGGCGGCGACCAGGGCCTCGGCCGCGGCCTGGTCGAGCCCCTGGGTCTCGGCGTCGAGGGCGACGCCGAGCTTGAAGCCGCCTTCGGCGCGCGGGTGCAGTTCGACGGTGGCGGTGACCGCCGCGCCCTTCAGCGGGATCTTCTGCTGGCCGGCGATGTAGCGGACGGCGTTCTCGAAGCAGGCGGCGTAGCCGGCCGCGAACAGTTGTTCCGGATTGGTGCCGCCGCCCTTGCCGCCCATCTCGCGGGGGAGGGCCAGGTCGAGGCTGAGCAGGCCGTCCTGGGATTCGACGTGGCCGGCGCGGCCGCCGACGGCGCGGGCCTGGGTGGCGTAGAGAGCGGTCATTTGAGTAGTCTCCAATTGAATTGTACACAATTAAATATGACGCCATTGGGCGCTGTCAAGAGGCGGCGATGCGCGCGCTTGCCTGACCCCGTCCCGGCGTAGTCAATAGCTCCGCCGCGCGAGTCCGCGCGGACCGTGAGAGATGTGGGCTGTCGCTGGCGACGGGCCCGGGGGCCATGAATGTTTCGTCCTGAGAACGCCCAGAGCCTGGCCGGCCTGGGCTTCGTCATCGCCGTCTGCTGGGTGCTTTCGGAGAACAAGAAGGTCTTCCCCTGGCGGCTGGCGCTGGGGTCGATCGCCGTGCAGATCGGGCTGATCCTGCTGCTGTTCGGCCTGCCGGGCGCGCAGGCGGTGATCGAGACGATCAATCGCGGGGTCGACGGCCTGGCCGCGGCCACCGCCACCGGCACCCAGTTCGTGTTCGGCTACATGGGCGGCGGCGACCAGCCCTACCAGGTGACCAATTCGGGGGCGTTGTTCGTGTTCGCCTTCCAGGTGCTGCCGCTGATCCTGGTGATCTCGGCGCTGTCGGCCCTGCTCTGGCACTGGGGCGTGCTGAAGTGGATCACCCGCGGGTTCGGCCTGCTGTTCCAGAAGACCATGGGGCTGGGCGGCGCCTCGGCCCTGGCGGTGGCGGTGAACATCTTCCTGGGCATGATCGAAAGCCCGATCGTCATCCGCGCCTATCTGGACAAGCTGACCCGCTCGGAGCTGTTCCTGATGATGGTGGTCGGCCTGGCGACAGTGGCCGGCTCGACCATGGTCGCCTACGCCACCATCCTGAAGGCGGTGCTGCCCAACGCCGCGGCCCACGTGCTGGTGGCCTCGATCATCTCGGCCCCGGCCGGCATCCTGCTGGCCAAGATCATGATCCCCGAGAAGCCGGGGCAGGGCGGGCTCTATGCCGACTATTCCTCGCTGCTGAAGTACGACAGCTCGATCGACGCCATCAGCAAGGGCACGATGGACGGGCTGACCGTGGTGCTGAACATCTCGGCGATCCTGATCGTGTTCGTGGCCTTCGTGGCCATCGGCAACGGCCTGCTCTCGGTGCTGCCGATGATCGGCGGCGAGGCGGTGACCGTCGAGCGCATCCTGGGCGTCGTCTTCGCGCCGTTGGCCTGGGCCATGGGCGTGCACTGGGACGAGGCGCTGAGGGCGGGCTACCTGCTGGGCGTGAAGCTGATGCTGACCGAGTTCATCGCCTTCATCCAACTGGGCGCGATCCCGTCCGGGGAGATGACCGAGCGCACGCGGATGATCATGACCTATGCGCTGTGCGGCTTCGCTAACGTCGGGTCAGTCGGGATAACGGTGACCGGCATGGGCGTGCTGATGCCCGAGCGGCGCAACGAGATCATCGGCATGGTCTGGAAGGCCCTGATCGCCGGCTTCCTGGCCACCTGCATGACCGGCGCGCTGGTCGGGGCGATGCCGCGGGAACTGTTCGGACAATAGCAGCGGCCGTCAGAGCCGCCGGAGGACCCAGGGATGAAGCTCTACGACACCGCGATGGCTCCTAACCCGCGCCGCGTGCGCTGGTTCATGGCCGAGAAGGGGATCGACGACGTCGAGATCGTGCAGCTCAACCTGATCCAGGGGCAGCACAAGCAGGCGGACTACCTGGCCAAGGCCGGATTGCCGAACGTGCCGGCGCTGGAGCTGGACGACGGGGTGACGATCACCGAGTCGCTGGCGATCTGCCGCTACCTGGAGAGCCGCTATCCCGAGCCGAACCTGTTCGGCGCGACGCCGGAGGAGGCCGCGGTGATCGAGATGTGGACCCGTCGGGCCGAGATGCTGGTCGCCAACCCGTTCATGATGGGCGTGCGCCACACCCATCCGGCGCTGGCGGCGCTGGAGGCGCCCAATCCTGCGGTCGGCGAGTACAACAAGGAGGTCGGGCTGAAGGGGCTGGCGGTGCTGGACCGCCGCCTGGGCGAGAGCGCCTGGCTGGCCGGAGAGCGGCTGACCATCGCCGACATCATCGCCTTCATCGGCATCGACTTCACCCGGATGATCAAGCTGCCGATCCCCGAGGACCTGGCCAATGTGCGCCGTTGGGCCGAGGTCATGCGCGCCCGCCCCGCGGCGAAGGCGGCGATGTGAGGGGCCTGGGTTTCGCCCTGGCGCTGGCCCTGGCGCCGATCGGCGCGGCGGCGGCCGAACTGACGGTGGCGGCGCCTGGCGGGGCGGCCAAGGTGCTGACCGACGCCGACCTGGCGGGGCTGCCGCGCGAGCGCGTGGCCCTCGGCGGCAAGATCTATGAGGGGCCGGTGCTGGCCTATGTGCTGCGAGCCGGCGGCATGCCGGTCGGGGCCAGGCTGCACGGCGATCCGCTGCGGGCCTATGTGGTGGTGACCGGCAAGGACGGCTTCAAGGCGGTCTATTCGCTGGCCGAGCTGGACCGCGACTTCCATTCCGACGTGATCATCCTGGCCGACCGGGTCGACGGCGCGGCGTTGGACGACAAGGCCGCGCCCTGGCGGCTGGTCTCAGGCGGCGACAGGAAGGCCTGGCGCAGCGTCTATGGGGTGACGCGGATCGAGGCGACCATCGTTCCGTAGGGGCTCGCCGACCCTAGTCCTTCAGGACCCGCCAGATGCTGCGGGCGCCGAAGGCGGTCAGGACGCCGGTCAGGATGCAGAGGACGATCTCCATGGAGAGGTCCACCACCTGGTTGGGCGAGGTGGCGCCGCGCGAGCCGCTCATGGCCGCGAACAGGATCAGGTCCATGGCCATGAACAGGAAGATGGGGCCGGCGATCAGCACCATGAGCGCCGAAGGGGCGATGCGCTTGGTGATGGCGGCGTCGAGCTTCTTCATCTTCAGGTCCTGGGCCGCGTCTTCTTGATGATCGCCGAGAAGTTCATCACCGGCTCGCCGCCGGTGGTGATCAGGCCGCGGACGAACACCATGCTGCGGGCGGCCTTGACCACCTCGCCGCGGCACTCGACCAGCGAGCCCTCGGGGACGGCGCCGACGAAGTCGCCGTTGAACTGGGCGGTCACGCTGCGGCTGTCCTGCAGGTCGTCGCGGGCGATCACGAACAGGCAATAGTCGGCGAAGGTCATGATGGCGCCGCCGTGCATGAAGCCGCCGCCGTTCATGTGATGCTTCTCGGCCCGCATGGCGCAGACGCGCTGGCCGTTCTCGTCGACCCGGTAATAGAACGGCCCGGCGTGGTCTTCGAAGGGGTCGTTGCCGTAGAGCACCCAGCCGGCCCATTCGCCGTCCTTGACGACCTGGTGCTTCCAGCCGCCGATCTCGAGTTCCTCGCCGCCGTCCATTCCGTCCCCTGACCCCTAGAAGGGTTTGCCCGCCGCGATCTCAAACACTAGTTTGCGGCGCTCATCACAAAGCGAACTAGGCGGCGGGGACATACGATGCAAGGCCGGACTGTCTATCTCTGTGGCGGGCTGCGCTCGCCGATCGGCCGCTATGCCGGCGCTCTGTCGAAGGTGCGGGCCGACGACCTGGCCGCCCATCCGCTGAAAGCCCTGATGGCCGCCTATCCGAAGCTCGACTGGGCGCGGGTCGACGAGGTCATCTATGGCTGCGTCAACCAGGCCGGCGAGGACAACCGCAACGTCGCGCGCATGGCGCTGCTGCTGGCGGGGATGCCGCAGAGCGTGCCCGGCATGACGGTCAACCGGCTCTGCGCCTCGGGCCTGGACGCGGTGATCGCCGGCGCACGGGCCATCGCCTCGGGCGACGCCGACCTGATCGTCGCCGGCGGGGTGGAGAGCATGAGCCGCTCGCCCTTCGTCATGGCCAAGCCGGACACCGCGTTCTCGCGCACCCCGGAGATCTACGACACCACCATCGGCTGGCGGTTCGTGAACCCGGCGCTGAAGAAGGCCTATGGCGTCGACGCCATGCCCGAGACCGCCGAGAACGTCGCCACCGACTATCAGATCAACCGCGAGGACCAGGACGCCTTCGCCCAGCGCAGCCAGGCCCGGGTCGGCGCGGCCCGCGCCAAGGGCTTCTTCGAGGGCGAGATCGCGCCGGTCGTCATCAAGGACCGCAAGGGCGAGACCGTCGTGGCCCAGGACGAGCACCCGCGCCCCGACACCAGCCTGGAGGCGCTGAGCGCCCTGAAGCCCATCGTCCGCGAGGGCGGCACGGTGACGGCGGGCAACGCCTCGGGCGTCAACGACGGCGCGGCGGCGCTGCTGCTGGCCTCGGCCGAGATGGTCGAGAAGCTGGGCCTGGAGCCCCTGGCCCGCATCGAGGCGGGGGCCGCCGGCGGCGTCGCGCCGCGGATCATGGGCGTGGGGCCGGTGCCGGCGGTCGAAAAGCTGACCGCGCGCCTGGGGATCAATGTCCGCGACTTCGACGTCATCGAACTGAACGAGGCCTTCGCGGCCCAGGCCCTGGCCTGCACCCGCGCCTGGGGCCTGGCCGACGACGCGGCGCATGTGAACGCCCACGGCGGCGCCATCGCCATCGGCCACCCGCTGGGCGCCTCGGGCGCGCGTCTCGCCCTGACCGCGGCGCGCACCCTGCATCAGAACGGCGGCCAGCGGGCGTTGGCGACCATGTGCGTCGGGGTCGGGCAGGGTTCGGCCCTGGCGTTGGCCCGCGCCTGACATGCGGGCTCTGGCTGTCGCGGCGTCGGCCGCGGTCCTCGCCGGGACGAGCGCCCAGGCGCAGGTTCCGACCATCCCGGTCGAGGCGCTGAGGGCGGCGGGCCTCGATCCCGAAACCAAGGTCGAGGGGCCGGCGGTGCAGGTGCTGACCGGCCAGCGGGCGGTGATCCACCTCGACGACGCCGGCCAGCCGGCGCTGGACGGCGTCGAGGCCGGGCGGGTCGGCATGGCCACGCCCGATGGCAAGGAGACCTACAAGGGCGCAGGGGTCGGCAAGCTGGCTTTCGCGCTCGACGCCTCGGTCGAGAACCGCCAGTCGATCCTCAAGGTCTGGAACGGCCTGACCCGGCCGCTGGCCTATGAGGCCGAGATCACCGCCCTGCGCGGCGGCAAGCTGATGAAGCGGATGAGCACGATCTGCACTGTGCCGGCCGGCGCGGTGGGCTATGAGGTCTGGCCCGATCCGGTTATCAGCGTCACCCTGTCCAAGTTCGCCGAGACCCCGGCGGACCAGCACGTCTGCCAATAGCCGAGACTTCTCCATGGCCCTCGACCTCGAAACCCGCGAACAGCTCATCGACACGGTCCGCCGGTTCGTCACCGAACGGCTGCGGCCGCTGGAGGCCAAGGTCTCCGAGGACGACGCCATCCCGCAGGAGGTGATCGAGGAGATGAAGGGCCTGGGCCTGTTCGGCCTGTCGATCCCCGAGGCGTTCGGCGGGCTGGACCTGTCGATGGAGGACGAGTGCCTGGTCGGGGTCGAGCTGGGCCGCACCAGCCCGGCCTTCCGCTCGGCCTTCGGCACCAATGTCGGCATCGGCAGCCAGGGGCTGGTGATGTTCGGCACCGACGCCCAGAAGGCCAAGTACCTGCCCGGCATAGCTTCGGGCGAGATCATCACCTCGTTCGCCCTGACCGAGCCGGAAGCCGGCTCCGACAGCGCCAACGTCCAGACGCGGGCGGTTCGCGACGGCGATTTCTACGTTCTGAACGGCTCCAAGCGGTTCATCACCAACGCCAACAAGGCCGACCTGTTCACGGTCATGGCCCGCACCGATCCCAGCAAGCCGGGCGGCGGCGGGGTCAGCGCCTTCCTGGTCGAGCGCAACCTGCCGGGCCTGTCGGTCGGCAAGCCCGAGAAGAAGATGGGCCAGCAGGGCGCGCACATCTGCGACGTGATCTTCGACAATGTCCGGGTGCCGGTGGAGAACCGCCTGGGCGCCGAGGGCGAGGGCTTCAAGGTCGCCATGCAGGTGCTGGATCGCGGCCGCCTGCACATCTCGGCCGTCTGCATCGGGGTGGCCGAGCGGCTGCTGGCCGACTGCGTAGCCTATGCGACCGAGCGCAAGCAGTTCGGCCAGGCGATCTCGAACTTCCAGCTCGTCCAGGGGATGATCGCCGACTCAAAGACCGAGGCGCTGGTCGCCAAGGCCATGACCATGGAGACCGCCCGCAAGCGCGACGCCGGCCAGAGCGTGACCATGGAAGCGGCGGCGGCCAAGTACTTCGCCTCGGAGATGGTCGGCCGGGTGGCCGACCGCGCGGTGCAGATCTTCGGCGGCGCCGGCTATGTCGCCGACCACGGCATCGAGCGGTTCTATCGCGACGTGCGGATCTTCCGGATCTACGAGGGCACCAGCCAGATCCAGCAGGTGGTCATCGCCCGCGAAACCATCAAGCGCGGCGGCTGATCATGAGCGTCGACATGGAAGCGGTGATCTTCGACGTGCTGGGCAAGCTGGCGCCCGGCAAGTCGGCCTCGTCGGAAGAGGTGGCGCGCGCCGCCGACAACGAGAACTGGCGGCGGCTGACCGGCCACGTGCGCAACACCGCGCGCGGCCTGGCGCGGCAGGGCAAGATCGTCATCACCCGCCACGGCAAGCCGGCCGATCCCGAGAAGTTCAAGGGCGTCTATCGCCTGCGCCTGCCGCTGGAGGGCGAGGTCGACGCGCCGGCGGCGGACGTGGACGAGTAGCGCCCTAGCGCCCATATCGGGCCGATGAGCCTTTCGGCCGTTCTTGAGGACATCGCAGCCTGCCGGGCCTGCGCCGGCGAGTTGCCGCACGAGCCGCGGCCGGTGGTGCGCGTCAGCCCGCAGACGCGGCTGCTGATCTGCGGCCAGGCCCCGGGCCGGCGGGTGCACGAGAGCGGCCTGCCGTTCACCGACCCGTCCGGCGATCGGCTGCGGACCTGGATGGGCGTCGACTACGAGACCTTCTACGGCCGGCCGGAGATCGGCGTGGCGGCGATGGCGTTCTGCTTTCCCGGCGCCGATCCGAAGGGCGGCGACTATCCGCCGCCGCCGCGCTGCGCGCAGCTTTGGCGGCCGCGGCTGCTGGCCAGCCTGCCGCAGGCGAAGCTGACCCTGCTGGTCGGCGGCTACGCCCAGCAGTGGGCGCTGGGGCCGCGGGCCAAGGCCAACATGACCGAGACGGTGCGGGCCTGGCGCGAATACGCCCCGCGGTTCCTGCCCATGCCGCATCCATCCTGGCGCAATACCGGCTGGCTCAAGCGGAACCCCTGGTTCGAGGCCGAGACGGCGCCCTATCTTCGCCAAAGGGTTCTGGAGATCTTGAACTCGTGAGACGCCTCGCCGCCATACTCGCCGCCGTGATGCTCAGCGCCTGCACCCCCTTGATGGTGCAGCAGGCCGGCGCGCCGCCGATGGGGTTCCAGGGGCCGCACCTGGAAAGCGACGCCTTCGTCTCGTTCGACGGGGCGCGGCTGGGCCTCACCCGCTGGGAAGCGGAGGGCGAGCCGCAGGCGGTGGTCGTGGCCCTGCACGGCATGAACGACTACGCCAACGCCTTCCACCTGGCCGCGCCCCATTGGGCGCAGAACGGCGTGACCACCTACGCCTTCGACCAGCGCGGTTTCGGCCGTTCGCCCAACCGCGGCATCTGGGGCGGCGACGCGCTGATGATCGAAGACCTGCGCACGTTCGCCGCTGTGGTGCGCATGCGCCATCCCGGCGTGCCGCTGGTGGTGGCCGGGGAGAGCATGGGCGGGGCGGTGGCCATCGAGGCCTTCGCCTCCGACCGCCCGCCGGAGGGCGACCGCCTGATCCTGATGGCGCCGGCGGTCTGGGGCTGGTCGAACCAGCCCTTGCCCTACAAGACCATGCTGTGGCTGGCCTCGCGCTTCACCGCCGCCAAGGTCTATGAGCCGCCCCGCTGGCTGACCAGCCGCGTCAAGCCGACCGACAACCGCGAGGAGCTGATCGCCATGGGCCGCGACCCGCTGATGGTCTGGGGCGCGCGATCGGACACCCTCTATGGCCTGGTGGCGATGATGGAGCGGGCCTGGGGCTCGACCGGCCAGATCAAGGTCCCCACGCTCTATATCTACGGCGCCAACGACGAGATCATCCCCGAAACGCCGTCGTTCCAGGCGGCCAGGCGACTGAAGCCGACCGACCGCTCGGCCTACTACGCCAGGGGCTGGCACCTGATGACCCGCGACCACCAGGGGCCGGTGGTGTGGGCCGACCTGCTGTCGTTCATCAAGACGCCCGAGGCGCCGCTGCCCTCGGGCGCGCCGACCATTCCCGGCGCGCCGACCCAGCCCAACGCGCCGATCAACGCCGAGGCGGCGGGAGGGGCCAGAGCAGGCTTGTGAACCGACGGGCAGGGGCGTAGAGGCTTGAGGCAAGCTGTTCCAGTCCGAGGCTTTGATTGCGGCATGACCTTGTTCGATTCTCCCTCGTTCGAGGGACACGAAGGCGTCCATTCGTTCTTTGATGAAAGAACCGGCCTGAAGACGATCATCGCGGTCCACTCCACCGCCCGCGGTCCGGCCGCCGGCGGCTGCCGGATGTGGCCCTATGCCAGCGCCGAGGCGGCGCTGGAGGACGCGCTGCGGCTCTCGCGCGCCATGTCCTACAAGAACGCCATGGCCGACCTGGACCTGGGCGGCGGCAAGTCGGTGATCATCGGCGACAGCCGCACCATGAAGACCCCGGCCCTGTTCGAAGCCTTCGGCCGCGCGGTCGAGGCGCTGAACGGAACCTACTGGACGGCCGAGGACGTCGGCGTCTCGCCGGTCGACCTCGGCTATTCGCGCCGGCGGACCCGCTACGTGGCCGGGCTGGAGGGCCATCCGGCCGCCTCGGGCGATCCGAGCCCGGTGACCGCCGAGGGCGTGTTCCGCGGCGTGCGGCTGGCGGTTCGCCGCGGCCTCGAACGCGAACTGGACGGCGTCACCGTGGCGATCCAGGGCGTCGGCCACGTCGGCGCCTACCTGGCCGACAAGCTGCATGCAGCGGGCGCCAAACTGATCCTGACCGACGTCAACGAAGAGGCGCTGTCGCAGGTGGCGGCGCGCACCGGCGCCCAGGTGGTGGCCCCCGCGGCGATCTTCGACGCCGAGGCCGACGTCTTCGCACCCTGCGCCCTGGGCGGGGCGATCAACGAGCAGACCCTGCCGCGGCTGCGCGCCCGGATCATCGCCGGCGGCGCCAACAACCAGTTGGCCAGCCCGGAGATCGGCCGCGAGGTGTTCGCGCGGGGCCTGCTCTACGCCCCCGACTACGTGATCAACGGCGGCGGCATCATCAATGTGGCCGGCGAGATCCGCGCCCTGGAGCGCGGCGAGGCCTTCGACCAGGCCTGGGTGGAGGCCAAGCTCGACCGCCTGACCCTGACGCTGGAGGAAGTGCTCGACCGCGCCGCCTCCGAAGGGCGCCCCTCGCACGAGGTGGCCAACGAAATGGCCAAGGCCCGCATCGCCCAGGCCGCCGCCGCGAAGCTGGCGGCCTAAGGCGCGCGGCGTCAGGCCGCCTTCTCGGCGACCCACTTGCGCGGGTGCTGGCTGCGGAAGCCGACGGCCAGCCGGTTCCAGACGTTGATCGCGCCGATCAGCATGGTCAGCTTCACCGCTTCGGCCTCGTCGAAATGCTCGCGCAGGGTCGCGTAGTCGGCGTCCGGCGCGCGGGTCTGGGCGATCAGGGTCAGGGAGTCGGTCCAGGTCAGGGCCGCCTTCTCGCGCGGGGTGAACAGCGAGCTCTCCCACCAGGCGGCCAGCAGATAGAGGCGCTCCTCGCTCTCGCCTTGGGCGCGGGCGTCGCGGGTGTGCATGTGGATGCAGAAGGCGCAGCCGTTGATCTGCGAGGCGCGGGTCTTCACCAGCTCGATCAGGCTGTGCTCCAGGCCCGAGGAGACCACCGCCTCTTCGAGGGCGGTCATCGCCGCGATCATCTCGGGGGCGGCGGCGTAGGGGTTGAGGCGGGCGGACATGGGGGAGGTCCTCTTCCTGTGTTGGGGGTTCGAACACAGGACGCGCCAGCCGCCCGCCGTGTGACACGGCGGCCCGGATTTTCGCCTAGAGGAAGCGCGGCAGGACGAACAGCGCCAGCAGGGCCAGGACGATCGCCGCCAGGATCAGCCCGGCATGGCGGCGCCCGCCCAGCACCGAGCCGCCCGACCTGGCCTGGCGGGCGGCCTTCTTGCGGGCGGCCCTGGCGGCCGCCTCACGCGCCTGGATGGCCTTGCGGCGCTCGGCGAGGTCGACGACCTCGGGTTCCTTCTCGGGCTTCATGGCCTTTCGTCTAGCACGGCTTCAGAACGAGGCCAGCCGCGCCGTGCGCGGTTCCTTCACGACCGTCATCAGGATGATCAGGCCGACGATCAGGAAGCCGATCGAGGCGCCGAACACGATGTTGAAGCCGTAGTGGTCGGCGATGAAGCCGCCGGCCAGCGGGCCCAGCGAGGCCATGATGCCCTCGGCGGTCGAGGAGATGGCGATGCGCATCGGCATCTCGGCCCGCGAGCCGAACTCCAGGATCATCGTCTGGGCGGCCATCATGTAGCCCGACTGCGCCGCGCCCAGGCCGAAGAAGGCCAGGAACACCGCCCAGGGCGCGTGGTTGAGCATCAGCAGGGCGGTGGCCGCGGCCCAGCCGAACAGCGAGAACACCAGCACCAGCTTGAAGCCGGTCTTGTCGCCCAGATAGCCCCAGACGAGGTTCGACAGGGTGTCGGCGCCGAGGAAGGCGAGGCTGAGCAGGCCCAGCGTCATGCCGTCCAGCTTCATCGTGGACGAGACGAAGATGATGTAGAACGGCGTGGCGATCCGGCTGGCGGTGGCGACCATCTGCACGACCAGGAACCAAGCGTAGCCCTTGTCGGACATGATCAGCGCCGGGAAGTCCTTCACCCGGTCGCGGAACCTGGCCTGGGCCGGCAGGTTCGGGGGCTCGGGCTCCCTCAGCAGGATCTGCAGCGCCCATAGGCCCAGGCTGGTCAGGAAGGCGGCGAGGGCGAAGGTGGTGGCGTAGCCGTTGCCGAGCACGTTGCCCTGGATCAGGTACTTGCCCGCCGCCCAGGCGAGGGCCGCGGCTATGAGCCCGCCGGTGGCGTTGCGCCAGGCCTGGAGGCGGCCGCGGCGGCTGAGCGGGATCACCTTGGCCATCAGCAGGCCGAAGACCACCCGCTGGGTGCCCATGAACAGCCCGAACAGGAACATCAGCACCATCATGGTGACGATGAGCGACTGGCCCTTCAGGAACCAGCCGGCCAGGGCCATGCCGACGATCTGGACGCGGGCCAGGCCGCCCATCCAGACGGCGGCGGGCATGACCTTGCTGCGGTGCTCGATCTGGGTGGCGCCGAAGATCGGCGAGATCACGCTGCCGACCTGCTGCAGGGCCAGGCCCAGGCCGACGATGGTGTTCGAGCCCGAGATCATGTGCAGGTAGGCGGGCAGGAAGGTCGGCGCGTTGATCAGCCGAAAGCCGGTCATGCCGAGCATGCCGTGCAGGTAGTTGCCGATGTAGTTGCGCTTCAGATTGTCCCAGACGAACTTTTCGTAGGCGGCTTCTTTTTCCGCCAGCGTCGGTTCGATGAGCGCGTGTTCGGACGCGGCGACGCCGGCGTCCTCCTCCCTAATTCTTGTATCCAACAGCGTCCCGCCCGCGCGCGGATCGCAAAATGGGTCGCGCGGGCGACTCCCTAATCATTACGGCTAAATTTTATGCCGACCGTCGTATCAGAGTCCGACACGGCGGGGGAAGGGGCGCCCGTGACCTTAGGTCACCAACGGGCCTCGAGGATGGCGCCGACGACACGCGGGGCGCCGTACATGGCGCGGTTGAGCGAGGGCTGGCGGAACTGGACGTAGTCCTCGTCCAGCAGGTTCGTGGCGTAGGCCGCCAGGGTCCAGCGCTCGGCCTGGTAGCCGAACTTGCCGCCGACCAGGGTGCGGGCGTCGAGCTTGTTGGCGCCCTGGGCCGGGCCGGAGACGCCGTAGGATTCGCTGCGGTAGCCGGCGTTGAGGTTGGCGAACAGGCCGTTGTCCCAGCGGTAGTTGCCGCCGACATTCCAGGTCCAGCGGGGCGCGAAGGCGAACTCGCTGCCCGACAGGTCGATGGTGGTCGTGCCGGCCCGGATGGTGAAGTCGTCGAACTCGGTGCGGCTGTAGCCGACCGATCCATAGAGGTCCCAGGCGGCGGACGGGCGCCAGGCCGTCTCGATCTCGGCGCCGTAGAGGTGCGAGGCCCCGGCGTTCTCGGTCTGATAGTCGTAGGGCGTGGCGCTGAGGTTCACGACCACCTGCTGGTCGGTCCAGTCGACATAGTAGGCGTTGGCGTTCACGGTCAGGGTGTCGTTGAGCCAACTGGTGCGCGCGGCCAGCTCGTAGTTCCAGGTGTATTCGGGGTCGTAGGGCACGACGGCCGAGCGGATGACGTTGATGTTGGCGCCGCCCGAGCGGTAGCCGCGCTGGGCGATGAAGCTGAGCGAGGCGTCCTCGGTCAGGTCGTACTTCAGGCCGAGCTTGGGCAGGAAGGCGTCAAAGGTGCGCGAGGTGTCCGGCTGGACGGCGGTGGCCTGGGCCACATAGACGCCGACGACCTGGTTCAGGCCCGCGATCACCGGGGCGAGCGCGCCGAAGGCGGCCGGGTTCGGGTAGGTCCCGGCGAAGCGCGTGGCCTGGGCCACCGACAGGGTGTTCTCTTCGCGGTCGTAACGGAAGCCGGCCAGCAGCGAGAGCTGCGGGGTCAGCCGCAAGCGGCCGTCGGCGAACAGGGCGAGCGTCTGGATTTCTTCGGGGGCGCGGCCCTGGAAGTCGACCGACACCGAGGGCAGGGCCGCGACATAGGCGTTGGCGGCGGCGTTGGCGTTGGCCGCCGGCAGGCTGAACGGCGGGCTCATCAGCACGCCGATCAGGGTCGCGTGCGGGGTCGCCAGGGCGTTGCGGGTGGCGATGGCGAAGTCGCGGTCGCGGTCGGCGAAGTAGAGGCCGGCGAGGCCCGACAGGCGCTCGCCTTCGTAATGCAGGCGCAGCTCCTGCGAGAGCGAGCGGTCGAGGTCGTTTTCCTGGCCGTAGGCGATCGAGGCCGGGCCGCCGTCCATGTCGAACAGGCTGGCGCTCCGGGCCTTGCTCCAGGCCGTCACCGAGGTCAGCTTGAGCTGGTCGGAGATCGCATAGTCGGCGTTGACCGTGACGATGTCGGTGGTGCTGCGCGTCTGGCCCGGATAGTCGCTGGTGGCGATGCGGGCGTCGGCGGCGTCCGGAATGTCGGAGCGCGAATAGGCGTAGATGTAGCCGCCCTTGTGGCGGTTGTGGGTCACGGCGGCGCGCACCGTCAGGTCGGGCAGCGCCGAGGGCGTGAAGAGCAGCTTGCCGCGGACCGTCGTGGACTTCAGCGGGTCTTCCTGGGTGTTGCGCGTCGCGTTGTAGATCAGGCCCTCGGCGTCGCGGTCCTCGAACGACAGGCGCAAGGCGAGCTGGTCGGCGACGATCGGGCCGCCGGCGGCGAAGGCCAGGATGCGCGACTCGTCGTCGGCCACGTCGGCGCGGGCCGCGCCGCTCCAGGTCCAGGTCGGGTCGTTGCTGCGCAGGACGATGGCGCCGGCCAGGGTGTTGCGGCCTTGGAGGGTCGATTGCGGGCCGCGCAGGATCTCGGCCTGGGCGATGTCCCACATGTCCAGCGGGCCGGCGGCCAGGGTGCGGTCGGGCAGGGCCGCGCCGTCGAGATACACGGTGGCCAGGCCGCCGCTGCCGCCGCCCGAGACGCCGTTGTTGGCGACGCCGCGGATGCTGAAGCCGAAGCCCTGATAGGTCTCGGCCACGTTGGCGGCCTGGTTCACCAGGTCGCCGAGGTCCTGGACGTTCGCCTGGTCCATGCGCCGCTGGGTGAACAGCGCGACGCTGGCGAGCGTGTCCTGCAGGCTGCGGTCGGCCTTCTCGCCGGTGACGACCAGTTCCTCGATCTGCGGCGCGGCGTCGGCGGCGAGGGCGGCGCTGGAGGACAGGAGCGCGGCGGCGGCCGCGCTGCCGGCGAGAACGAGGCGATACATCGAGGGGCTTTCCGGAACTGGCTACACGCCGCAGGGGGACGCGACGCGGCCTGGAAATAGCCCCCCGCGGGTTAAGACTTGGTCTTCAAGGCGTTAAGCACGGCTTGCGGCTGGATGGGCAGATGCCGCAACCGCGCGCCGCAGGCGTTGAAGATCGCGTTGCCGATCGCCGGCCCGACGACGGTGGTGGCCGGCTCGCCCAGGCCCACCGGAACCTCGGCGCTTTCGACGAACTCGATGTCCAGGTCGGGGATGTCGGCCATGCGCAGCGGGGTATAGCCGTCGAGGTTGGTGTCGCGCGGCGCGCCGTTCTCGAACTCGGTGCCTTCGAAGAGGGCCAGGCTCATGCCCCATAGCGCCGCGCCCTCCATCTGGGCCAGCGCGCCCTCCGGCGAGACGATGGTCCCGGCGTCGGCGACCAGGGTGAGCTTCTCGACCTTCACCGCGCCGCTGGAGGCGTCGACCGTGACCCGCGCCGCGCAGGCGACCCAGGTCGGCATGTCGCGTTCCTGGCCGAAGGTGGTGGCGATGCCCAGGCCCGTTCCCTTGGGCAGCGGCTGGCCCCAGCCGGCCTTACTGGCCAGGCGCGAGAGCACGGCGGCCTGGCGCCGGGCGCCGCCCACCGAGTTCGGCGCGGTTCCGGCGTTGCGGCCGGCACCGTCCAGCAGGGCCAGGCGGAAGGCCAGCGGGTCCTTGCCCGCGGCCTGGGCGGCCTCGTCCATGAAGCACTCGACCGCCCAGTTGGTCCAGCCGGGGCCGACCGAGCGCAGCCAGCCCGGGCGGAAGGCGCGGTTGGCCAGGTCGTTGGGGACCGCCCGCACCCGCTGGGCGCCGACGCTGTACCAATGGTTGGCGCCGCTGATCGCGAACGGGTCGTAGGCGACGTCGTTCGTCCCCTTGGGCATGAAGAAGGGGGCCATGATCTGGGTCGGCCAGCCGGCGCAGGCGGCGTGATCCATGGCCGTCACCCGGCCGCCCTCACCGAAGGCCATCTTCACGACCTGGACCGAGGGTGAGCGGAAGGAGTCGAACCGGCTGTCGTCGGCGCGGGTGCAGACCATCTTCACCGGCCGCCCCAGCGCCTTGGCCGCCAGGGCCGCGGGCACCGCATAGTCGCCGTTCAGCCGCCGGCCGAAGCCGCCGCCCAGCAGGTAGGTCTTCAGGACGATCTTGTCCTCGGACACGCCGAGCGCCTTGGACAGCCACGGCAGGACCAGCGACTGCCACTGGTTGCCGGTGTGGATCTCGTAGGTCCCGTCCTTGTTGGCCAGGGCCAGGGCGTTCACCGGCTCGAGCTGGAAGTGCAGGGCGCTGGCGGTGGTGTAGGTCCGCTCCAGCCTGGTCTTGGCCGCGGCGAAGGCGGCGTCGACGCCGGGGTCCTCGACCACCAGGGCGCCGGCCTTCGGATCGGCGATGAGGGCGGCGGCGCGCGCCTGGATGTCGGCCTCGGAGGTCCTGGCGGTGTCGCCCGAGCTCCATTCGACCTTGACCAGTTCGCAGGCGGCGTCGGCGGCGACGAAGCTCTCGGCGATGACCATCACCCAGCCGGGGACGGTGTTCGACGGGTCGTCCAGGATGATGCTGCGTATGTAGCCGGGCGCCGCCTTGGCGGCGCTGTCGTCGACCGAGACCACCTTGGATTCGTTGCGGGTCGGCGGGATCTTGGGCCGAGCGTAGACCATGCCCTCGACCTTGGCGTCGATGCCGAACCGGCCCGAGCCGTCGACCTTCTCGGCGATGTCGAGCTGGGGCGAGGGCTTGCCGATCAGGCGGCGGTCGGCGGCCGTCTTGATCGGCAGCTTGGCCAGTTCGTCGGCGGTGAAGCTCCGTTTCAGGTCCCCGCGCGCGACGATGTCGCCATAGCCGATCGACTTGCCGCCGCCGCTGACGACGCTGTTGGCCGCCGTGCAGGTCTTCGGATCGACCCCGAGCAGCCTGGCGCCTTCCTCGATCAGCACCATGCGGCCGGCCGCGCCGGCCTGGCTCATCAAGGGATAGCTCTGCCAGACCGACCAGCTTCCGCCGGTGACCATCAGCCCCCACTTGGCGGCGGAATCGACGTGGTTGATGCGGACCTTCGACCAGTCGGCCTCCAGCTCGTCGGCGACGATGCGGGCGACGGCGGTGCCGACGTGCTGGCCCATCTCGGCGCGGATGACGTTGACGGTGACGATCCCGTCGCGGCCGATCGCGTACCAGATGGTCGGCTCGAAATCGCCGGCCGCGGCGGCGGCCTCGTCCGGGCCGACCGCGAAAGTCATGGCGGCGCCGGCCGCGGCGATGGAGGCCAGGAAGCCGCGGCGCGAGAGGGGGGCGATGGCGTTCATGCCTCGGCTCCCTGCGTCTTGGAACTGGCCAGCTTGATCGCCTTCCGGATCCGCACATAGGACATGCAGCGACAGAGGTTGCCGTTCATCGCATCGTCGATCTGCGCGTCGGTCGGGTTGGGCGTCGATTTCAGCAGCGCCGCGGCCGACATGATCTGGCCCGACTGGCAGTAGCCGCACTGAGGGGCCTGGGCCTCGATCCAGGCGGTCTGCAGCGGATGGGCGCCCCTGGGGTCCAGCCCTTCGATGGTGGTGACCGCATGGCCGGCGATGGAGCCGACCGGGGTCACGCAGGAACGCACCGGCTCGCCGTCCAGGTGCACCGTGCAGGCGCCGCAGCCGCCGATGCCGCAGCCGAACTTGGTTCCGGTGAGGCCGAGCTCGTCGCGGATCGCCCAGAGCAACGGGGAATCGTCGGGACCTGTGACCGTGACCTCGCGGCCATTGAGCTTGAACGTCGTCGCCATGCAGCCCCAAGCCTCCATGCGTCCCCCGACAACAGCGTTACGGGACGCCAAGCTCGGCCGACGCGCAACCCTTTTCTGGCGTGCTCAGCGGTCCCACAATTGCGGCTCGGCGGTCATCGCATCGACCAGTTCCATCACCCGCTCCAGGGGGATGCAGCGGCCGAGGCGCTCGGCCTCGTAGGTGGCGACATAGAGGCCGATCCACTGCATCAGGGTGCGGTCGCCGCGCTCGGCGCGCAGGGCCACGGGCCCGCCGGAACAGCCGGCGCCGCCGACGCCGTCGACATGGAAGGCGTAAGGGTTGAGCCTGTAGTCGGAGGCGAGGGTGAAGCCGCGGGCGATCGGCGCGCCGCCCAGGATCGCCGCGCCGCCGGGAAAGCCGTAGATCATGCCCGCCGACCCGGTGGTCAACGGCAGGCCCTGGGCCAGCACGTCATAGTCGCCGAACCGCCCGACCCAGTTGATCGCCTGCGGACTGCCCGGCAGGCGCACCGGCACGCCGGCGACGTCGATGGAGGCGTCGTGCGGGTCCTGGTGCCAGCGGAAACGCGGGGCCTGGCCGTCATAGAGCGGCACGCTGATTCCCAGCGCCTCGCAGTCGAGGTCGTGGCCATAGGTGTCGGCCCAGGTCGCCTCGGTCCCGCGGTTCCTGAAATAGAAGGTGTTGGGGCGCAGCAGGCAGTGCAGGGCGGTCAGGATGATGTAGCGGTCGGCCTCGACGTGGAAGAGGAAGCCGGAGAACACCTGATGCGGCTCGCCGGTCTTCAGGCGGGTGGCGAGGCGCGGAGTGGCCTGGGCGAAGGGGTCGATGAGGTCCATGGCGCGAGGCTAGGCGCCGCGCGCCTCGGCGCGCAACCGGGCGCGCCGATCAGGCCAGGAAGCCGGCCTCGGCGAAGTCGAGCATGCGGGTGAGCAGGGCGGCGGTGTCGCCCTCGCGCGTCGCGCCGTCCGAGAGCACGTGCAGGCGGTCGAACTCGGCGAAGCGGTTGTTGTGGACCATGCCCAGGCAGAAGTGCAGGCGCCAGTAGACGGTGTCGCGCGGCAGTTCCGGGCGGGCCTTGATCAGCGCGTCGGCGAAGCGGGCGAGGTGGCTGACGTCCTTGGCCAGGGCCTCGCGCATCTCCTCGTTCCCCTCACTGCGCGAGCGGATGATGAACTGGATCGAGATGCGGCGGTCGTTTTCCGGCGCGCCCCAGCGCAGCGGCGGGGCGAACAGGGCCTCCAGGATGTCCCGGACCGGCGGGTTGCCCTGGTGGCGGTCGTTGGCCTCGTGCAGCATCCGCGCGCGCTCGCGGTTCAGCTCCGCCGTGCGGCGACGGAAGATCTCGAACAGCAGGGCGTCCTTGGAGCCGAAGTGGTAGTTCACCGAGGCGAGGTTCACGCCGGCGTCGGCGGTGATGTCGCGCACCGAGACGTTCTGGAAGCCGTGCAACGCGAACAGCCGCTCGGCGGCGCAGAACACGGCGGCCTTGGTCGCGGCCTCGTTGGTTTCTTCGGTGTCGTTGGCCTGAGCCGGGTCCACGGGCGAATCTCTCATACGGCGCACCACCTTAGCAGGTAGCTTGCAAACCGCGATGCGGCGCTAGCGCGCGAGTTCCCGCATCGCCTTGTCGAGGCCCTCGATGGTCAGCGGGAACATGCGGTCGTTGACCAGTTGCTTCATGACCTCGATCGACGGGGTGTAGTCCCAGTGACGCTCGGCGGTCGGGTTCAGCCAGACCATGTGCTCGTAGATCTGGGCCACGCGGTCCATCCAGATGGCCCCGGCCTCCTCGTTCCAGTGCTCCACCGAGCCGCCCGGATAGGTGATCTCGTAGGGGCTCATGGTGGCGTCGCCGACGAAGATCACCTTGTAGTCGCTGGAATACTTGTGGAGGATGTCCCAGGTGTTCAGCTTCTCGGTGTGACGGCGCCGGTTGTCCTTCCACACGCTCTCATAGAGGCAGTTGTGGAAGTAGTAGAACTCCATGTTCTTGAATTCCGACCGCGCGGCCGAGAACAGCTCCTCGCAGACCTTGATGTGGCTGTCCATCGAGCCGCCGATGTCGAAGAAGATCAGCACGCTGATCTTGTTGCGGCGCTCGGGGCGCATCTGGATGTCCAGGTAGCCCTTCTCGGCGGTGCCCTTGATGGTGCCGGGCAGATCCAGTTCGTCGGCGGCGCCGTCGCGGACCCATTTGCGCAAGCGGCGCAGGGCGACCTTGATGTTGCGGGTGCCGAGCTCGACCGCGTCGTCGAGGTTCTTGTACTCGCGCTTGTCCCAGACCTTCACGGCCTTGCCGTGGCGGCCCTTGTCCTGGCCGATGCGCACGCCCTCGGGATGATAGCCGTTGGCGCCGAAGGGCGAGGTGCCGCCGGTGCCGATCATCTTGTTGCCGCCCTCGTGGCGTTCCTTCTGTTCCTTCAGCCGCTCGGCCAGCGCCTCCATCAGCTTGTCGAAGCCGCCCATGGCCTCGATCTGGGCCTTTTCCTCTTCGGTGAGGAACTTCTCGGAGATCTTGCGCAGCCATTCGGCCGGGATGTCGGCCGTGCCGGCGCCCTCGACCTTCTCCAGGCCCTTGAACACGTGGGAGAAGACCTGGTCGAACTTGTCGAGGTTCTTCTCGTCCTTCACCAGGGCCGAGCGCGACAGGTAGTAGAAGTCGTCGACCGAGCGCTCGATGACCACCTTGTCGAGCGCCTCCATGAGCATGAGGTACTCTTTCAGGGTCACCGGCACCTTGGCTTCGCGCAACTCGGTGAAAAAGCGCATGAACATGGGCAGGCTTCCCGCTGGGAGACGAACAGACGTTTGACTCCGAAAAGATGGAGCCGCCGACCGCCGTTGTCCAGCATGCCCTTGCGTCCGGTATGGGCCGGAATGCTCCGCGGTCGCATTTGACGCGGCCGGCCGGGGCTTTGAGCCTAGGTCCGGCAGGCGTGTCGGCGGCGCCAGTTGAAGACGTGCGCGCCGGCCAGCAGCAGGCTGCCCGCCACGGTGATCGGCGTCTCGGCGTCGTGCGAGGGCCAGTGGGCGACGCCCAGCGCCATCAGCGCCAGGCCGGCCAGCGACATCGCGATCACGCCCAGCGCCTGGCCCTTGCGCCAGAGCGCCAGGGCCGACATCGGCGCGGCCAGGCCGATGGCGAGGGCGTGGACCCACTCGGCCTCCGCCCAGGTCGCCACAACTGGGGAGAAGGCGGCGACGAGGGGGAGGGCCAGGCAGTGGGCCAGGCAGAGACCCGACAGGCTGATGGCCGACGCGTCCAGGAGGGAACTCGGGGCAGCTTTCAAGAATCCCTCCGCAATCGGCCGCAACCGTCACGGCAGAGACGATGTAATATTATAACGTTTCGCTTTCAAGCCCGGTGTGGCGGGCCGGGCGCACGGATCAGGCCGTGGCTTCCTTGAGCTTGCGCCAGACGGTCATGCGCGAGACGCCCAGCCGCCGGGCGATCTCCACCGGGCCGACGCCGGCCGCCTGCAGGGCGCGGATGTCCGCGGCCGGGGCGCCGCGGCGACGCCGGGCCCACGGCGGTTCGACCGAGGCCACCGCCTCCAGCGCCGCGCGCAGGGCGCGGCCGCCTTCGCCCAGGCTGCCGACGTCGGACTCGGCTATGAACAGGCTGGCGCCGCGCGCGTCGAGCCGCTCGATCACGTCGAGCACTTCGCGGGTGCAGGTGGCGAGGTGATTCAGGCGGGTGACGACCAGTTGGTCGCCCTCGGAGATGAAGTCGAGAATCGACAGCAGCACGGACGAACCGTCCGCACCCGGCCCGACCGGTTCCTCAGCGCGCACGACATGGCAACCGATAGATTTCAGCGTGGCCGTATCGTCAGCGGACCGCGCGTCGCGCAGCCTGACATATCCAATTTTGAGCATCCCACCCGTCGCGTGCAGCTACGTCGATGATTGGGAGGAAGGTCGCAAATGCGAGCGTCACCGTCAAAGTCTGCGACGTTAATTTGGTGCAATATTTCTCTAAACGCACACGAGGATTCAGCGAAGCTGGCAAAGCTTCGCCGGAAATTCGCCTCTAGGTGGAGAAGCCTTGTGCGGCACGCCGCAGAATGAACTCGTGGTCCACCGTGCGGCCGACCTTGAAGCCGTACTCGCCGACCCGTTCGAAGCCGTGGCGCCCATAGAATCTCTGGGCGCCGAAGTTCTCCGACCACACCCCGATCCAGAGGTCGCGCGGGCCGTCCCGCTCCAGCCAGTCCATGACCGCGGCGAACAGCCGCCCGCCCACGCCGCCGCCCTGCCAGTCCTTCAGCAGGTAGAAGCGCTTGAGCTCGCCGCTCGCGGGGGTGACGTCGGGATGGGGCAGGTCGCAGGGGCCGGCCAGGGCGTAGCCGATCGCCTGGCCGCCCGACTCGACCAGCCATTGGGCCTTGGCCGGATGGGCGAGGTCGGCCCGGGTGCGCTCCAGGCCGTAGGCTTCGGCCAGGAACGCCGCCAGGTCCTCGGGCGGATAGAGGTGGGCGAACGTCTCGGTGAAAGTCCGCGCTCCGATCTCGGACAAGACCTGAGCGTCGGACGGCTCTGCGCGGCGTATCAAGGGTTGTTGCATTCGGCTTCGACGCCTGGCGGGTTAGGCTGCGATTCGCATGGATATCGCCCTCTACACCCATCGTGAGATGCTCGGCCACAATCCGGGTGAGTGGCACCCGGAGCGGCCGGAGCGGCTGGGCGCCGTGCTGGGGGCGCTGGGCGACAGCGATCTTTCGCTCGATCGCCGCGAGGCGCCGCTGATCGCACGCGCCGACCTGGAGCTCGCCCACCGCGGGGCCTACGTCCAGGCGATCATGGACCATGCGCCCGCCCAGGGCCTGCTGCGGCTCGACGACGACACCTACATGTCGGCCGGCAGCCTGACCGCGGCGCTGCGGGCCGCGGGCGGGGTGGTGCAGGCGGTGCGGGACGTGGCCGCGGGGCGCAGCGAGCGCGCCTTCTGCGCCGTGCGCCCGCCCGGGCACCATGCCGAGCCGGCGCTGCCGATGGGGTTCTGCATCTTCTCCAACGTGGCGCTGGCCGCGCGCGCGGCCCAGTTGGCGGGCCTGCGGCGGGTGGCGGTCGTGGACTTCGACGTCCACCACGGCAACGGCACCCAGGCCGCCGTGGGGGGGCGGGAGGACCTGTTCTTCGCCTCGGTGCAGCAGTGGCCGATGTGGCCCGGCAGCGGCCATCCCTCGGAGGTCGTCCCCGGCAACATCCGCAACGCGGTGGTCCCGCCCGGCGCCTCGCGCGAGGCCTGGCGCAAGGAGTTCGAGGGGCTGCTCGACCACGTCGACGCCTTCGCTCCCGACCTGATCCTGATTTCCGCCGGGTTCGACGCCCACGTCCGCGATCCGATCGGCGATTCCGGCCAGAGCCTGGAGGAGGCGGACTTCGCCTGGGCGACCAGCGCGGTCATGAGCGTGGCCCGGGCGCATAGTCGCGGGCGGGTTGTTTCCTCGCTCGAGGGCGGGTACGACCTGGAGGCTCTAGGCCGATCTGCGCTCGCGCACGTTCAGGCACTTTCGCAGGGGTGAGGGCGAAGGCTGGGTTGCGCGAATCCGGGCCTTTGGATGACATGGCCGACGCTTTGACCGCCGACCTACCGAAATCCGCCGCGGCGCGCCCCGGAGCGATCGTCCTCGCGCGCCACGGCGAGCCCGACATTCACCGCAAGGTGATGCTGAGCGCGCACGGCTATCGCGACTACTGGAGCCGCTACGAACAACTGGGCATCCGGCCGGGGCAGACGCCGCCGGTCGACCTGGTCGAGCAGACCGCCCGGGCCGGGACGATCATCTCGTCGGTGCGCAACCGCTCGATCGAAAGCGCCCTGGCCCTGGCCGCCGGCCGCGAGTTCTCGCGCACGCCGCTGTTCGTCGAGGCGCCGCTGCCGCCGCCGAACTTTCCGGGCTTCGTGCGGATGTCGCCGAAGATCTGGGGCTTCACCGCGCGGTTCTGGTGGTGGTTCTTCAATCACCACGAGGGGCAGGAGACCCGGCGCCAGGCCGAGGCCCGCGCCGACCAGGCCGCCGACCTGATCATCGACCTGGCCGCCGGCGGCGATGACGTGGTGGTCCTGGCCCATGGCTTCTTCAACTTCATGGTCGGGCGCGCCCTGCGCCGGCGCGGATGGCGCCTGACGGCCAATCAGGGCTGGAAGTACTGGTCCACCCGGCGCTACGAGCGGTCCTGACGCCTCTCGGACGTTGCGAGCCGGGGTCCCGGTCACTAACCTGCAAGCTACTCAAGGAATTTCGAATGGCCGACGCCGCTGACATCGACGCGCTCTCCTTCGAGCAGGCCCTGGCCGAGCTGGAACGCATCGTCGGCCAGTTGGAGTCGGGCCAGGCGCCCCTGGAGCAGTCCATCGAGCTCTACGAGCGCGGGGCGCTGCTGAAGGCTCACTGCGAAAAGCGGCTGGAGGCTGCGCGCCTGCGCGTCGAGAAGATCGTGGTCGGGCAGAACGGCCAGGCCGGCGTCGAACCTGCCGAGTTCAACTGACATGGCCCTGGCCAAGCGTGTGGCCGAGGCCGCCGACCTGGTGACGGTGGCGCTCGACGAGCTGCTGCCCCGCGGCGAGGGGCCCGAGCAGCGGCTGACCGAGGCCATGCGCTATGCGGCGCTGGGGCCGGGCAAGCGGCTGCGGCCGTTCTTCGCCATCGAGACCGGCCGGATGTTCGACCTGGACGAACGGCCGGTGCTGCGCGCCGCCTGCGCGCTGGAATGCATCCAGGCCTACAGCCTGATCCACGACGACCTGCCGTGCATGGACGACGACGACGTGCGCCGCGGCCGCCCCACCGTGCACAGGGCCTATGACGAGGCGACCGCCGTGCTGGCGGGCGACGCCCTGCAGACCATCGCCTTCGAGATCCTCGCCGACCCCGACACCCACCACGACGGCGCGGTGCGGGCCGAGATGGTGCTGAAACTGGCCCAGGCCGCGGGGGCGCGCGGCATGTGCGGCGGCCAGATGATCGACATGCTGGGCGTGCGCGACGACCTGGGGGCCGTGGCCCGCATGCAGCGGCTGAAGACCGGCGCGCTGATCGCGGTCTCCTTCGAACTGCCGCTGGTCATGGCCCATGCCGGCGAGGCCGAGCGCCACGCCCTGATGGCCTTCGCCCAGGACATCGGCCTAGCCTATCAGATCGTCGACGATCTGCTGGACGTCGAGGGCGACAGCGCCGTCCTCGGCAAGAAGGCCGGCAAGGACGCCGAGAAGGGCAAGGCCAACTACGTCACCCTGCTGGGCGCCGCGGCGGCGCGCGAACGCCTGGCCCTGCTGGCCGAACAGACCAAATCGCACCTGGACCCGTTCGGTCCGCAGGCCGATTTCCTGCGGGCCAGCGTCGATTTCGTGCTAGATCGCCGGAACTAGATCGAGAACGACAACAATATGCCGCCAGTCACGCCCCTGCTCGACAAGGTTTCGTATCCCCGCGACATGCGCGGTTTCAGTGCGCCTGAACTGCGCCAACTGGCCGACGAGCTCCGGGCGGAGATGATCGACGTGGTTTCGCAGACCGGCGGCCACTTCGGCGCGGGCCTGGGCGTCGTCGAACTCACGGTCGCGCTGCATCACGTCTATGAGACGCCGGACGACATCCTGATCTGGGACGTCGGCCACCAGACCTATCCGCACAAGATCCTGACCGGCCGCCGCGACCGCATCCGCACCCTGCGCCAGGGCGGCGGGCTGTCGGGTTTCACCAAGCGCAGCGAGAGCGAATACGACCCGTTCGGCGCCGCCCACGCGGCCACCTCGATCTCGGCCGCCCTCGGCTTCGCCGCGGCGCGCGACGCGGCCGGCAAGGACAACAGCGTGGTGGCGGTGATCGGCGACGGCTCGATGAGCGCGGGCATGGCCTACGAGGCGATGAACAGCGCCTGCCACACCACCACCGGCCAACTGACCGTCATCCTCAACGACAACGACATGTCCATCGCCCCGCCGGTCGGCGGGATGAGCGCCTACCTGGCCCGCGTGGTCTCCGGCGGCGGCTACCAGTCGCTGCGCAACCTCGGCAAGTCGGTCGCCAAGGTGCTGCCCAAGCCGCTGCAGGAGGCGGCCCGCAAGGCCGAGGAGTACGCCCGCGGCATGGTCACCGGCGGCACCCTCTTCGAGGAGCTGGGCTTCTACTATGTCGGGCCGATCGACGGCCACGACCTGGACGCGCTGGTCCCGGTGCTGAAGAACGTCCGCGAGATCAAGGACAAGCCGGTCCTGGTCCACGTCGTCACCCAGAAGGGCAAGGGCTACGCCCCGGCCGAGAGCGCCGCCGACAAGCTGCACGCGGTGGCCAAGTTCGACGTCATCACCGGCCAGCAGGCCAAGAGCCAGCCGGCCGCGCCGACCTACACCAAGGTCTTCGCCCAGGAGCTGATCAAGCGGGCCGAGCTGGACCCGAAGATCGTCGCCATCACCGCGGCCATGGATTCCGGCACGGGCCTGGACCTGTTCGCCAAGCGCTTCCCGGACCGCATGTTCGACGTCGGCATCGCCGAGCAGCATGCGGTGACCTTCGCCGCCGGCCTGGCGGCGGACGGCATGAAGCCGTTCTGCGCGATCTATTCGACCTTCCTGCAACGCGGCTACGACCAGGTCGTCCACGACGTGGCGATCCAGGGGCTGCCGGTGCGCTTCGCCATGGACCGGGCGGGGCTGGTCGGCGCCGACGGGGCCACCCACGCCGGCTCGTTCGACATCGGCTTCATGGGCGCGCTGCCCGGCATGGTGCTGATGGCCGCCGCCGACGAGGCCGAGCTGGCCGCCATGGTCGCCACCGCCACGGCCATCGACGACCGCCCCTCGGCCTTCCGCTATCCGCGCGGCGAGGGCGTCGGCGTCGCCATCCCCGACCTCGCCGAGCCGCTGGAGATCGGCAAGGGCCGGATCGTGCGCGAAGGCTCGGCCGTGGCCATCCTGTCGTTCGGCACGCGCCTCGCCGAAAGCCTGAAGGCGGCCGACCTGCTGGCCGCGCGGGGGCTGTCGGCCACCGTCGCCGACGCGCGGTTCGCCAAGCCGCTGGACATCGACCTGATCCTGAACCTGGCCCGCAACCACGAGGCGCTGGTCACGGTCGAGGAGGGCGCCATGGGCGGCTTCGGGGCCTTCGTGCTGCAGGCCCTGGCCCGGCACGGCGCGCTCGACCGCGGCCTGAAGGTGCGGACCCTGACCCTGCCGGACATCTTCCAGGACCAGGACAAGCCCGAGGCGATGTACGCCCAGGCCGGGCTGGACGCCGAGGGCGTCGTCGCCGGCGCGCTGTCGGCCCTGGGCGTGGACAACGTCTCGGCGGCGGGACGCCGGGCCTAAAGCCCTACTTGCAGACGCTGAGGAACTTGCGCACCGCGCCCTTCGGCGCTGGCGGCGGCTGCACGGTCTCGCCCGCGGCGGTCAGGCTGATGACCCCGGTCTTGCGGAAGGCGGCGGCCAGCGGCGCGCGGGTCGAGAACTCGGTCAGCACCAGCGTGCCGTCGGTGATGTCGTTGGGGTGGCCCTGCCCGCGCAGGGTCAGCGAGGCGCCCTCGGAAGCCACGGACACGCTCATCGGCCAGGGTGCGCGCACGCCGGCCTGGTCGACCCAGGTCTGGCCCACGCGCTCGACGCCCAGGCGCCTGGAGATGTCGGCGCTGACCTTCACCTGGCCCGAGCCGCGTGCGCAGGTGAAGGCGATCGGCTGGTCGTCGGTGTCGGGCCGGCCATAGCGCAGCGCGGCCTCGGCGTCCTTCGGCGTCTCGACGGTCCAGGTCGGGGCCTGCGCGCCGGCGGCGCTGGCGGTGGCGGCGAAGAGGGCGAACGCGAGGACGGCGGCGGACTTCATCTGCTCAAGCTAGCATCGGCCCGCGCGCGTCTCCACCGTCAGAACGGCTGGAAGCGTTCGACCAGCGACTGTCCGGCCGGCGTCTTCTGCACGCGGCTGATGTCGCCGCGGCCGCCGTAGCTGATCCGCGCCTCGGCGATCTGGGTGTGCCTGATGGTGTTGGCCGAGGAGATGTCCTCCGGCCGCACGATGCCGGCGACGGTCAGTTGGCGCAGTTCGGCGTTGGTGCGCACCTCCTGGGTGCCCTGGATCACCATGTTGCCGTTGGGCAGGATGTTGGTGACCACCGCGGCGATGGTCAGCGAGATCTTCTCCGAGCGCGTCACCGCGCCCGACCCGGCGTTGCTCGAGGCCGAGTTGGTGTTGATCATGTTGGACGGGTCGTAGCCGCCCGGGAAAATCTTGCCGAGGCTCGACTCCAGCCCGAAGAAGTTGTCGACGCCGGCCTGCATGCCGGCCTTGCGGCTGCTGGTCGAGGCGTTGCGGGTCTGGGCGCTGTCGTCGATGTCGATCTGCACCGTCAGGATGTCGCCGACGCGGTTGGCGCGCTGGTCGATGAAGAAGGCGCGCGCGCCGGTCCGCCACAGCGAGTTGGCCGAGGCCGCCTGGGGCGCAGGCTCGCGGGCCGAGACGAAGGTCGGCTGGTCGCGGGCGACCAGCGAGGCCGGATAGCCGATCGGGGCCAGTTCGGGGCCGCGCACCGCCTCGGTGACGGTCGAGCAGGCGGCCAGCGGGGCCAGGGCGAGGACGGCGAGGACGGAGAGGCGCATGGGCGTGATCCTTAGCGGAGCGCGTACTGGGTGCGGGGAAGGGCCTTGAGCTGGTCGGCGGCGGGCCCGACCACGGCCTGGCCAGGACCGCTGGCGACGGCCTGGATGATCTTCTTGGAGGTGATGTTCTGGACGGCCAGGGTGTCGCCCAGGCCGGCGGCCGACATCGCCTTGCCCTGCAGGACCAGGGAGATGCCGCCGTCCTCGTAGGTCACGGTGATCAGGTCGCCGGCCTTGATGACCTGCGGGGCCGAGACGTCGCGGGCCGACACCGCCGCGCCGGCGCGCAAGGGACGCCTGGCGGCCAGGCCGATGATCGCCTCGGCGTCGTTGGGCGCGTCGGAGGGGGCCGCGGCGGCCTGGCCCCAGACCAGGTCCTGCGGCTGCACGACCTCGCCGGCCGACAGGCTGCGCGCGTAGGTCAGCACCTCGACATTGCCGCGGGCGGCGACGGCGGTCGTGGCCATGCCCGGCCCGCTCGCCCCGCCGCGCACGACGATCCGGCGGAAGCCCTCGGCGTTGGCCCAGTCCAGGCCGGCCCGGCGGGCGATGCCCTGCACGGCCGCGGCGTCGAGCACCGCAGAGGCTCCCGGCTTGGCCGCGACGGCGACCTTGCCGGCCGCGCCGGCGCCTTCGAACAGGTCCGAGAGGGTGATGATCCCGTCGGTGTCGACAGGGTCGGCCTTCAGCATCACCGGCTGCCCGGCCAGGGCCGGGGCGGCGAGGAGGACTGCGGCGGCGGCGATCAGCAGGCGCTTCATGATCAGGACCGGATGTTGCTGGCGGTGCGCAGCATTTCGTCGGCCGAGGTGATGACCTTCGAGTTCATCTCATACGCCCGCTGGGCGACGATGAGGGCGGTGATCTCGGTGACGGCGTCGACGTTCGAGGCCTCGGTGTAGCCCTGGTTGATCACCCCGATGCCGTCGACGCCGGGAATGCCCACCGTCGGCGGTCCCGAGGCGGCGCTCTCCTTCAGCAGGTTGTCGCCGATGGCGTCGAGGCCGGCCTCGTTGACGAAGGTCGCCAGCTCCAGGTTGCCGATCACGTCCTGGGCGGTCTGGCCGGCGCGGATCGCCTGCACCTGGCCGCTCTTGGAGATCGAGATGTCGGTGGCGTCCTGGGGAATGGTGATCGCCGGCTCGATCAGATAGCCGTCCTCGGTGACGAGCTGGCCCTGGTCGTTGGGCGAGAAGTTGCCGGCGCGGGTGTAGGCGATCTCGCCGCTGGGCATCATCACCTGGAAGTAGCCGCGGCCGGAGATGGCCATGTCGAACTTGCCGCCGGTGGCGGTCATGTTGCCCTGCTGGGTGATGCGGTAGACCGAGCCGGTCTTCACCCCGCCGCCGACCTGCACGCCGGTCGGCACCACCGTGCCCTGGTCGGACGACTGCGCGCCGGCCCGCTCGATGGTCTGGTAGAGCAGGTCCTGGAACTCCGCCCGCTGCTTCTTGAAGCCGACGGTGTTCATGTTGGCGATGTTGTTCGAGATGACCTCGACGTTCAGCTGCTGGGCGGCCATGCCGGTCGCGGCGGTGCGGAGCGCTTGCATCGACTAGACTTTCCTTAGTTCAGCTTGCCCATCCGCTCGATCGAGCGGCGGGAGAGTTCGGCGTTGGCGTCCATCATCTTGGCCATGGACTCATAGGCGCGGGTGACCTCGATCATCCGGGTGATCTCGGCGATCGGCTTGACGTTGGAGCCTTCCAGCATCCCCTGCTGGATCACCGATTCCGTCGCCGCCTGCGGCTGGGCGTTGGAGCTGTTGCGGTAGCGGTTCTCGCCGACCTTCTCGAGCACCGACAGCTCCTCGAACCGGGCCAGGCCGATCTTGCCCAGGCGCTCATCGCCCTGGCTGACCGTGCCGTCCTTGGCGATGGTCACGGGGCCCAGCTTCGGGTCGATGGCGATGTCGCCGCCGCCTTCGTCCAGCAGGGCCGCGCCGTCCTCGGTGACCAGGCGGCCGGCTTCGTCCATGTGGAAGCGCCCGTCGCGGGTGTACTGCTCGCCCTCGCCGGTGCGGACCCGGAAGAACCCCTCGCCCTGGATGCCGAGGTCGAAGGTCGCGCCGG
This sequence comes from Phenylobacterium sp., assembly GCF_031984885.1. GTDB lineage: Bacteria > Pseudomonadota > Alphaproteobacteria > Caulobacterales > Caulobacteraceae > Phenylobacterium. The sequence goes on from NZ_DAMABV010000003.1 coordinate 125,085, forward strand.
TGGCGCGCAGCACCCCCTGGCCGAAGTCGCGCCCGACGCTGCGGTCGATCACGAACTTCACCGGGCGCGGCGCGCCGGCGGTGTGGGCCGGGGCCATCGGCTCGGTCTCGACCATGAGGCTTTCGACCTTGAAGCCGGTCGTGTCCATGTTCGCGATGTTGTTGGCTACGATGTCCAGCTCGCGGCGCAGGGTCATCTGGCGCGAGAGTCCGACGTAGAGGGCGTTGTCCATGGCGAAGGCTTAACCTGCGGCGTTTTCGTCGCTGGTCTGGCTGCAAGGATCGGGCCAGTCCAAAAACCCAATGAAAACAGCAGGAAATAAAGTTAACGGCGACCGGTCGGCGGAAATTGCCCGGCACGAAAATCGCGCCCGTTAACACACGTTAAAAACTTGTCCTTAACCATGCCTGGGCCATGAGACGGGGTAAGATTCTAAGGAGCGCGCGCGCGTGGCCAAGGACAAGGTGAAAGAGGCCCCCGCAGGCGACGCCGAAGGCGAAGACGGCGGGGGGGCTCCCGCCAAGAAGAAGTTCACCCCGAAGATGATGATCATCGCCGGGGTCGCGGCCGTGCTCGTGCTCGGCGGCGGCGGGACCGGCGCCTTCTTCCTGCTCAAGCCCAAGCCCGACGCCGCCGCGGCCGGCAAGGTCGAGAAGAAGGAAAAGAAGGGCGACAAGAAGGGCGAGGGCGACAAGCCGGTCGGCCAGGTCCGCACCGGGCCGGACGGCATCCTGTTCTACACGATGCCCAGCGTGGTCGTGAACATGCAGACCGCCGAGGGCCGTTCGACCTTCCTGAAGCTGAAACTGACCCTGGAGGTCCCCGACCAGGCGACGGTCGCCCAGCTTGAGCCGAACATGCCCAGGCTCCAGGACATGTTCCAGACCTTCCTGCGCGAACTGCGCCCCGAGGACCTGCAGGGCAGCCAGGGATCCTACCAGTTGCGCATGGAGATCCAGCGGCGGGTCAACCTGGTCATCGCCCCCTCCAAGGTGAACGCGGTCCTGATCGAGGAGATGCTGATCAACTAGGGCCCTCCCTGGTTGGCGCGCGACCCATGGAAGACGAAGAACCCCAGATCATCGGCGGGATGCAGGGCGGGATAAACCCCGACGACCCGGCCACCTGGCAGAACCCCGACGAGAAGGTCGAGGGGCTGCTGGGCGCCGAGCGCATCCTCAACCAGGACGAGATCGACAGCTTGCTGGGCTTCGACCTCTCCGACGAGGAGGCGGCCGAGCGCTCGGGCATCCGCGCGATCATCAACTCGGCGCTGGTCTCCTACGAACGCCTGCCGATGCTGGAGATCGTCTTCGACCGCCTGGTGCGGTTGATGACCACCTCCCTGCGGAACTTCACCTCGGACAACGTCGAGGTCAGCCTCGACAACATCTCGTCGATCCGCTTCGGCGACTACCTGAACTCGATCCCGCTGCCGGCCATCCTCTCGGTGTTCAAGGCCGAGGAGCTGGAGAACTACGGCCTGCTGACGGTCGATTCCAACCTGATCTACTCGATCGTCGACGTGCTGCTGGGCGGGCGCCGCGGCACCGCGGCCATGCGCATCGAGGGCCGCCCCTACACCACCATCGAGCGGGTGTTGGTCCAGCGGATGGTCGAGGTGGTGCTGGCCGACGCCCGCGCCGCGTTCGAGCCGCTGACCCCGGTGACCTTCACCCTCGACCGGCTGGAGACCAATCCGCGCTTCGCCGCCATCGCCCGGCCGGCCAACGCCGCCATCCTGGTCAAGCTGCGCATCGACATGGAAGACCGCGGCGGCCGCATCGAGCTGCTGCTGCCCTATGCGACGCTGGAACCGATCCGCAAGATGCTGCTGCAGCAGTTCATGGGCGAGAAGTTCGGCCGCGACAACATATGGGAAAGCCACCTGGCGACCGAGCTCTGGACCACCCAGCTCGACGTCCGCGCGGTGCTGGACGAGCAGCAGTTGCCGCTGCGCGACGTCCTCGACCTGAAGGTCGGCGACACCCTGATGCTGAACGCCACCCCCGACAGCCAGGTCGAACTGCGCGCCGGGGCGATCCCGCTGACCCGCGGGCGCATGGGCCGGCGCAACCACCACATCGCCGTGCGCGTCGACAGCCCGCTGTCGCCGCACGCCAAGAAAGCCATTTCGAGGTTCAAATGAGCGCTGTCGCCATCGGTCTGAACCTGATGCTCGCGGGCCTGCTGGCCGCGGCGCTGATGATGGGCTACCGCCTGAACGCGCGGCTGAAGGCCCTGCGCGACAGCCACGAAGGCTTCGCCCGGGCGGTCGCCGAACTGGACGCCGCCGCCGCCCGCGCCGAGCAGGGCCTGGCCGACCTGCGCGCGGCCACCGACGAGGCGCACGACGCCCTGGCCGACCGCATCGAGAAGGCCCGCGCCCTGACCGTCAAGCTCGATCGCCAGCTCCAGAACGCGCCGCAATCGGCGACGCCCGCGCCGCGCCGCGCCGAGCCGGTGTCCGAGACCGACGTGGAGCGGGTCACCCATCGGCTGGGCGCGCTGCTCTCGGCCTCGCGCGATCGCCGCCCCGAACGCGACCTGGCCGGGCGGGAGCCCGAACCGGCCCGGCGCGGGGCGGCCCCGGCCGGCCGGCCGGCCCTCGACGACGACCTCTTCGACCAGCCCGCCGAGCGTCGCCCGACGCTGGGCGCGCGCCTGGGAGCCCGCCGATGAAGAACATGCCCCGCATCCTGCCGCTGATCGGCGTCGCCATGGTCGGCGTCCTGGGCGTCAACGCCCTGTCCGGCGCGCAGACCCTGCCCGACCTGGTGTCCGGCGCCCGCGCCTTCGCCGAGGAAGCCGTCAAGGGCGCCGCGCCCGCGGCCAAGGGCCAGGCCAAGGCCGCCGCCGGCGAGGCCAAGGACGCCGCCGCCACGGTCCCGAACCTGCCGGCGCCGGCCAAGCCCGCAGCCGTCTGCGCCCCGACCGCCGCCGAACTGGCCAAGGAGGCCGGGCTCTCCCCGGCCGAACTCCAGGTGCTGCAGAGCCTGGGCGCGCGGCGCGGCCAGCTCGACAAGCGCGAGCAGGACCTCGACGTCCAGCTCGCCCTGATGGCCGCCGCCGAAGCCAAGCTCGACGCCAAGATCCAGGCGCTGAACGGCATGAAGGGCGACATCGCCAAGCTGATGGTCGACGCCGACGCCAAGGAGCAGGCCGAGATCGACCGCCTGGTGAAGGTGTTCGAGCTGATGAAGCCCAAGGACGCGGCCCCGCGCATGGTGCTGCTCGCCGACGACGTGCGCCTGCCGGTCGCGGCGAAGATGAAGGAGCGGGCGCTCTCGCCGATCATCGCCAACATGCCGCCGGCCGAGGCCAAGAAGCTGACCGAGGCCCTGGCCGGGCGCTTCGCCGAGGTCCGCAAGGTCGCCGCCGCGGCCCAGGCCGCCGCCGGCCCGCTGCCCGCCGCCCCGGCTGCCGCGCCAGCGACCGCCGCGCCGCCCGCCAAGGCCGGATAGCCCATGGACCTTCGCCAGGCCCTGCGGTCGAGCGTTGCGGCGATCACCATCGCCAGCATCGCCGCGCCTACAGGTCTGGCCGCCCAGACCACAGGGGGGCAGAGCGCCCAGCGCGCCGGCGCCCAGGTCCGGGTCGCGCAGGCCAAGGACTTCTCGCGCATCGAGCTGGGCGGCCGCGCCGTCGCCCGCCGCGACGGCCAGACCCTGACCCTGCAACTGGCGCGCGGCGCCAATCCCGACATCAGCCGCCTGCGGGTCTCGCCGCCGCGCTGGCTGAAGGCCGCCGAACTGCGCCAGGGGCCTGGCGGCGCCGCCCTGGTCCTGACCCTGGCCGACAACGCCGACGCGCGGGTCGGCTCGGCCGACGGGGCCACCTACGTCAACCTGTTCGAGAAGCCGCCCGCGCCGCCGGCCCCGGCCGCCGCGACCGCCGAGGCCGCGCCGCCGCCCGCCCCGCCGCGCGCCAACCCGGTCCCGGCCGGCGGCGTGGTGCGCATGGCGACCAAGGTCGGCGCCGGCCAGGTGCAACTGAGCTTTCCCTGGGCCAACCCGGCCGGCGCGTCGGTCTTCCGCCGCGGCGGCGCGGTCTGGGTGGTGTTCGACGCCCCGGCGACGCTGGACGTCGCGGCCGCCCCGCGCGGGCTGCGCCAGATGGCCGGGGTCACCGCCTATCGCGGCGCGGATTATGCCGCCGTGCGCATCGACTCGCCGTCCAGCACGCCGTTCTTCGCCTCGGCCCAGGGCGCGACCTGGACGGTGATCCTCGGCCCCGGCGCCCAGGTCGAGCCGCCGGCCCAGATCCGGGTCGTCCGCGATCAGGCGCGTGGTCCCGCGGGCCTGAAGGCCGCGGTCTCCGGCGCCACCAGGGTCGTGCGGGTGGCGGACCCGGTGGTCGGCGACACGCTGTCGGTGGTGACCGCGCTCGGCCCGGCCAAGGGCCTGCCGTCGCGCCGCGAGTTCGTGCAGATGGCGCTGCTGCCCTCGGCCCAGGGGCTGGCGGCGGAATCCTATATCGACGACCTGGCGATGAGCCACGAAGGCGACCTGGTCCAGATCGGCCGGCCCGCCGGGCTGACGCTGTCGGCCGCCTCGACCGCCGTGGCCCGGGCCGAAGCGACTTTGGGCGCGCCGCAGCCGGCCAGCCTGCCGGGGCTGATCGACTACGAGAACTGGCCCAAGACCGGGTCGGGCGGGTTCCTCTCGCGCTACAACGCGCTGCTCTCGGCCGCCAACGAGGAGGCCGCGATTGGCCGCGACGCTCCCGTCGCCGCCCGCATGGCCCTGGCCCGGTTCCTGGTCGGCTCGGAGCTCTCCTTCGAAGCCATCGGCGTGCTCAACGACGCCGCCCGCCGCAATCCGTCGGTGATGGAGGATCCGGAGTTCCGCGGCCTGCGCGGGATCGCCCGGGTGATGGCCCGCCGCTACAAGGAGGCGCAGGCCGACTTCTCGGCGCCGATCCTGGCCGACGATCCCTCGATTTCGCTCTGGCGCGCCTATGTCGGCGCGCAACTGGCCCAATGGCCGGAGGCGCGCAGCCAGTTCGGGGCCGGGGCCGAGGCCTTCAACCAGTTCTCGCCGGTCTGGAAGGCGCGCTTCGCCCGCTCGGACGCGCTGGCCGCCCTGGCGCTCGGCGACGTGAACGGGGCCGACGCGCGCATCAAGCTGGCGCTGATGGACAAGACCGACCCCATGGAGGAGCTGGCCACCCGCCTGGTCCAGGCCCGGGTGGTCGAGGCCTTGGGATACAAGGACCGGGCGCTGCGCATCTACGCCGCCGTGGCCGGGGCGCCGTCCGAGGCCCTGGCCGCGCCGGCGACCCTGCACGCCACCCAGATCCGGCTGGAGACCGGCAAGATCACGCCCGTCCAGGCGGCCAACGTCTATGCGGGGCTGCGCTATCGCTGGCGCGGCGACGCCACCGAACTCGAGACCATCCGTGCGCTCGGCCACCTCTATCTCGGCCAGGGCCGCTATCGCGAGGCGCTGGAGGCGCTGCGCGGCGCCGGCTCGCGCCTGCCCAACCTGCCCGAGGCGCTGCAACTGCAGGCCGACCTGGCCGCGGCGTTCCGCGCCCTGTTCCTGGACGGCGCGGCCGACGGCCTGGAGCCGGTCCAGGCCCTGGCGATGTTCTACGACTTCCGCGAACTGACCCCGCTGGGCGCCGACGGCGACCTGATGGTGCGCCGGCTGGTCCGCCGCCTGGTCGACGTCGACCTGCTGGACCAGGCCGCCGAGCTGCTGAAGTACCAGGCCGAGAACCGCCTGGACGGCGTGCCGCGGGCCCAGGTCTCCACCGACCTGGCGCTGATCTATCTGATGGACCGCCGGCCCGAGCAGGCCTTGCAGGCGATCAACGCCTCGCGCACCACCGTCCTGCCGACCGCGCTGAACGCCGAGCGCCGCCTGGTCGAGGCGCGCGCCCTGATGGGGCTGGGCCGCTACGAGCATGGGCTGGAGCTGCTGGAGCGCGACACCAGCCGCGACGCCCAGGACGCGCGCGGCGAGATCTACTGGAAGCAGAAGAACTGGGCGGCCGCCGCCTCGATCTTCGAAAAGAGCCTGGGCGAGCGCTGGAAGCAGCCCGGCCCGCTCGGCGCCGAGGAAGAGGGCAAGCTGCTGCGCGCAGGCGTGGCCTACAGCCTGGCCGGCGACGACGCCTCGCTGGCGCGCCTCCAGCAGCGCTACGACGGCTTCTACGATCAGGCCCGCAATCCCGAGGCGCTGCGCGTGGCCCTGACCGGCGTGCAGACCGGCCAGCTCCGCGTCAGCGACTTCGGCCGCGCCACCGCCGACAACGAGGCCTTCGCCGGCTGGGTGGCCAAGATGAAGGTGAAGTTCCGCGAGAAGCCCGCCCCGCTCGGGCCGCCGACCCCGGCCAAGCAGGCCGCCGCGGCTACCGCCTCGCAGGGCTGAACACGCAGGGCGGGCCTAGCCGCCGCCCGCGCCGCGCTGGAAGCTCTCGACCAGGCTGCCGGCGACCAGCCGCCAGCCGTCGACCAGCACGAAGAAGATCAGCTTGAAGGGCAGGGACACCACCACCGGCGGCAGCATCATCATACCCATGCTCATCAGCACGCTGGCCACCACCAGGTCGATGACCAGGAAGGGGATGAACAGCAGGAAGCCGATCTCGAACGCCCGCTTGAGTTCGGAGATCATGAACGCCGGAGTGACCACGCTCAGCGGCGTCTCGAGCGCAGTGGCCGGGCGCGGGGTCTTCGAGAGGCGGAGGAACAGGGCCAGGTCGTCCTGGTCGACCTGGCTGAGCATGAAAGTCTTCACCGGCGCGGCGCTGGCGTCGAAGGCGGCCGGCAGCTCCATCTGCTGATCCATCAGCGGCTTGATGCCCTCGTCGTAGGACTTCTGGAAGGTCGGGCCCATGACGATGGCGGTCAGGAACAGGGCCAGGCTGATGATCACCGCGTTGGGCGGGCTCTGCTGCAGGCCCAGCGCCGTGCGCAGCAGGCCCAGCACCACGACGATCCGCACGAACGACGTGGTCATGATCACGATCGAGGGGGCCAGCGACAGGACGGTCAGCAGGCCGACCATCTGCACGACCCGCTCCGACAGTCCGGCGCCGCTGCCGAGGTCGATGTTGATCGCCTGGGCCGCCGCCGCGGCGGGGAAGATCATGGCCGCGAGCGTCGCCAGCGCCGACAGCCCGGCCGCGCGCCGCCAGTCATCGGCGCGTAGATGGAAGAGGGCGGCGAAAACCTTACGCATCGGCGGTGATCTTTGGCTTGCGGGCGGGCTTGGCGGCGGCGGGCAGGACCTGGCCCTCGCCGAGCAGCAGGAGCCTCTCCTCGCCGTCGAACGAGACCACGACCAGGCGCCGCGCGGGGTCCAGCACCAGGGTTTCGACCACCTTCAGGCGGCGGTCGGCCTTGGCCTTGGCCAGCCGCGCGACGGCGTCGGGCCCGAAGCGCCTCAGGGCCACGGCCGCCAGGCCGACGAGCCCCAGGGTCAGCGCCAGGGCGAAGACGGCGCGGAGGAAATCAGCCAGGTCCATCGGGATGTTCGAAAGGGGCGGGGCGCGACTCGTGCGCTGTCCCTCCCCGTGTGCGCCGCAGGGTCTTAAGGCCCGGTTAACCCTGTTTGTTCACCATCTTCAGCCATGAACCTGAACGAGATTCCGCTGTTCGCGATGCTCAAGGGGCGCTTCTCGCACCTCAACGAGCGCCAGCGCCTGATCTCGCAGAACGTCGCCAATTCCGACACGCCGGGCTACACGCCCAACGATCTCAAGGCCTACAGCTTCCAGGCCCAGGTGAAGGCCGCGCAGGGCGTGTCCGGCGTCTCGGCCGCGGCCGGCCCGGCGGTGACCCAGCCGGGGCACATGACCCCGGCCTCGCAGCACCGCAGCCCCTACAAGCCGATCAAGGCCAAGGATTCCGAGACCACGCTCGACGGCAACTCCGTCGTGCTCGAGGAGGAGATGCTGAAGATGGCCGAGGCGCGGATGAACTACGACGCGGCCATCGGTTTCTACCAGAAGTCCCTGGGCATGCTGCGGCTCGCCAGCCGCACGCCGAGCCGCGGTTGAGGACCAGCTAGATGGCCGACATCAAACCCATGACCGGCGCGACCCAGATGATCGCGGCCACCGCCCTGCGGGCCCAGCAGGCGCGCATGCGGGTGATCGCCGAGAACATGGCCAACGCCCAGTCGGTGTCGCGCCAGCCGGGCGGCGATCCCTACCGCCGCCAGGTGCCGGTGTTCACGCCCTACAAGACCGACGCCGGCCAGGGGGTGCGCGTCGCCCGCGTCGAGCCGGACCGCAAGGACTTCCGCAGCGTCTACGACCCCAGCCATCCGTCGGCCGACGACAAAGGCTATGTGAAGCTGCCCAACGTCGATCAACTGGTCGAGGCGCTGGACATGAAGGAGGCCCAGCGGGCCTACGAAGCCAACCTCAACGTCATCGAGACGGCGCGCGCCATGGAGCAGCGCACCCTCGACATCCTGAAGAAGTAGGGCGGCCCTAAGCCATGATGACCGCGCTCGCCGCCGCCAAGGCCTACGCCGCGACCCAGAACACCGCGGTGATCAAGCCGCCGTCCGCCGGCCAGGAGGACCAGGGCCTCGACTTCGGCTCCATGGTCAAGTCGGCGATGAACGACGTCGTGCACACCACCCGCAAGGCCGAGGGCCAGATCGCCGCCCAGGTCGCCGGCAAGGCCGAGCTGATCGACGTCGTCACCGCGATTTCGGCCGCCGAAGCCAGCCTGGAGACGGTGATGGCGGTGCGCGACCAGGTGATCAACGCCTACCAGGAAATCATGCGCATGCCGATCTGACCGGGCGCGCGGGGGTTTCCCTTCGACCTGGGCGTGTTACGCCTAGGCCATGCCGGCGATCGAGCTTTCGAACATCGAGAAGCGTTTCGGGGCCCATTCCGCCCTGGCCGGCGTCGATCTGGCGATCGGGCCGGGCGAATTCGTCGCCCTGGTCGGCCCGTCGGGCTCTGGCAAGACCACGCTGCTGAAGACCATCAACGGCCTGGCGAGGCCGGACGCCGGGGCGGTGCGGATCGCGGGCGAGGACGCCGGCGCCGTGCCGGCCCATGTCCTGCGCCGCCGCATCGGCTACGTGTTCCAGGAGGTCGGGCTGTTCCCGCACCTGACGGTGGCCGAGAACATCGCCGTCACGCCGCGCCTGCTGGGCTGGGAGCGCCCGCGGATCGCCGCGCGGACGGCGCAGTTGCTCGACCTCGTGGCCCTGCCGCAGGAGGTCGCCGTCCGCATGCCCTCGGCGCTCTCGGGCGGCCAGCGCCAGCGCGTCGGCGTGGCACGCGCCCTGGCCGCCGAGCCGAAGATCATGCTGATGGACGAGCCCTTCGGCGCCCTCGATCCGCTGACCCGCGACGCGCTGGGCGGCGACTACCGCGCCCTGCACGACAAGCTGGACCTGACCACGGTGATGGTCACCCACGACATGACCGAGGCGGTGCTGCTGGCCGACCGCATCGTGGTGCTGAGCGGCGGCCGGATCGTCGCCGACGGCGCGCCCGCCGCCCTGTTGCGGTCGGACGTCGACCCTGAGGTCCGCGCCCTGCTCGACGCGCCTCGCCGCCAGGCCGAGCGGCTGCGCGAGCGGCTGGGGGCCGGCTCGTGAACGCGCGGATCGCCCAGGCCTTCTCCCTGCTGCCGGACTATCTGGCCTGGCACGTGCTGCTGAGCGCCAGCGCCCTGGTGCTGGGCGTGGTCATCAGCCTGCCGCTGGCGGTCGCCGCCAGCCGCAGCCCGCGGCTGCGCTGGCCGGTCCTGGCCTTCGCCGGCCTGATCCAGACCATTCCCAGCCTGGCGCTGCTGGCGCTGTTCTATCCGCTGCTGCTGGGCCTCTCGGCCGCCAGCCAGGCGGTGCTTGGCAAGGGATTCTCGGCGCTGGGCTTCCTGCCCTCGCTGCTGGCCCTGACGCTCTATTCGATGCTGCCGATCCTGCGCACCGCCACCACCGGCATCCTGGGCGTCGACCCGGCGGTGCGCGAGGCCGCCGACGGCGTCGGCATGACCCCGCGCCAGCGCCTGTTCCAGGTGGAGCTGCCGCTGGCCATGCCGGTGATCATGGCCGGGGTGCGCACCGCCGCGGTCTGGACCATCGGCGCGGCGACGCTCTCGACCCCGGTCGGCCAGACCAGCCTGGGCAACTACATCTTCGCCGGGCTGCAGACCGAGAACTGGGTGTTCGTGCTGTTCGGCTGCGCGGCCTCCGCGGCGCTGGCCATGACCGTCGACCAGTTGCTGGGCCTGATCGAGACCGGCGCGGCCAGGCGCAGGCGCGGCCTGGTGGTCGCCGGCGCGGCGCTGCTGGCGCTCGGGGCGCTGGCGGCGATGAGCCCGCTGGCGGCGATCGGCAAGCCGGCCAGCTACGTGGTCGGCGCCAAGAACTTCTCCGAACAGTACATCCTGGCCGAGCTGATGGCCGAGCGGCTGGAGGCGACCGGCGCCCGCGTCTCGCGCAAGGAGGACCTGGGCTCGGCCGTCGCCTACCGCGCCCTCGCGGCGGGGGAGCTGGACGTCTATGTCGACTATTCGGGCACGCTCTGGACCAATGTCCTCAAGCGCGAGGACAATCCCGGCCGGGAGGCGGTGCTCGCCGAACTGACCGCCGCGCTCAAGGCGCGCGACGGCGTCGTGGTGCTGGGATCGCTGGGTTTCGAGAACGCTTACGCCTTTGCGATGCGGGCCGACCGGGCCAAGGCGCTGGGGATCGCCAGCCTGGCCGACCTGGCCCGCCAGGCGCCGCGCCTGACCCTGGGGTCGGACCTGGAGTTCCTGTCGCGCCCGGAATGGAAGGCGGTCGACGCCGCCTATGGCTTCCGTTTCAAGACCGCGCGCTCGTTCCAGCCGACCTTCATGTACCGGGCCCTGTCGGGGGGCGAGGCGGACGTGATCTCGGCCTTCTCCTCGGACGGGCGCATCGCCGCCGACGGGCTGGTGGTGCTGAGCGATCCGAAGGGCGCGCTGCCGCCCTATGACGCGGTGATTCTCGTTTCGCCCAAGCGGGCCGGGGACGAGCGGCTGCTGTCGGCGCTGCGCCCGCTGGTCGGTTCGATCTCGGTCGAGGCCATGCGCGCGGCCAATTACAGCGTCGATCGCGACCGCGGCAAGCTGACGCCGGCGGAGGCGGCGAGGGGGCTTGAACCGAAGAGGTAGCCCTTCGTTAACCATAAGTAGGCAATTTCGACCTAGCTGGTTTCCAGCGTTTCACGCGTACCCATGAGGCCTACCGATGAGCGGCGCCGAAGTTCTGGACGTCGGTCGCGACGCCATTTGGCTCACCATCCAGCTCTGCGCGCCGATCCTGATCGTCGGCCTGGTCGTGGGGGTGGGCATCGGCCTGATGCAGGCCCTGACCCAGATCCAGGAAGCCACCCTGGTCTATGCGCCGAAGATCGTGGCGATCTTCCTGTCGCTGCTGCTGTTCCTGCCGCTCATGGGGGCGCTGATGAGCGGCTTCATGCGCCAGATCGCCGCCCGCATCGCGGCGATGTAGCGGCCGCCCGGCCGCTCCCATGGAAAGCTTCGCCGCCGCCAATCAAGTCTACGCCGCTGGGCTGATCTTCGCCCGGGTGGCGGCGATCGTCATGCTGCTGCCCGGGCTCGGCGACAACAGCGTGCCGCCGCGCATCCGCCTCTCCTTCGCCTTCCTGATGTCGCTGATGCTGATGCCGGTGATCGCCAAGGGCATGCCGGTGCCGGGCGCGGTGTCGGGCGTGGCCAGCGGCGTCATCAAGGAAGTGCTGATCGGCCTGATGATCGGCACGATCCTCAAGCTGTTCCTCTCCTCGCTGTCGACGGCGGGCGAGATCATCTCGATCCAGACCACCCTGGCCTTCGCCCAGACCGCCGCGCCGGGCCAGGCGCAGCCCTCGACGACGCTGGGCACCTTCCTCGGGCTGATCGGGGTGACCCTGATCATGGCCACCGACCTGCATCACATGTTCCTGGCCGCCATCGTGCGCTCGTATGCGCTGTTCCCGTTCAGCCGCGACCTGGCCATCGCCGACAGCGGGCAACTGGCCGTGCAGACGGTGGCCGGCTCGTTCCGCCTGGGCCTGCAACTGGCCGCGCCGGTGGTGGTGTTCTCGGTGATCTTCAACGTCGCCGCCGGCCTGGTCGGGCGGGTGATGCCGCAGTTCCAGGTCTTCTTCGTCGTCACCCCGCTGATCGTGCTGCTGGGCCTGTCGATCTTCGCGCTCAGCCTGGGCGTCATCGGCATGGTCTGGCTCAACCGCTATCGCGAGCTGGTCTCGCTGTTCCTGGGCTAGGTCATGGCCGACGAACAGGACGCAGCCTCCAAGACAGAAGAGGCGACACCCCAGAAGCTCCAGAAGGCGCGGGAGAAGGGGGATGTCGCCAAGACCCCGGACCTGGCCACCCTGGCCTCGTTCGCCGGCGCCGCTGCGGTGATCGCCATCGCCGGCGGCTGGATGTCGCGCAACCTGGCGTCCGAGCTGCTGCCGTTCATCGCCCACCCCGACAACATGAACCTGGAGGGGCACGGCGCGATCGAGGTGGCCCGCCTGGCGGTCCGGGCCGCCGCGCCGTTCCTGCTGAGCGTCATGATCGTGGCGGCGCTGATGGGCGCGGCCGGCAACCTCGTCCAGACCGGGCTGATGTTCACGCCGGCGAAGATCAAGCCGGACTGGAAGAAGGTCTCGCCCATGGGCGGCCTCAAGCGGATCCTCGGGCCGGACGGCCTGATGCACTTCTTCAAGTCGCTGGTGAAGATCGCCATGGTCGGCTGGGTCGGCTGGGTGGTGATGAAGCCCTACATCCACCCGCTGAAGGAGCTCGCCGCCCTCGACCCGGCCGCCATGTTGCCGCTGATGGTCGAGATCCTGCGCAAGCTGGTGTTCGCCACCGCCGCCCTGATGCTGGTGATCGCCGGCTTCGACTGGTTCTGGCAGCGCCAGCGCTTCCTCAAGCGCATGCGGATGACCAAGGAAGAGCAGAAGGAAGAGTTCAAGAACACCGAAGGCGATCCGCACTTCAAGGCCAAGCGCCGCCAGATCGCCATCCAGCGGTCGCGCCGCCGGATGATGGCCGCGGTGCCGAACGCCACCATGGTGGTCATGAACCCGACCCACTACGCCGTGGCGCTGCACTACGAGGCCGGCGAGGCCGCCGCGCCTCAGTGCGTGGCCAAGGGCATGGACGCCGTCGCCCTGAAGATCCGCGCCCTGGCCGAGGAGCATGGCGTGCCGGTGATCGAGGACCCGCCCCTGGCCCGCGCGCTCTACGCCGCGGTCGAACTGGACGACTTCATTCCGCCCGCCCACTACGAGGCCGTGGCCAAGCTGATCGGCTTCATCATGCAGAGCAGCGCCCGCGTGACCGCAAAGGCCCGGCGGCCCTGATAAATATGAGAACATCGCGTGACTGATTCGCCGGAGGCGCAGGCCTCCCCGTTCGAAATCAACCGGGACCGTCCCATGGCCAAGCCCAAGACGCAGGACCGCGCGGCGCGCCGCTTCGACCCGATAACGGCGATGGCCGTGCTGTGCTTTCTCGCCGCCGTGGGCTTTGCGGCGGTGCCGGCGTTCGACGCCGGGCCGGCGACGCGGGCCGGGGTGATGCTGCTGATCGGCCTGTTCGGCGTGGCCTGCCTGGGCCTCTTCGCGCTGCGCAACTCGGCCGAGCCGGCCGTGGCGGGCGAGCCGGGGGCCGACACCGTGGTCGACGCCCTGACCGAGCCGGCGGCGATCGCGGCCGCCGACGGGCGCATCCACGCCGCCAACGCCGCCTGGCGCTCGCTGCTGGGCGCGGCCGCGCGCCTGCCCAAAGGCGGCTCCTCGGCCGCCAGCCTGTTCTCGGCCCTGACCGCGGCGCGGCGCGGCGAGACGGCCCAGGCCTCGATCCGCAACAACGGCTCCGAGCACTCGGCCACGGTCGCCCCGCTGGGCGAGCGCCGCTTCCTGGTGCGCCTGGCCGAGACCCCGCCCCTGGCCCTGCCGCCCGCCGCCGCCGAAGTCCTGCAGGCGTTCAACAGCGCCAAGCCGCCGCCGCCCAAGGTGCTGGACGCGTTCGCCGCCGCCTCGCCCTTCGGCGCGGCCCTGCTGGACGGCGAGGACCCGTTCGAGGCGACGATCATCGAGGCCAATCCCGCCCTGGCCGGCCTGGCCGGCGGCGGGGCCAGCGGCGCGCGCTTCGGCGATCTGGTCGACGCCGCCTCGCGGGCCGATGCGGCGCAGAAGCTGGCCGAGGGGCATGTCGGGGCGCTGGAAGTGCGCCTGGCCCACGATCCGGCCAAGATCGCCCACCTCTATCTCTCGCGCGGGGAAGGGCGCTGGGTCGCCTATCTGGTCGACGTCTCCGAGCAGAAGCAGATCGAGCTGCAGCTCTCGCAGAGCCAGAAGATGCAGGCCATCGGCCAACTGGCCGGCGGGGTGGCGCACGACTTCAACAACCTGCTGACCGCGATCTTCTTCCAGCTCGACGTGCTGGCCCAGCGCCACCCGGTCGGCGATCCCTCCTACGAGGGGCTGAACGAGATCCGCTCGACCTCGACCCGCGCCGCCGACCTGGTCCGCAAGCTGCTGGCCTTCTCGCGCAAGCAGACCGTCCAGCGCGAGACCCTCGACCTGGGCGAACTGATCAGCGAGTCCGAGGTGCTGCTGCGCCGCGTGCTCTACGAGGACGTGAAGCTGGAGACCGAGTACGGGCGCAACCTGCCGCACGTGCGCGCCGACCGCAGCCAGATCGAGACGGCGGTGATGAACCTGGCCGTCAACGCCCGCGACGCCGTGCGCGCCCATGGCGGGGGCGTGGTCCGCATCCGCCTGGCCCGCCTGAGCCAGGACGAGGCCCAGGCCCAGGGCTATCCGGCCGCCAAGGGCGACCAGGCGCTGATCGAGGTGTCCGACGACGGTCCCGGCATCCCGCCCGAGGTCATGGACAAGATCTTCGACCCGTTCTTCACCACCAAGCCGGTGGGCGAGGGCACGGGCCTGGGCCTGGCCACCGTCTACGGCATCGTCAAGCAGTCCGACGGCTGGATCAGCGTCGCCTCCAGGCCGGGCGAGGGCGCGGCCTTCCGGATCTTCCTGCCGGTCCACATCCCGACCGCCGCCGCCCCGGCCCCGACGCCGGCCGCCAACCGGGCGCCGCCCAAGGCGCGCGACCTGTCCGGCGCCGGCCGCATCCTCTTCGTCGAGGACGAGGACGCCGTGCGCACCGTGGCGGCCAAGCTGCTGCGCGCCCGCGGCTACGAGGTGATCGAGGCCGGCTCGGGCGAGGAAGCGCTGGAGCTCGCCGAGTTGCATGCGGGCGAGATCGACCTGATGATCTCCGACGTGGTCATGCCGGGCATGCAGGGCCCCGACCTGCTCAAGCACGCCCGCGTCTACCTGGCCGGCGCGCCGGTGATGTTCATCTCCGGCTATGCCGAGGCCGAGTTCTCCAACCTGCTGGAGGGCGAGGAGAACATCTCGTTCCTGCCCAAGCCGATCGACATCAAGACCCTGGCAGAGCGCGTGAAGCAGGAACTCCAGAAGGCGGCGTGACGTTCTGCGCGGATTGGCCTTGAAGGGGGCGTCAGTGCTAAGCGGTGGCCATGCAGGGAATTGAGCGCGAGATCACCGACCGTCTGAACCAGACGCTCCGGGCCGACGAGAACGTCTTTCACAAGTTCATCGACGCGGCGGGGGACCTGGCCGTGAACCTCGTCGTCGCGGTCCTGATCCTCACCGTCACCTGGTGGGCGGCGGGATGGGCTTCGCGCCTCGTCCGCCGGCTGATCGCGCGCGTGCACGGCGGCGGGCCGCCGGACGTGACCTTGCAGGGCTTCGCCGGATCGGCGGCGCGCTACCTGGTGATGGTCGTCGGCGTCATCGCGGTGCTGCAGCAGTTGGGCGTGCAGACCACCTCGATCCTGGCGGTGCTGGGCGCCGCGTCGCTGGCCGTGGGCCTGGCGCTGCAGGGCACGCTCAGCAACGTCGCGGCCGGCGTCATGCTGCTGCTGTTCCGGCCCTACCGCGTCGGCGACGTGATCGAGGTGGCGGGACGCACCGGCACGGTCCGGGCCCTCGACCTGTTCGTCACCGAACTGACCACGCCCGACAACCTCAAGGTCGTCCTGCCCAACGGCAAGGTGTTCGGCGATGTGATCGTCAACACCAGCTATCACAGTCGCCGCCGCGTCGACTCCGTGATCAAGATCGACCTCAAGCGCGACGTCGCCGGGCTGATGGCCGCGCTGAAGGAACGGGCCGACGCCAATCCGCTGGTGCTGAAGGACCCGGCCCCCCAGGTCGAGCTGACGGCGATGTCGGAAGCCTTCGTGGAGCTGACGGTGCGCAGTTGGGTCGAGGCGCAGGATTTCGCGGCGGTGCGGGCCGACATGATGCTGGCCGGCCGCCTGCTGGCCGACGGCGCCGAGCAGTTGCCGGCCTTGCCGGCGCCGCGCGCCAAACCGGCGGCCGCGCCGAAGAAGAAGCGCGCGCCGCGGCTCAGCGAGCGCCTGCGCGTCAAGCCCTGAGGATCGCCCGCGCGGCGTGGACGCCGGTGGCGAAGCACGCCTGCAGCAGGTAGCCGCCGGTCGGGGCCTCCCAGTCCAGCATCTCGCCGGCGACATGGACGCCCGGAACCGCGCGCAGCATCAGGTTCTCGTCCACCGCGGCCTGCTCGACGCCGCCGGCGGAGGAGATCGCCCGGTCCAGCGGCCGCATGGCGCCGAGCCGCAGGGGCGCGGCCTTGATCGCGCGGGCCAGCGCGCCCGGCTCGCGCGGCAGCTCGACCCCGTGGGCCTCGCGCAGCAGGTTGATCTCCAGCGGCGAGAGGCCGGCGGCCTTGCGCAGCAGGTTCGTCGTCGACTGGCCGCCAGGCGCGCGGTGCAGCCGGTCGGTCAGCTTGGCGCGGCTGAGGTCCGGGGTCAGGTCGATCTCCAGCGTCGCGGCGCCCTGGTCGGCCAGGGCCTCGCGCAGGTCGGCCGACAGGGCGTAGACCGCCCCGCCCTCGATCCCGTACGCGGCCACCATCGCCTCGCCGCGGACGGTGCGGCCTTTGAAGCTGAGCGCGATGTTCTTCAGCGGCGCGCCGGCGAAGCGCTCGGCGAACATCTGGCTCCAGGCGACGTCGAACCCGCTGTTGGCGCTGCGGAACGGGGCCATGGCCACGCCCTTGCCGGCCAGCATCGCGGCCCAGGCGCCGGTCGAGCCGAGCCGTGGCCAGCTCGCCCCGCCCAGGCCAAGGATCGTCGCGTCGGGCGCGGCGGTTTCGATGGCGCCGTCCTGGGCCGCGAACACCAGCTCGCCGGCCTCGTTCCAGCCCTGCCATTCACGCCGCAGCCGCAGGTCCACCCCCTGGTCGGCCAGCCGCGCGAGCCAGGCCCGCAGCAGGGGCGAGGCCTTGAGCGCCTTGGGAAACACCCGGCCGCTGGAGCCGACGAAGGTCTCCTGGCCCAGGCCCTCGGCCCACGCGATCAGGTCTGACGGGCCGAACGCCTCGATCATCGGGGCCAGCCACCCGGCGGCCTCGCCGTAGCGGCCGACGAAGGCCGGCAGGTCTTCGGAATGGGTGAGGTTGAGCCCGCCGCGGCCGGCCATCAGGAACTTGCGCCCCAGGGTCGGCATGCGGTCGTAGACGGTCACGCGCGCGCCGGCGGCGCTCAGGGTCTCGGCGGCGATCAGGCCGGCCGGGCCGCCGCCGATCACGGCGATGGTCTTGGACGAGGTGGACATCGGCGAGGTCAGAGGCCCTTCCGCCGCAAATGTCCAGCCTCAGGGCGCGAAGCTGGACCGGGCCTTGACGCCCCAGTGGCCGTTCTCGCAGGTGATCACATAGATCGAGTCAAACCCGCCGATCACGCTGCCGTCCTTGCGGTAGCGGGTGAAGCGGGTGTCCAGATGCACCTTGTCGGGCCCCGCATGGATCACCTCGCGCCGCTCCCAGGCCGAATGGTCCCAATCCGACAGCGGGCCTTTCTCGAACATCTGCGGCTGGTGATAGCCGGGCTCGATCACGGTCAGGGTGTTGGAGGCGAGCCGCACGCTGGGGAAGTTGAAGGTCTTCTCGAAGGCGGCCAGGTCGCGGGCGTTGAACGCGGTCATGAAGGCGTCGGTGACCGCCAGGGCGGCGGCGATCTCGGTTTCGTAGTCAGGCATCACATCTCCCTTTGCAGAGGCAGCTTGGCACGTTTATTTCTGCGGCGCTTGCGCCCTGGAGCACGATTTCCGCGTTGTAAGGCTTGCCGTAGACGCTTGCTTGGCCTCTAAGGCGCGCCCGCGCTCTTTTTTGTGTGTGGCGCGAACCTTCAAGGACGACCATGGCCTTCCCCGACATTCATCCCGCCTTGGCGCGCGCGCTCGCGAGCCAGGGATACGAAGACCCCACCCCCGTACAGGCCGCCGTGCTGACCGAGGAGGCCGAGGGTCGCGACCTGCTGGTCTCGGCCCAGACCGGGTCCGGCAAGACGGTGGCGTTCGGCCTCGCGGCCGGCCCGACCCTGCTGGGCGCCGAGCAATGGTTCGGCCAGGCGGGGCCGCCGCTGGCCCTGGTCATCGCGCCCACCCGCGAACTGGCCATCCAGGTCAGCCGGGAGCTGGGCTGGCTCTACGGCCAGTCCGGCGCGAAGGTCGAAACCTGCGTCGGCGGCATGGACCCGCGCCGCGAGCAGCGGGCGCTGGCCGCCGGCTGCCACATTCTGGTCGGCACGCCCGGCCGCCTGAAGGATCACCTGGAGCGCGGCAATCTCGACCTCGGCGCCCTGCGCGTCCTGGTGCTCGACGAAGCCGACGAGATGCTCGACATGGGCTTCCGCGAAGACCTCGAGGAGATCCTCGACTCCTCGCCGGTCGACCGGCGCACCCTGCTGTTCTCGGCCACCATCGCCAAGGACATCGCCGCCCTGGCCAAGCGCTATCAGCGCAACGCCCTGCGCATCGACACCGTGCGCCGCGACGAGCCGCACGGCGACATCGAGTATCGCGCCATCCGCGTCGCCCCCAACGAGGTCGAGCTGGCGGTGGTCAACGTCCTGCGCTTCTTCGAGGCGCAGGGGGCGCTGGTGTTCTGCAACACCCGCGAAGGCGTGCGCCACATGCACGCGGCCCTGCGCGAGCGCGGCTTCGCCGTGGTCGGCCTGTCGGGCGAGCTGGGCCAGCGCGAGCGCTCCGAGGCCCTCCAGGCCCTGCGCGACGGCCATGCCCGCGTCTGCGTGGCCACCGACGTCGCCGCCCGCGGCCTGGACCTGCCCGACCTTGGCCTGGTGATCCACGCCGACCTGCCGATCAACAAGCCGGCCCTGCTGCACCGCTCGGGCCGCACCGGCCGCGCCGGCCGCAAGGGGACCTCGGTCCTGCTGGTGCCCTACACCCGCCGTCGCAAGGCCGAGCAACTGCTGGCCTCGGCCGGGGTCGACGTCCACTGGCAGGGGCCGCCGACCGCCGACGAGATCCGCGCCAAGGACCAGGCCCGGATGCTGGAGGACCCGATCCTCACCGAGGCGCCGGCCGAAGAGGACCTGGCCCTGGCCCGCCTGGTGCTGGAAACCCGCAGCGCCGAGCAGGTCGCCGCGGCGCTGATGCGGCTCTACCGCCAGCGCCTGCCCGCGCCGGAAGAGCTCTATGACGACGCGCGGATGCGCGACGCCCAGGCCCGCGACCGCGAGCGCCCCCAGCGCGGCGATCGCTGGGAGCCGTCCGATCGCGACGACGGCCCGGTCGGCCGCCCGCCGCGGCTGGCGCCCGAGGACGTCACCTGGTTCCGCATCACCGTGGGCCGCGCCAAGAACGCCGATCCCAAGTGGCTGATCCCGATGATCTGCCGCCTGGGCCACATCACCAAGAAGGACATCGGCTCGATCCGCATCTTCGACCGCGAGACGAAGTTCGAGATCGCCAAGGAGGCCGAGGCCAAGTTCGCCGCCGCCGTGAAGGCGACGGTCGACGACGAGATCAAGATCGAGGCGTCGGGCCCGCCCGGCGGCCCGACCTCTCCGCCGCGCGGCGGGCCGCATCGCAAGGGACCGCCGAGCGCAGACCGGCCCTTCCGCAAGGGACCGCCCGGCGAGGGCAAGCCGCCGTTCCGCAAGGGCGCGGCCGGCGAGGACCGTCCGCC
Source organism: Phenylobacterium sp. (assembly GCF_031984885.1). Taxonomy (GTDB): domain Bacteria; phylum Pseudomonadota; class Alphaproteobacteria; order Caulobacterales; family Caulobacteraceae; genus Phenylobacterium. The sequence goes on from NZ_DAMABV010000003.1 coordinate 145,111, forward strand.
GTTCCGCAAAGGCCCCCCGCGCGAAGGCGGCAAGCCCGCCTTCAAGGGGCCGCCCGGCTCGCCCGGTCCCAAGGCCGGCAAGCCGCCGTGGAAGAAGAAGGGCAACGACCAGCGCAACTAGGCGTCTTGGTCTGGTCACAAAATCAGTCCTAGGCTCTGATGGCGTAGTTCCCTCGTCCCCGCCCGCGGCGGGGCAGGGGACGGGTCCAGGGTGAAGGCGATGCGGACGAGCGAGCCTGAGCATGAGGGACGCCGACGGACGCTGCGGATCGTGGCGCGCTGGATTCCGGCCGCGCTGCTGATCGGCGCCGCCGTCGCGCTCTACGCCAGCGGCCTGGCCGCCAACATCTCCTTCGACAACATCCAGGCCAACGAGATCCGGCTGCGCGGCGAGGTGGCCGCCGCGCCGGTCGCGGCGCTCCTGGTCTTCATCGGGCTCTACGCCGTGGCCACCGGGGCCTTCGTGCCCGTGGGCCTGGTGCTGATGCTGGCGGGCGGGTTCCTGTTCGGGCCGCTGGTCGGCACGGCGGCGACGATCGTCGGCTCGACGCTCGGCGCGATCATGACCTATCTGGCGGCCCGGTACGCGGCCGGCGACCGCGTGCGCCGGTTCCTGACTAAGGGGCGGTTTCGCAAGCTGATCGTCGGGTTTGAGCGCGCGCCCTTCACATACCTGCTGACCCTGCGCCTGGTGCCGCTCAGCCCCTTCGGTCTGGTCAACCTGGCGGCCGGCTGCGCGCGCACGCCGTTCCGGGCCTATGTCGCGGCCACCGCGGTCGGGGCGGTCCCCTATTCGCTGATCTACAGCTATCTGGGTGCGGGGCTCGGCCAGGCCTTTCTCGGCGACCCGACCCCCGACGCCTCCGTGCTGCTGCGGCCGCAGGTCGCCCTGCCGCTGCTGGCGCTGGGGGCCTTGAGCTGGCTGACCAGCCGGCTGAAACGCCGCCGCGCAGCGGTCTAGCGCTCGACTCCTCGCCGCGCGCGGGCTCATGATCCCTCGCCTCAGGGAAGGAAGCCTCATGCCGACCAATCGTCAGTGGATCCTGCGCAACCGCCCGGCCGGAGAGATCGGCCCTGACGACCTGGAGCTGGTCGAAACCGTGACGCCGGAGCTGAAGGACGGCGAGGCTCTGGTCCGCAACATCTACCTCTCCCTCGATCCGACCCATCGCATCTGGATGAGCGACCAGGAGCAGTACCTGCCGCCGGTGCGGATCGGCGACGTCATGCGCGGCGGGACGATCGGCGTGGTGGAGCAGTCGCGCGACGCGGGGCTGCCGGAAGGGACCATCGTCAACGCCGGCCTCAGCGGCTGGCAGGACTACTCGGTGGTCCACGAGGGCGTGGCCCGGCGGGTGCCGCACCTCAGCGGGATGCCCCTGACCGCCCACATGAGCGTGCTGGGGGCCACCGGCCTGACCGCCTATTTCGGGCTCAACGACATCGGCAAGCCCCAGCCGGGCGAGACCGTGGTGGTGTCGGCGGCGGCCGGCGCGGTCGGCTCGATCGTCGGCCAGCTCGCCAAGCTCCAGGGCTGCCGGGTGATCGGCATCGCCGGCGGCCCGGAGAAGTGCCGCTGGCTGACGCAGGAACTCGGGTTCGACGGGGCGATCGACTACAAGGCCGAGGACGTGAGCGCGGCGCTCTCGCGCCTGGCCCCCAACGGCGTCGACATCAATTTCGAGAACGTCGGCGGCGAGGTGATGAACGCCGTCATCGGCCACATGAACAACTACAGCCGCATGCCGCTGTGCGGGATGATCTCGACCTACAACGGCGAGGGGCCGATCCCGGGGCCGACGGACTTCGGGCGGGTGCTGATGCGCCGGATCCTGATCAAGGGCTTCATCGTCATCGACTATCTGCCCCGCGCGTCCGAGGCCTTGTCCGAGCTGGAGCCCCTGGTCGCCAGCCACCAGCTCAAGTGGAAGGTCCACGTGGTCGAGGGGCTGGAGAACGCCCGCGCGGCGCTGGGCCGGCTGTTCACCGGCGATCACGACGGCAAGCTGCTGGTCCAGGTCTCGTCTGAGCCCCGGAACGCCTGACTGCGGCGGGGGCGGACGCTAGGCCACGACCCCCAGCGCCGCCAGCGCCCGCTCGCGGCTGGCCTTGTAGTCGACCTTGCCGTTGGGCGCGCGGCCGATGCTGGCGACCACCACCAGCTCCCGCGGGGCCTTGTAGGCCGCCAGCCGGGAGCGAACGTGCGCGGCCAGGTCGTCGAGGGTCGGCGGGCCGGCGTCCGGCTCGGGCTCGACCACCGCGCAGATGCGCTCGCCGAACCGTGCGTCGGGCACGCCCACGACCACGGCGTCGCGCACCGCGGGATGGGTCTTCAGGGCCTCCTCGACCTCTTCGGGGAAGACCTTCTCGCCGCCGGTGTTGATGCACTGGCTGCCGCGTCCCAGCAGCTTCAGCGTGCCGTCGGCGTTGACCTCGGCCCAGTCGCCCGGAACGCTCCAGCGCTGGCCCTCCATGATCCTGAAGGTCTTGGCGCTCTTTTCCGGGTCCTTGTAGTAGCCGACCGGCAGGAAGCCCGAGACGGCGACCAGGCCGCGCTCGCCCGACCCTGGCTCGGCCCGGCGGCCGTCCTCGGTGAACACCGCGCAGTTGGGGCCCAGCATGAAGGCCGCGGTCGCCGCCTCCGCGCCCGGCGCCGAGGCCGAGGCGCCCAGGCCCACGGCCTCGGACGACCCGAACGAGTCCATGATCATCGCGTTGCGCGCGTGGCTCAGCAGGCCGCGCTTGTTCTCCTGGCTCCACATCGAGCCGGACGAGCTCATGGCCTTGACGTTCGACAGGTCCCAGCGGCCGGGATTGGCCTCCAGCGCCTCCAGCATCGGGGTCGAGAAGGCGAGGCCGACGATGACGATGTTGTCGGCCTTCAGCCGAACGGCCTCGTCCCACAGCTCCATGGCGTTGAAGTTGCGCGAGGGCAGGCTGGCGACCGTGCCGCCGATGTTGAGGGTGATGAAGGCCGAGAACTGGCCGGTGCCGTGCATCAGCGGGCAGCAGACCAGGGTCATGGGCGGCGGATAGGCGCCGATCCGGCCGTTGACGTCCTCGGGCCGTTCCAGCGGCGGCAGGCCCATCAGGGCGTGGCCCCCCGCGCCGATCACGTTGAACAGGTCGTCCTGGCGCCACATGACGCCCTTGGGCATGCCGGTGGTGCCGCCGGTGTAGAGCAGCACCAGATTGTCGGGCGAACGGCCCCAGGGGGCCTGGAACGGGCGCTGGGGCGGCGGCGCGGCGACGACCGTCTCGTAGTCGTCGGCCCAGGCGGGGACCGGGCGGCCGGGCTCGGCGACGGCGATCCAGCGCTTCACGCTCGGCAGCCTGGCGCGCAGCGGCTCCAGGGTGTCGGCGAACCCGGCGTGGAAGACCACGGCCTCGGCGTCGGCGTTGTCGAACAGGTAGGTCAGTTCGTCGCCGCCGTAGCGATAGTTGGTGTTGAGCGGCGCCATGCCGGCCTTGAAGGCGGCGTAGTAGGTCTCGAGGTACTCAGGGCCGTTGTAGAGATAGGCGGCGACCTTCGCGTCGGCCGAAAGCCCGCTGGCGACCAGGTGCGCGGCGAGGGCGTCGGCGCGGGCGTCGAACTGGCCCCAGGTGACCACGCGCTCGCCCTGCACCAGGGCCGGATGGTCAGGCTGTTTGGCGGCGATCGCCTCCCAGACGGCAGCGAATGTCCACGCGCTCACCACGTCTCCTCCCACGCTCTTTGTATTTTGGGAGGAAGTTGGGGGTCACGCGCCGCCGGGTGTCAACATTGACCCCAGGGCAGGGGCTAGGCGGCCCGCGCCAGGCCCCGGACTTCGCGGAACGAGACCAGGCGCTGGGCCGCTTCGTCCCACAGCGCCAGGCGCGCGTTCTTGAAGCTGCCCCACAGGTCGATGCGGCTGACGTCCTTCAGTTCCGGATGGTCCTTCAGCACCTGCGGCAGGCGGTAGAAGGGGATGCGGCTGGACAGGTGGTGCACGTGGTGGATGCCGATGTTGGCGGTCAGCCAGCGCAGCGGCTGGGGCAGGTCATAGTGCGAACTGCCGTGCAGGGCGGCTTCGTCGCGCTTCCAGTCCTTGTTCCGGGCCCAGGCGACGCCCTCGTACTGGTGCTGCACGAAGAACAGCCAGACCCCGATGGTGGCGGCGATGACCATGGTGGTGAAGTTGACCAGGATCACCGGCGTCACGCCCAGCAGCCACATCATCAGGGCGACGCCGGCGGCGACCAGGGCGGTGTTGCCGAGCGTCGAGACCCAGGGCCGCCAGCCCTCCTTCATCAGGCCGATCGGCACGCGCTGCTGCAGGAAGAAGACGAAGGTGGGGCCCAGGCCGAACATCACCGCCGGGTTGCGATAGAGCCGGTAGCCGAGCCGCTTCAGCGGCGAGAGGGCCAGGTATTCCTCCACGGTCAGCATCTCGATCACCCCCAGGCCCCGGCGATCGAGGTTGCCGGAGGTGGCGTGGTGCATGGCGTGGGTTCGCCGCCAGTAGTCATAGGGCGTCAGGGTGAGCAGGCCGATGGCGCGGCCGACCCAGTCGTTGGCGGCCTTGTCCTCGAAGAACGAGCCGTGACCGCAGTCGTGCTGGATCATGAACAGCCGCACCAGGAACATCGCGGCCGGGACGCTGAGCAGCAGGGCCAGCCACCAGAGGCCGAAGTGGAACGCCGCCCAGCCCAGCCCCCAAAGCGCGGCCAGGGCCGAGGCGGTCAGCACCAGCTCAAAGAGGCTGCGCGACAAGCTCGGGCGCTTGTATTCGGTGAGCTTGCGGCTCCAGTCGGCGGGCTTGGGGTCGGTCACGTGGTCCAGGTTCCGTCACGGGCGGTGTGTTCCTGACGTCAGAATGCGGTGGTTCTGCGACAGCGCTTTGAAAGTCCGGTTTCGCATTACGGCGAATTAACAGGGCGCGCCATGCCCATAACTTGTCGGAGGCTCGGCGGCGCCCGTAGGGTCGCGTCACTTTGTGACATTTTGGGGGGCGGACATGCACAGTCGCCGACAGCTACTTCTTTCCGCGGGCGCGATGCTCGCCCTCGGCGGTTGCGCCACCAGGGCTGCTGCGCCTGCACCGGCTCCGCCCGCGCCGCCGCCGGCCCCGGACGCCAGCGCGCAACTGAACGCCTTCCTCGAGAAGATCTTCGAGCAGGCGCTGGACGATTCGCCGCAACTGGTCACCGGCCTTGGCCTCGACAAGGGCGACCGCGCCCAGGCCAAGTTCAAGCTGGATGACGCCTCCCTGGCCGAGAAGGCCAGGGCCAAGGCGCTGAACACCGCGCAGCTCGCCGAACTGAAGGCCATCGATCGCTCGCAGCTCTCGGGCATGGCGGGCGTGAACTACGACAGCGTGCTGTTCAACCTGGAGACCGCAGAGGCCGCCGACCAGCGGTTCGACTACGGCTATCTGGGCGCCGGCCAGCCCTACATGATCTCCCAGCTCACCGGCGCCTACCAGTCGACGCCGGACTGGCTGGACAACCAGCACCGCATCGAGACCAAGGAAGACGCCGACGCCTATCTGTCGCGCCTGGCCGACTTCGGCGCGGTCATCGACCAGGAGGTCGAGCGCGCCCGCAAGGACATCGCCGCCGGCGTCGTCCCGCCGGACTTCATCATCGCCCGCGCCCTGCCGCAGATGCAGAACATGCTGGTCCAGCCGCAAGCCTCGGGCCTGGTGACCTCGGTCGCCCGGCGCGCCAAGGAGAAGGGCATCCCCGGCGACTATGCCGGCCAGGCCGCCAGGATCTATGCCGAGAAGGTCGCGCCGGCCCTGGAACGGCAGATCGCCTTGTTCAAGGAGACCCAGGGCAGGGCCTGGCACGACGCCGGCGTCTGGCGCCAGCCCGACGGCGAAGCCTATTACGAGCACGCGCTGCACGGCTCGACCACGACCCGGCTCACCGCCGACGAGATCCACGACATCGGGCTCGATCAGGCCAAGGCCCTGCAATCGCGGGCCGACGTGCTGCTGCGCGGCCAGGGCCTGACCAAGGGTGGCGTCGGCGAGCGGATCCAGGCGCTCTACAAGGACAGGCGCTACCACTACCCGAACACCGATCCGGGCAAGGAAAAGCTGATCGCCGACCTGATGGAGATGGTGGCCGCGACCACCAAGCGCCTGCCGGACTATTTCGGGACGCTGCCCAAGGCGCCGTTGCAGATCAAGCGCGTGCCCAAGGAGATCGAGGCCGCGGCGCCGGGCGGCTACTACAACCAGCCGAGCCTGGATGGCTCGCGCCCGGGAATCTACTGGATCAACCTGCGCGACACGGCCGAGTATCCCAAGTGGGCGCTGCCGACGATCACCTATCATGAGGGCGTGCCCGGCCATCACCTGCAACTGTCGCTGCAGCAGGAAGCCGACCTGCCGATGATCCGCCGCGCCACCTTCCTGTCGGCCTATGGCGAGGGCTGGGCGCTCTATTCCGAAGAACTGGCCCGGGAGATGGGGGTCTATGACGGCGATCCGCGCGGGGAGATCGGCTACATCCAGTCCTCGCTGTTCCGCGCCGCGCGGCTGGTGGTCGACACCGGCATGCACGCCAAGCGCTGGAGCCGCGAGAAGGCGATCGAGACGATGAACGAGATCAGCGGCACGCCGACCACCGCCTCGACCACCGAGATCGAACGCTATGTCGTGTGGCCGGGCCAGGCGTGCAGCTACATGGTCGGCAAGCTGGAATGGCTGCGCCTGCGGGCCAAGGCCAAGGCGGCCCTGGGCGAGCGCTTCGACATCCGCCAGTTCCATGACGCCGGGCTGCTGTCGGGGGCGATGCCGCTGACCGTGCTGGAGGCGGTAGTGGACCAGTACGTGGCGTCGGCCCGCGGCTGATGCTCAGGCGAGCCGGCGGTAGAGGCGTTCGGCCTTGCCGCCGGCGTCGTAGGTTCCGACGTCTACGAGGCCAAGCTTCTCCAGCACCCGCTGCGAGCCGGCGTTCGCGGGATGCACGCAGGCGGCCAGCGCCGGCAGGCGCAGGGTCTTGAAGGCGTGGTCGACGAGGCGCGCTGGCGATCGGCCGGCCAGATCGCCCCCAGCTATCGTATCACCTGCGGATCGCTGTTGATGGCGATGCTGGCGTCCAGGTCGCTCATCCGCCTTGGCCGCAGGTGCAGGCGGGCGGTCTCGAAGCGCGTCATCAGCCCCAGCCGTCCACCGCCCCCATGCGGCGGGCGGCGGGTTTGGCGATCACGGCGGCGGGCGGCGGGCGGAAGTCCGGCTTGTCGCTGGGCGCGCCGTAGAGCCAGCCCTGGGCGAAGTCGACGCCGGCGCGGCGCACCGCGTCCTCGGCCTGAGCGTTCTCGACCATTTCGGCGATGGTGCGGACCTTCAGCTCGGCGCACATGCGCACCAGGTGGCGGATGAACGTGCTCTCGCGCCCGCCATGCTGCAGTTCGCGGATGTAGCGGCCGTCGATCTTGACGATGTCCAGGGTCAGTTGCTGCAGATAGGCCAGGGACGCGGCGCCGGCGCCGAAGTCGTCCAGGCAGATCATGCAGCCTTCCTGGCGCAGGGTGGAGAGGTGGCGGTCGGCGAGGGCGAGGTCGTCGATCGCGGCGCTCTCGGTGATCTCCAGCAGCAGCCGCCCGGCGACGCTGGGGGCCTTGGCCAGCATCTGCCGGATCGCGGTGATGAAGGCGGGGCTGACGATCGTGCGGCCCGAGACGTTGGCCGCCAGCTTCAGGTCGGGCTCCGCCGCCAGCCGCGCGACCGTCTCCTCGACCACGGCGATGTCGAGCGGCTCGATCATGTCGAGCTCCTCGGCCATGCGGATCATCGGATAGGGGCTGGCGCTGTCGCCGAAGCGGACCAGGACCTCGTAGTGATGCAGCGCCGAGCCGGCCTTCAGGTCCACCACCGGCTGGTAGACCAGGCGGAAGCGCTTGTCGTTGACCGCCGCCCCCAGGACCCCGACGTCGGCCAGGGTCTTCTTGATCGAGCGGTCGACCATGTCGTTGAGGTCGAGGGGGCCGCCGTCCTCGACGCCCTCGCTGATGAAGTTGTCCAGCGCGTAGCGGATCGCCCGCGCCAGTTGGGCGGGCGAGGCCGTCGATTGCAGCGACATCAGCCGCGCATGGGCCTGCAGCGCCGGATCGCGATCGGCGTTCACCAGGGCGATCAGCCGCTGGACCAGGGCGTCGACGCCCTCGCCCTTCTGGCGTACCAGGGCGAAACGATCGGCGCCCAGGCTGGCCGCGGCCGAGCCGCCGTGCGACTGCGAGCGCAGGCCGCCGATCAGCCGTTGTTCCAGCGCCAGGAACGCCTCGGCGCCCAGGCGCTCGCGCAGCGCGGCCAGGCCGCCGAACTCCAGGAAGGCCATCTCCAGTTCCTGGCCGGTGGCGCGGGCCGCCTCGATCAGGGCGCTGGTCGCGGTCTCGAAGGCGGCCTTGTCGTGCAGGTCATGGGCGCTCTTGGCGGCCGCGCGGCTGAAGGCGCAGGACACCGCGCCGCCATTGGCGGGCATCTTGAAGGCGCTCATCGTGGCCGCGCGCTCGTCGGCGGAGCCACCGCCGGTCAGGCCGACCACGACCGGCCCGCCGCGGCGTCCGTCCTTGAGGCCGCTGAGCAGCGCCTCGACCATCATGCGGTCGCGCGGGTCGATGAAGTCGCGCCAGGCCCGGCCGACCAGATCCGTCTCCGGCGCCCCGGACAGGGCCTCGCTGGCCCCGATGGCGAGGCTGATCTGGCCATCCGGAGCAAGCTCCAGCAGGAGGTCCGCGCTCGCGAAGGCGAAGCCGAGCAGGCGCTGGGGAGCTAACGACAAAGAGAAGGTCTCCATCCCGCATGGGGAGCAACAGCCTCCGTCGGCCCGATTAATTTCGGGTTGAGAGCGGTGTTCGCCATATGCGCGCCAAACCGCTAGGCTTTCACGGCTCGATGCTCGGAGGACCTATGCGCGAACGCCTTACCGCCAGGGTGCTGCTGTTCGATGGCGGCGGCCGGATTCTGCTGCTCAAGGGGCGGTTGCCCAATCGGCCCGCGCACACCTCGTCCTGGTTCACCGTCGGCGGCGGCGTCGAGCCGGGCGAGGGCCTGTTCGAGGCGGCGCTGCGCGAGATCGCCGAGGAGACCGGCTTCACCGACGGCGTCGAACTGGGGCCCGTGGTCTGGACCCGGGAGGCGGTGAGCGTGCTGGTCGGCGGCGAGACCGTGCTCCTGAAGGAAAGCTACATCGTCGCGCGCTGCCACGGCGGCGAGCCTTCGCGCGAGGGCTGGGAAGTCTACGAGCACGACTTCATCGACGACATCCGCTGGTGGAGCCTGGAGGAGATCGCCGCCACCACCGAGCGGATCTGGCCCGAGCGCTTCTGCGAGCTGATCGGCGCGGCGGCGCGGGGCGACCATCGCGGCGAGCCGCTGGAGATCAGCGTCGCCCAGGTCACGGGCTGAGCGGCTGTCATCAGGGCGCCGCGTCGGCGCACTAGGGGAGGGGCATGATCATCACCATTCTCGCCGCTGCGGCGGCCATCGCGTCCGGCTGCGACCTGGAGGCGCCTTCGGGTGAGCCCGGCTGCACGCGCGCCGCCGTGGACGCCTTGAAGATCAACGACCTCCAGGCCGTCGGCACGCACAATTCCTACAAGCAGGCGATCGCCCCCAAGCAGATGGCCCTGCTGCGGGCGGTCGATCCCAAGCAGGCCGACGGGCTGGACTACGCCCATCCGCCGCTCACGGCCCAACTCGACGCCGGCGCGCGGCAACTGGAGCTGGACCTGCTGAACGATCCCGACGGCGGCCGCTACGCCGCGCCGCTGGCCATGAAGATGGCGCCCGACCTTCCCTATGACCTCGAGCCGCTCAAGGGGCCGGGGATGAAGGTCATGCACGTCCAGGACATCGACTATCGCTCCAACTGCCCGCGCTTCACCGACTGCCTGAAGGAGATCGCGGCCTGGTCGCAGGCCCATCGCGACCATGTGCCGATCCTGATCCTGCTCAATCTGAAGGAGGGCGGCCTGGAGGTTCCGGGCGCGGTCGAGGCGCTGGCCTTCGACGCCAAGGCCATGGACGCGGTCGACGCCGAGATCCGCTCGGTCTTCGCCGCCGGCGACCTGATCACCCCCGACAGCGTCCAGGGCCGCCGCGCCAGCCTGCGTGCGGCCGCCTTGGCCGGGGCCTGGCCGACGCTGAAGGCGGCCCGCGGCAAGGTGATGTTCGCCCTCGACGCCCCGCCCGAGCAGGTCGCGATCTATCGCGGCCAGCGGCGCGCGCTGGAGGGGCGGGTGATGTTCGTGAACATCGACGAGGCCTCGCCCGCCGCCGGCTACATCACCCTCAACGAGCCCCAGGAGCAGGCCGCGCGCATCCGCGCCGCGGTCCAGGCGGGCCTCATCGTCCGCAGCCGCGCCGACGCCGACACGGTCGAGGCCCGGACCGGCGACCTCAGCCGCCAGCAGGCCGCCTTCGCCGCCGGCGCCCAGTACGTCTCCACCGACTACATGACCCCCGACCCGCGCCTGGGCGCCTACCGGGCCGAGCTGCCGGGCGGCGGGACGGCGCGGCGCAATCCCGTGCGCTAGAGCGGCCGCGCGTCGGGATACTGCGGCAGGTCGTCGGTGATCGGCCACCAGTCGGCCTTGGAGTCGACGTAGAAGTGGAAGTCCAGGCGCGCCCCAGTCGGCGCGTCCAGCGTCCCGGCCCGCAGCCGCATCGCGCCCGGCGTGCTGGCCAGCCGGCTGAACAGCGGCCCGCCGCAGCGGCGGCAGAACACCCGCTCCTTGCCCGGCGAGGACTCGTAGGCCTGCAACTCGGCCTCGCCGCTCAGCAGCCGGAAGTTCTTCGTTTCCAGCGGGATGTTGGCGCCGAACGGACCGCCCTGCGCCTTGCGGCAGTCGCCGCAGTGGCAGATCTGGATCGGCGGCAGATCGCCCTCGACCTCGAAGCGGACGGCGCGGCAAAGGCAGGATCCGACGTGCATTGGTGACTCCGCTGAAACCTTGACGCGAGCGGTAAGGTTAAGGCCGCCGAAACTAACCAAAACCGTTTACAGGACCTTGACGGAACGGCGTTATCTGCGAGCGCATGACCCGTTTCTCGATCCAATATGAGGAACCGTCCCCGCGGAAGCCGCCTCCGAACGGGTGGGTGATCGTTCGGGTCTTCATCTGGACCCTGCTGTTCGCCTGCTTCGGCCTCTGGAGCTGGGCGATGCTGGCCCAATAGCTCTCCGCCATACTGGCCTGCGATTTGCGGGCGACCTCCTCCAACTGGGCTGAACGTCCCGATGGAGGACACAATGCGGTTCACATTCGCCGAAGAGGCGCCCGCGCCGCGCCGCAATCCCGTGAAGATCTGGGCGCGCCGCGCGTTCGACATGGTGGTCATCGGGGCGATCGTGCTGGCGGCCGCCGAGACCATTTCCTTCCTGCGCGGCCTCGCCGGCTAGGACTGTCATCGGCCTGTCACGTCGGCGTCGCATGACCACCTGAGCCAGGCTCGGGAGATCGTCGATCCATGGGGCAAGCCAGCGCCTTTCTCTGGGCCTACGCCTTCGAAGGCGGCCTCGCGCATGCGCTCAGCGACGTGACGCTGGAGGCCGAACTGACCAGGCCGGAAGGCTGGGTCTGGACCCATTTCCCCTTGAGCGACCAGCGGGCGCGGCTGCATCTGGAGGGCATGGACGAGATGCCCGCCGCGGCGCGCGACATGATCCTGCGCACCGAGCAGCGGGTGCAGATCCAGTTCAACGGCGCCTGGGCCTACGGCGTCCTTCCCGACTTCGAACGCGACCTCGACGGCCGCGCCAACGCCCCAGGGCGGCTGCTGTTCGCGCTCTGCGAGGGTCGGCTGATCACCGCCCGCCGCCAGGCGTTGCGCGTGGTCGACGAAATGCGCCGCGAGGCCGAGCGCGGCGATCCGATCGCGACGCCGGCCGACGCCGTCATCCGGCTGATCGAACGCTATGTCGACGTTTCCGAGATGCGCCTGCACGCCGCGGCCGAGGCGCTCGACCGCGTCGAGGATCACATGCTGCGCGGCGACGGCGGCGAGGAGGGGCTGAGGCTCGGTCCGACCCGGCGCGGCCTCTCGCGGGACCATCGCGAATATCTTGGCCTGCGCAGCGCCCTGCACCGGGCCTGCGCGCCGCGCGCGGCCCACGGCGTGGAGCAGCTCTCGGGCCAGTTGCCGCGCCTGGCCCAGGAGGCCGAGGACCTGGACCGGGAGGCGGCCAGCCTGCAGGAGCGCGCGCGCCTGCTGCACGAGGAGATCGACACCCAGATCACCAGCGCCACCAACCGCAGCATGAAGGCGCTGACCGTGATGTCGAGCCTGATGATCCCGCCCACGGTGATCGTCGGCGCCTTTGGCATGAACCTGGAGGGCATGCCCTTCGCGACCTCCCCCGCCGGCTTCGCGGTCGCCTGCGGGCTCTGTCTGGCGGTGGTGGGCGGCGCCTACTGGCTGCTGCGCCGCCTGCGGATCATGTCCTGACGCCACGGCGCCCTGGAAAACCGTCCCGAACGGCGCCTACTGGCCTCAACGATCGGGGAGAGACGCCGTTGAAGATTCTGAGCCTGACCCTCGCGGCCTGCCTGCTGGCGACCGCGGCCCATGCCGAGGCGCCCAGCGTGGCCAGGGTCGGCGACCTTCCGACCGCCTTCGACGATCTCGGCGCGGCGGTCCAGAGCCTGAAGACCGCCGACGGCCGCACCGTCCATTTCACCGACACCGGCGAGGCGGGCTTCCGGCCCGTGCTGTTCATCGGCGGCACAGGCACCAGCGCCCGCGCCTTCGAGATGACCGAATTCCTGAAGTCGATGCGCAAGCAGTTGAAGCTGCGGTTCATCACGGTCGAGCGGAACGGATTCGGCGACAGCCCGATCGTCGCCGGCTGGGGCTATGGCGACTACGTGGCCGAGGTCGGCGCCGTGCTCGACCACCTGCAGGTCCAGCGCTTCTCGGGCGTCGCAATCTCGGGCGGCGGGCCCTACATGGCCCAGGTCGCCGCCGCCATGCCGCAGCGGCTGATCTCGCTGCACCTGCTGGCCGCCGCCACCCAGCGCCCGCCCGGCGACAGCGTCTGCAAGCTCACCGCCGAGCAACTGACCGGCGTGATGAAGTCCCAGGTGCAGAACCCCAAGACCTGGTGGGGATTCCCCAAGGACAGCCCGACGCACCAGATTCCCGGCTTCGCCGACCGCGCCTATGACGAAGGAGCCCGCGCCTTCTACATCCGCGGCCAGATGGGCGACCCGGCGCCCGAGGTCGCCGAGATCATGCGCTATTGCGGGCCGGCTCCCGACCTCTCGGCGGTGAAGGCCCCGGCCTTCGTCTATCAGGGAACCGCCGACACCCTGGTCACCGCCGACACCGCCGAGCGCTGGAAGGCGCAACTGCCGAACGTGGCGGAGATGCGGATCTATCCGGGCGAGGGGCATGACGTGCAGTACCGGCATTGGGACCAACTGCTGCTCGACGTCGCGGGACACTCGAACCTCACCGCCGTCTGCGCCGCCGGCCGCTCGCGGGCGCTCCCCAAGGCCGAGGCCGACAAGCTCCTGAAGGCCGGCGCGAGCCTCGGCGTCTGCGCCTGGAAGTAGGAGCGGTTCCTCCCTCTGGGGCCGGCGCGGTCGCCTTACCCCCGCTTTCTCCGATCGTCATCCCCGGCCGCGTAGGCGTGCCGGGGATCCATACGCGCCTGGGATCGGCGTCTATGGATGGCCGGGGCGGCCCGGCCATGACGAACCAGAGGGGGAAATTCATAGGCGATACCCCCTTGGGTAAGCCTATGGACTTCGCGGCCGCCCGCTCCGCGAGGGGGCCGTCCGCGCCTAGGCCCCGACCTTCGCCGGCTCGCCCGGCGCGTCGGGATCCTGGTCTTCGATGTCTTCCAGTTCGCCTTCCCACTTGGCCACCACCGCCGCGGCGACCGAGTTGCCGACCACGTTGGTCGCCGAGCGGCCCATGTCGAGCAGGTGGTCGACGCCGAGCACCAGCGCGATCCAGGCCTCCGGCAGGCCGAAATAGGTGAGGGTCGCCATGATCACCACCAGCGAGGCGCGCGGCACGCCGGCGATCCCCTTGGACGTCACCATCAGCAGCAGCAGCATGAAGATCTGCTGCTGGACCGTAAGCTGCACCCCATGCGCCTGGGTGATGAAGATGGTCGCGAAGGTGCAGTAGAGCATCGAGCCGTCGAGGTTGAACGAGTACCCCAGCGGCAGCACGAACGAGACGATGCGGCGGCGCACCCCGACCTTGGGCAGGGCGTCGAGGATGCGCGGATAGGCGGCCTCGGAGCTGGCGGTGGAGAAGGCCAGCAGGGCCGGGGTGCGGATCACCCCGAACAGCGGGACCACGCGCTTTCCGATCACCATGAAGCCGGCGATGAACAGCAGCACCCACAGCACGCCCATGGTCGCATAGAAGCCGAGGACGAACTTGCCGTAGACCGCCAGCATCGACAGGCCCTGGGTGGCGATGGTCGAGGCCAGGGCCGCGAAGATGGCCAGCGGGGCCAGCTTCATCACGAACTCGGTGACCTTCAGCATGATCTGGGCGCCCTGTTCGACCAGGACCGCGACGGCCGGGGCGCGGTCGTCCAGGGCGGCGACCGCCGTGCCGACGAACAGCGAGAAGACGACGATCTGCAGGATCTCGTTCTTGGCCATGGCGTCGACGATCGAGGTCGGCACCAGGTGGGTGACGAAGCCCTTGAGCGTAAAGGCGTCGGTGCTGGCCGAGGTCGGCGCGGCGGCCGCGGCCGCCGTCTGCATGTGCAGGCCCGCGCCCGGCTGCAGCAGGTGCACCATCATCAGCCCGACCAGCAGCGAGACGATCGACGCGCAGATGAACCAGCCCATGGTCTTGGCGCCGATCCGGCCCACGGCCGCGGCGTCCTCCATGTGGGCGATGCCCGCCACCAGGGTGGTGAATACCAACGGCGCGATGATCATCTTGATCAGCCGCAGGAAGACGTCGGTGACCAGCGACAGCCCGTCGGCGGCCTGCTTGGCCTGGTCCACGCTCATGAACTGGTTGCAGGCCCACCCGACGCCGACCCCCAGCACCATGGAAAGCACGATCAGCAGGGCGAAACGACGGTTCATGGGCGGCTCACGGCTCGTGGAAGGCGGTCGGCGCGGCGGGCCGCGAAACTCCGACTTTTCAACAAGACGCACGCGGGCTGCGGCGCCTCATGCCAAATCGTCGCCCGGCTGCAGGCTTTGGGGCGCCGGGCTCAGTCCGGAACCACGTCGAAGGCGATCGTCGTGCGCACCTGGTCGCCGCCGAACGGCACGGTGCCGTGCCAAATGTAGGACGGGAACAGCGCCAGCAGGCCCGGCTGAGGCCGCACGAAATGCTCGGCCTCCAAGGTCGGGCGCGTGGGAATCGGCGGCGCGCCGAACCGCAGCCAGCCGGCGCGATCCTCGCCCGCGCCCAGGGCCTGCGGGACGTCGATGTAGCAGGCCGAGGAGATCCAGCCCTGCGGGTGGATGTGGTCGACGTGGAAGCCGCCGGGCTTCAGGCGCACCGACCAGGCGCCCAGGACCCGGTGGCCGCCGCGGTTGCGGGCCCGGAACAGGTCCGCGCCCGGGCCGACCGCGGCGCGATAGGCGCGGATCGGCCCCTGGACCGCTTCGAAGAAGGCGCGGATCGCCGGATGCTCGGCCGCCAGCAGGTTCTGCGAGGTCTGGGCGCCGCCGCGGACCGACTGCTCGATCGGATGCGCCTGCAGGGCGTGCAACTCGGCCAGCGCCCCGCGCAGGTCGCCCAGATAGGCCTCGAGGCTGGCCCAGCCGGCGGGCGTGTCGATGGTCTGGGCGCGGACCAGGGCGTCGTAGTCCCAGAGGTCGCGATAGCGCTCGTCCCCGGCCAGGCGCCGGGCAGTGGCCAGGGCGGCGGCGGCCTCCTGGTCGATCGGGTTGTCGGCCAGCAAGCCCTCGGCGACCTCCGCGGCGGCGGCGGCCTCGCCCAGCGCCAGGTGGGCGTGGGCCATCGCGCGGCGGGCGGTCGGATCGCGCGGATTGCGGGCCAGCACCGCGGCGCAGAGCTCGCGGCTACGCTCGGGCGCGCCGCGTAGGGACAGGGCCGCGGTTTCCAGGGCCAGGCGCGGATCGCCCGGCGACTTCGCCAGCGCCTCCTGGGCGAAGGCCAGGGCCGGCGCCTCGCCCGACAGATGGTGAAGCAGGCGGATCTTCACCCCCGCCAGCGCCGCGGCCGACGCCGGCTGCACGGCGGCCAGCGCCGCATCGATCGGCGCCAGCGCCGCCTGGGCGTCGCCCGACTGCATCCAGATCAACTGGCAGAGGTCGCGCAGCGCCTCGACATAGGCCGGTCGCCGGGCGATCGCCTGGCGCAGGGCGTCTTCGGCCTCGGCGAACCGCCGCAGCCCCTGCAGGGCGCGGCCATAGACCAGCCAGGTCTCCGGCGCCTGCAGGCCGAGCGCGAAGGCGCGCTCGGCTTCGGCCACCGCCTCGCGATCACGGCCGGCGTCGCCGAGGCCGGAGGCGACGTTGTGGGCGGCCACGCCGCTGGCCGGGTTGAGCTGCGCGGCCAGCATGTAGTCGGCCAGGGACTCCGGCTTGCGGTCCAGGGCCTTCAGGGCCGCTGCGCGGGCCGACAGCGCCTCGGGCCAGATCGCCTTTCCCTGCACGAACGGGCGCACGAGCGCCTCGGCCTCGGCCGCGCGCCCGGCGGCGGTCAGCAGCCTGGCCAGGGCGGCGGCCGCCTGGACGCAGCCGGGCTCGGCCTGGAGTACGGCGCGATAGAGCCGCTCGGCCTCGGCCAGGCGGCCGGCCCGGCCCAACGCCTGGGCCTGCTGCAGCGCCTGGGCGTTGGCAGGCGAGAGGTGCGGCGGCTGGGCGGGCTGGGGCGGCAAGCGTCGTTCCGTTCACTGGGCCCGCGGCGCTCTGCGCACGGGCATGCGCGCGCATTGTGCGAACCGCCGCCCAAGCCTGTCCAGTGGGCGCCGATTGTCCGAAAGCGACGCAAAAGCCGCACTCCCCAGATCGTCGGAACCCCGATCCGGAAAATTACAAAACCGACATGTGGGTCCTCGGCAGGCCTGCGTCTTGGGGTGCGGACGCGCGAGGGGTGCGTCGTCTCATAACAAGGGCGGACGGATGAATTCGAGTACTTTGAAGTGGTTGATGGCGGGCGGCGTTGCGTATGGCGCTCTGCTCGCCGGCGGCGCGGCCCAGGCGCAGGAGGGGGGGACCGTCGCGGTCGAGGAAGTCGTCGTCACCGGTTCGCGTATCGCCCGTCCCGACTATGTCGCCAACAGCCCGATCGTGTCGGTCGGCCAGGCGGCCATCGAAAACACCGGCCAGGTGACGGTTGAAAAGTCGCTGTCGCAGATGCCCCAGTTCAGCGGCTCGTTCGGCCAGGGCAACACCGGCTCGACCTCGACCGGCCTGAACGGCGGCCAGTCCTACGCCTCGCTGCGCGGCCTCGGCGCCAAGCGCACGCTGATCCTGATGGACGGCCGCCGCCTGCAGCCGTCGAACCCGGACGGCTCGGTCGACCTCAACACCATTCCTGAAGCCCTGATCGAGAACGTCGAAGTCATCACCGGCGGCGCCTCGACGGCCTACGGCTCGGACGCCACCGCCGGCGTGGTGAACTTCCGCCTGAAGCGCAACTTCGAAGGCATCACGGTCGACAGCCAGTACGGCATCTCGGAACATGGGGACGGCGAGTCCTTCAAGGTCTCGCTGACCGCCGGCCGGGCGTTCGACGAGGGCCGCGGCCGCGCCGTGCTGTCGGTCGACTACACCAACCGCGACATCGCCCTGCAGAGCGCCCGCGACTGGTTCATCTTCCGCCTCTCGACCCCGGGCCTGTCGACCATTCCGCAAGGTACGGTGCTGTTCGGCGCCAACCTGCCGACCCTGGCGGCGGTCAACGGCGTGTTCGTCGGCCAGTACGGCACGGCCGCCCTGCCGGGCAACGCCGCGGGCCGCTACACCGGCCAGATCGGCTTCAACACCGACCAGACGATCTTCTCGACCGCCGGCGTGAGGGTGCAGAACTTCCGCGACCCGGAAACCAACGACGCCTACATCGTCAATTCGAACGCGTCCGGCACCCAGCAGCAGGTCAACTTCGGCTATGACGGCGCCTCGATGCAGTCGGACCTCGACCGCTACTCGGTGTTCGGCAAGATCGACTACGACCTGACCGACAACCTCCGCTTCTTCACGCAGTTCACCTTCACCGACTACGAGTCGGTCGGCATCTCGAACCCGACCCTGGCCTCGAACGTCTACGGCCTGACCGTTCCGGTCTCGAACCCGTTCATCCCGGCCGAATTCCGGACGATCCTGGCCTCCCGGCCGACCCCCGGCGCCGACTTCACCTTCTACAAGGCGCTGAACATCCTGGGGCCGCGGATCCAGCGCTACGAGTACACCGTCTACCAGCTCACCAGCGGCCTCTCGGGCGACGTCGGCATCAAGGACTGGACCTGGGACGCCTACGCGTCGTTCTCGAAGGCCAAGTTCGACAACGAGCAGACCGGCGGCGCCAGCGCCGGCGCGGTGGCTCGCCTGCTGAACAGCCCCACCGGCGGCACTGAATACTGCGCCGGCGGCTGGAACCCCTTCGGCAACCTGACCCCGTCGGCCGACTGCATCCGCTACATCAGCCGCCGCACGCTGAACCAGAACGAGCTGGAACAGCGCATCGTGGAAGCCAGCGTCCAGGGCGGCCTGTTCGAACTGCCGGCCGGTGAAATCCGCTTCGCGGCCGGCGTCGACTACCGCTCGAACGAGTACACCTTCACCCCGGACACCCAACTGAACCAGCCCGACGGCACCTCGGACGTGCTGGGCTACAGCGTGCTGCGTGACGCTTCCGGCTCGGTCGACACCTACGAAGCCTTCGGCGAACTGCTGGTCCCGATCCTGAAGGACCTGCCGTTCGTCAAGGAGCTGAACACCAACCTCGGCTACCGGTTCTCGGACTACTCGTCGGTCGGCGCGATCAGCACCTACAAGGTCGACTTCGACTGGTCGGTGATCGACAGCCTGCGCTTCCGCGGCGGCTACAACCGCGCCATCCGCGCCCCGAGCGTCGGCGAACTCTACGCGCCGGTCTCGACGGGCTCGGTCGCGATCGGCACCGCCGGCCCGACCAACACCGACGGCGACCCCTGCGACGTCCGCTCGTCGTTCCGCCAGGGCGCGAACGGCGCTCAGGTCCGCGCGCTCTGCCTGACCCAGGGCGTTCCGACCGCGATCATCGACAGCTACCAGCTCGGCACGGCCCAGGTGTTCGCCCTCACCGGCGGCAACCCGGACCTGCAGGAAGAGACGGCCGACACCTTCTCGTTCGGCGCGGTCATCCAGTCGCCGTTCGAACACCCGCTGCTGAGCCGCATGTCGGCGTCGATCGACTGGTACTCGATCAAGGTGAAGGACGCCGTCGGCAGCCTGCCGATCAAGAACTCGTTCCAGTTCTGCTACAATGCCGGCGGTTCGAACCCGACCTACGATCCGAACAACTACTACTGCCAACTGATCGCCCGTAACACGGCGTCCGGCGTGCCGCTGAACCCCGTTCAGCCGCTGCAGAACCTCGGTCAGTTCGAAACCACCGGCATCGACTTCCAGTTCGACTGGAACATCGACCTGATGGATGTCGGCCTGGGCGACGACGCCGGCTCGCTGGCGATCAACGTTTCGATCGGCTGGCTGGACCAGTTCAAGATCCAGAACCTGCCGAACGCGGCGACCTACGACTACGCCGGCACCTGGAACCAGGCTGTCGAGACCAGCGCCGGTCTGGCTCACCCGGAGTGGAAGTCGGTCACCTCGGCGACCTACACCCGCGGCCCGGCCAGCGTCGGCCTGCGTTGGCGCTATATCAGCGAGATGAAGAACTCGGCCACGGTGGTCACCCCCACCAGCACCGCGCGCGGTGTGAAGGCCTACAACATCTTCGACCTGAACGGCCGCGTGAAGCTGCCGTGGGAAACCGACCTGCGCTTTGGCGTCAACAACCTGCTCAACCAGAACCCGCCGCAGGCTGGCGACACCGAGTACAACTACGACCAACAGAACTACGACGTCATGGGCCGCGCCTACTACGTGGGCGTCCGCAAGCGCTTCTAGGACTGGATACCGGAGGCAGGGGCGGCCCCACCGCCCCTGTCGCCACAAGCCGCTGCGTCCTTGGCGGTGGAGGGCGTCGGTCGAAAGACCGGCGCCCTTCTTGTTTGCGCGGTCGGCCAGGCGCCCGGGCAAAAAAAGAGCGCCGGACCCGAAGGCCCGGCGCTCCCTGGCGTCTATGCCGCGGATCTACGGCTTGGCGACCGCCGGGCCGTAGAGCATGCCGTTGAACAGGAACTTGAAGGTCCCGTAGGACTGGGCGCGCTGGGTCACTTCCGGGCCCATCACGAACAGCTTGCCCTTGCCGACATCGATGTCGAGGACGCCCGTCGAGCCCTTCAGCTTCTCCTGGCCGACCGCCCAGCCGCTGCGCAGCGGAGCGTCGGTGTCGAACCAGGACACCTTGGCCACGCCGGTGGCCGAGGCCTTCAGGTTGAAGGTCGGGCTGCGGTCGAAGAACACGTCGATGTCCTGCGGCAGGCCATAGGCCAGCGGCTGGCGGTTATCGACCTTGGCGCGCAGCACGGACCCCGGAATGTAGAATTCCTTGGTCGAGAGCCCCACCAGCTTGTCGCCGTCCTTTTTGGCGACCGCCACGTCCACCGGAGCCCCGATGACCGTCGCCAGGCGCGAGGAGGAGCCGATGGTGATCACCGTGCCGCCGTTCTTGGCGAAGTCGGCCACCTGCGGCAGCGTCTTGTCGTCGGTGATGGCGCCCAGCCACGGCCGGAACTCGGCCGGGATGTCGTCGACCTTCGGCTGCGGGAAGCTGCGGCCGGCCCGGAAGGGACCGCCCTGCGGGGCCGGGATCACGCCGTCGGCGAAGACCAGGACGTCGTAGTCCTTGCCCAGGTCGCCGGCGTCGAGACGCTGCGGGTAGACCACCTCGAAGGGGGCCTCGAACTGCTCGAACAGCCAGCGGTTCCAGCCCGAGGGCATCGAGCCGCCATAGACGTCGACCAGGCCGACCCGGATCGGCTTCAGGGCGGTGGCCTCGCCGGCCGGCTTGGCGCCGACGGCGTAGGCGTCGATGCCCAGATCCTTCACGCCCTGGGCGATGACCGACTGGGCCTCGGCCGAGGCCGGCACCCAGATCGCTCCGGGGCCGAAGCTCTCCTTGCCGGCCTTGGCGCCGTCCTTGAGCCAGAACACCGGCTGGCCGGCCTTCAGCAGGCGGTTGGTCAGGGTGAAGCTCTTGTTGGTCTCGTGGCTGATCAGCCAGCCGGCCTTGCCCGAACCCTTCACCGAACCCGGCTGCACCGAGACCAGGTCGGGCACGCGCTCGGTCGGGGCTTCGAAGCCGTCCAGGATGCGGTCGAACTTGATCCCCATCTGGTAGGCCAGGGTGTAGCCGGTGACGTCGTAGGGCGCCTTGGGCGGGCCGCCCGGATACTCGGTGTCGTGCGGGTGGTCCTGCGGCTCGAACATGTCGAGGACATGCGGGCGATAGGCCTGGGCGGCCTTCACCACATACGAGCCGGCCGGGTAGGTCTTGGCCCCGACCTTGAACGGCTTGGTGGCGCGCTCGACGTCGACGCCGGTCTTGATCAGCGCGTTCACGAACGCCGTCACGGTCGGCATGTCCGCCTGGTCCGACGGGATGATGAAGCCGCGCGGATCGCGCGATTCCGGGGTCCGCAGGACGCTGTAGAGGCTCGGATCGACGGCGCCGGCCCGGCCGAAGAACGAGGCCATCATCTCGTCCTCGCCCGCGGGCTTGGCGTCCTTGGCGGCTTCGTTGAGCAGGTCGATCTTGGTCGGGGTGACGGTCCAGCTATCCCGGGAGCCGCGCTCGATGCTGTTCGCGCCCATCTTGTAGATGTTGGACAGCAGGCGTTCGCGGTTGCGCGAGGCGTAGTCGATGACCGCGCGGTTCATCGTCCACTGGTACTCGACGGTCTGCGACAGATGCCAGGTCTGCGGCGCGATCGGCATCGGACGGTCGCCGTTCGGCAGTTGCAGGTTCGGCACCAGCTTCACGGTCTCGGGGGTCGGGCCGCCGATGATCTCGGTCAGCAGGCCGATCGAGTTGTGGAAGTAGGCGATCGAGCGCTCCATCCCGTTGTGCCAGGTGGAGTAGGAGGCCGCGCTGCGGGCGCCCGAGCCGGGCTTGTCCTCGGCGACCAGGCGGCTGTGCATGGCCATGCCGACTTCCTGCAGCGAGGTCATGACCAGCGGGTCGTAGTTGTAGTTGAACGGGTCGCGGAACGGCGGGACGAACACCACCATGCCGGTCGGGCCGGTCTGGTGCTGGTTGAAGATGATCTGCGGGAACCACTCGCGGAACAACTGCTTGTTGACGTTGGTCGTCTCGGCCATCTGCGACATGTAGCTGTCGCGGTTGTTATCGTGGCCCACGTACTTCTGGTAGAGGCGCGGGATCGAGTGGAACTCGCGCTTCTTCGGGTCGTCGTGGCGCATGTACCAGTCGGACACCAGCTCCATGCCGTCCGGGTTGTCGTGCGCGAACAGGATGATCACGTCGTCCAGCATGCGCAGGGTCTCGGGATCGTCCTGAGACAGCATGCGGTAGAGCACCTGGATCTGGCCCTGGGAGGTCACGGTCTCGGTGGCGTGCAGGCCCGCGTCGATCCAGACGATGGCCTTGCCTTCGGCGGCGAGCCTGGCGGCCTCTTCCTTGCTCAGCCCCTCGGCCTTGGCCAGGCGCTTGGAGATCGACTTGTAGTGATCGAGCTTGGCGAGGTTGGCGGGGGAGGAGACCACCGCCATCCACTGGGTGCGGCCCTCTTCGGACTTGCCGAAGTCGACCAGCTTCATGCGGTCGGACTGGCTGGCCAGGGTCTTGAGATAGGCCTCGTAGGCCGTGTAGTCGGCGAGGAAGTAGTCGCTGCCCGGGTTCTGGGCGAAGGCCTCGCTCGGCGGGGTTACGGTCGCGGCGTTCGCGGCTCCGCCCATGATCATGACCAGCGCCAGCGCGGCGCCCGTCATTGCGTGTTTTCGCGTCATTCCATCCCCCGTCACGTTTGCCTGAACAGGCAGTCCTACCAATGGACCTGCCTCAGTAGACGAGACGCAAGGGCGCTTCGATTCCGCACCTCTGGTTGCGGATCAATTTCACGGCACGGGAGGATACCGGTGCACAGAAAAAATGACGGGACCGGACCGCTCGGCCCGATCCCGTCGGGGCGGCTTACTCGGCGCCGCCGGCCTTGCGGTAGTCGAGCGGCGGCTTGCGGTCGCCGACCATCGACTTGTAGGTGAAGTCCGAACCCTGGCGTTGCTTCAGCTCGGCCTTGGCCTGTTCGATCAGCTCGGGGTTCGACAGCAGTTCGGCGCCCGTGATCGACAGGGTCTTGGCCGCGACGGCCGCGCCCTTGAGGCCGATGCTCATGCCGGCCGCCGCCACGTTCTGCCAGCTATGGCCGGCCGAACCGGGCACGAAGGTGGCGGTCGAGAGGCCCACCGTCGGGGTGACCCACGAGACGTCCGACACGTCGGTCGAGCCGCCGCCGGCGTCGCCGGAGGTGTCGGCGTTCTTGTAGGGCTGGATCTTGCCGACCGAGCTCAGGTCGCCGCCGCCGTTCGGCAGGGACTTGGCCAGCTCCTGCGCGAACTTGGTCTCTTCCGGCGTCCAGGTGATGCCGCCGACGCTGTTCAGCGAATCGTACATGACCTTGCCCAGCACGTCGTTGGGCAGCAGGTTGTAGACGCCGCCGGTCTGTTCGAACTCGACCTTGGTGCCGGTGATCATGGCCGCGCCCTGGGCCGCGGTCTTCACGCGCTCCATGACGTCGACGACGATCTTCGGGTCGGCGTTGCGGACGTAGTAGTAGACCTCGGCGAAGTCGGGAACGACGTTCGGGGCCTTGCCGCCGTTGGTGACCACGTAGTGGATCCGCGTGCGGTCCGGGATGTGTTCGCGCAGGTAGTTGTTGGCGACGTTCATGATCTCGACGCCGTCGAGCGCCGAGCGGCCGGCCCACGGCGCGCCCGAGGCGTGGCTGGATTGGCCATAGAAGCGGAACTTGCCGCTGATGTTGGCCATCGAGGTGCCCTGGTTGGCCGAGTTGGTGTTGCCCGGGTGCCAGTGCAGGGTGATGTCGACGTCGTTGAACAGGCCGTCGCGGACCATGTAGACCTTGCCCGAACCGCCTTCTTCGGCCGGGGTGCCGTAGACGCGGACCTCGCCCTGGACCTTGTTGGCGACCATCCACTGCTTCAGCGCGACGGCGCTGGCCACCGAGGCCGCGCCGAACAGGCTGTGGCCGCAGCCGTGGCCGTTATCCTGGCCCGAGACCGGCTGCTTGGTGGGAACGGCGGCCTGCGACAGGCCGGGCAGGGCGTCGAACTCGGCCAGGATGGCGATGACCGGGCCGCTGCCGTTCTTGAAGCTGGCGACGAAGCCGGTCGGCTCGCCGGCCACGCCGGCCTGGACCTTGAAGCCGGCCGCCTTCAACTGGTCCTGGAGGACCGCAGTGCTCTTGGTCTCCTGGTAGCCGAGCTCGGCATAGCTCCAGATCTTCAGGGCCGCGTCGTTCATCTTCGGGGTGAACGCGTCGACCGCCGCGGTGAGCTGGCCCTTGTCGGCCGCGCTCAGGGGGGCGGCGGTGGCGGCCGTGGCGGCGAGCCAGGCCGTAGCGCAGAGCGCGCTGGTCGCCAGCGCCTTCGAAATCATCTTCATGGGTCCTCCAGGACGCCAGCGCATAAGGGCGCCGGCGCTCCCCTTCAAGACGCAGGCGTGGCGGGTTTCCTCACTCCCCCGCGGGCGGGAGAAGCTCGATCGTGCCGGCCGAACTGCGGCTGGCCCTGGCCATGCCATAGGCTTCCAGCGTGGCGACGAAGCCGGTGACGTCGCCCGACTTGAAGCGGCCGCTGAGCGGCGTGGCCGCCAGGCCGGCGTCGGCGATCCGCACCTTGCGCGTGGAGTAGCGGTTCATTTCCTCGACGATGGACGCCAGCGGGCGATTCTCGAAGACCAGGCTGCCGTCGCGCCAGCTCGTCAGGTCGGCGAGGTTGCGCTGCTCGAGCCTCCAGGGCGCGTCGCCCGTCTGGACCAGATGATGGCCGGGCGTCATCTCGACGCTCGCATGCGCCCCGTTCACCCGGACCTTGCCCTCGACCAGGCTGACCGACCATCGGCCCGGATCGACGCGGACGTCGAAGGCGGTGCCGAGCGCGGTGACCGTGCGGCCGGCCGCGGCGACCACGAACGGCTTCTCGGGGTTCTTGGCGACCTGGAAATAGGCCTCGCCCCGGACCAGGGTCAGGCCGCGGCGGCGATCCCATTCGGTCAGGCGCACCTCGGTGTCGGTGCTGAGCGTGACCTTCGAGCCGTCCTGCAGGGTGATGGTCTGCTGGCCGCCGACGGGGGTGCGATAGACGGCGAGCGCGGCCGGCGCGGCCTGGGCCGTCACCGGCGCATCGGTCTGACGCTGGGCCTGCTGCCAGGAGCCGAAGCCCAGCACGGCGCCGCCGGTGACCACGGCCGCCGCGATTCCCGCAGCCCAGCGCATGTGCGGACGCCGACGCTCGGCGGCCAGCTCGGCCTTCAGCGCCTCGCGGGCGGCCAGGACCTGCGGATCGTCCTTCAGGGCGCCCAGGCGGCCCCAGGCTCCGTTGACGCTCGCCCAGTCGTCGCCATGCGCCGGATCAGCCGCCAGCCAGGTCTCGAACTCGCGCCGCACATCCATGTCGCCGGGATGGCGTTGCAACCGCACAAACCACGACGCGGCGTCCGGGCTACCGGAAGGACCGATTTGTCGTTGGTTGTCGTTCATCGATTTCCTGCAGCCGGATCGAGACGATCCGTAGAGCCTTGGTGACGTGTTTTTCGACGGCGCTGACCGAAATGCCAAGTTGCGCCGCGGTAGCCTTGTAGCTCAAGCCCTCGAAGCGGACGAGCATGAATGCCGCGCGGGTGCGCGGCGAGAGCTGGTTCAGGGCCTCCAGGGCCACGGAAGCCGTCTGCTTGGCCTGCAGAATCCTGTCGGGCGACAGTTCGTCCAGCGGATGGTGGGCTTCTTCGAGTTCACAATGCGCGCCCCGGCGCCTCACCGTGTCGCGGCGCCGACGGTCCAGCAGGACGTTGGTGGCGGTCTGGAAAATGAAGCTGGAGAGGTTGGTGACCTCGCCGCCATTGCGACGGTTGTGCAGCCGGAGCAGCACTTCCTGAATCAGGTCGTCGATTTCGTGCCCGTCGGCCCTGCGCCGAAAGAAGGCGCGTAAGGCTTGCTGGTAGGGGAGCGAGGCATGCGCCAACCCCTCCGGCTCGCCCCTGGCTCCGGTCGTTTCCGCCCACGCCATGGAAAAATCCTGAACACCCCGATTGTCTTATTGCAGTCATGGTTGTTGATGGGGGCGCCCAGGTCAATGACGTTTGGGAAGGGGAGTCGCCTGGCGGTCCCCGTGCTGGGTTTTCGGGCAACGGTGGGGCGGTCGTCGGCGCCATGTGGGCGGAGAGCGGCAAAGAGCGCACTGGCTGGCGCATTCGGCTGGTCATAGAAGGCTGGCTGTCGGAAGGCCGTGGCGTTGGCGCGGAGCCTTGTAGCCGTTGAGTATTCTCCGTCTCGGGATCGTTGTCGCGTGCGTGTCGTGCGCCGTCCTGCCCGGGACGTCGGCTCTGGCCGCCGGCCGCCAGGCGCAGTTCTCGATTCCGTCCGGGGCGCCTCTCGATCGCGCGTTGACGATGTTCTCGGCCCAGAGCGACCGCGACATCCTGTTCACCCCGGCGATGGTCGAGGGCCGGCGCAGCAGGGGCGTGTCGGGGCGAATGGAAGCCGGCGCGGCGCTGGACGCGCTGCTGCGCGGGTCGGGCCTGACCTGGCGCGAGTTCCAGGGCCGCTATCTCGTCGAACGCGCCAGGCCCGAGAGGGGCGAAGTCGAGACCGAGGCCGAGGTCGAGGGCGTGGTGGTGACCGCCCTGCGGCGCCCGACTCTCGATCGCCTGACGCCGATGTCCGTGCGCGCCTTCTCCGGCGAAGAGCTCACCCGCGCCGGGGCGGCGACCTTCACCCAGGCGACGAACCTGCTGCCGGGCCTGACCCAGACGAGCACCGGCACCGGCCGCAACCGCCTCAGCCTGCGCGGCGTCTACGGCTCGGGCGAGGCGACGACGGCGCTCTATTATGACGACATCCCGGTCACCGGGCCCAGCGGGACCACCGCCGATCCCGGCGGCTCGTCGCCCGAGTTCCTGCTGGTCGACGTCGAGCGGCTGGAGTTGCTGCGCGGGCCGCAGGGCACGCTCTACGGCTCCAGCGCCATGGGCGGCGCCCTGAAGGTGGTCTTCAAGCGGCCCGACCTTTCCCAGGCCAGCGCGTCGCTGGCGGGCGAGCTGTCGACCAACGCCGGCTATTGGGGCGAGGCCCAGACCGTGGTGCTCAACCAGCCGGTCGTGCAGGACCAGGTCGGCGTGCGGCTGGCCGCCTATCACCGGCGCGACCCGGCCTATATCGACAATGCGCGCCTGGGCCTGAAAGGCGTCAACGAAGCCTCCACGTGGGGCGCGCGGCTGGGGGTCGGCTTCCAGTTCGAGGGCGACCTCCAGGTCAACCTAACCGCCGCGCACCAGGACACCCACGAGGGCGACACCAGCGCCAGTTGGGCCGAGGCGCCGCCCTACGTCTCCTACGGCTACGTCCGCACGCCGTTCGACAGCCGCACCACCATGTACGAGGGCGCGCTGAGCTGGCGGTTCTCGGGGATGCGGCTCTCGGCCAACGCGGCCTCCTATACCTGGAAGAGCACGCGCCACATCGACTACACCGGCACGCTGCAGACCGAACGCCTCAGCCTCGAAGGCTGCAAGCGCTATCTCCAGTTGGCGGCGACGGCGACCTGCACGCCGGCCCAACTGGATATCTATTCGGCCTATGTCGACAGCCGTGCGCCGGGCCTTCTCTACCAGCCGATCGACCTGAAGGCGGAGGTGCAGGAAGTGCGCCTGCAGTCGGAAACCCCGGGCTTCCTGGCCTGGACGGCGGGGCTGTTCCGGGAAGTGCGGACGGACACGATCGACAGCCAGGTGATCGCCAGCGACGCCGCCACCGGCCTGCCGCGCCCCGGCGAGGGTTTCACCGGCCGGCGCATCGTCGACAGCCGCCTGACCCAGCAGGCGGTCTTCGGCGAGGTGACGCTCGGCGCCGACCGCGACACCTCCTTCGTGCTGGGCGCGCGCCACTTCGCCTATGACAAGCGGACGAGAGGCCAGGCGCTGGTGGTCAATGTGATCTCCAACACCACCGAGGCCAATTTCCACAACACGACGGAGGAGAGCGGCTGGAGTCTCAAGCTGCTGGCCAGCCATCGCTTCGGTCCGGCGGCGATGGGCTACGCCCAGGCCTCGCAGGGATTCCGTCCGGGCGGGGTGAACACCGTGCCCGGGCTGCCGCCGAACCTGTCGGCCTATGGCGCCGACGGCCTCTGGAACTATGAGATCGGCCTGAAGAGCACCTGGCTGAACAATCGCCTGGCGTTCAATGCGGCGCTCTATCACATCGATTGGCGCGACATGCAGTACACGGCCAACAGCACCAACGGCGCGTTTTCGTTCATCACCAATCTGGGGCGCGCGCGGGTGAACGGGCTGGAGGCCGACGCCGCGTTCGTGATCAATCCGGCGCTGCGGGGCGGGGCGAACCTGGCGCTCACCGACGCGATCCTGACCAGCGACCAGGCCAGCGACGATGGGGTCGGGCTGGGCTCGGCGGGCGACCGCATCCCGGCGATCCCGCGGGTGGCGGCCGACGCATGGCTGGAATATCGCCGCGACCTGTCGGGCGGCCTCGAGCTGATGGTCCGGACCGACGCGGCCTTCGTCGGCCCCTCGCACAGCACCTTCAAGCCGGGCGTCGGCGTGGACGTCGCGCTCGGCGACTATTGGCTGGTCAATGCGCGGGCCGTGCTCCGCGGCGGCTCCTGGAGCGTGGGCGCCTATGTCGAGAACCTGACCGGCACGGACGACCCCAGCTTCGCCACCACCGGACGGCACCCCCTGGCGTTCGAGCCGCGTCCGCGGCGCTTCGGCCTGACCGCCACCTACGATTTCTGAACGGCCCCGCTGGCGGTGCGTCAGGATCGGACGCATGATGGCGCTGGGTGCGAAGGGATATAGGCACCGGCCGGATGAGCCGCGATCTGGGCACCAGGGGCCGTTCGGCGGCATTGCGCCATGAGCGGAAGTTGGCGCGAAGCCGAGAAGCGGACGCCGGTTGAGGTCCGCTAGCGGACACCTAGCACCGCCCCCTTGCGACCCGTTGCAGACCTGCGGTGAGGGCGCAACAATGCGCGAGCACCATAAACCCCGGACCTAGATGCGATCTTGGAAAGCTGACCTCGTTGAGGCGACCGCCAGTGCGCTCTGTTGTTTTGCGTATGGCGTCCCGCTCCTGCTCTGGATCGAGGCCGCCCCGTCCGAATGGTTCGACGTATTCAATAGGTGGGGCCCGAGCCTGCGGCCGTGGCTAATTGGCGCGGCGGGAGCGGCCGGGGCTCTCCCATTGGTCGCCTTGCTTCTGATCGTCAAAAGGGTTCTCAGGCTTCCCCGCTGACCAGCCGGTGCAGTGTCGCCAAGCCACCCCGAAGAGACGTTGCGCCCGTCCGCCTTCGGGCCGTTGACGGTTCAGGCGGTTGAATGACCGCCGGGCGCCAGGAGCCCGCGTTGAAACCCAGCCGCGAGGCCACCTCGCCTTCGCCGACCGCAACGCGCCGTGCATGCTATCCTTCGCCCGACAAAAACTCGGAGGCGACTCGTGCCGTCTGAAGCTCTGCGGTCGCTGATGGGCGTGAGGTTCACCGAAGGACCCTTCCGCCCCTACGCCCTCGCCATCGGCCAAGCGGCTCTGGCCTGGAACGACCTACATGAGCACCTAGGCCGCCTCTACGGTATCGTGCTGACGCGCAGCGTGCGCACGGCCCAGCTGGAGGAATGGCAACGCTCGCGCGTGGATGGCGAGAAGCGCAAGTGGCTCGGCAAAGCCGTGGGCGAGATGGAGCGTGAACCGCCCGGCTGGACCGAAGAGCTTCGCCTCTACGTTCCTTGGTTGCTTACCGAGATTGGTGACATCGAGGATCGCCGCAACAACGCAGTCCACGTGCCGCTCCACCTCGTCGTCGATGTCGATGCCCTGTCCATCCAAGACCGCGCGCACTTCCTCAAGGTCGGCGAGGTCCGCGCCCACACCTGGGCCCATAACCGGCGGGCTCAGAAGATTGCCGAGAAGGAGTTGCTCACCGAATACCGCGCCTGCCGCGACGCCGCAGTGGACGTGCGCGACTACGTCCGGCTGATCGGCAACTGCGTCGAGCAACGCCGCCACCGACAAGAGAACGTCGCCTGGCCAAGAGTCTCTTCCCGGCTCCTCGCCCGGGCGCCGGAGAGCATCCGCCAACACCAGGCCCGTACCGCATGGCCCGCTTGGGCGCTGAAGCAGCTGCGGGAGAGCAAACGCAAAAATCCGGGCGGCCGGGGCTGAACCACGGCGAGCCGCTCCTTCTACGCCCTGCGCGCCCGCCGCCGGGCATGAAGCTCGGTTCGTGAGGCGCGAGAGCGGCGGATTCCCGCGACCGAACGTACGCGCGACCACCTCAAGGGTGGACCACTAGCCTGTCTAAGGCATAGCTTGCCGCAGTAACGTGGGAGCGCTGAATGGCCGCCGAGTTAGGGGAGGTGGGCGACCGGCTTGTCCTCTATCTGGACCCGGGTGGCCCGATCGAGCTAACGGAGTTGACCGACAGCTTCGCAGCGTTGGCTCGCATGTACGCGCGCCACTATCGGGCCGACGAGGCCACTGAAACTGCCCCCAAGCTCTATGTGACCAAGCTTACAAGCGGCAGCGTGATTGCAGAAGTTGCGCCATACGCCGTGATCGTGGGCCAAGCCTACATGGCCATGGACCATTCGGTCACAATTGCCGATTTTGCCAACCGGTTGAACCGCGCACTGCGTGCATTCTCTGGCATGGAAACCAGCGCGGCGGTGCCCGCAACGCCGCGAGAAGACGCCGCAGACCTCAGGGAGTTCGTGAAGCCTCTCACGGGTAGGGCAAGGTCTCAGCTGGCGATCAGCCACGCGCGCTACCATGAGCGCGACGGGGATCGCGAAGTGCTGGTGGAGTACGCATTCGACGAGGCGGCGATCAACCGAGCAGCGCTGGCGATTGACCGGTCCCTCGAAACACAGCCGGATAAGCCTGCAACGGCGACAAGGCCCTTGTCCGAGGTGCTGCTGTACTTCGACGTGGCCTCGCGCGCCGCTGGTCGCGAGAAGGGCAAGACTCACGATCGAGCCATCGTGCCGGAGGTTAGCGACAAGGCTATGCCGACGTACTTCCGCAAGGGCGTTAGCGGCGATCCGAAAGACGCGATCCGCCGCGACGGTGCAAACCCCATTGCGAACACCGGGTACATCGTTGACGTGCTCGTTCAGGTGATCGACGACGAACCGAAAATGTACATCGTCACCCAGGTGTATGACGCGGTCCCCCTTGACCCTTAGGCTCGGCGCCAACTAGCGGACCTTCTCAACGTCGTCTTGGAGCCCGAAGCGGCCTAACACTTAGGGACATGCTATCTACGAGCCCGGCAGCGCCGCCTTGTCGAGCACGGCTTCAAGCCGATCCACGAGTTCATTCGTCAACGGCTTAGTTCCCCTCATCACCCGGTGCAGATACGGCCTGCTGACGCCGAGTAGGTCCGCAAGTCGGTTCCCGCTTCCCACGCGCTCCCGAAGCGCATGCAACTTCTCAAGCCAACCGGTCCGCTCGGCCGCTTGAGAAACCGCGTCCCGCCGAAGTTCCTCAGCGGCGCAGGCCAACCTCAGAACCGACGTTGATGTCATCGGACGCCCGTTCCGAAGAGCGTTGAGCGTATGGTGCGATACATGCGCCGCGTCGGTCAAAGTTCGATCGCTAATATGGTGCGACGCTTGAAGACTCGTGATGTCGGCGAGCAATCGCTGGCGATCTGCACGCGCAAGCTCCCACTCGACCGCGCCTTCGCCCGCGCCGAACACCTCCCGCTCTTCGAGATTGTCAGCCTCCTTGCCGATCGGAATAACGGCCCACGCTTCCACATGTCGGCGCATCAACGGTCCACGCGCGTTGCCCTCGCCACCGAGGAACTTGCTCTCGGAGTGGAGATGATGAGCGGCCAACGCACGCCGGTACGACCTCAACCAATTCCACGGAACGGGTTCACCTGTCGCTCGATCGAAGACGTCAGGACGATCCTCCACGATGTTTGAGGAGTATCGCGACGCCGGCTTTGGTGTCCGCCTATTCCATGCGGCCGCTCCCAACCCCTCCTGATCGGTGCTTGCCATCTCCATTCGCGACTTGGCCTGGAAGGTGAGCAGGAAGTTGAACGGGCGGACGCGCTCGTGCTCTGGAATCCGCTGATTGTATCCCTTGAACCAGGCCATGAGCGCTTGGTTGGTCACGGCGTATCGAGTTGGCGCAGGCTGATCCAATCCAGCAAGGCCGCTTAAGTCGGGCTGATCAGGGCGGCCAAGGTCGTAGGCAAGGACAATCTGGCGCCAGAGCTCCTCCTGCCAGAGCTGCACACCAATGCGCCCGACGCGCGTGGGATCGGGATCCTTGTAGGGCGGCAACATGTGACCCAGGCCATGGGCGGACGCCTTTCGAATGACCGGCGCGCTGCCAGCCGCACGGTCGAAAAGGACGTAGCGTTTCGCCGAAATCGCCAGGCAGTTTACCGGGAGCAGCGCGTCAGGATTCCGGTGTTGGCCGGGCGGGAAATTGACCTTCTCCAACTGGAGGATGGAACCCTTCGCCTCGTAGGGATTCAGCGGCTCAAACCAGACCAGCACAGCCTTCACCCGGTCGATAGAGTCGCGCTTGTTGAGGTTGGCCGCATTGGCGATGGCGAGACTGTCGGTGTCGCAGAACGCCCAGCTCAAACCCTGATCGAGAGCATTCCGCTCCGCCAAGGCAAGCATGAGCCTGGCTGCACCGGTGATCAGGCTTCCGAGCAGCGGGTGAAAGTAGCGGCCGGCGTCCTCCAGCTTGCTCGTGGTCATCTTCCGCCCGACGCCACGAAAGTCGTAGCAGAGGACGACGCGGGATTTGTCGAGCTGCTGAACGTTCAGCTCAACGAAGATGCCGTAGCTGGTCGAGTTAGCGAGGATCTTCAGGCCCTGCTGAATCGCGTTGTATCCGGCCTTGTCATCTCCCGTGGCAGCGTCCTCCTGCGCTTGGGCGCGACGACGCTGATTAATCAGCAGCGCATAGAAATCATCAGTGGCCGGCCGCACCTCCGCCCCCGCAAGGACGACGCTCTTCAACCCAGCCTGCGGCTTCATCGGTGCGAACCTGGTCGCCGCAATGATCTCGGGCGTCTTGCCACTCAAGAGCTTGGCCGCGAGGACATCGGCCAACGTGAACCACATCGGTTCCCGGCTCGTCAGCCGGTTGACCCCGATAGTGGCCGGGCCTTCCGGCTCATACTGCGCTCGCACCCGGAACACGTCGTCGTCCGCGCGGACCTGCACGATGCAATGCAGCTCGCGCCAGATCGCCGGGGCGCGGAGCTGCGCAAGATCGCAGCCGTCAACGAACGCTCGGACCTCCTCGGTCGCATCGAGCCAGGTCATGCCGTCCGCGATCACGAACCGCCAAAGGCCCATGAGCGTGCAGACGGTCGGATACATGGAGAGAAAGTCGCAGTGGATCACCGGAGTGATCTCGCGGCGGATATGCACCTCGGCGCGCCCGCCGAAGTAGGTGCTCATGATCTGACCGATCAGCTCGGGCGGAAAGTCCGGTTGGACCTCCTGCCAGGGGTTGATCCCCATGGCCTGAAGGTAGGCCTTGCCGAGGCTGGCTTCGCTGTAGAGTTCATGCATGCCGGTCTGCGCCAGGCCGAAGCCGGCATACCGCTCGGCGAGCTTCTCGAAGCACTCCCACGTCGCCTGCACGTCGTTCATGCAATAGCCGATCATCTCGGGCGTGATCGCACCGTCGTAGCTGTCGAGAGGGCTCTTCGGCGTCGTCCGAAGGAGTTTGCTCAAGCTCTGCAATGAGTGCGACTGGCCGGTGAGCGACGCGGCAAGCGTCTTCACATCCACGAAGAACCCACGGTCGGGCGTTTTGTCGTCGCCGTTCTTGCCGGCGAAGTTGATGAAGGCGGCGCGCTGGGAGAGGTGCTTTATGCGCAGGTTGGGGCGACCTTCAGCCAGAGTGAAGCTGAAGCCGCCCTTCATCGTGCCTTTTCCGTAGGTGTGGGAAATCGCGATGCGGGAAAGGTCGAATGGGAGATTGAAGCCGACGATCTGACCGCCGACTTCCAAGCCCCAACCGAAGATGACCCGTTCGACGAATTCGGCGCGGCTCAGCAGCCTGAGCTCTTCACCGGTCTCACTCGGTTCCAGCGTGGCGAAGTGCGCCCGCAACGCCGCCAGGTCCTCGCCGGGCGCGTCATCGTCATGGAACAGGCCCCGCTCGATTAACTGACCGCGGTCGCGAACTTGGTAGACGCCAAATCGCAGTCTTTGGGACGCGTCGATCACCGTCTCCGTATCGAAGACGACCGCAATTCCGGACGTCCACGGCCTTGCGGCGCGGCGACCACCCCGCTTGTTCCGCCCTGCCACATAGGCTCGCAACTGGATGACGAGCCGATCGACAGGGGCGTCAGTCGTCGGTCCCCTGTCGGACTCGGTCATGACTTACTCCATGGTGGTTGGTGCCAGTTCGCCCAGGAGGAAAGCCGCGGCCAGGCGAAGGTGGCTGGCGATGAATTCCAGGTAGTCGGAAGCGCCCAACAGCAGGTGGGCCAATCGCTCTCGGGGATCATGCGGTCCCGGTCTGACCGGCGGGTGCTCGGACCAGCCACGAGCCGACCGTTTCGCATGGCAGTTTTTGCAGATAGCCCAGCACGCGCCGTCGAGGTCTTGCCGGTAGATGTGATCAGCCTCGAAGCACACCGGATCGGCCTCTCCGCAGATGCAATGAACGTTGGCGACCTTAAGTCGACGGAGGGCGTGGTGCCGAACTTTCAGCCGCCGCCGATAGCGCTCGTTCTCTTCCATGGCCTTCGTCACTGCACGTCGGCGTAGATTTCGATGAAGTTCAGCTCCCCGACCGCTTCGAGCCGGCGCAGGACGTTGGGCCGGGTCTCGTATTGATGGAAGCGCCCCCGCAGATCGAACACACCCTCGCCTTCGAACGGGTGCGGATGCGCGTCGTCATTCGAATAGAGGAAAGCATCGACGGCTCGCCAATAGGCGCTGACCGCGCTGCCCTCGTCATTCGGCAAGGTTACGCTCAGGAGCTTACCCGCCGCCGCAATCCAATAGGCTTGAGGGCGCGCGTCGAAGATCACCCATTTCCCGCGCTGGAGCTGAGACGCCGTGTTCAGGAGCCGGTGACGCCGCAACCGCTCCACGGTCACGCCTTCTGACCTCGCCGCTTCGGCCTGCCACAGCCCGCGCCGCATCTTCGTGAGCGCCCGTTCAACCGGCGCGGTCCGGTCGATCGGCGAACTCTCAGCCCTCGGGAGATCGGCCGCTCGGGGATGGCCGCGCGCCGCGGAGCGGCTCTTACCGCTCGTCATCCCGCGTTGAATGCGGCGTTGGTACTCCAGCTTGTAGTTACGTTTCCGCGCCATGGTTGCGCTCCTTTCTGGTGGAGCGCGACCATCAGCGATGCGAATCAGCGGGAATTGGCCGTTCGCGGGGAGCTCTTGGTCGTGGCGGGCGGGTGGATATCACAAGCGGAGTTCGATGCTGGGCTGGTGAGCTTGGGTTGCACCTCCACGCCCCGGCAGCATGAGCGCTGGCGCAATGAAGGCCTGTTGCTTCCGCGACCTCGCCAGCGTCCGAACTATCGCGGCAGCATCGTGGAACACCCGGCGACGGCCGTCCGGCAGGTACGCGCGATCGAACGTGCGCTTGATGTGAAGCGTGACTTCAAAGAGGCCGGTGCGGTCCTTTGGGCTGCCGGGTTTGAAGTCGATGATCGATATTGGCGGGAGCAGCTAGAGGGGGCCGACCGCGTTACTCGGCGGATAACCGATATCTGTCTCAAGTTCATCCGGCGTGATCGCGACGAGATGACGCTTGGGGAGAGGGCGGTTGCGCGTGGCGGCTCCACAGGCATCCTAGCCAAGTGGGCGCGCCGGCTCGACGAACCACAGCTAGCCCGGCTGATGAACCTCGGCATCGAAGTGCTTACCGGAGCGTTCGAGCGGTTCGAGCCCCCAGCATCGGATCGAGATGAATTCACGTCCGAAGACGTGGCCTTGATCGCCTTCGATTTTCCGAGCGCGGAAGGCGATCGCATCTTTGAAGATCCCCTTCACCTAGCGCCAGGCCTCGGCCAGGTGCTTTCCGACTATTCCGGCGTCACCTCCAAAACCAACCTTCAGGATCTCTCGGATTCCGAAATTCGATCCGCTCGTGACGATGTTCGCAACACCTTGAAGATGGCGTACTGCCTCCACGATGCGCTGGCGTGGATCTACGGCCCGCAAGCGTTCGGACTACGGACGGCCGCCTACATAGCTCGGACGATGAGCATGCCGGTGATCTTCCAAATCACGCTCGGCTTTGCCCGTCTCCGTCAGCAATCAAATTCGCTCCTGTCGAGCCTTGAAATTGCAGCGCTGGCCGATCGAGCCGAGGCGATCTGGCTAACTGCGAACTACTTCCGCGACCTTCAGACAACGCACCCCGAAATGCGCAAATTGATAGGGCCAAAACGACTGAAACGCGCGTTCTGGGATTCTCAAGAGTACGAGAAATTGCTAGAAGAATTAGCGGGTTACACGTTTCCAAAGCCCGACTTTCGACCGTGGGAGCAATGGCGGAAATCCTCGAAGACGATGTCGCCTGGGCTGCTCGCAATGAGCATTGGAACGCCTTCAAGACGGTCACTCGACGATATCATCCGACGCGAGGACGCAGAGCCGAACCACTCATTCTCTGCGGGCATGGCGTCTCTCTGAAGGTAGACAAAGGCACCCTCCTAATCCGCGATGGCTTCACCCACTGGCCGCAAGAGCGCGTTGAATATCGCCTCTTCAAGGGCGCTCGGGATCTACCACCTCGCATCGTGATGTTGGATGGCAGCGGAACACTGTCCTTTGACGTGATGTCCTGGCTTTCGGCCCAAGGCATTCCGCTGGTCAGATTGGACTATCAGGGCGAGGTCGTGAGCGTGATCGGCGGAGCGGGCTTCGCGATGAGCCCGGAAAAGGTCCAGTGGCAGATCGATACGCGTAACGATCCGGCGCGCCGGTTGGCGTTCTGCTGCGATCTCATCGCGGCCAAGATCGAGGCCAGTCTCCGGACGCTCGTTGAGGTCATTCCCGACAGCCCGAGCCGCATGGTTGCGATTGGTCGGGCCGAGGCGGCGATCAATCGCATTCGTGGCGGCTTCGTGCGCTCGGTCGATGAGGTGCGAATGACCGAAGCCGCCGCGGCGGCGAGCTACTTCAGCGCATGGCAAGGACTGCCCTTGGTCTGGCGTTCCAAGTGGAAGCATCCCGTACCTGACGCGTGGCTCACCATTGGCCCGCGTGGTTCGTCCGGCAAAGGGCGCTCACTCTCAAATCGTAACGCCAAGCACCCGATGAACGCGGTGCTGAACTACGCCTACGGGATGCTTAGCAGTCAGGTTCACATCGAAGCGATCGCTAAAGGCTACGACCCTCGCCGCGGCATCATGCATCACGACCGCGAGGATGGTGACGCCTTCGCCTGGGTGTTCGACATGATCGAATCTCGGCGTGCCGAGGTTGATGCAAAGGTTCTGAGGTTCATGCTGAAGACGCCTTTGACCGGGGCCGATTTCGTACTGAAATCCAATGGCGTCTGCCGGCTCGTACCCCAGCTCGCTAAGTGGATCGCGGAACTGGTCATCTCGCCGACGCCCACGCCCTAGAAGCGGATCGCGTCCTCCGCCCTTGTCTTGGGGCTGGCGTTGATCCGCGCGTTGTCCTCCCAAAGGATGGAGAAATCTACGAGCTTGATCCAGAGCTCAACCTGCGCGCTGCGCCCGCCTTGGAACATGACGGACAGGGTTTGAGCCTGTCGTGCTTCTTGCCGTCGCCCGTCGGGCGACGGCATCGTCATGTATCGCGTCCAAGCTGCCGGACCGCCCGGCAATTGGTTTTGGTTCGGTTCGCCAAACTTCGCCGTTAGGCGTGCTGTCAGCTCCCTTGCGGTTGCGTGATCCGGGACGAAGCGGCCAAGCGGCTGCGCGGAATCGATGCGATAGAGACGGCCTAAAGGCGTAAAGCCGAACCCATAGGTGGTGCCGCCCCCCGAGGCCTGGAAGTCCCCATTGCCGAGCGGGCGCAGGGTAATGCGGGATGCGACTTCCTTAATGGACATCCCGGTCCTGAAGCCGTTGACCTCAGTAGATTTCAGCGCCTGCCAGATGACTTGCGTTTTGCGGGCGCCCGCATGGCTAAAATCAGCAGAAGACGCGCTGCCGATAGCCAATAGGGACATCGCTGAAGCGACGGCGAAGTTCCTAATCGAATCAGTAATTCGCACCATCACGCTCAAAGCCCGAAATGTGGATCTAATGGGTGTAATATACACCTCATAAGGTTCAATAAATACCTTATGGTGGCGAGCCCTCGCGCAATGACGCTGGTTGGCCGTCATGGTCACACCGCGACAGATCAGGGCAGCGCGCGGCTTGTTGGGCTGGTCTCAACAAGAGCTAGCGGACAAGGCGATTGTGTCCGTGAACGCGATCAATCGCCTAGAACGAGGCCAAGTCGACCCGCGAGTGAGCACGCTAGCCGCCGTTGAAAAAGCGCTGGCTCGGGCCGGCGTCGAGTTTCTTGCTGCCGGCGAAAGAGGCGAGGGCGTGAGACTGGCTAGGCCGGACTAAGTAGGTCCCATCGCCCTAGCGTCGTTCAGATGCGGATCCTCGGCTGACCGGAACGGCGGCGGAT
Organism: Phenylobacterium sp.; assembly: GCF_031984885.1. Classification (GTDB taxonomy): domain Bacteria; phylum Pseudomonadota; class Alphaproteobacteria; order Caulobacterales; family Caulobacteraceae; genus Phenylobacterium. Next base: position 184,043 of record NZ_DAMABV010000003.1, read on the forward strand.
GAAATCTCCTGCTGCTTGTGGCCTGAGCCCAATAGCACCGCCCAGGCGTCGGAATCTCGTGGCGGTCGCAAATCTTCCGAAGCGCGACGTGGCTGATTCCTAGCTCAGGCGCGATCTTGGTCAGCGGACGCGCACAAACGTCCTTGAAGAGATCTTTCCGAGAGATCGTTTTCATAGGCTACCAACTTGGTCTCAATGGGGCGGGTGGGACCAACTGATCGCAAATGGATGGTTCAAGCTCGAAGAAATCCACGTGGGTATACCGTGACGACGTGACCAGAAAACCGGACGGAGGATTGTTTGCCAGCGACTGACGCCAAGATGGCTTATGCTCATCAAAAGCTCGGCGAGCTAATCGTGCTTCACAATGCGCTAGAGTTAGGCCTCTCACTCCTGATCGCGAGCCTCGCCGGCTTTCAGGGAAACGGGCTCGCTGTTCCGCTGATCAACACGCTGGATTTTCAGCGCAAATGCGACCTGCTGAGGGCCTTTGCTACGCTGTTCCCCGATCAGCGCCCGACGCTGATAAGGATTTCGAAGCTAGCGAAAGACATTGGTGGGAAGCGCAATCAGGCTGCCCATTCGATGATCGCCTATGGGGGTGACGGACCAGTTTTCATTCCCTTCGGCGGGGCTCGTGCAATTGAGAACAAGCCAGATCAGCCGCGCTTCACAGTCAAGGACATCCGGCTACTCGCGAGCAAAGCTGCGCAGCTACAGAAGCTTGTTACCGACCTAAAGGACACCTTCGACCAAGCTCACAGAGCTTCGGCGGTTCAAAGAGCCATGAAGGACCCAAACAGCCTTGCCACCGAGGTCGCCCGCATATTAGCCGCCCACATGGATGGGGGCGGTTCACGAGGGTAGTGCCTAGATCGTGGCTCACCCGGCCGGTGCCTATATCCCGGCGCTGGGTGCGAAAAGAACATCTTGTGAACCTGGAACAAAGCGCGTACGCCTTGTTTCAGCGACCGACGACGCTCTCGGGCTTCGGACTGTCGGGTTGGAATCATGAAACAAGGAGCGCCCTTGCAATGAGTCAGTCGGCGTTAAAGCTCGTGGGACGAGAAGAAGGCGATAAGCAACGCGCTCTGGAAGCGGCGATTGCGCAGATCGATCGGGCCTTTGGCAAAGGCTCGGTGATGAAACTTGGCTCCAAGAGCCAGATCGAGGTCGAGGCGGTTTCGACCGGCTCGCTGGGCCTTGATATCGCGCTCGGCATCGGCGGCCTGCCGAAGGGCCGCGTGGTCGAGGTCTATGGTCCGGAAAGCTCCGGCAAGACGACGCTCGCCCTGCATGTGGTGGCCGAGGTCCAGAAGGCGGGCGGCGTCGCGGCCTTCGTGGACGCCGAGCATGCGCTCGATCCGGCCTACGCCCGCAAGCTGGGCGTGAACCTCGACGACCTGCTGGTGTCGCAGCCCGACACCGGCGAGCAGGCGCTGGAGATCACCGACACCCTGGTGCGCTCGGGCGCCGTCGACATCATCGTCATCGACTCGGTCGCGGCCCTGACGCCGAAGGCCGAGATCGAGGGCGAAATGGGCGACAGCCTGCCCGGCCTTCAGGCCCGCCTGATGAGCCAGGCCCTGCGCAAGCTGACCGCCTCGATCTCCAAGGCCGGCACCCTGGTCATCTTCATCAACCAGATCCGCATGAAGATCGGGGTGATGTACGGTAGCCCCGAGACGACCACGGGCGGCAACGCCTTGAAGTTCTACGCCTCGGTGCGCCTGGACATCCGCCGCACCGGCTCGGTCAAGGTGCGCGACGAGATCGTCGGCAACAATGTCCGCGTGAAGGTGGTGAAGAACAAGGTCGCCCCGCCGTTCCGCGAGGTCGAGTTCGACATCATGTACGGCGAGGGGATCTCCAAGCTGGGCGAGATCATCGATCTGGGCGTCAAGGCCGGCGTGGTCGAGAAGTCCGGCTCATGGTTCTCCTGGAACTCGACGCGGATCGGCCAAGGCCGCGACAACGCTCGTGAATTCCTGAAGAACAACCCCGACATCGCCCAGCAGATCGAACGCCAGGTCCGCGGCGCCAAGGAAGTGATCGAGGAAGAGCTGCTGGTCGGCCCGACCGGCGAGGAAGGGACCGAAGACTAGGGATCCGCGTCGCGGAGCGGCCGCCACGGCCTCTCGGAACCGGACGCGTCCAACCCGACGTCCGGACCCGCCCGAGCAGGCCGAGCCCCCGCGCGGCTGTTCTCCGTGATGCGTAAGGACGCTTGGACGCAGACCGTCCAAGCGTCCTTTTCCTTTGCGGGCGCCGACAAAATCCGTAAACGGTCGCGCGCGGGGCGGCGCAACGATGCGCGAGCCCTTATCTATTTTTCCGTTTCAAACGTCCGACGAGCCATGCCGAGCCTCAACGAAATCAGAGCTGCGTTCCTGGGCTACTTCGAGAAGAATGATCACCTGATCATTCCGTCGGCTCCCCTCGTGCCGCAGAACGACCCGACCCTGCTGTTCGTCAATGCGGGCATGGTGCCGTTCAAGAACTACTTCACCGGCGCCGAGACCCCGCCGGCGCCGCGCGCCGCGTCCTCGCAGAAGTCCGTGCGCGCCGGCGGCAAGCACAACGACCTCGACAATGTCGGCTACACCGCCCGCCACCACACCTTCTTCGAGATGCTGGGGAACTTCTCCTTCGGCGACTATTTCAAGGCCGGAGCGATCGAGCACGCCTGGACGCTGCTGACCAAGGAATTCAAGATTCCGGCGGAGAAGCTGTGCGTCACGATCTACCACACCGACGACGAGGCGGCCGAGCTCTGGAAGAAGATCGCCGGCCTGCCGGACGGGAAGATCATCCGCATCGCCACCAGCGACAATTTCTGGTCGATGGGCGACACCGGCCCCTGCGGCCCGTGCTCGGAAATCTTCTACGACCACGGCGCGCACATCCCCGGCGGCCCCCCGGGCAGCCCGGACGAGGACGGCGACCGGTTCGTGGAGATCTGGAACCTGGTCTTCATGCAGTTCGAGCAGTTCGCCGACGGCCGGCGCATCGACCTGCCCAAGCCGCAGATCGACACCGGCATGGGGCTGGAGCGGATCGCCGCCGTGCTGCAGGGCGTGCACGACAACTATGACGTCGACCTGTTCCGCACCTTGATCGCGGCCTCGAAGAACCTGGTGGGCGACGGCACAAACGGCCCCTCGCACCGGGTCATCGCCGACCACCTGCGTTCGACCAGCTTCCTGATCGCCGACGGCGTCTCGCCGTCGAACGAAGGCCGCGGCTATGTGCTGCGCCGCATCATGCGCCGCGCCATGCGCCACGCGCACCTGCTGGGCGCCGAAGAGCCGTTGATGCACCGCCTGGCGCCGGTCCTGGTCGCCGAGATGGGCGAGGCCTATCCGGAGCTGCGCCGCGCCGAGCCGGTGATCGTCGAGACCCTGCGCCAGGAGGAGGAGCGGTTCCGCCGCACCCTGGGCCGCGGCATGGCCCTGCTGGACGAAGCGACGGCCAAGATGAACGCCGGCGACATGCTGTCGGGCGAAACCGCCTTCAAGCTCTACGACACCTACGGCTTCCCGCTGGACCTGACGCAGGACGCGGTGCGCAACAAGGGCATCAGCGTCGACCTGTCGGGCTTCGAGGACGCCATGAAGCGCCAGCGCGAGCAGGCGCGCGAGGCCTGGACCGGCTCTGGCCAGTCCGCGCAAGGCGCCGAATGGTTCGCGATCCGCGAGCGGCTCGGGGCGACCCAGTTCCTCGGCTACGACACCACCGAAGCCACCGGCAAGCTGCTGGCCCTGGTGGCCGGCGGGGCTGAAGTCGACGCCGCCAAGAGCGGCGAGACCGTGCTGGCGGTGTTCGATCGCACCCCCTTCTACGCCGAGAGCGGCGGCCAGGCCGGCGATGTCGGCGAGATCGAGTGGAACGGCGGCAAGGCCCGGGTGCTCGACACCCAGAAGCAGGCCGGCGACCTCTTCGTGCACGAGATCGAGATCCTGCAGGGTGAGCTGGCGCCCGGCGTCGAGGCGCGCCTGGCGGTCGATCCGGACCTGCGCACCACGACCCGCGCCAACCACTCGGCCACCCACCTGCTGCACGCGGCCCTGCGCAATGTCCTGGGCCCGCACGTCTCGCAGAAGGGGCAGATGGTCGACGGCGAGCGCATCCGCTTCGACTTCAGCCACGGCGGTCCGCTGAGCGCCGACGAGATCGACCGCATCGAGGCCGAGGTGAACGCCGTCGTCCGCCAGAACCTGCCGGCGGTGACCCAGGAGATGGCGCCGGAGAAGGCGATCGAGGCCGGGGCCATGGCCCTGTTCGGCGAGAAGTACGGCGAGACCGTCCGCGTGCTCTCGCTGGGCAAGGCGCTGGGCGGCGAGGGCGACTATTCGGTCGAGCTCTGCGGCGGCACGCACGTCGCGCGCACCGGCGACATCGCCCTCTTCAAGGTCGTCTCGGAAGGCGGCGTCGCGGCCGGCGTGCGCCGGATCGAGGCCCTGACCGGAGAAGCGGCGCGCCGCTGGCTGATCGAGCAGGCGAGCGTCGCCAAGACCCTGGCCGACCAGTTCAAGGTTCCGGTCGTCGAAGTCGCCGCGCGGGTCGAGGCGCTTGAAGCGCAGCGCCGCAAGCTCGAGAAGGAGCTGGCCGACGCCAAGCGCCAACTGGCCATGGGCGGCGGCGGGGGCGGGGCGCCGGCTGGTCCTGAAGAGATCGGCGGGGTGCAGGTCATCGCCCGGGTCATGGACGGCGTCGGGGGCAAGGACCTTCGGCCGATCGCCGAGGAGTTCAAGAAGCAGTTGCCGGACGGGGTCATCGCGCTGGTCGGTTCGGCCGACGGCAAGGCGGCGGTCACCGTGGCGGTGACCGGGGCGGCCGCGGGCAAGTTCAGCGCGGTCGATCTGGCCAAGGCCGCCGTCCAGGCCATGGGCGGCCAGGGCGCCGGAGGGCGGCCCGACTTCGCCCAGGGCGGCGCCCCGGACGGCGCCAAGGCGGCCGAGGGGCTCGCCGCGGTCAAGGCTCTGCTGAGCGCCTGATTCGCCGCGATGGATGCAGATTCAGGGGCGTGAAGGGTGACCTTCGCGCCCCTTTTTCGCGCCTGCTGTCGGGGCGTCGCGCGGGCCTGTCGCCCAAGTCGAACGTCGATCGGCGAATGTAAAATTCAGATACCCGCGTGGGGCGAGTTACGTTGAGGGGGCCACGTTTAGGCTTTAATTCACCATCTAGAGGGGCGCCTCGCGGGGTGCGCGATCAACGTAAGGATGGGTTTTATGTTCAGGTATCTGCCCGCTGCGGCCGCGGCGGTCGCCCTTGGCTTCGCCGCCGTTCCGGCTGCCGAGGCCGCCACGGTCTTCTCCGGGACCGTCAACACCATCCAGGCGAACAACGTCGATCCTGGCCTGGTCGTGCAGACCGGCAACTTCAACAGCTTCAGCCTGCCGCTGGAAGTCGGCGTGACCAGCGCCCCGGTCGGCCTCTTCTCGATCTGGACCAACGAAGCCGACATCGGCTGGGACGACCTGGCTCGCAGCAACATCTTCGTTCAACTGCAGTTCTCGTCTCCGACCGGCCCGTGGACGGGCGGTCCGATCGGTGGCGAGACCTTCGGCGTCTGGGGCGTCTTCAAGGAAGGCGGCCGCGTCGAGTGGGATGGCCCGGCCACCTACACCTTCGGCAACGGCGGCAAGCTGGAGGTCTCGCTGAACAACACCAACTTCAACTGGGGCGACTGGTCCCTGTTCAATCCCGAAACCAACCCGGGCCAGCAATACGGCGCGGTCGTGGAAGCCAGGTTCAAGCTCGTCGAACTGCCGTCGGCGGTTCCGGAGCCGGCGACCTGGGCGATGATGATCACCGGCTTCGGCCTAGCCGGCGTCGCCATCCGCCGTCGTCGCGAGAGCCTCGTCGCGGCCTGACCCGAGCCAGGTCAGCAGGCAGAAAGGCCGGGGGCGACCCCGGCCTTTTTTATTGCACCGTCAATCACTTGTGCGGAACGCGCCCGCTCAGGACTTGGTGAAGATGGCGATCTTGTTGCCGGTCATGTCGCGGACATAGGCGCCGTAGAAGCTGGTCGAGTCGGCGGGGCGGGGGCCGGGCGCGCCCTCGTCGGTCCCGCCGCAGGCGAGCGCCGCGGCGTGGGCGGCGTCCACCGCCGCCCGGTCGGGGCCGTGGAAGGCGATCATGACGCCGTTGCCGCCGCGGGCCTGCTGGCCGTCGAAAGGCGGGCAGATGAAGGTGTTGGCGTCCTGCCCCTTGGGACCATAGCCCGCCCAGCCGCTGTCGAAGAACTGGCGCTCATAGCCGATCGCGCCCAGCACGGCGTCGTAGAAGGGCATGGCCTCCTCGACGTTCAGCGCCCCGATGGTGACATAGCCGATCATGTCGTTCGTCTCCCTGAGTTCAGGGGCGGAAATTAGCGCCGAGAATCGAACAAAACAAGAACAAATGCCGCTAGTGCTGGACGCGGATCCTGGCCTGGTCGGGGGCGCCCAGACCGCCCGGGCAGGCGGCCGGGCGGAACTGGAGATCGTAGCAGAGCCGGGCCTCCATCAGCCGGTTTCCGTCGCCGACCTTCAGAAAGATGCCGCTTCGGCGCAGGCGGGGATTGCGGGCCAGGAAGGCGTCGCGGACGTCGCCGGCCGTGACCGTCCGGCCCGGCGGGAAGGCGAGGTCGGGCGCGTCGATCGCCGCCCACAGCGCCTGCGCCCTGTCGAAATAGGCCTCGGGCGTCCGCCAGCCGCAGGCGCCGTGGGCGGCCCACTCGTGCTGCTGCAGGTCGGCCGAGGGCGTCATGCAGTAGTGCTTGCGGACGGTCGCCGCGCTCAGGGCCGGGGCGGGGGCGCAGTAGCGCGGATGACGCTTGCCGCGGCCGTTGGGCCAAAGGCCGTGGACGACGAAGCCGAGGTGGTTCTGGCGGCACTGGAACTGGGCGTCAGGCGCGTTGTGGCGGGTGCGGCACCATTCCGGCGACCAGGTCAGGGCCAGCATGTAGGCGGCGATCGGCACGTCGCGCACGATCTCTGCGGGAGGGGGCGGCGCCGAGCGGGCGGGCGCGATGCGGGCCGGCGCCGTGCAGGCCTGTAGCGGGGCCGCAGCCGCCAGGCAGGGGACGGCCAGGATCGCCGCCAACGCCATGATCGGCAGGGCGCGGGTCACGCGACCGGCGCCGAGGCCTTGGGCAGCCGGATCTGCACCAGCTTCCACTGGAAGAGGTCGCGCCGCTCGAAGGTGAAGACCACGCCCTGGTCCGCCGCCTTCACGCCCTTGGCCAGGACCAGGAAGCGGGCGCGGTTGGGGCCCCAATAGCGGAGCCGTGGGAGCCCGGAGTTTCCCACCGTCGCCGGCGCCGCTCCGGGCGCATAGCCGCGGGCGAGGTCGTAGAGGCCCGGCGCGGTCAGGTAGGGCTCGAGCGAGGGCGGGGCGGGCACGATCGGTTCGATCGCACGCTTCACGGCGCCGATGGGATCGCTCCAGATGTCGGGCGGGGGCGGCGCGGCCACGGGTTTGGCGGCGATCTGCGGGCGCAGGCCCTGGCGAACCGCCGGATAGTCGACGAGCTGGCCCAGCGCCTGGCCGTCGCCGTCGCGGGCGGCGGCCTTCATGGCCCGGAAAGCAAAGAACGGCGCGGTCGCGAAGACCAGCGCCGTTCCCACGATCAGGGTGACGATCAGGCGGAAGACCGCGCGTCCGAGGCTCCAGTCCCCTGTCGCGCGGTCGTCCATGAGCCTCAGGCCGGGGTCTTGGCCAGGGCCGCTTCCAGATTGGCGGCGACCTTGTCGATGAAGCCCTCGGTGGTCAGCCAGCCCTGGGTGTCGCCGACCAGCAGCGCCAGGTCCTTGGTCATCGAGCCGGCCTCGACGGTGTCGACGCAGACCTTCTCCAGGGTCTCGGCGAAGTGGGCCAGCTCGGCGTTGCCGTCGAGCTTGGCGCGGTGCTTCAGGCCCTGGGTCCAGGCGAAGATCGAGGCGATCGAGTTGGTCGAGGTCGATTCGCCGCGCTGATGCTGGCGGAAGTGGCGGGTCACGGTGCCGTGGGCGGCTTCCGATTCCATGATCTTGCCGTCCGGGGTGATCAGGACCGAGGTCATCAGGCCCAGCGAGCCGAAGCCCTGGGCGACCTGGTCGGACTGCACGTCGCCGTCGTAGTTCTTGCAGGCCCAGACGAAGCCGCCGGACCACTTCAGGGCCGAGGCGACCATGTCGTCGATCAGGCGATGCTCGTAGACGATGCCGGCTTCCTTGAACTTGCCGGCGTACTCGGCCTCGTAGACCTCGGCGAAGATGTCCTTGAAGCGGCCGTCATAGGCCTTGAGGATCGTGTTCTTGGTCGACAGGTAGACCGGGTACTTCCGCTGCAGGCCGTAGTTCAGGCAGGCGTGCGCGAATTCGCGGATCGAGTCGTCGAGGTTGTACATGCCCATGGCGACGCCGCCGCCCGGGAACTCGAACACTTCATGCTCGATGGTGTCGCCGTTCTCGCCTTCCCACTTGATGGTCAGGCGGCCCTTGCCGGGGACGCGGAAGTCGGTCGCCTTGTACTGGTCGCCGAAGGCGTGACGGCCGACGATGATCGGCTGGGTCCAGCCCGGGATCAGCCGCGGGACGTTCTTGCAGATGATGGGCTCGCGGAAGACCACGCCGCCGAGGATGTTGCGGATGGTGCCGTTCGGCGACTTCCACATCTTCTTCAGGCCGAACTCTTCGACCCGGGCCTCGTCCGGGGTGATGGTGGCGCACTTCACGCCCACGCCATGACGCTTGATGGCCTCGGCCGCGTCGACGGTGACCTTGTCGTCGGTGGCGTCGCGGTGCTCGATCCCCAGGTCGTAGTAATCCAGATCGATATCCAGATGCGGGAAGATCAGCTTGTCCTTGATCCACTTCCAGATGATGCGGGTCATCTCGTCCCCGTCGATGTCTACGACGGGGTTCGCGACTTTAATCTTGGCCATGAGGGCAGAGCGCTCCGGGGGCGTAACGGATAGGGGTAGGGTAGGGTAGATAGGGTAAGGGCCGTATACTAGGCCAAGGCCCGGACGCAAAGGGGAGGTCACCCCCTATTGACCTGCGCCAGGCGCGATCGGGCAGGCGGCGCTTGCATTCGCGGCCGCTCGCATCTCAAAACGCGGCATGGAATCCGCCGCGCCGCCCTGCATCATCCTCAATGTTCCCCAACTGGCCCAGAATATCGGCGCCGTGGCCCGCGTGATGGCCAATTTCGGCCTGGCCGACCTGCGCCTGGTCAATCCGCGGGACGGCTGGCCGCAGGAGCGGGCCTGGGCGGCGGCGTCGGGCGCCGAATGGCCGCTGAACGCCGCGCGGGTCTATGACAGCGTCGAGGCGGCGATCGCCGACCTGCATCTGGTCTATGCGACCACCGCGCGTCCGCGAGAGCTGCAACTGCCGGTGCTGGGGCCGCGCGAGGCGGCGGCGAACCTGGCGCACGAGGTCGCCGAGGGCCGCGCCGTCGGCTTGCTGTTCGGCGGCGAGCGCGCGGGCCTGGAGACCGCCGACATCGCCCTTTGCCAGGCCGTGGTCACCCTGCCGATCGACCCGCGCTTCCGCTCGCTCAACCTGGCCCAGGCCGTGGCCATCAACGCCTATGAGTGGCGGATGACGGTGGAGACCGGCGCGCCGCCGATCTTCCGCGAAGGCCCGCCGCCGGCGCCCGCCGAAGCCATGCTGGGCCTCTACGAGCACTTCGAGCGCGAGCTGGAGGACGCCGGCTTCTTCCACCCGCCGGAGAAGAAGCCCTCGATGATGCAGAACCTGCGCTCGGCGCTGGGCCGGGCGCGGTTCTCGGACCAGGAGGTCCGCACGTTCCGCGGCGTGGTCACGGCGCTGTCCAGGGGGCGCGGGCGCTCGCTGGAAAAGCTGGCCCGCCGGAAGGCGGGCGAAGGAGAAGGCTGATGGCGCTGCGCGACCTGCTGGACGGCCTGGCGATTCCGATCCTCCAGGCCCCGATGGTCGGCGCCTCGCCCCCCGAAATGGCGCTGGCGGTCTCGCGGGCCGGCGGCATGGGCTCGCTCGCGGCCGGCGCGATGGCGCCCGATCAGATCGGGCCCGAGATCGAGCGGCTGCGGGCGGCGACGGACGCGCCCTTCGGGGTCAACCTGCTGATGGCGCCCGCGGCGCGGCCCGACGCATCGACCATCGACGCCGCCCTGGCGCGGCTGGCGCCCTGGTACGCCGAGCTTGGCGTACCGACGCCGGCCCATCCCAACAGCTTCGCCCCGGATTTCGAGGCGCAGCTTGCGGCGGTCGTCCAGGCCGCCCCGCCGGTGGCCTCGTTCACCTTCGGCGTCCTGAGCGCAGCGCAGATCGAGGCCCTGCACAGGGCGGGAACCTGGGTGGTCGGCACGGCCACGACGGTCGCCGAGGCGCGCGCCTGGGCGCTGGCCGGGGCGGACGGGATCTGCGCCCAGGGCTTCGAGGCCGGCGGCCACCGCGGGTACTTCCTGGCCGAGCCCGAGGCGAGCCTGGTCGGGACCATGGCCCTGACCGCCCTGATCCTCGATGCGGTGGACCTGCCGGTCATCGCCGCCGGGGGGATCATGAACGGCGCCGGCGTCGCCGCCGCCCTGGCGCTGGGGGCGTCTGCGGTGCAGATGGGCACGGCGTTCCTGCTGGCCGGGCAGACCGGCGTCAGCGCGCCCTGGCGCGCGGCGATCGAGACGGCGGCGGACGATGCGACGCTGCTGACCCGGGCGTTCACGGGGCGCTACGCCCGCGGGATCGAGAACCGCTTCATGCGAGAACTGCGGCCGGTCGAGGACGAGGTTCCCGCCTATCCGGTCCAGAACCGCCTGACCCAGCCGCTGCGCGCCGCCGCCGCCCAGGCCGGCGAGCCCGACATGATTTCGCTCTGGGCGGGGCAGGGCGTTCGGCTGGCCAGGCCCGGCGACGCCGGCGAGATGGTCAGGGTCTGGTGGCGCGAGGCGCAGGACGCCGCGGGGCGGCTGTCGGCGCGAACCTCGGCCTGACCCGTCCGATCCTGGCGAGCGCGAGCGTTTCACGCTAAGGTGGTTCGAGGTAACGCTTGAGGTGCGCCGTGAAGAAGCTCGTCCTGTCCCTCGCCGCCCTGGCCATGATGGCCACGCCCGCCGCCGCCCAGGTCATGTGCCGCCAGGACGCCGGCCGGGCCACCTGCTACGACATCTACGGCAACTCGGTCGTCGGCACGAAGGACGTGCTGGGCAAGGCGACCTGGGTCGACGAGTACGGCAACCAGGTCTCGGTGCGCCGGGACGTGCTGGGCAACCGGATCATCGAGGACAGCGACGGCAACCGCGTCTCGGTCCGCCGCGACGTGCTGGGCAACGCGGTGGTCACCGACGACCGGGGCGCCAAGACCAGTTGCCGCGTCGACCTGCTGGGCAAGGCGCGCTGCAAGTAGCCCCTGCCGAGATTGACTCTTCGGCCTGCTGACGTCATACACCGCCCCTTCGCGCCGCCGGACCTCGTCCGGTGGTCTGCGATCTATGACGGGTGACCTGACGCCGCCGTTGAGATCGTGTCCTCACTTGCGGGGACGCCGGCCCAGGTCGAAGTGAAAGAGACGACTATGTCGAAGCGCCATAGCGCCAAGTACAAGATCGACCGCCGGATGGGCGAAAACATCTGGGGTCGCCCGAAGTCCCCGATCAACCAGCGCTCCTACGGTCCCGGCCAGCACGGTCAGCGCCGCAAGCAGAAGGTCTCGGACTTCGGTCTGCAGCTCCGCGCCAAGCAAAAGCTGAAGGGCTACTACGGCAACCTGACCGAGAAGCAATTCTCGCGCACCTACACCGAGGCCGCCCGCCGCAAGGGCAACACCTCGGAAAACCTGATCGGCCTGCTGGAATCGCGTCTGGACGCGGTGGTCTACCGCGCGAAGTTCGTGCCGACCGTGTTCGCGGCCCGTCAGTTCGTGAACCACGGCCACGTCCTGGTGAACGGCAAGCGCGTCAACATCGCCTCCTACCGCGTGAAGGTCGGCGACGTGGTCACCGTGCGCGAGCGTTCGCGCAACATGGCCCTGGTGCTGGAAGCCCTGCAATCGGGCGAACGTGACACCCCCGACTATGTCGAGGTCGATCCGAAGGCCATGAGCGCCAAGTTCATCCGCATCCCGGAATTCTCCGAGGTCCCGTACCCGGTGAAGATGGAGCCGAACCTGGTTATCGAATTCTACGCGTCCTGATCGACGCCGACGACCATATCGAGATTGCGAAGGCCCCGGAGCGATCCGGGGCCTTTTGCTTTGCGCCGATCTGTGGCGGACTCCGGCGATGAATCGTCGACTGTTGCTGCTTGCGGGCCTTGGCCTGCTGACCGGCTGCGCCACCGCGCCGACGCTCCAGGCGTCCGCCGATGCGACGCCCCCCGAACTGGAGGCGGTGTACTCGGCGGCGGCCGGGCGCGAGGCCCTGACCATCCAGGTCGCCTCGAACGGCTGCACCCGCAAGGACGACTTCACCTTCTATGTCGAGCGCAGGGGGCCGGCGGCGAGCGTCGCGTTCGCCCGCAAGCGGGTGGATACGTGCCGTTCCTTCGCCATGGGCAAGACCGAGCTGCGCTTCACCTGGGCCGAGCTGGGCCTGGAGCCGTCGGCGCCGGTGTTCCTGCTCAATCCGCTGGCCGCCTGGACCGGGCCGGGAAGCTAGGGCGGCCGCCGGCGGTCTCAGACGAAGCGTTCGATGATCTCGGGGGTGACGCGCTTGGGGCGGCCGCTGGCCGCGTCGATCATGCACCAGACGGTGCGCGCCTGCGCACACATGGCGCCATCGGGGCCGTCGATGCGCACGAAGCGGTCGAAGCGGGGGCCTTCGGCGGCCTCGGCGACCCAGGTGCGGGCGGTGGCGGTCTCGCCCGGCATAAGGGCGCGGCGATAGTCGATCTCGTGGCGCAGCACGATCCAGGCCCAGCGGGCCTGTTCGTCGGCCGGTTGCCGCGACGCCCAGTGCGAGGTCGCCATGTCCTGGATCCAGCGGACATAGACGACATTGTTCACGTGCCCGTTCGCGTCGATGTCCGACGCGGACGGGGTGAACTGGAGCGAGAAGACCTGGCGCCCGGGAGGCGGTTCGAGCAGACGGCTCACGCCGTCAGGACGCCCTGTTCGACCAGGAGGGTCTTCAGCTCGCCGGACTGGAACATCTCGCGGATGATGTCCGCGCCGCCGACGAACTCGCCCTTCACATAGAGCTGCGGGATGGTCGGCCAGTCGGTGAAGGTCTTGATGCCTTCGCGCAGGGGCTCGCTCTGCAGGACGTCGACGCCGACGAAGTCCGCGCCGAGATGGTCGAGGATCTGCACGACGACCGAGGAGAAGCCGCAGCGCGGTTCTTCCGGCACGCCTTTCATGAACAGCACCACCGGGTGGTCGGCCACCGCCTTGGCGATGAAGTCGTGGACGGGGTTGGCGGTCGTGGTGTCGGTCATGACGAGGGCCTTTGCGGCGAGGAATTCGTCCCAGAGCTAGGGAGCCGGGGCGCTCGGGTCAAGCGGCGGCGAACTCAGGCGCGGCGCTGGGCCGCGATCTGGCCGAAGCGGGCCATCTCGATCTGGGCGGCGACGCCGGTCGGCAGGTCCCTGTCGGTGACCGCGGCCATGCGCTCGATCATGTCGGCGCGGCCGGCTTCGAGCTGGATGCTGGCGAAGGCCGGCTCGGTGAGCGCGAAGGCCAGGCAGAGCTCCTCGTAGGACCAGCCGGGGGTGTCGTGCAGGAAGCCGTAGGCGCCGACATTGGCCAGCGGCTCGGGACGGCGCCCGCCCCCCAGCAGGCCCCGGCGCATCGGCCGCTCGGTCTCGCCGCGGGCCGCGGGCGTGGCGTGCAGGCCGGTGGGGAACGGGTCGGCGCCGATCAGGGTCATGTTGGCGGCGGAGGCGTCGCGGATGCGCCGGCGGGTCTGCCAGTCGGACACCAGGTTGAAGGAGGTGGCCAGGACGTCGAACACGTCGCTGCTGATGCAGCGGTCGATGACGGGCCCCTCGCCGGCGACGCCGATCTGCAGGCAGACGCCGCCGTTGCGAAGGTCGGCCAGGTAGCTGTGGGCGTCCGGCGTCATGGTCTCGGCGGCGGTCTCGTCCATCATCAGCAGGTCGAGATAGCCGGCGCGGGTCCGCTGCAGGGCGGCGCGCACGTTGTCGGCGATGTCGCGGGCGGTGATCGCGCCGGCCGGATTGCCGCGCAGGCGCCAGGCCAGGAAGATCAGGCGGCGCTCGACCACGCTCAGCGCCTCGCCGAGGCCGATGGCCAGGACGTCCGAGCCGGCGGTCGCCTCGAAGCTGTTCACCCCGTTTTCCATGGCCGAGATGATCAGGGACCGCCACGCGCCCGGCGCGCCCATGTTCGGGGCGTCGCGCAACAGCAGGCTGACGGCGGAAACCGCCTTTCCCGATGCGCCGAAGGGACGGTAGCGCACGGGCCGGGACCTCTTAAGCCGGCGCTGAGGTTTCGAGGGCCAAGGCGTGCAACTCGCCGCCGACCTTGCCCTTGAGCGCGCCGTAGACGAGCTGATGCTGCTTGATCCGCGACAGGCCCGCGAAGGCCGAGGACACGATGCGCGCGCGGTAATGGTCGCCGTCGCCGGCCAGATCGTCGATCGCGATCTCGGCGTCGGGGAAGGCCTCTTTCAGATTGGCTTCCAGGTCGGCGATGGACATGGGCATCGGGGGAACTCCACTCGGCGAATCTTTCTGCGGCAGAAAGCTTAACAACCGCTGGATCGGGATATGGGTCCCCCTGCCGCCAGGACGTCAGATCGGCGAGGTCGGGGACGCCGAGATCGACACGCGGGTCGATCGGCGCCCCCGCGCGATCAGTCGACGATGGCCGAGTAGATCAGGCTCTTGAGCTGGCCGCGGAAATTGAAGGTGCCCGACGGCATGAGCTGGGTCATGAACACCACCGACAGTTCCTCCTTGGGGTCGACCCAGAAGATGGTCGAGGCCGCGCCGCCCCAGTAATAGTCGCCGGCGCCGAGCGAGGCGGTCTCGACCTGGCCCTTGGTGGCGGCGAAGCCGAGCCCGAAGCCGACGCCGTCATTGGCGGTTTCGGAGAAGCTGCCCAGGGCGATGGTCGACAGGTCCTGGCCGCCGGCCAGGTGGTTCATGTGCATCATCTCCAGGGTGCGCGGCCCCAGGATGCGCGCGCCGTCCAGCTCGCCGCCGCGGCGCAGCATCTCGCAGAAGCGCATGTAGTCGTCGGTGGTGCCGGTCAGGCCGCCGCCGCCCGATTCGAACCCGGCCTGGCGGGCGAAGGCGCTGGTCGCCGGATCGTCGATCAGCTTGAGCTTCTTGTCGGGGCCGCGCTGGTAGTTGGCGCAGAAGCGATCGACCTTGTCGGGCGCGACCGAGAACGAGGTGTCCTTCATGCCCAGCGGGTCGAAGATCTCGTCCTGCAGGTACTGGCCGAAGGGCTTGCCGGAGATCACCTCGACCAGGGCGCCGCAGACGTCGGTGGCCAGCGAGTACATCCAGCGCTCGCCCGGATGGTAGACCAGCGGCACTTGGCTGAGCTTGTCCAGGAAGCCCTGCATGGTGTCCTCGCCGCCGAAGGTGCGGACCTTGAGGGCGCGATAGAGCTTGTCGACCGGATGCTGGACGCCGACGCCGGGCAGGCCGCCGCCATAGGTCAGGCCCGAGGTGTGGGAGAGCACGTCGCGGAACGAGACCGGCCGCCGGGCCGGCTCGGTGACCATGGCCTCGTCCTCGCCCGAGACGTAGACGCGGGGCGCCTTCCAGGACGGCACGTAGCGGCTGATCGGATCGTTGAGCTGGAAATAGCCCTTCTCGTAGAGGGTCATCAGCGCGACCGAGGTGATCGGCTTGGTCATCGAATAGATGCGGAAGATGGCGTCGTCGGCCATCGGCTTGCTCCGCTCCAGGTCCATGGAGCCGAAGGACTTGCGGTAGGCGAGCTGGCCGCGCCGGGCGACCGCGACCTGGGCGCCCATGATCTTCTGCGGGCCGATGTAGTTGCGCTCGAGGTGGTCGGTAATGCGTTCCAGGCGCGCGGCGTCGAGGCCGGTCCACTGAGATTGGGCGTCCATAAAATTCCTCCCGAAGAAATGGCGGTCGTTCTAATTGGCGGGCATCATGAGCGCGCCGACGTACGGAAGCCAAGAAAAACGAGCAGGGGAGGCGTAAGCGCGTGACCGAAGAGATCATCGAACCCGACCTGCCGATCTGCGATCCGCACCATCACCTCTGGGATTTTCCGAACGGGCGCTACCTGCTGGACGAGCTGCTGGCGGACCTCGGATCGGGGCACAAGGTCGAGAGCACGGTCTTCGTCGAGTGCGGCGCCATGTACAGCGCCGATAAGAGCCGGCTGATGGCGCCGGTGGGCGAGACCGAGTTCGTCAACGGCGTGACGGCGATGTCGGCCAGCGGCCGGTACGGGGCGGTGCGGGCCTGCGCCGGGATCGTCGGGTTCGCCGACCTGACGCACGCGGACGTGGGCCAGGCGCTGGAGGGGCACATCCGCGCCGGCGGCGGCCGGTTCCGCGGCGTCAGGCACACCGGGGCCTGGGATCCCAGCGACGCCGTGCGCAACGGCCATACAAACCCCCCGCAGGGGCTGTACGGACGCGAAGACTTCCGGCGGGGCTTCGCCCAGCTCGCGCCCAACGGCCTGTCCTTCGAGGCCTGGCAGTTCCATCCGCAATTGCCGGAAGTGGCAGACCTGGCCGGCGCCTTCCCCGAGACGACGATCGTGCTGGACCATGTCGGCGGGGTGTTGGGCATCGGCCCCTATGCCGGCCGCCGCGACGAGGAGTTCGCCCGCTGGAAGCGCGACATGGCGCAGGTGGCGGCGCATGAGAACGTCGTGGTCAAGCTGGGCGGGCTGGGCATGGCGATCTGCGGCTTCGACTTCCACAAGCGTGAGCGCCCGCCGTCATCGGCGGAGCTGGCCGACGCATGGCGACCCTATATCGAGACCTGCATCGCGCTGTTCGGGCCGCAGCGGGCCATGTTCGAAAGCAACTTCCCGGTCGACCGGGTCAGTTGCGACTACGCCACCCTCTGGAACGCGCTGAAGCGCCTGGCGTCCGGCGCCAGCGCCGACGAGAAGGCGCTGCTGTTCCGCGACGTGGCGCGGGCCACCTATCGACTGGACGAGGAGCAATAGGATGCAGGCCTTGATGGCCCAGGCCGCTGAGCTGGGCGAACGGCTGAAGGCGGCCAGGCAAACCGTCGCGGTGGCGGAGAGTTCGTCCGGCGGCCTGATCAGCGCCGCGCTGCTGAGCGTGCCGGGGGCCTCGGCCTACTATCTCGGCGGCGGCGTGGTCTACACGCCCAAGGCCCGGGTGATGCTGATGGAGATCCCCAAGGAGGCGCTGGCCGGCATGCGTTCGGCCAGCGAGCCCTATGCGCTGCTGCTGGCCAGGACCGTGCGCGAGCGGTTCGGCGCGACCTGGGGGCTGTCGGAAACCGGCGCGGCCGGGCCGACGGGCAATGGCTACGGCGACGCTGCGGGCCATACCTGCGTGGCGGTGTCCGGCCCCATCGAGTTCGTGACCACGATCGAGACCGGATCGGCCGACCGCGCCGCGAACATGGAGGCGTTCGCGGCCGCGGCCCTGGAGCTGCTGGCGAAGGCCTCGCTCTAGCGCCGGTCGCGCCGGAACTTGGCCGCGTCGGCGGCGAGGGACGAATAGACCGCGTCGTCCGGGTCGGGTTCGGCCTGGAAGGGCAGTTCGCCGGCCACGCCGCGCAGGGCGAGCCAGAGCTGCGGCGCGAAATGGTCGAGCATCCGCAACGGGCGGCGCTTGTCGTCGGTGACGTCCCAGCCCTCGGCCTCGAAGGCGATCACCTGGTCGCGGGTCGGCTTGCGCTCGATGCGGTCCCAGCCCTCGGGGCGCGGCGCGTCGTCGGCCTCGTCCTGGGTGATGCCGAACAGGGCGCGCGACACCTCGTCGATCTCGGGATAGGTCGAGCGGGCGTCCGCGTCGGCGTAGCGGGGCTGCATCAGCGCCTTGTCTTCCAGGTCGCGGACGCCGGGCAGATCGATGAGGCGGCGGAGCTTGGCCATCAGTCGCCCATATAGGCCGGCATCCAGCCCTCGTGCTCGGCGCGCAGCCTGTCCAGCGGCAGGGTGAAGAGGCCCTCGACCGCCAGGTCCGAACCGCCGGCCTCGCCGACCACGGCCGCCTCCACGCCGGCCGCCTTGGCCGCCGCGAGGATGGGGGCGGCGTCCTTCACGGCGACCAGGTAGCGGGCCTGGTCCTCGCCGAACAGGAAGGCGTGCGCGGGGATCGACCGGTCCTGCTGCAGCGTGAAGCCGACCTTGGAGGCCAGGGCCATATCGGCTGCGGCGGCGATCAGGCCGCCATCCGAAAGGTCATGGCAAACAGTGACTTGGTCGGAGAGAATCAGGTTGCGGATGAAGTCGCCGACCTTGCGTTCCAGGGTAAGGTCGACGAGCGGGGGCGCGCCGGCCTCCTGGCCCTGAACCTCGCGCAGGTACATCGAGGCGCCCAGCTCGCCGACGGTCGAGCCGACCAGCACCAGGGCGTCGCCGTCCTTCATGCCCGCGAAGTCGGCGCGGTGCGCGTAGTCGGCGATCAGGCCCACGGCGCCGACGGTCGGGGTCGGCGGAATGGCCGCGCCGTTGGTCTCGTTGTAGAGGCTGACATTGCCGCTCACGACCGGGAAGTCGAGGTCGCGGCAGGCCTGGGCCATGCCTTCGATGGCGCGGACGATCTGGCCCATGATCTCGGGCCGCTCGGGATTGCCGAAGTTCAGGTTGTCGGTGATGGCGATCGGGTCGGCGCCGACGGCGGTCAGGTTGCGCCAGGCCTCGGCCACGACCTGCTTGCCGCCCTCGAACGGGTCGGCCTGGACATAGCGCGGGGTGCAGTCGGAGGTGACGGCCAGGGCCTTCTTCGTGCCGTGCACGCGCACGATGCCGGCGTCGGCCCCGGTGGAGGAGTCCTCCAGGGTGTCGGCCATGACGTGGCGGTCGTACTGCTCCCACAGCCAGCGCTTGGAGGCCATGTCGGGGGCGCTCATCAGCCTGACCACGGCGTCGGCGTAGTCGGCCGGGGCCGCGACCTCGGCCGCCGTCAGGCGCGGAAGCTGCGGCGAGGCGACCCACGGGCGGTCATAGAGCGGGGCGTCGTCGAACAGCGGGGCCAGCGGCACGTCGCAGACGACCTCGCCCTTGTGCTTCAGGACCAGGTGTCCGGTGTCGGTGGTGCGGCCGATCGTGGCGGCGTCCAGGCCCCACTTCTCGAAGATCCGGCGGCCGTCTTCCTCGCGGCCGGGCTTGAGGATCGCCAGCATGCGCTCCTGGCTTTCCGACAGCATCATCTCGTAGGCGCTCATGCCCTCTTCGCGCTGGGGCACGTCGTCGAGGATCAGCTCGATGCCGACCCCGCCCTTGCCGGCCATCTCGACCGAGGAGGAGGTGAGGCCCGCCGCGCCCATGTCCTGGATGGCGGCGACGGCGCCCGAGGCCATCAGTTCGAGGGTGGCTTCGATCAGCAGCTTCTCGGCGAAGGGGTCGCCGACCTGCACGGTCGGGCGCTTCTCGTCCGAGGCGTCGTCGAACTCGGCCGAGGCCATGGTCGCGCCGTGGATGCCGTCGCGGCCGGTCTTGGAGCCGAAATAGACCACCGGCAGGCCGGGCGCCGGGGCGGCCGAGTAGAAGATCTTGTCGGCGTCGGCCAGGCCCACGCACATGGCGTTGACCAGGATGTTGCCGTCATAGCCGCGGTGGAAGTTGGTCTCGCCGGCGACGGTGGGCACGCCCACGCAGTTGCCGTAGCCGCCGATGCCGCTGACCACGCCCGACACCAGGCGCTTGGTCTTGGGGTGCGACGGATCGCCGAAGCGCAGGGCGTTGAGCAGCGCCACCGGGCGCGCGCCCATGGTGAAGACGTCGCGCATGATGCCGCCGACGCCGGTCGCCGCGCCCTGATAGGGCTCGATGTAGGAGGGGTGGTTGTGGCTCTCCATCTTGAAGATGCAGGCCTGGCCGTCGCCGATGTCGATCACCCCGGCGTTCTCGCCCGGGCCGCAGATCACGCGCGGGCCCGAGGTCGGGAACTTGCCCAGGTGCTTCTTGCTGGACTTGTAGGAGCAGTGCTCCGACCACATCACCGAGAACACGCCCAGCTCAACCTCGTTGGGCTCGCGGTTCAGGCGTTGCAGGATGACGTCGTATTCTTCCGACTTAAGGCCGTACTCGGCGGCGGTTTCGCGGAGGGTCTTGCCAGGCTGAGCGCTCATGGGCGCGCATATAGCGGGACTCTGGCGTCAGGGGGAGGGGGTGCGGGAAACTGCGGCGACCTGGGCGCAGTCGGCGCCGACCGGGAAGGCCGACGCCGGCAAGCGTGGTCAGGCCGCCTGCGCGTCCTCATAGGCTTGGGCTTCGGCGGCGATGAGGATGTCGGCCAGCATCCAATAGGCCTCGCCCCAGGCGGCCAGCACCTCGTCCGTGGCGACGTCCGCGCCCAGCACCTCGCGGATCGCCGGCAGCAGGGCGTTGGCCACGTGCGGGTAGTGCTCGGGCTTCACGCCGGTGTCCACGTGGCGGGCGACCATGCTCTGCACCGCCGGGCCGAGGTTCTCGAGCCGGTCGATGTTCTTGGCGTAGGCGAGGATGGCGCCGGCCAGACGGCGCGGCTGCTCGCCGCTGGCCTGGGCGGCGCGATCGAACATCGCCGCGATCTCCGCATTCTCGAACAGGCGCGCGTACATCGCCGTGGTGATCGCCAGGCCGTGCTGCTGGAGGGCGGGCGCGGTGGACTTGACGATGGCCATGGCCTGGGCGGAAGCGACGCGCATATCGAGACTCCTTAAAAGCGGTAATTAAAAAGCCGGTATTATATGTGCTTGATTGCGGCAAGCGCATTTTCCACACTGGCCACGGCATGCAGCTCACCCAGCACACCGATTTCGGCCTGCGCCTCCTGATCGTCCTGGCGCGGATGGACGGCGGGCCGATCTCCCTGCCCAGCTTCGCGTCCGAGCAGCGGCTGTCCTACAATCACGTGTCCAAGGTCGCCCAGGCGCTGGTGCGGGCCGGGTTCATCAGGAGCCTGCGCGGACGCAACGGCGGCGTCGCCCTGGCCCGGGCGCCCTCGGAGATCACCGTGGGCGACGTCGTGCGGGCGCTGGAGCCGGGCATGCGGATGGCCGACTGCGCCAATTGCGAGCTGCGGCTGGGCTGCGAGACCAGCAGCATCCTCGCCGACGCCGTGGCGGCGTTCATGGCCGTCCTTGACCGGACGTCGCTGGCGCAGGCGGCGCAATCGGCGCGGCCGGCCTTTGCGGCATGGACGGCTGGCCGGGGCGCCGCGCCGCCGGCCTAGATTGCGTTCGCGCGGCCGAGCAGGGTCCTGGCCGCCACGATCGTCAGGATAAGCGGCAGGCCCCACAGGAACAGCTTGATCGCGACGACCAGCCCCTGGTTCGCCTCCCAGGCGACGCCCTGGAGCTGGGCCTCCAGTTGCTTGAGGAAGCTCGAGGACATCATGCCGGTCGTGTAGGCGCTGGCGGCGAGCATGATGAGCCATCCGGCGGGCCGGCTGCGCAGCACGGCGAAGGCGGCCCACAGCAGCAGGGCGCCGGCGACATAGTCCTCCAGCAGCGTCACCGGCGTCGTCAGCCAGGCGCCGAGGCCGCGGCGGGCGGTCTCAAGGACCGGGAACAGGACGCCGAGGAGGGCGGCGGACGGAACAGCGAAGCGGGCGGCGGGCGACATCGGGACCTCCAGTCTCTATTTCATGCACCGTGAATGAAATAGAAGCGCGGCGCAACGGCGTTCGCTCAAGGCCGGGCGGCGAGCCGTGCGATCATCGCCTCCAGCGCCGCGCGCGGCCGCGGATCGCCCGCGCCCTGGGCCAGGGCCGCCTGGACGCCGGCGCCGAGCAGCACCTCGGCGTGGCCGGCGACCTCATGCTCGGAGATCAGGCCGCCCTCGACCCAATGGCCCAGCGCGTGATGCAGCAGCGGCTCGAAGGCCCGGCGCAGGCCCTCGCGCCAGTCGTTCCAACCGAGCACCACCGGCGCCTCGACGAACAGCAGCCGTCGTCGGCGCGGGTCGAGGGCCAGGTCCATGAGCACGCCGACGCCCTCGCCCAGCTCGGCGACCGAATGGGCCCGCTCCATCGTCTGGTCGGCGATGAGGCGGGCGGTCTCCTGGAGGACGTGGTCGAAGGCGGCCGCGAACAGCCCCTTCTTGCCGCCGAACTGATACTGCAGCGCGCCCCGGGTCAGGTCCGCCCGCCGCGCGATGGCGTCTTCGCTGAGCGCGTCGAAGCCGTGTTCGCCGAAGGCCGCGATCCCCGCCTCGAGCAGGCTGGCGCGGGTGGCGTCGGACCATCGGCGGGGCGCTCGTTCCTTCGACATTCCGACGAGATGGAGCCGGGGCGCGCCTCAAGTCAACGCCGCGGCCCGAGCGTCCTGCCGGCGCCGAGGGCGGGGACTTGACGGCCTGGGGCGAGGCGGGCCTCTAGGAGGCATGAGTCCTATGGAAACCAAGGCGGCCGAGCCGGCGCGCAGAGGCCGCGGCCGTCCGCGCGACAGCGGCCTGCAGGAGCGGATCAAGACGGCCGCCCTGACCGTGCTGGCGCGGCACGGCTTCTCGGGCATGACGCTGGACCGGGTCTGCGCCGAGGCCGGGGTGACCAAGGCGACCTTCTACCGCCGCTGGGACACGCCGACCGCCTGCGTGGTGGAGGCGTTCCTCGAGGTCTGGAACGAGGCGGAGTTCAAGGACACCGGCGCGCCGGCCGACGACCTGGAAGCCTTCGCCCACAAGCTCATCGAGCTCTACAGCCATTCGCAGCTCGGCGCGTGCTCGGTGGCGCTGCAGACCGAGGGGCGGGTGAACAGGGAGATCGGCGCGGCGCTGAACGCCGCTGCGCAGTTCCGGCGAACGCGGAACAGCGGTGGGCTGCAACAGGCGCTGGACCGGATGCCCGGCCCGCCGGCGCTTTCGGCGGGCGTGATCCTCAATGTTCTCAACGGTGTCGCGCGCAACATCCATTCGCTGAACTGGCCGGTGAGCGACGAGGAACTGCGGGTGCTGATCCAGAGCCTGCTGACGCCGCCCGGCGCGCGCTGAATTACGATACTATGGAGTTGACATAATATCGGCGCAGGCCGAAACCTGCGGCGGAGGGCGGCGCTGGCCGTCTGCACGAGGCCCCGCTCGCAGCCTCGGCGGGCGGATCGTATCCGGGAACCCGCCATGATCCACCGCCGCGTCCTGCTCACCTCCCTGCTCGCGTCCACGGCTTTCGCGCGCGTGGCTGCGGCGGCGCCGCGGCCGACCTCCAGGCCGCCGAACATCGTCACCATCGTGCTCGACGACGTGGGCTTCTCCGACCTGGGCTGCTTCGGGGCCGAGATCCGCACGCCGAACATCGACCGGCTGGCCAGCCGCGGCCTGCGCTACAACCGGTTCGACACCAAGGCGGTGTGCTCGACGACGCGGGCGGCGATGTTCACTGGCCGCAACGGCCATACGGTCAACATGCCCGACGTTCCCGACCTGAGCATGGCCGCGCCGGCCGGCGCCTTCCCGAAGACCGCGTTCCATATCCCGCAGAACGCCCAGAACCTGGCCCAGGCCCTGAAGGGCGCCGGCTACGCCAACTGGATCGTCGGCAAGTGGCACCTGATCCCCAAGCAGCAATTGGGCGAGGGAACCGAGCGCGGCGACTGGCCGCTGCAGCGCGGCTTCGACTACTTCTACGGCTTCGCCCGGGGCTGGACGGACCAGTACCGGCCCGACCTGGTCGAGAACAACGACTACATCCATCCGGAGCTGCCGGCCGATTATCACCTGTCGAGCGACCTGGTGGACAGGTCGATCTCGCTGGTCGGCGAGCATCGGCGCAAGGCCCCCGACCAGCCGTTCTTCCTGCACCTGGGCCTGGGCGTCGCGCACGCCCCCCTCCAGGTCCCGGCCCGCTACGCCGACGCCTATGCCGGGGTCTACGACAAGGGCTGGGACGAGATCCGCCGCGCGCGCTTCGCCCGCATGAAGTCGCTGGGGGTGATCCCGGCCGACACCGCCCTGCCGCCCGCCAACGAGGGCGACCGGCCGTGGGCCGAGCTGAGCAAGGACGAGAAGGCGGTCTTCGCCCGCTACATGGAGGTCTATGCCGGCTTCATGGAGCATGCCGACGAACAGATCGGCCGGCTGCTGGGCTATCTGGAGCAGGCGGGGCTGGAGGAGAACACCCTCGTGGTCCTGTTTTCCGACAACGGCGCGGCGTCGGAGGCCGGGCAGGCCGGCGAGTTCGACGGGCTCTACCGGCCCAACGCCCTGACCCCGGCCGAGCAGCGGGCGCGGCTGGCGCAGCTCGGCGCCGGCGAGACCCAGGCGGCCTATCCGCGGCCGTGGGCGATGGCGGGGGTGACGCCCTTCCGCCGCTACAAGCTGTGGCCCTATCTGGGCGGGGTGCGCACGCCGCTGATCGTCTCCTGGCCGGCCAGGATCAAGGACGGCGGGGCGGTGCGCGGCCAGTTCGTCGACGTGGTCGACATCGCCCCGACCCTGCTGGACGCGGCCGGGACGAGGTTCGCCGAGGTGGTGGGCGGCCAGGCCCAACTGCCGGTCGCGGGGCGCTCGTTCGGGGCGACCTTCACCGATCCCAAGGCCCCGCCGGCCAGGACCACGCAGTACTTCGAGCTGCGCGGCAACCGGGCGATCACCGACGGCGGCTGGCGGGCGGTGGCCATGCACCGGTGCGGCAGCGCCTTCGAGGAGGATCGCTGGGAGCTCTACAACACCGACGTCGACTATGCCGAGAGCGTCGACCTGGCGCAGCGCCATCCCGAGGTGCTGGCGCGGCTGCAGCGGCTGTGGGCGCAGGAGTGGGACCGCTACGGCTCGGGGCCGCTGGCCCAGCCGCCGGAGCTGCTCTGCCGCTTCGCCCGGTACTTCAGCGAGTAGGGCAGGAAAAAGGGCGCCGCTTGCACGGCGCCCAGTCGGGAAACGATGTGGCCGGCTCGCCACGGGGGCGAGCCGGAGGCCGGTCAGAAGTGGACGCGGGCCTCGACGCCGACGCGGCGGAACGCGTCCTGGGTCAGGCTCTGGGTGTAGCCGGCGCCGGTGGCGCTGGTGTCCAGGAAGCCGGTGCCGATGCCGGACACGAACTGCTCGTCCAGCAGGTTGCGCGCGAAGACGGTGACGCCGTAGCGGCCGTCCGTGCTCTGCAGCCCGACGTTCAGGTTCAGCAGGCCATAGCCCGGCTGGATGGTGTTGGGGTCGCGGAAGGTGAAGAACACCGACGAGCGGTAGCTGTAGGAGATGTCGGCGGTCAGGTCGAACGGGATGGACTCCAGTTCGCGATTGTAGCTGGCGCCCAGGGTGTAGGACCACATCGGGGCGTTGGTGAGCGCGCTGCCGGTCACCTCCTGGCGCCCGCCGACGCAGCCCTGGGCCGCCGTCTGGCCGGGATAGCAGGCCGGGGCGAAGTCTTCGACCCGGGTGTCGGCATAGGCGACATTGCCGGAGAACTGGAAGGCCTGGTTCGGGCGGTACTGGGTCTCCAGCTCGACCCCGCGCGAGCGCAGTTCGCCGGCGTTGGAGAGGGCGAAGCTGGTGGTGGCCGCGTCGAAGGTCTGGGCCTGGAAGTTCTCGATCTCGGTCTGGAAGAGCGTGAGGTTGAAGATCACCCGGCGGTCGAACGGCGTGGTGCGCAGGCCGACCTCGTAGTTGTTCACCGTCTCGGGGGCGAGCACGTACTGGCCGGAATTGACGGTCGCGGCGCTGAGGTTGTTCAGAAGGTTGATCGCCTGGCCCTTGTAGCCGCGCGAGTAGGTCGCGTAGGCCATGACGTCGCTGTTGAACTTGTACTGCACGCCGAGCTTGCCGGAGAGGTCGTCGTCCTTGGCGTGCAGGTCCGGCGCGTCGAGCGCGGGGCCGCCGAGGCCCGGGACGGCGGCCAGCGCGCCGGCCGGGATGGTGCGCAGGAAGCGGGCCTTCAGCTCCTCGTTGGTGTAGCGCAGGCCGCCGATCAGGCGCAGGTCGTCGGTGAGGTTGAAGGTCGCCTGGCCGAAGGCGGCGAAGTTGCGGGTGCTGATCGCCCGGTCGATGAAGTTCTGGAGGTAGGCGCCGGCCGGCAGGACCTGGCCGAAGTTGCCGCGGATCTCGGTCGTCGTGGAGACGTCCTGGTCGAAGTAGAACAGGCCGGCCACGTATTCCAGCCGCTGGCCGGCCGGCGAGGTGATGCGCAGTTCCTGGGTGAACTGGTCCTGCTTCTGGTGGGCGCTGTTGACGTTCAGCAGGGCCAGCGGGCCGCCGTCGGCGTCGTTGTTGTCCTCGACCTCGAACGCCCGATAGGCGGTGATGGAGGTCAGGGTGAAGGCCTCGAACGTCTTGTTCATCTCGACCGAGGCGCCCCAGGTGTTCTGGTCGTTGAACGCCTTGCCGTCGAAGTTCGCCTCGCGGCTGTAGGGGCCGACATCGACGCCGGCGAACAGCGAGGCGCGGGTCGGGCCGGTCGGGCCGAAGTAGCGGGTGGTCGGCAGGATCGAGCGCACGGTGCTGACGCAGCAGTCCTGGTCGGCGCGGGTGTAGTCGAGCGTCGCGAAGAGGTCGAAGCTGTCGTCCGGGCTCCAGACCAGCTTGCCGCGCACGCCGTAGGAGTTGAGGCCGTTGTACTTCTTGCCGTCGAAGACGTTGGTGATGACGCCCTCGGATTCATTGTAGAAACCGGAGATCCGGGCCGCCAGCTCGCCGCTCTTGATCGGCACGGACACCGAGCCCTTGGCGCGGACCTCGTCGAAGGTGGCGTAGCTGATCGAGGCGTCGGCCTCGAACTCGGTCAGGTTCGGGCGGGCGGTGACGATGTTGATCACCCCGGCCGCCGCGTTCTTGCCGAACAGCATGCCCTGGGGCCCGCGCAGCACCTCGATCCGCTCGACGTCGTTGAAGTCGAAGAACGAGCCGGCGCTGCGGCCGATGACCACGCCGTCCAGGACCACCGAGACCGTCGGCTCGACGCCGTCCGAGAAGTTGAGGGTGCCGAGGCCGCGCACCGACAGGCCCTGGCCGCGGGTGTTGGCCGAGGGCGTGAAGGTCAGCGACGGCGAAAGCTGCTGCAACTGCTGCAGGCCCGAGACGTGGCTGTCGGCCAGGGCCTGGGCGGAGACGACGTTCACCGAAACCGGGACATCCTGCAGCCGCTCGGTGCGCTTCTGGGCGGTGACCACCAGCTCGCCGAGCGTGATGTCGCTGTCCTGGGCGTTGGCCGCCGGGGCCGCGCCCAGCGCGACGGCCGCCGCGGCGCTGGCCAGCAGCGCACGCTTCATGGCCGTGGATGAGCGCTTGATGGTGGTGTGGATCATGAAGTTTCCCCTGGATTTCTGCCCGGCGCGCCCGAGGCGTCCGGCTGCTCGCACAGCGTTATTTGGCCGAGCCTTCTCCCGCGGCGCTTATTATGTCAACGCGAAAGTATCGTAATTAAGTGGGGGAGCCTGGCGTCCTGGCGCCGGCGCCACATCACCCGCGTCGCCGTGACCTGAAGCGCGGCTCGCCGCGGGGACATCTGGAGGGGCAAGCGGCGAGGGCGGTGTTTTGCGGTTGGGGCCCGGCGGGCTAACAGAGGCGGCGGGGGCGCGAGTCGCCGCATTCTCGACAACCTTCGCCGCTTCCTTCCCCGGCTCATGTGGATTTCGCCGATGCGTCAGCAGTTCGCCGCGGTGGTCGCCCTTGCGGTGCTGGTCGCCGCAGGCGCCGCGCAAGCGCAAAACTCCCCGGCCGCCCAGCGGGTGCTGGACAAGGCTCGGGCGGCCTCGGGCGGCGCGGCGGGCTGGAACATGCTGCGCGGCGTGCACGAGGTCGGCGAGGAGGGCGGGGCGCAGGTCGAGCGCTGGCTCGATCCGCTGCGCTATGGCCTGCGCCAGGAGACCCAGGCGCAGGGCGGCGACAAGCTGGTCCAGGGCTATAACGGCGCGGCCGAGTGGCGGATCCTGGCCGGCGGCGTCGCGACCGGCTCCGACAAGGGCCCGTTCGTCGCCAAGGTGCGCTCGGAGGCCTTCTTCGGCGCCTACGGCTATTTCTATCCCAGCCGGTTCGACCTGCGCAGCTCGCACCTGGGGACCCGCCAGCATCAGGGCCGCAGCTTCGAGGTGCTGCGCGTGCAGCCGGCCGGCGGCGTCCCGCGCGAGCTGTGGTTCGACGCGCGCAGCGGGCTGCTGGCCCGCATGGTCGAGCACGACGGCGTCGGCGCGCCGCTCACCATCGAGGTGTCCGACTATCGCCGGGTCGGGCCGGTGCAGGTCCCGTTCCGGGTGGCGACCTCCGGCGGCGACCTGGCCGCGCCGCGCGAGCGCAAGCTGACGACCATCGACTTCCGCGTGGCCGACCGCGACCTCTTCAGCCTGCCGCCCGCGCCGCCGCCGAAGCCCGAGCCGGCGGCCGCCCCGCCCGTCGCGGCCCCGGCCCCGCCCACGCCGCCGCCGGAACCGAAGCGAGGCTGGCGCCGCTGGCTGCAGAGGTAAGGCCGCCGCGCTTCAGAACAGCAGCGCCTTCAGTTCGTCGATGACGACCTGGGCCGGCATGGAGAGGAACATCGCCGGCACGAACGGGGCGAGGGTGGCGGCGACCAGCATCACCAGGCTGCGCGGGTCGACCGGGACGAACCGCATCCCATAGACGTTGGAGACCACCTGATAGAGGTCGGTGGCGGCGGAGAAGTCCGGCTCAGACAGCATCGGGCGGCCGGGCGCGCCGCGAAACCAGTTCCGCTCGAACTGGACGCCCATGTCGGTCGCCAGGACCCCGTAGCGCAGGGCCCCCTGCCGCCAGGCCTGCATCAGCGGCCTCATGAAGAACAGCAGCGGGCCGACGGCGAAGGCCAGGACCAGCACCACGATCCCCGCCATCAGCATCGGATCGGTGTATGGGGTCGCCAGGTCGTGCCGGTGCACATAGGCGAAGCGGCCGGCGACGATCGCGCCCAGCCCCATGCCGACGATGCTGAACGCCCTGACCGATTGGGCGAGGAAGCCGAGGCCGCCCGACTGGTCGGGGTGGGCCGCGATGAGCCGCAGGTCCAGTCGCGCGACGCTGCGCAGGAACCACGCCCAGTTGCCGATGCGCCAGGCCCAGCCGAGCAGCAGGGCGAGCAGCAGCGGCACGCTGACCATGGCGTGCCACCATCCGGCCGCCGACAGGCCCGCGCCGTCCGCGGCGACCTGCCACTGGGCCTGCCGCAGTATGGCCGGCTCGGTCAGGAACAGGGCGGCGACCTGCCCGTAGACGGCGATCAGGACGGCGGCCTCGGCCCACAGGGAATGCACCCGGCGCCGGGTGGCCTCCAGCGCCTGCGCCGCGCGCGCTTCGTCGTCCTCGCCAAGCAGGCCCGAGCCTTGGAAGTGGCGGGCGATGACGCCGAGCCGCCGCGCGCAGACGACGTGGGCCAGCACCAGCAGCGGCGCGGCGATGGCGTAGCGGGCGTGGACGCCGATGTCCTCGACGAAGCTGTGGAGAACGCCGGCGCGGCCCATCGCGATGTCGACGGCGACCAGCACCGCCAGCGGAAGCCAGCCGAGCCCCAGGGTGAGCATCGTCCGCACCCCGGCGTTCGGTGCGATGGGCGAGGGCAGCCGCGCCAGGGCCGTCAGCCGCCGGGGCGGGCCGCCCTCGAAGATCGTTTCGGCGCCGATGACCGGCGAGATCGATGGCTGCTGGGCCACGCCGCGTTCCCGTGCTGGTGCGCGGGAAGCTTGGGCGCGGGCCGGCGGCGGCGGCAATCGGGTGTTCTACCGAGTTCGCGTCCGGCGTTGGGGCGCGGCCCGCGAACCTAGCCGCCGACCAGGGCGGCGGCCTCGGCGGCGCAGTCGCGGGTGGGCAGATGGCCGGCGGCCCGCGCTGCGACGATCTCGGCCTTGGCGGCTTCCAGGTCGGCCTTGAAGTCGGCGTTGTCGTGCAGCTTGGCGACCGTGGCTGCGCCCATCATCCGGCCTTCCTCGGTGTCGCTCAGCCAGTGGACGTTGCACACCACCCGGCTCTGGGTGAAGGCGCGGCCGCGGGCCAGCACCTCGGTGGCGCGGTCGGGGGCGGCCTCGGCCAGGATCAGCGCCCAGCCCCAGCCCACGGCGCTGTGGCCGGAGGGGTAGGAGCCGTCCTTGCGCAGCTCGTCTTCCTCCTGCGGCGTGCACATCGGCGTATTGTTGACCATGAACGGCCGGGCGCGCTGGTACCTGGTCTTGGTCGGATAGGTGGAGAGGCCGTTGTCGACCAGGGTGCGACGCAGCAGGACGTAGAGCCGCGGCGTGGTCTCCTGGCTGACCTTCACGCCGAGCGCGCAGGAAAAGGTCTCGGCCGCGGCCGGGAACTTCAGCTCGGCGTCCTGCGTCGCCACCGACCAGCGCGGGCTTCCCCGCAGGGCCTCCGCCGCCTTGGCGGAGGCGTCGTCCCTGGCCTGGGCGGGCGACCCCGCGGCGGGCGGGGGCGGCAGGATGGCGAGGCTGTTGGGGGCGCCGCCCATGGGCATATAGCCGGCCAGGTAGCCGGGGCGGATCTCGGGGATCGGCTTGGGCTCGGCCTGCGCCTGAGCCTGGGGCGCCTGTCCGCCCGGCGTCGCGCAACTCGCCGCCAGCGCCGCAACGGCGAGGATCCATGCTTGCCTGACCATCTGTTCTTCTCCCTGTCAGCCTGTTCTACGCAGCCTATGCGGGTGACCATGCGTCAGGGGAAGAGCGTAGGACATTCACGAGCACGACATTGAACCGGCGCGGCGCGCGGCGCATTTTCTCCCGTATGGAACGGCGTGCGGTCAGGCTGCGGATCACCGGACAGGTGCAGGGGGTCGGTTATCGCTGGTGGGCCGAGCGCCAGGCCCGCGGGCTGGCGCTGGACGGCTGGGTGCGCAACTGCCCCGACGGGTCGGTCGAGCTGCTGGCCATCGGCGACGAGATCGCCCTGGAGCGGATGGTGGCGGCCTGCCGCGGCGGGCCGCCGGCGGCTTCGGTACTGGCGGTCCAGAGCCTGGCCGCCGACGATGACGGCAGCATCGGATTTGGAGCCAGGGCCTGAGGCCTGCGACAGGTTCACCGTCCTCGCGAGAGGATGAGGCCGGCCTGCCGCAGGCGCCGGCGGCGCCTTCAGCGGCCCTGGAAGTCCGCCGGCCGCTTTTCGAGGAAGGAGGTCATGCCTTCCTTGAAGTCCTGGGTGCGGATCAACTGCAGGAACTGCAGATAGACGTGGTGGACGTGGTCGTTGAAGGTCTCCGACAGGCCCATCCGCATCAGCCGCTTGGCCGACTGCACGGCGAGCGGGGCGTTGGCGGCCATCTCCAGGGCGATCTCGCGGGTCTTGGCGGCCAGCTCGGCGTCGGGGACCACGTGGTTGACCAGGCCGAGTTCGAGGCTTTCGCGCGCCGACAGGGTGCGGCCGGTGAAGATCAGCTCGGCGGCCTTGGCCCAGCCCAGCAGCCGCGGCAGGATCCAGGTGCCGCCGCTCTCGGGCACCACGCCGCGCTTGACGAAGGCGGCCGCCATCTTGGCGCTCTCGCCGGCGATGCGGATGTCGCAGCCCATGGCGGTGTCCATGCCATAGCCCGCGGCCGAGCCGTTGAGGGCGCAGATGGTCGGCTTGTCCATGGCGAACAGCACGGTCGGGGGCGTGTTGCGCAGGTCGATGTTCACCGAGACGGCGCTGGCCTGCTTGTCCGAGCCGATGCCCGAGCCCTGGGTCGCGTCGACCAGGTCGAGCCCGGCGCAGAACGCGCGGCCGGTCCCGGTCAGCACGATGACGCGAACCGCGGGATCCTCGTTGGCCTTGATCAGCAACTGGGTCAGGCGGGCCAGCATCGGCCCGGAAATCGTGTTCAGCCGCTCGGGCCGGTTCAGGGTGAGGGTGGCGATGCCGTCCGCCGCCTCATAGAGCACTTCTTCCGATTTCGTGGTCGTTTCCACCGCCGCGCTCATCGTCGCTTCCCTTTATGGCGTAAATTAATGGAGCCAGCCTAGGCGTGGGGATGGGAGGCGGCAAGGCCCTTAGGCGCCGCGCCGCCAGGCGGTCCAGAGCAGCCAGAGGCCAAGGATGATCGCGAACTGCGCCAGGGCCGCCAGGGCCGCGCCGAGCGCCAGGCCGATGGTCATCATCGCTCGATCGCAGGCCTGGGAGCCGCAGTTGAGGATGAAGACCTGGGCCGCCAGCGCCGCCAGGCCGATGATGGCGAGCAACGCGCCCGCCGCCGCACGTCCTGGCGATAGACGAAGCGGCGGGGGCGCAGCGCCCGGCGGCCGATCGGGGGATGGCCGCCGCGGACCAGACAGGCGCCGCGGCGTCTTCAGAGGGTGGGACAGAAGCGCCATGGCGACCTCCCGGTCACTGCAACGCCTAACTGGGCCGAAGGGATGCGCCGCGCCTTGATCGACGTCAAAGGCGCGCGGAACGGTGCGCCGCGTCAGGCCCTGATCGCCGCGGCGAGCAGCTTGCCGACGGTGGGGTTGGTCACGTCGTTGTGGTCGCCGATATAGCCGTCGGCCAGGAAGTTGGTGATCGCCCCGCGGGCGGGCGCGAAGGTCGTGCCGGCGACGCTGACCGCGCCGGCCTCGCCGGGGTCGAACTGCGCGCCGTTCGCGCCCATGGCCCCGAACCTGTCGTTGCGGTCGCCCACCGCCAGGGCCGCGTCGCGGACCAGCCGCGAGGCCAGGGCGTAGGCCAGGGTGCAGGCGTCGTCCTTGTGGGTGTGCGAAATGGCGATCGGGCCGCTGGGCTTGCCGACGACGTTGGCGAAGCCGCCGCGGCGCGCCGCCGACAGGCCGTTGTGCGAGAAGGCGCCCTGCAGCAGCGTCAGGCTGAAGAGGTCGAGCGCGCCGCCGGCCGGGAACGCCTGGGCCGCGGCGGTGACCAGGCGGGCGCCGAAGCTGTGCCCCGCCAGGTGCAGCTTCACGCCATGCGCGGGAGCCAGGGCGCCCAGCACCTGGCCCAGCCTGGCGCCGACCACCCCGGCGCGGGTCTTCATCTCGTAGTAGCTGAATTGCTCGGCCAGGCGCAGCACCGCGGCCTTGGGTCCGCGCACAAGGTCCGAGATCCCGTCGCCGAGATCGCCCAACCCGCCCTGGACCGCGCCGACCCCGGCCTGGGTCGTGTACCTGGGCGGCAGGGCCAGGTTGCTCATCCGCGCGCCGGGGCTGGCGGCGACGGCGGCCAGGGTGTCGGCCTCCTCACCCATATTCTTCGGCGCGCTGCGGGCGTCGATGAAGGCGCCGACCAGGTCGGCGGCGGTCTGCTCGGAGGGCGCGGCGACATAGGCGGCGGCCGTGGCCCGGATCCTGGCGGCGGCCTTGGCGCCGACGCCGCCCAGTTCGGCGGCCAGGCGAGCCTTGAGCTGGGCGGCGGTGAGGTCGGGCACGCCGGGCGCGGTGGTCCCTGCCGACAGGGCGCCGCCCCCGTCGCTCGCCGCCTCGGCCAGCGCCTTGGCGTCGACCGGCAGGGCATAGCGGCGCGAAGGCCAGGCCACGCCGGCCACCAGCACCCTGGCCGGGTCGATGGCGCCCAGGTGCGGCGCGGTGTTCGGCCAGAGCGCGGAATAGAGTTTCCAGGCCGAGGTCTCGTCGTTCTTCCAGCCGTGGGAGAGAACGACGAGATGGCTGATGTCGGGCGTCAGCGCGGCCTTGAGCGCGGCGGCCGCGCCGCCATCCAGCCGGCCGGCCTTGTCGAACTTCAGCCAGACGAAGGGCGAGGCGCCGATCCTGGTCATGGGCGTCCTTTCTCTAGACGGCCTGGAGGGTGCGCATCAGGTCGACCAGGCCATGGCCTTCAAACGTCGCCTGGCGGCCGAGGCTGGTGGCGTTGTCGAGGAAGAGCTTCTTCACCAGCAGCGGCGCGCCGCGGAACTCGCGGCGCACCGATAGGAAGGCGGCGATCGCGCCCGAGACGTGGGGCGCGGCCATGCTGGTGCCGGTGTCCTCCTTGAAGGTCGCCGGCGCGCCCGCCTGGGCCGGCAGTTCGCAGGAGATGATCCGCTCGCCGGGCGCGACGAGGTCGGGCTTGAGGCGGCCGTCGGCGGTCGGCCCCTTGGCCGAGAAGTGTGAGACGCCGTAGCGGTGCGGCATGTCGCGGTGGGTCGATCCGACGGTGATGGCCAGGTCGGCGTTGCCCGGGTCGGCGATGGTCGAGGCGTGGGCGGCGGGCGCGAAGCCGCCGGTGACCGAGACCTCGCCATAGCCGCCGTTGCCGGCGGCGACCACGACGGCCACGCCGCTGGAGACCAGCTTGTCCACCGCCCGGCAGAGCGGGCTCTGGCCCGCGGCGAAGGTGGTCGGGTCGAAGGGGTAGCCGAGGCTGATGTTGAGGCCCTGGATCTTCGGCTCGGGGCTCTGGCCGTTGAGCAGGCGGATGTAGCCGATGGCGGCGATCAGGCGGCTGGCGTGGCCGTCGGCCTTGCTGGTCATGACCTTGAGGCTGAGGATCTTGCAGCGGGGGGCGACGCCGGAGATCTCGGACACGGCGCCCCTCAGGGTGGTGCTGGCGACCTGGGCCTCGTCCTTGCGGATCAACTGCTTGACGTCGATCTGGGCGACGTTGCGCGCGGCCTCGCCGGTGATGGTCTCGCCGGCGATGATGCCGGCGACGTGGGTCCCGTGCCCGGCCGTGTCCTTGAGCGCCTCGGCCTCCGCGTCGGCGGCGTTGGCATGATCGGCGGTGAAGTCCCAGTGGCGCAGGCCATCGCCCAGCTCAAGGTTCCGGTGCAGGTCGAAGTGCGGATGGGGATGGACGCCGGTGTCGGCCACCGCCCAGACGATGTCCTGGCCGGCGGCGCTGAAGGCGGCGCGCGCGGCGTCGGCCTTGATGGTCCGGCGCGAGACATAGACCTGGGGGGTGAGGGTCGGGTCGGCCCAGATGCGGTAGACGAGGTTGACGTCCTGTTCGGTCCCGGGGACCGCGGCGGTGAGTTGGGCCAGCGCCAGGACGCGCTCCTTGTCGAGGCTGGTGAACAGGTAGCTCTCGGTCAGCAGCGAGTTGAAGAGCTCCATCTCCTCGCGGCCGATGCGCGGCGGTTCGCGCAGTTCGACGTTGGCCAGCATGGGCGCGGCCACGGCCCAACTGGGCCGCAGGATGTCGTCGTAGTCGAAGGGCTCGAGGCCGAGCAGGCGGCTGAGCAGCAGGGCGCGCGCCGCGGTCTGGCCGCCCGGGAAGTTGGCGTTGAACTCGATGATCACGCGCTGGGGATCATCGCCCAGCACCGCCAGCAGATCGAGCGCCACGCGGGTCTTGGCGAAGTTCTCGCGGATGGCCTTGGGCGTTGAGTCTGCCATGCCGGCGGCCCTTCGTCAGCGAACGACGTTAGGTTGCGGGCAGGCCTCGTCGGAGTCAACTTAAGGGGAAGGTCGTCGCTAATTCTTGTGGGAATTGAGTGCGGCGGCTGGACGCCTATTTCGCCGTCGCCGCGCCCTGGGCCGCGAACCAGGGCTCGAGCCGCGAGATGGCGTCCTTGATCTCCGGGGTGGAGACGGCGAACGACATGCGGATGAAGTGGTGGCCCTCGATCGGGTCGAAGTCGACGCCGGGCGCGGTGGCGACGCCCGTGTCCTGCAGCAGGCGCTGGCAGAAGGCGAGGCTGTCGTCCGTCAGGTGGCCGACGTCGGCATAGATGTAGAAGGCGCCGTCGGGCGGGGCGATGGCCGAGAGGCCCAGGCGCGGCAGCGCCTCCAGCAGCAGGGCGCGGTTGGCGCGGTAGACCTCGACGTGGCCCTCGAGCTCCTGGGTGCTGTCCATCGCCGCCAGGGCCGCATGCTGGGCCAGCGAGGGCGGGGTGAGGAACAGCGCGCCCATATAGGCGATGGCCGCCTTCACGTGGTCGGGCGGCGAGAGCAGCCAGCCCAGCCGCCAGCCGGCCATGCTGAAGTACTTGGAGAACGAGTTCACCACGAAGGCGTTCGGCTCGAACTCCAGGATCGAGCGCGCCGGCTCGACATAGCTGAGGCCGTGATAGATCTCGTCGGAGACCAGCTTGATCCCGCGCTCGCGGCAGACCCTGGCGATGGCTTCGAGCTCGGCTGCGGGGATGATCGTGCCGGTCGGGTTGGCCGGGCTGGCGATGATCACGCCGGCCGGGGCCGGGTCGAGGGCGGCGATGCGTTCGGCCGAGAGCTGGAAGCGCTCGTTCGCGCCGCAGGCCAGTTCGATCGGCTCGATATGCAGGGCCTTGAGCGTATTGCGATAGGCGACGTAGCCGGGCCGGGCCAGGGCGACGCGGTCGCCGGGCGAGAAGGCCGAGGCCAGGGCCAGCACCAGCGCCGGCGAGGCGCCGCAGGTCAGGGTGATCTGGTTGGGCGCGACGGTGACGCCGTACTTGTCGAGATAGTGCCGGGCGATCCGCGCCTTCAGCGCCGGGCTTTCCCAGTAGCCCATCGGGTCGGTGTCGAGCACGCGGTGCGCCGCCTCGATCGCCGCCTTCGGCGCGCCGGTCGACGGCTGGCCGAACTCCATGTGGATCACCGACCGGCCCTCGGCCTTCAGGCGATGGGCCAGGCCGCTGACGGAAATGGCGTGGAACGGGTCGATGCGCAGGGACATGCCGACCATCTGGCGTAAGCTACCCTGCAAATCAAGGAAACCCGGCGGCGCCGGGCAGGCCGGCCTCGCGGAGGGGGACGAGGCGATCAAGGAGGGCGTCAGCATCTGGCGCGGATCGGCATGGCGCGAACGGAAAAGCAGAAGATGCTGGCGGGCGAGCTCTATGATGCCGGCGACCCGCAGATCCAGGCCGACCATGCCGCCGCGGTCGCCTGGATGAGCCGCTTCAACGCCCTCGACCTGCCGCCGGAACGCCGCCACGAGCTGCTGGTCGAGCGCTTCGCGGCGGTGGGCGCGGGGGCGACGATCCGGCCGCCGTTCCATTGCGACTACGGGTTCAACATCAGCCTCGGGGCCGGGGTGTTCCTCAACTTCAACTGCGTGATCCTCGACGTCGTCGCGGTGAGCATCGGCGCCAGGACCCAGATCGGGCCGGGCGTGCAGATCCTCGCCGCCGACCATCCGCGCGATCCGGCCGAGCGGGCCGGCGGCCTGGAGTTCGGCCGCCCGATCCGCATCGGCGCCAATGTATGGATCGGCGGCGGGGCGATCATCCTGCCGGGCGTCAGCGTCGGCGACGACGCGCTGATCGGCGCCGGGGCGGTGGTGACCCGCGACGTCCCGGCCGGCGCGACGGTGGTCGGCAATCCGGCCAGGGTGCGCGCATAGCCCGCCGTCGCGCGTTAGAGCTCCAGCACGCCGGCCTGGTCGACCGCGCGGCGCAGGGGGCCGACGTAACCCGCCTGCGCGCGTCGCCGCCGGTCGGGACCGAAGAAGTCGCTGGCGGCGACGAAGGGCCGGGGCC
This sequence comes from Phenylobacterium sp., assembly GCF_031984885.1. Lineage (GTDB taxonomy): Bacteria > Pseudomonadota > Alphaproteobacteria > Caulobacterales > Caulobacteraceae > Phenylobacterium. The sequence goes on from NZ_DAMABV010000003.1 coordinate 221,295, forward strand.
GCATGATCACCGACTCCAGCCGCAGCAGGATGTTGCGCGCGGTGACCGGCTTGGCCAGGAACTCGTTGACCCCGCGGTCGCGCGCCGCGTTGAGCCGCGGCAGGTCGGAATGCCCGGTCAGCATGATGATCGGCAGGTAGCGCATCTCGCCGGGCAGCAACCGGACCCGCGAAATGAAGTCGAGGCCGTTCATCACCGGCATCTCGTAATCGACATAGGCCACGTCGACCGGATCGCGCATGACCAGGTCCAGAGCATGCCTGCCGTCGGTCGCATAGAAGAGCCGGCCGACGCCTGCGGCGGCGAGAACCGTGCCGACGATCGTCCGCATCTGCTCGTTATCGTCGACGACCAGTATTCGCAGAGCCCCAAGTCCTGGCGTCACTTTCCCGTCCCCGGCGAATCCCTGGTCAGATAGACGCCAATTAGGCGAACTGTCGCAAGCCCGAAGACGCGTTTTCGGACGCCAAACGCCTTGACCTGACAGGCGTCAGGCGCGAAGCCGAACGCCGACAATCGGGGGTGTGGATGTCGAAGAGTTCTGAGGCGCCGTCGGCGCGGCGAATCCTGGGCGCGAGTCTGGTCGGCACCGCCGTCGAGTTCTACGACTTCTATATCTATGCGACCGCCGCCTCGCTGGTGTTCGGGCCGCTGTTCTTCCCGGCCGCCTCGCCCTCGATGCAGTTGCTGTCGTCCTATGCCAGCATGGCGGTGGCGTTCTTCGCGCGCCCGGTCGGGGCGATCGTGTTCGGCCACTTCGGCGACCGCATCGGCCGCAAGTCGACCCTGGTGGCCTCGCTGCTGCTGATGGGCGCCTCGACCGTGCTGATCGCCTTCCTGCCGACCTACCAGCAGGCCGGCTGGCTGGCGCCGGTGCTGCTCTGCGTGCTGCGCTTCGGCCAAGGCTTCGGGCTCGGCGGCGAGTGGGGCGGCGCGGCCCTGCTGGCGGTGGAGAACGCGCCGCCCGGCTGGCGCGCGCGCTATGGCATGTTCCCCCAGCTCGGCGCCCCGGTCGGCTTCATCGCCGCCAACGGCCTGTTCCTGATCCTCGGCATGCTGCTGACGCCCGAGCAGTTCCAGAGCTGGGGCTGGCGCATTCCGTTCCTGGGCAGCGCCCTGCTGGTCGGGGTCGGCCTGTGGGTTCGCCTGAAGCTGACCGAGACGCCGGCCTTCTCCAAGGCCCTGGCCGAGGAGAAGCCCTCCGACGTGCCCCTGGCCGAGCTGTTCAAGCGCCACCTGGCCCCGACGCTGGCCGGCACCTTCGCGGTGGTGGCGTGCTTCGCGACCTTCTATCTCGCGACCGCCTTCGCCCTGGGTTACGGCACCCAGACCCTGGGCTACAGCCGCGAGACCTTCCTGGGCGTGCAACTGGGGGCGATCGGCTTCATGGCGCTGGGCATCGTCGCGGCGGGATATTGGTCGGACGCCAGCAATCCGCGGCGGGTGCTGATGGCCGGCTGCTTCATGGCCATCGCCGTGGGCGCGCTGATGGCGCCGATGATGGGCCATGGCTCGCTGCTGGGCGCCTGGGCGTTCCTGTCGCTGGCGCTGCTGACCATGGGCTTCGTCTACGGCCCGCTGGGGGCGTTCCTGCCGGGCCTGTTCCCGGCGCGGGTGCGCTACACCGGCGCCTCGATGGCGTTCAACGTCGGCGGCATCATTGGCGGCGGCCTCACCCCGATGATCGCCCAGGCGCTGTCGACGCAGGGCGGCCTCGTGCCGGTCGGGATCTACCTGGCCGTCGCGGCCCTGATCAGCCTGGCGGCGCTGCTGCCGCTCAAGCACCAGCAGGCGTAAGCGAGGCCAAAGATGTCGTCCCGGTTTCGGCGCAGCCGAAGACCCGGATGACGCGGGGGGCGACGTCCGGCCCTACCAGTGGTTCTCGACCTCTTCGGCGAAGCCGATCAGGTCGCGGATCTCGAGGCGCGTGCCGTCGTCGAGCACCGCGACGCCCGAGAACCTGCCGAACACCTGGTGCTGGCGGCTGCTGATGGCGCCCATGGCGAAGTCGGCATGGCGATCGACGATCGGCTCGAAGGTCATCTCGAAACGGCCGTCGGTTGAGGTGAAGCGCCAGGGGCCGCTGTCGTGGGGCCCGTCGGGCAGGTGGAACTTCAGCTCGGTCAGCTTGTGCGCCTTGCCGTCGAAGAAGAGGATGTTCTCGCTGGCCGCCGAGGTGTCGCCAAAGCCGTAGCCGATGTTGAAGCCGAACGGCTTGCCGTCCACCAGGCCCGAGGCCGAACCCCAATACCAGGTGTTGTCGAAGGTCCAGACCCCGCGACCCCAGTCGAGCACGGCGAAGGCGCTGGACGGCTCGAACGCGTAGCGCTTCCCGGCGTAGACGATGTGTCCGCGGGCCGGCATGCAGTTGATCTTCTGGTTGTAGTAGAAGGCGGTCGGCTGTTCGGCGAAGGGCGTGGCGATGACCATGCGGTCCATCGGCGGCTGATCCAGCCAGATCTCGCCCGACAGGCCCGCGCCCTTGTCGAAGCCCGGGGCGTAGATGGTCAGCCGCCGCCCGCCCGGCTCGATGCGGAAGGCGATCTGCATCTTCGGATGCTCGTGGACGATGTCGCCGGCGTCGGCGCTGGGCGGCAGCGCCATCGCGCCGTGCGGGGCGGGCAGGCCGACGCCGCCGTTGACGAAGCTCCGAGCCTGGAAATCCATCCATGAGACGCCCAGGAAGCCCATGTGGCCGTTGTCGGCGACGGTCAGCGCCAGGCCGAAGTCCGGGGAGAGGATCGCGTAGTAGTCCCACTCCTTGATCGCCGGATCGTCGTGCGGCGCGCCGATAGCCGCGCGGTCGTAGCGACGAACCTCGGCGGCGGCCCAGCCGCGCTCGACCAGATGTCCGTTCGCGTCGAGCAACTCGCCCGATCCCATCAGCTTCTGCATGTCGCCTCCGCAGGTTGCCCGGGGGTGCTTAGGGCATTGACGCGGCGTCAGCGCAAAATCTGCCGATGATGTCCGATGGTCGCCAGAGCCGCCTCCGTCCGGGGCGTAGGGTTCCGGAAATCGGCTCCCGAAGGCGTGCAGCCCGATTGACCGGCGGGGTAGGTGAGCGTATCGATATTGCGAGTCATTCGCAATTAAGGAGCGCTCCCATGGCCATCGCCCCCCTCGCCGCGGCGTCCTTGCGCGTCGGGCCCCACGGCCTGGCGGTCTCCGAGCAACTGGTGCTGGCCTCGCTGCGCGCCTGGGCGCGGGCGCGGATGGCGGGGGACGACCCGCGCGAACTGATCCGTCCGGGCCTGACCCACATCAGCTCCAAACCCGTGGCCAGCGTGTTCGTGGCGCTGATGGAGCATATCGAGCGCGACGCGGTGCGGGCGATGGAGGTGCACTGCGTCGCCTGCGGCGGCTATTCGCACGACGAACAGCGGGTGGTGCTGGCCTGCGGCGTGGCGCGGATCGCGCCGGACGTGGCGCTGCAACTGCTGCGGCCGCTGGTGGCGACGCCGGAGACGCCGGTGCTGCTGGCCCGGACGCTGAACGTGGCGCTCAGCAAGGCCGGCTTTCCGCTGCCGGTGCGGATGTGGGACGACGAACCGAGCGTGTCGGCGACCGTTCACTGAGCGCTGGACGCTGGAGTCTCGTCAGCTTCGGGGCTAGGCAGGCCCGATGAACGACAATGACGACGAACCCGGCTTCGACGGCGGCGGCTATGACGCCGAGGACTGGTCGCGGCTGAAGCCCTTCACCGGCGCCGTGGCGACGCTGGAGGACGTGCGCAACCGCCTGGCGATCTTCGCCCTGGGCGACACCCGCGGCGGCCGGCCGATCGACATGGACCTGCCCCAGCCGGTGATCTGGTGGGAGGACGACGGCGAGGTCGCGGCCGTGGCCGTCCAGGCCGAGGCGCACGATTCCGAGGACGGCGAGACCATGGAGGTGCTGGGCCTGGTGCTGCCCGACGGCGGCGGCGCGGTGGCCCTGCTGGAGGACGTCGACCTGGTCGACGACAGCGATCCGGTCTGGCGCCGGCTGGTCACCGAGGCGATCGGCGACGAGACCGGCGAGGACGAGGAAGACTAGGCGCTGGCGAGCGCGCTCTGGAACAGGATGGCCCCGTCGGCCGAGCCGAGCTCGGCCTCGAAGGCGCGGTCGGGGTGCGGCATCAGGCCGATGACGTTGCCCTGCTTGTTGACGATGCCGGCGATGTCGCGCGCCGAGCCGTTGGGATTGTCGAGATAGCGGAAGACCACCTGGCCCTCGCCCTCCAGCCGGTCGAGGGTCTCCTCGTCCGCGAAGTAGTTGCCCTCGCCGTTGCCGACCGTCATCTCGACCTCGCGGCGGCCGTTGTAGCCGGCGGTGAAGCGGGTCTGGGCGTTGGTGACCTCGAGCGCCACCGGCTTGCAGACGTATTTGAGCTTCTCGTTGCGCAGCAGGGCGCCGGGCAGCAGCTTGGACTCGGTCAGAACCTGGAAGCCGTTGCAGATGCCGACCACGGCGACGCCGCGCTCGGCCGCCGCGCGCACCTCGCTCATCACCGGCGAGAGCGAGGCCATGGCCGCGCAGCGCAGGTAGTCGCCGTAGGAGAAGCCGCCGGGCAGGACGATCAGGTCGAGGCCCTGGGGCAGGGCGGTGTCGCCGTGCCAGACCATGTCCACCTTGGCGCCGGTGGAGCGTTCGACGGCGACCTTGCAGTCGCGATCGCAGTTGGAACCCGGGAAGACGATGACGGCGGCTTTCATGGGCGGCCCTTTACGCGCATTTGTCGAGAATTGGGAGGGGGGAGGTGGTCGCATCCGGCGCCGGATAGGGCGTGCGGAAGGTGAAGGCCTCGGGCGACGGCCCCTCGCGCTCGAGCCGGGCGAGCCTGGCTACGCCCTCCGCCACCGTCGGTTCGTGACCGACCGGGACCCACCAGAGGGCCATGAAGACCTCCATGGGGTGGAACCACTCGGCCCGGCGGCGCATGATCTGGCTGTGGCCCGAGCGATAGACGAAGGCGCCCAGCGCGGCGGGGCTCTCCCAGACCGACATGTTGGTGATGACCATGGGATCGTCGAAGGCGACGAGGTCGGTGGCGTCGTTCCCGTCCCCGGTCAGCCGCCAGACGAAGCCCGGCGAGGATTCGGCCAGGGCGTTGATGCGGTCGAGATTGTCGGTGAAGTCCGCCGTCTCGGGTGCGTCGATCGGCGCCTTCAGGCGGCCGACATTGATCTGGGCGAGATGGTAGCTCGTCATCTGGGTGTCCGTTACCTGGCGCTCAAGCTCTCCAGATAGGCCATCACCTGGTCGAATCCAGCCTTGTCGCCATAGGCGCAGCCGGTGTTCTTCATGACCTTGCGGCCGCTTTCCTGCACGGCTTCCTGCTTGAAGACCGCCGGATGGCCGGGCGCGCCCGCCTGGGTCAGGACGAAGGCCTCGCCGCCGCCCTGCATGTTGTAGAAGCGATAGGGCTCGCCGCGCTCCTGGGGCGCGGGGATCAGGCCCGGCTGGGCCAGCACCTTGGCGGACAGGGCCTCGTAGGCGAGCGCGCAGTCCAGCGCCAGCCGCGGCCGAGGCGGCTCGGGCGGCGGCGCGCAGGCGGTCAGGATCAGCGGGAGGACAGGGGAGAGGGCGGCGAGCCCTCTCACGCCACCTCGATCCGGTAGCTTTCGATGACGGTGTTGGCGAGCAGCTTCTCGCACATGTCCTTCACCTGGGCCTCGGCGGCGGCCTTGTCGGCGGCGTCCTTCAGGTCGAACTCGATGGTCTTGCCGACGCGCACGCCGTCGACCTGCGGCCAGCCCAGGCCGTGCAGGGCGTTCTCGACGGCCTTGCCCTGAACGTCCAGCACGCCGGGTTTCAGGAACACATGAACTTTCGCGCGCACTAGTGCAGGCCTCCTTGGATGACGGTGGGCATCTCTTTCATGATGCCGAGGCGACGGGCCACTTCGGTGTACCCCTCGATGACGTCGCCCATGTCGCGGCGGAAGCGGTCCTTGTCCAGCTTCTCGTTCGTCTGGCTGTCCCAGAGGCGGCACGAATCGGGGCTGATCTCGTCGGCCAGGATCACCCGCGAGAAGTCGTTCTCGTAGATGCGGCCGTACTCGACCTTGAAGTCGACCAGGGTGATGCCGACCCCGGCGAACAGGCCGGTGAGGAAGTCGTTCACCCGCAGGGTCAGGGCCATCATGTCGTCGATCTCCTGGGTCGAGGCCCAGTTGAACGCGGTGATGTGCTCCTCGGCGACCATCGGGTCGGAGAGCTTGTCGTCCTTCAGGTAGAACTCGATGATCGAGCGCGGCAGGGCCTGGCCCTCGGGCAGGCCGAAGCGCTGCGCCAGGCTGCCGGCCGCCACGTTGCGGCAGACGACCTCCAGCGGGATGATCTCGACCTCGCGGATCAACTGCTCGCGCAGGTTCAGGCGACGGATGAGGTGGTTCTGAACCCCGATGGAGTTCAGCTTGGTCATCACATACTCGCTGATGCGGTTGTTGATGACGCCCTTGCCTTCCAGGATCGCCTTCTTCTGCGCATTGAACGCGGTGGCGTCGTCCTTGAAGTACTGGATCAGGGTTCCGGGCTCGGGGCCCTCATAGAGGATCTTGGCCTTGCCTTCGTAGATCTTCTTGCGGCGGGTGGTCATGTGCGCCTTCTCCCAGAGCGAGGGCTTGGCCGCCAGCGGAAAAACGAAAAACGCGCGCAGTTCGATTCAAACGCGCGCGGCTCCGACCGTATGGCCCTCTCACTCATATGAGGCTCGAAAAAACTAATGGAATGGGCGCCTCGGCGCAAACGGCGCAAGAGCCGCAGCGCCGGTTCGTGCGTTTACGTTGCTACGGGGCGGTTCACGGGATATGCAACGCCGACCGACCGCCTACTGGGGAACACATGACGACCTTCGACGATCGCGAGCGTGGCTTTGAAAAGAAGTTCGAGCTCGACCAGGAGCAAGAGTTCAAGGCCGGGGCGCGTCGCAACCGCTTGCTGGGCGAATGGGCCGCGGGCCTGATGGGCCTCTCGGCCGACAGCGTCGCCGAATACGCCAAGGCCGTGGTCAAGTCCGACTTCGAGCTGCCGGGCGACGAGGACGTGCTGCGCAAGGTGTTCGAGGACCTGAAAGGCTCGGGCGTCTCCGTCAGCGAGGGCGAGGTCCGCATGAAGATGGACGAACTGCTGGCCCAGGCCCGCGAACAGCTCCGCTCCGGCGAGTAGGACTTCCAGTCTCGACAAAAAGAACGCCGTCCTTCGGGGCGGCGTTTTTTGTTGGGCGCGCGGCGGCGAGACCCCAGATGCCCCCCCGGGGATCGCATATCCTGCGCGTCGTCCCGGTCTTGCTCCGCAAACCGGGATGACGCGGGGATTCGTCGCCTCGCCCTGCCCTGGACCTACCGCTTCAGTTGGCCGTCCAGATACTTGCGGATGGCCGGGCCGAAGGGCGGGCGCATCTGCTGCAGCGGCTTGTCGGCCTTGATCTGGGTGTAGATCGCCTTGGCGTGGCTGAACTCGCGGAAGCCGTCGACGCCGTGATAGCTGCCCATGCCCGACGGGCCGACGCCGCCGAAGGGCAGGTTCTCCTGAGCCACGTGGAAGACCACGTCGTTGACCGTGACCCCGCCCGAGGTGGTGTGCTTCAGGACCTTCTCGCGCTCGGCCTCGTCCGACCCGAAGTAGTAGAGGCCCAGCGGGCGCTCGCCCTTGTTCACATAGGCGATAGCCTCGTCGATGCCCGAATAGGTCTTCACCGGCAGCACCGGCCCGAAGATCTCCTCCTGCATGACCTTCAGGTCGTCGCTGGGATCGATGATCAGGGTCGGGGCGATCTTGCGGTGCTCCTGCTGAGAGAGGTCCTCGCCCTCCGGTTTCAGCTCGATCACCCGCGCGCCCTTGGCCCGGGCCTCGTCGACATAGCCCTTGATGCGGTCGTAGTGCCGCTGGGCGACGATGGCGGTGTAGTCGGGATTGTCCTTCAGGGTCGGGAACAGCTTGGCCACCGAGGCCTGGGCGCCGGCGATGAAGGGCTCCAGGCTCTCCTTGGGCGTCAGGACATAGTCGGGGGCCAGGCAGATCTGGCCGGCGTTCAGCGTCTTGCCGTTCATGATCCGGGCCGAGGCGACGTCGATGTCCGCCGACTTGCCGAGGATCACCGGGCTCTTGCCGCCCAGCTCCAGGGTCAGCGGCACCAGGTTCTCGGCCGCCGCGCGCATGACGTGGCGGGCGATCGAGGTCGCGCCGGTGAAGATCAGGTGGTCGAAGGCCAGCGAGGAGAACGCCTGGCCGACCTCGGGCCCGCCGGTGACCACCGCGATCTCCTCGTCGGAGAAGGCGCCGGCGAACATCTTGGCCAGCAGGTCCGAGGTGGCGGGGGTGAACTCGGACGGCTTGATCATCGCCCGGTTGCCGGCGGCCAGCACCCCGGCCAGCGGCGCGAAGGTGAGGTTCACCGGGAAGTTCCAGGGGCTGATGATCCCGACCACGCCCTTGGGCTGGAAGCGGATCTCGGCCTTGGCGCCGAACAGGCCGAGGATGGCCGGGGTCGGCTTGCGCTTCTCCGGCCGCATCCACTTGGCCAGGTGCTCCTTGGCGTGCTTGAGCGGGCCGATGGAGCCGGCGATGTCGGTGAAGGCGGTCGCCTCGCGCGAGCGGGACCCGAAGTCCTCGTTGATCGCGTTCTCGATCGCCGCGCGATTGTCGATCAGCAGGGCGATCGCCCGGTCGATGCGGTTGATGCGGACCTCGGCCGAGGGCTCCCCGTCACGCAGGTGAGCGGCCTTTTGCTTGGCCAACAGGGCGTTCATCGCAGCAGCGTCCATGACGTCTCGTCTCCTCCCGACTTATCCGGCGGATGTTCGGATAGTGACGTTACGGAATGGAAGTAAACACACTAAAGGCGCGTGGCGGCGTGCCAGAGCCGCCGCCCCGGCCTCCATGGCTCAAGCCGAGCCGGCGGTTTCAGTCATTTTCGCCATGGCGTCATCAATGGTGAAGCTGCCGGGGCGTTGAGCCGGTGGAAATTCCTTGAAGGTTTCTACGAATTTGGCCGCAGCCGCCTGCGCCACCAGGATGAAGTAGCCGTGGTACAGGAACCAGTCGTAGTAGGTGTTCGAAGTCACGTCCGCGAACTCGTACGGGTCGGTGCGGAGGTTGAATAGCTTCGGCACACGCAAGCGGGTGAAGGGCTCGGCCCAAACCTGCATGGTGCCCGCGCAGCGTTGCTCCATGAACACGATTTTCCAGTTGTCGAAGCGCATGGCCAGAACGTCGCCGTCGTCGCTGAAATAGAAGAAGAAGTTGCGAGGGCTCTTCGTTTCCTTGCCGGTTATGTAGCCGAGCAGGCTGACCCCATCGATGTGGTTCTTGTAGGTTCGGCCGGCCGCTTCGTAGCCCGTCTTCAGCTTGTCGACGACGTCGGGCGCTCCGGCCATCTCCAGGAAGGTCGGCAACCAGTCGTGGTGCTGGACGATGCCGTTGGCGACCGACCCCGCTTCGATCCGAGAAGGCCAGCGGATCAGCATTGGAATGCGGAAGGCGCCTTCCCAGTTCGTGTTTTTCTCGCTGCGGAAGGGCGTCATGCCGCCGTCCGGCCAGGAGTTGCGGTGCGGGCCGTTGTCGGTCGAGTACATGACGAAGGTGTCTTCGGCGATGCCCAGTTCGTCGAGCAGGTCCAGCATCTGCCCGACGTTCTTGTCATGATCGATCATGGTGTCGTGATAGGGCGACTGCCAGCGGCCGGCCTGACCCAGGCTCGACTTCTTGGTGTGGGTGAACATGTGCATATGCGTGGTGTTCAGCCAGACGAAGAACGGCTTGTCGTCGGCATGCTGCCGCTTGATGAAGTCTGAGGCGGCCTCGACGAAATCATCGTCGCAGGTCTCCATGCGCGCTTTGGTCAGCGGGCCGGTGTCCTCGATCCTCTGCTTGCCGACCTTGCCCCACCGCTCGTGGACGGTCGGGTCGTCCTTGTCGGTCGCCCAGGAGTGGATCACCCCGCGCGGACCGAACATCTTGCGGAAGTTCGGGAAGTCCGTCTCCGAGGGGTAGTCGGGCATCTCCGGCTCTTCCTCGGCGTTGAGGTGGTAGAGGTTGCCGAAGAACTCGTCGAAGCCGTGATTGGTCGGCAACATGTGGTTCAGGTCGCCGAGGTGGTTCTTGCCGAACTGGCCTGTGGCGTAGCCCTGGTTCTTGAGCAGGGCGGCGATCGTGACGGTCCCGTCCGGCATGCCGACTGGCGAGGCGGGAATGCCGACCTTGGACAAACCCGTGCGATAGACGCTCTGGCCGGTGATGAACGAGGAGCGGCCGGCGGTGCAGGACTGTTCGCCGTAGCTGTCGGTGAACAGCATGCCTTCCCTGGCGATGCGGTCGATGTTGGGCGTCCGATAGCCCATCAGGCCGTGGGTGTAGCAACTGAGGTTCGACTGACCGATGTCGTCGCCCCAGATGACGAGGATGTTCGGCGGTTTGGCGGGCATGGCTTGGCTCCGGACTATGTGAGCGGCCAGGAGACCCCGGCGAAGCCGCCGGCGGGATCGGGTGAAACCCCATGTCGCGGCGCCGCCTACCCTGGCGTGGTTGCGACCGCCCGCCGCACGGAAAAGGCGCTGGACTGCCGTAACGGCGGGTGGGCTTGTCTGCCAGGAACGAGCCGGCGCCGCCGCAACCACTGGGAAGGAACGAGACTATGCCCGAGGCCCTGATCATCGACGCCTGCCGCACCCCCCGCGGGATCGGCAAGGTCGGCAAAGGAGCGCTGGCCGATTTTCACCCGCAGCACCTGGCCGCCACGGTGCTGAAGGCCCTGGCCGAGCGCAACGACCTGAAGACCGGCGAAGTCGACGACATCATCTGGGGCACCTCCAGCCAGCGCGGCAAGCAGGGCGGGGACCTCGGCCGGATGGCGGCGCTCGACGCCGGCTATGACGTCAAGGCCAGCGGCATGACCCTGGACCGCTTCTGCGGCTCGGGCATCACGACGGTGAACCTGGCCGCCGCCCAGATCATGTCGGGCATGGAAGACCTGGTGATCGCCGGCGGGACCGAGATGATGTCCTACACCAGCGCCAGCGCCGATCCCTCGACCCCGCCGATGATGGACGCCGGCAACCTGCGCCTGCGCGCGCGCCATCCGCAGAGCCAGCAGGGCGTCTGCGCCGACGCCATCGCCACGATGGAGGGCATCGACCGCCGGGCGCTGGACGAACTGGCCCTGCTCAGCCAGCAGCGCGCTGACGCGGCGATCAAGGGCGGCCGTTTCGACAAGTCGCTGGTGCCGGTCTATCGCGAGGACGGCTCGCTGGCCCTGGACCACGAGGAATTCCCGCGGCCGCAGACCACGCTGGAGGGGCTCTCGGCCCTGAAGGCGTCGTTCGAGATGATCGTCAACGTGCCCGTGGACGACAAGGGCACCACCTACGGCGACCTGATCCGGCAGGTCTATCCCGACCTGAAGATCACCCACATGCACCATGCGGGGAACTCCTCGGGCGTGGTCGACGGGGCGGCCGCGGTGCTGCTCGCCTCGCCGGCCTATGCGGCCAAGAACGGCCTGAAGGCGCGCGGCCGGGTCGTGGCCATGGCCAATATGGGCGATTCCCCGACCCTGATGCTGAACGCTCCCGTGCCGGCGGCCCGCAAGGTGCTGGCCAAGGCCGGCCTGACCCTCGACGACATCGACCTCTTCGAGATCAACGAGGCCTTCGCGGTGGTGGCCGAGAAGTTCATCCGCGACCTGAAGCTGGACCGCGACAAGGTCAATGTGAACGGCGGCGCCATGGCGCTGGGCCATCCGATCGGCGCGACGGGCTCGATCCTGATCGGCACCATCCTGGATGAACTGGAGCGCCGCGACCTCAAGCGCGGCCTGGTGACCATGTGCGCCGCCGGCGGCATGGCCCCGGCGATCATCGTCGAGCGGGTGTAGGGCGCCCCGCTGCGCTCCCGTCGCCCGAGCAGGCGGCCGGGGCGACGACGGCGAGCAGGATGACGAATGCAGCAGCGGCCAGCGCCGCCGCTGCGGTCGCGCGGGGCTGGGCCTTCCCGGCCTCGGGCGCGCTGCGCAGCTCAAGCTCGTCGAGCAGGAGCTGGCGCTCGATCTCGCGCAGTTCGTCCGACGCAGGCCCGGAGCCGGCCTGCGTTTCGCCATGTCTTCCCGGCCCCAAAGGTCAAGCCCCCAACTCAGCCGGCTCCGAATACACCAAAATCATGTACATGAAAATCATGTAACTCGAATAGGCGTTTAGCCATGGCCCCTGCTTCCACGAACCGGGACGCCTATGGCCAGATCGGTGTTCACCGACGCCTACGCATTGATGATCTCGGTGCTGACCCGCTTGCGGAAGGAGCAGGCGGTGAGCCAGGCGGAGTTGGCGCGGCGGCTGGGCCGGACCCAGCAGTTCATCTCCTATGTCGAGAACTGCGAGCGCCGGATCGACGTGGTGGAGTTCTACGCCATCGTCATGGCGCTGAACGCCGACCCCAAGGCGGTCTTCGCCGAGGTGGTGGACGCCTTGCCCGACAAGGTGGAGATCTGAGCGGAGGCGGCGTTCCCGCCGCGGCCCCCGCGTCCGGCTAGCGGAAGGCCGATTCCAGCGCCTTGAGGCCCACCTTCGGGTCGCTGAGCCCGTGGTAGATCGGCGGAATGTCCAGGGCCACGCCGTAGAGCCCGTAGACGGCGTGCATGGCGCCGTGGACAGAGTATTCGACCGTGAAGACCACGTCCTCGGGCAACTCGGTGAACTGGCCCAGGAACGCGAAGTTCGCCGCCCCGGCCGGCAGCACCAGGGGCCGGTCCTCGGGAACCCGGCGGCTGAACAGCGCCGAGGCGTAGGGCATCATCACGGTGGTGACGTCCGTCGTCGCCAGGACGTCGTCCAGCATGTCCTCGAAGCCGAGCTGATGGATCAGCTCGGTGAGGATTTCCTTGCCCGTGCACTTGGCCATCGGCGTCTTCACGAAGTCTCCGGGCGCGTCGATGAACAGGCCATAGCCCCAGAGCGTGAACTGGTCCCTGGGCATGTCGGCGAAGTGCGGCTGGTAGGGCACGACGATCGACATCAGCCAGCCGGAGTCCACGAAGGTCATCAGGGCGCCCGTGCCCGGCTCGTTGTTCGAGAACTCCACGATGCGCTTCAGCAGCGCGTCGCCGTGCATGGTCAGGGTGAAGGACTCCCATTTGTTCTCGTCGACATTGCCGAAGAAGGTGTTGGGGCGTCCGAAGTCGGTGGCCTTGGCGGCGAGCGTCTCCCACAGCGACCAGCCGCCGTCGCGGCGCTCGCGGATTAGTTCGGGCACGGTGTCGTCGCCGGCATAGGTCGCATCGGCGGTGATCGAGCCGATCGTCATCATGGCGACGTCGTGGGGGCCCAGGTCGATGGTCCCGGCGGAGCCGTCGACCTGGACGTGGATCCTGGTCGCCCGCCGCGCGCCCGGATCGGACTGGTCGAAGTCGACGTCGGTGACGCGGGTCCCGAAGCGGACGTCGACCTCGCGCTCCTTCAGCCAGTTCTGGATCGGGCGGACGAGGGAATCGTACTGATTGTACTTGGTGCGCCGCACGCCCGAGAGGGTGTGGATGCGCGAGAACTCCTGCACGAAGCGCAGGAAATAGCGCTTGAGCTCGATGGCGCTGTGCCAGTTCTGGAAGGCGAAGGTGGTCCGCCACATCTGCCAGAAGTTGGTCGCAAAGAAGTGCTCGGAGAAGAAGTCGTCGATGCGCCGGGCGCCGATGACGCGCTCGGGCAGGGCGAGCAGCCGCATCAGCTCGACGCGGTCGCGGGTGTCGAAGCCGTATTCCGCGGCGTCGAGGATCTTCGCCCCGGCGGCGATCAGCCGGGCGTGGGCCTCGGTCTTGACGCGTTCGTTGAAGGCGAGGGTTTCGGCGCGGACGCTGACCTTGGGATCGTCCAGCGAGGGGATCGTCTCGAGCAGGTTCCAGAGGCACTGATAGGCCTCTTCCTCCAGCATCCGCCCGCCGCGGGTGACGAAGCCCCTCTGGGCCGGCGAGACCGCGCCGTCGAGGGCGCCGCCGGCGATCGGAAGCTCCTCCAGGATGTGGATGTTCGGGCCGGGAACGCCGGCGTCGCGGATCAGGAAGACGGCGGCGGCCAGGGAGGCGACCCCGCCGCCCACCAGCCAGACCTGGGAGATCTTGGGGTCGAGCATGCCGCCTCCGTGCGCGCCGAACTGACACGGAGACGGAACGCGCGTCGCCTTCGGAGGTTCAACTCTGGCGCGAAGTCGCTATGGGCTGTGGCTCAGCCGTGCCGGGCGATCAGGCGGGCCAGGCGGCCGACCCCGTCGTCGATCTCGGCCGCCGTCGGCAGCGAATAGCTGAGCCGGATGGCGTTGGCGGCCGGGACCTCGGCGAAGAACGGCTCGCCCGGCACGAAGGCGACGCGCTCCTCGGCGATGGCGCGTTCCAGCAGGTGCTTGCCGTCCAGGCCGCCGGGCAGCCGCAGCCAGACGAACATGCCGCCCTCCGGTTTCGACCAGGTGACGCCTTGCGGCATGTGGCGGGCCAGGGCGTCCAGGGTCGCCTGGGCCTTGGCGCCGTAGGCGTTGCGCAGGCGCGAGAGGTGCTGCTCGTAGTCCTCGGTGACGGCGCGCCAGCCGACCATCTGGTTGATCGTCGAGACGTGCAGGTCGCTGCCCTGCTTGAGCAGGACCAGCTTCTCGATCACCGCCTTCGGCCCGCAGACCCAGCCCAGCCGCAGGGCCGGCGAGATGGTCTTGGAGAAGGTGCCGCAGAACAGGGTGCGGGCCTGTTCGATCGAGCCCGAGCGGGCGACGTCGAGGGCCAGCAGGCTGGGCTGGATCTCGCCGGCGAAGCGCAACTCGCGATAGGCGGCGTCCTCGATCAGGGTCATGTCGAGCTGCTGGGCGAGGTCCAGCAGGGCCTCGCGCTGGGCCAGCGGCAGGCTCTCGCCGGTCGGGTTGGCGTAGTCGGGGACAAAGTAGCCGAGCGGCCGCGGCGCGCGGCCGGCCATCAGCGCCTGCGCGTCGCAGCCGCCGTCCAGCGCGTCCTCCGGCAGGTCGAGATAGCGCGGCTCGTAGGCGGTGAAGGCCTGCAGCGCGCCCAGATAGGTCGGCCGGGCGACCATCACGGTGTCGCCGGGGCTGATGAACAGCTTGCCCAGCAGGTCGAGCGCCTGCTGCGAGCCGGCGGTGAGCATGATGTTGTCGGGCCCGCAGGGGACGCCGTGCGCGGCCATGCGCTCGGCGATCCACTCGCGCAGCGGCAGGTAGCCCTCGCTGACCGAGTATTGCAGGGCCTGCCGCGACAGGTCGGGGTCGGCCAGGATCGCGTCGTATCCGGCCTGGATGCGCTCGGCCGGGAACAGGCCTGGGTCGGGGATGCCGCCGGCGAAGGAGAGGATGTCGGGCTGGTCGAGGAGCTTCAGGAGCTCGCGGATCTCGTTGGCGCGAACGCGGGACATGCGGTCGCTGAAGCGCTGGGCCCAGTCGGTGCTTTGGATGGTCATGTCAGAGGTCTCGTAATGTCGCCGACGGCCGCGCCGCCCAATAGGCCGCGCGCGTGCGCGGCCTCGCTTGCGGGGGCGTCATACGATGCAGGTCGGGCCCTGGGTGCGGCGGAGCCAGAAGCGCCGCCGGCCACGTGCGGTGGTGATCATGACCGATCTCTAGCCTGACTTGGCGCGCGACGGAACTACTCCGCCGCCGCCTTGGCCATCGCCTCCTGCCCGAACACGCGGGCGAAGACGGTGTCGACGTTCTTGAAGTGGTAGCCGAGGTCGAAGAGCTCGGCGAGTTCGGCGTCCGACAGGATCACCTCGGGGTCGGCCTTCAGGAAGTCGAGGAAGTTCCCTTCGCCGCGCCAGACCTTCATGGCGTTGCGCTGGACCGCGGCGTAGGCGGCCTCGCGGGAGATGTCCTTCTGGGTCAGGGCCAGCAGCACGCGCTGGGAGTGGACCAGGCCGCCGAGGCGGTCGAGGTTCTTCAGCATGTTCTGCGGATAGATCAGCAGGCGGTCGACGACGTTGGCCAGCCGGCGCAGGGCGAAATCGAGGTGGATGGTCGAGTCCGGGGCGATGCCGCGCTCGACCGAGGAGTGGCTGATGTCGCGCTCGTGCCAGAGGGCGACGTTCTCCATGGCCGGGACGACGGCCGAGCGGACCAGGCGGGCCAGGCCCGTCAGGTTCTCGGTGAGGATCGGGTTGCGCTTGTGCGGCATGGCCGAGGAGCCTTTTTGGCCGACGTCGAAAAACTCTTCGGCTTCAAGCACTTCGGTGCGCTGCAGGTGGCGGATCTCGACGGCGAGGCGCTCGATGGAGCTGGCGACGACGCCGAGGGCCGCGAAATAGGCGGCGTGACGGTCGCGCGGGATCACCTGGGTGGAGACCGGCTCGACGGCCAGGCCCATCTTCTCGGCCACGTGGGCCTCGACCTCGGGGGCGACGTTGGCGAAGGTGCCGACCGCGCCGGAGATCGCGCAGGTGGCGATCTCGAACTTGGCCATCGCCAGGCGTTCCTTGGCGCGCACGAACTCGGCGTAGTGGCCGGCGAGCTTGAGGCCGAAGGTGGTCGGCTCGGCGTGGATGCCGTGGCTGCGCCCGACGGTCGGGGTCAGCTTGTGCTCGAAGGCGCGCTTCTGCAGCGCGGCCAGGACCAGGTCGACGTCCTCGATCAGCAGGTCGGTGGCGCGGCTGAGCTGGACGGCCAGGGCGGTGTCGTTGACGTCCGACGAGGTCATGCCCTGGTGCAGGAAGCGCGCTTCGGGGCCGACGATCTCGGTCACGTGGGTCAGGAAGGCGATGACGTCGTGCTTCACTTCGCGCTCGATGGCGTCGATGCGCTCGACGTCGAAGATCGCGTCGCGGCCCTTTTCCCAGATGGTCTGCGCGGCCTGCTTCGGGATCACGCCCAGCTCGGCCATCTTGTCGGCGGCGTGGGCCTCGATCTCGAACATGATCTTGAAGCGCGTCTGCGGATCCCAGATCTTGGCGGCTTCCGGGCGGGCGTAACGGGGGATCATGGCGGGGCTCCTTCGCGGCGGGTGTTAGCCTCCTAGAGCCGTAATCGCAATGTTCGGGGGCGTTACGCCGCGGCTTTCAGATAGGACGTGACCAGGCTTTCGAGGCCGCTGGAGATGATCTGGACGCCGACGCAGAGCAGCAGGAAGGCCACCAGCCGCGACATCACCCGCGCGCCCGACGCGCCCAGCAGCGACAGCACCTTGCTGGACCAGCGGTAGGAGACGCCGACCAGCAGGGCGACCAGGACCGCCGCGATGCTGACCCCGGCGAAGAACGAGAGCACGCCCTGGCCGTCGGCCGGCCGCTGGGAGGCGAGCGCGATGGCCACCGAGATCGCGCCGGGGCCGGTGGTGAAGGGCATGGTCAGCGGGAAGAAGGCGACGTCTTCCTGCACGTGCTGCTCGGCCGAGGCGGCGGCGTTGGCCTTGCGGCTTTCCTGGGCCTCGGGCTGCATCAGCAGTTGCCAGGCGCGGATGGCCACGACCAACCCGCCCGCGACCCGCAGGGCGCCCAGGCTGACCCCGAAGAAGTTGAGGATGTAGCCGCCCAGCAGCAGCGATCCCAGCAGGATCAGCAGGGCGTTGAAGGCGATGCGCCAGGCCAGCTCGTGCCGGTCCGTGCGCCCCTCGGTGACCTGGTGAAAGGTGATCGCCGCCCCGACCGGATTGACGATCGAGAACAGGGCCGGGAACGCCAGGAGGAAGGCGCCGACGACGGTGGTGAGGGGCAGGGGGCTGAGATCGGCGAGAGTCATGCGGCCGCGAAGGTACGCGCAAGCGTGGGCGCCAGGCTAGGCCGTGGCGCCGGGACGCTATCGGATCGCAGGCGCGACAACGTGACGATCGCTGCCGATAGCGCGCCGGTTGCGCGCAAACGCTCTCCAGCCGCCGAACCAGGCTCAACGCCAAGGACCGCAACGATCCGCGCCGCTTCATCCGCGAGGAGGCGCCCGGTTTCGAGTTCGGCGTCGACGTCGCGATATGCGGTCCGCGCGCCGGGATCGGCAGGTTAAACGCCACGGGTCTCAGGTACCTGCCGATAGCGTTCGGGCTCGGCCGGCGCCGAGGGCGCGCGTGTAGAGGACGCGGGTCGATGTCTCGCCGGACCAGGCCTCGTCGGTGACCAGGCCACGCTCGACGAACCCCGCCCGTTCGGCGACCCGGCGCGAAGCGAGGTTGTCGGCGTCGATATGCGCCTCGATCCTACGCACGCCGTCCAGTGTCGCGGCCGCCTCGCAGAGCAGGGCCAATGCGCGGCCGGCATAGCCGCGTCCCCGGAACGAGGGGAAGGTCCAGTAGGAGACGTCGATGCGATCGGCCGCGACCGGTCGCAGCTCGCAGCCGCCGAGCAGCAGGCCCGATGGGCGGCGCATGGCGTAGGCGATCATCGGGCCGCCGGCTGACCGCGCGTCGATCCAGCGTTGGATGGCGGCGCGGGTCTGTTCGAGGGTGGAGGCGTGCGGGGCGTCGAAGCGCCGGAGCATCTCCTCGTCCTCGCCGGCCAGATGCGCCTCGGCGTCGGCGACGCGGTGGCCGTCGAGGACCACGACGCCGTCGGTCAGCCGCCCGGGAAGGCGGATCGGGTGATCTGGCTTCCGCATGCGGCTGACCTGTCCAGGCTAGGCCCCGGCCGTGGCTTCGGCCTCGGTCTTGGCGAGGGCGTCGGCCATGTCCCTGGGCAGGGTGATGGCGGCGAGCAGGTAGTGGAGGCCGGCCCAGCCGTAGATCAGCAGGTTCCAGACGATCCCCTCGCGCGTGCCCTGGGCGACCGCGGCCTTGCAGGCCGCGTCGATGGCCGCGCCCGCGCCTTCCTTGCCGACGCCGCCGGGGCACAGCTCGAAGAACGGGCCGAGATCCTTGGCGGCGAACTGCGCCTGGCTGAGCATGTCGATCACCCAGCCGCAGAAGGGCGGTCCGAAGCCCAGGGCGATCAGGTTCAGCACGAAGAACAGCAGCGCCGTGGCGGTGGCGCGCATGCGCAGGCTGACGGCGTTCTGGATCACCCCGAAGGTCGGGCCGAGATAGGTGTAGTGGAAGATGCCCGGGATCAGCAGCAGGCCGGCGGCCAGCTTCCAGTCGTCGCGCGTGTAGACGAGGATGTAGAGCGGGCAGGCGATCAACAGGCCGATGGCCGGGACCAGGGCGTACCAGCGGCCCGACTTCCTGGCCGCATAGTCGGTGAGGAAGCCGCCGAGCAGGGTGCCGATCCCGGCGGCGACGCCGCCGATGACCCCGAAGATCAGGCCGACCGTGGCCAGGTCGAGGCCGAACATGCGGATGAAGTAGGGCGCCGAATACTGGCCGGTGCCGTAGCTGGCGAACGAGGCGACGGTGATGCCCGCGACCATGTGGAAGAAGCCCCACTTGCCGAAGATGCGCTTGGCGACGGCCAGGATCGAGGGCGGCTTGGCGTGCACGGCCGGGGCGGTCTCGTCGCCCTCCAGGACCGGGGCGTCGGCGGCCTGGGCCGCGATCAGGCTGTCGGAGTAGCCGCGCGGCGGCTCCTTGACGAAGATCTTGAGCAGGATGGCGACGATGATCCCGGGCAGGCCGACCATCATGAAGGCCATGCGCCAGTCGAGGTTCTGGGCGATCCAGCCGCCGGCGACGGCGCCGAACATGGTGCCGAGCGGAATCCCGAACGAATAGATCGACAGGGCCGAGGCGCGCTTCTTGGGCTCGAAATAGTCCGAGATCAGCGAGTGGGCGGGCGGGGAGAGGCCGGCCTCGCCAACGCCGACCCCGACGCGGAACAGCAGCAACTGGAAGAAGCTGGTGGCCATGCCGCAGAGCGCGGTGAACCCGGACCAGACGACGATGGCGATGGTGATGATGTTGACCCGGCTGTGGCGCTCGGCGAGCCGCGCGATCGGGATGCCGAGGGTGGTGTAGAGCAGGGCGAAGGCCAGGCCGCCCAGCAGGCCGAGCTGGGTGTCGGTCAGCTTGAGGTCGACCTTGATCGCCTGGCCGATCGTCGAGATGATCGTCCGGTCGATGAAGTTGAAGGTGTAGGCCAGGACCAGCAGCCATAGGACGGACTGCTTGTAGCCCTCCGAGAACAGCGGCTGGCGGGGCGGCGCGGCGGCGCCCGCATCTGTGGCGGCCATGGGTGTGGTTCTCTCCCCGACATGTTCGTTGCGGCGAGCATGGCGGGAGCCGGGGCCGAGGGGAAGAGGCCATGCGTCGGGCGGCGGCGGGACGCAACGAAGCGTGGCTGTCGGCGTTTTTCCGGCGACGCGGTGTTGGGGGAATGGCGCGGGGTGCGCCATGGCTGGCGGGATCAGGTGTTCATGGGTCCCGGTCTTCGGCCGATGGCCGAAACCGGGATGACACGAGGGGGGGCGCGTTCGGACGCCTTGCCCGCTATTCGGAGCCTTCGCGTTCGGCGAGGGCCTTGAGTTTGGCCAGGCCCTGTTCGAACTGCGGGCCGACCATCTTGTCCATGCTGAAGAACAGGCTGATCAGCTTGGCGAACAGGCCGTTGTGGCCGCTCATCGCCCAGGTGACCTTGGTGGCCTCGCCCGTCGGTTCGAGGGTGAACTCGGCGGTGTTGTGGGCCTGGAACGGCTTGAGGAAGATCAGCTCGATCAGCACCTGGGAGGGCCTGACCGCCTCGGTGATGGCCATGCGGCCGACGCCCGTCTTGCGGCCTTCCCAGCCGTAGATCGCCCCGACCCCGCGCTCGGCGCCGGCATAGGTGCGCTTGAGGTCGGCGTCGATGTTCTCGTAAGGCGACCAGGCGGTCCAGCGGTGGAAGTCCTCGATCAGGTCGTAGAGCGTTTCCGGCGCGGCGCGGACGGTGGCCGTCCGCTCGACGCGGAAGTCGCCGGGGTGGTTGGCGGCGTAGGCGACGAGGCCCAGGACCGCGAGGATCAGGATGGCGACGAGCGTCGTGAGCATGGGGTTTCCTTGTGACGCGCTCAGGCGGCCTTGGGCGTTTCGCCGAGCGACCAGTGGACGCCGTACGGGTCGCGCAGGCGGGCGTAGCGGTCGCCCCAGAACATCGCTTCGACGGGCTGGAGGACCTCGGCGCCGGCCTCGGCCGCGCGCTTGAACCAGGCGTCGATGTCCTCGACCTGGAGGTGCATGGTGAAGGAGCCGGACGGCTGGTGCTCGAAGCCGTGTCCCATCTCCGGGAAGCAGTCGCAGATCATCAGCGTGCCGCCGTTGATCACCAGGGCGCAGTGCAGGAGCCGCTGGCCGTCGTCGGCGGGAAGCCGGAAGAGCTCGGTGGCGCCGAAGGCGCGCTGGTAGAACTCCGATGCGTCGCTGGCTCCGACGAGGTTGAGGTGCGGCGTGACGCCGGTCATCGGCGGCGCCTCGATGGCGGCGAGCTGCTGGGCGGCGGTTTCCATGGTGGCGGTGACGGACATGGCGTCGATCCTTCCTGGCAGGCCCCGGGCGGGGCGTCTGATCCGAGGACGCGCGAGGTTAGCGCGTTCCGACAGCGTGGCCTGGAAAAAGTTTCAACCGGCCTCGCCGGCCAGGCTGTCGAGGTGCTGGCGGATATGGGCGGCCTCCGGGGCGCTGTTGGCCAGGGCGATGGCGCGGTCGAAGGCGATGCGGGCCTCTTCCCTGCGGCCGAGCTGCTTGAGGAAGCTACCGCGGGCGCCGTGGAAGTAGAAGTAGCCGGAAAGCTGAGCGGCCAGGGGCTCGATCATCGCCAGCGCCGCCTCCGGCCCCTCGGTCTTGGAGATCGCCACCGAGCGGTTGAGGGTGACGACGGGCGAGGGGTTCATCTGCTCCAGCGCCGCATAGAGCCGGTCGATCTGGCGCCAGTCGGTGTCGGCGGCCTGGGGCGCGCGGGCGTGCAGGGCGGCGATGGCGGCCTGGACCTGGTAGGGGCCGGGGGCGGCGTGGCGCAGGGCCTTGTCGATCAGGGCCAGGCCCTCGGCGATCATCGCCTGGTTCCAGAGGCCGCGGTCCTGGTCCTCCAGCAGCACGATCTGGCCGTCCGAGTCGAAGCGGGCGGCGGCGCGCGAGTGCTGCAGCAGCATCAGGGCGGTCAGGCCCATGATCTCCGGCTCGGTCTGGAACAGCCGCAGCAGCAGGCGGGCGAGGCGGATGGCCTCCTCGGCGAAGGGGGCGCGGGCGTCGGCCTCGGCGACGGTCGAGGAATAGCCCTCGTTGAAGATCAGGTAGATCACCGAGGCGACGGCGGCCAGGCGCTCGGCGCGCTCGACCGGGCCGGGCGCCTCGAAGGCCACCTTGGCCTGGCCGATCTTGGCCTTGGCGCGGGTGATGCGCTGTTCCATGGCCGCCTCGCTGACCAGGAAGGCGCGGGCGATCTGCTTGACCGAAAGGCCGCTGACGATGCGCAGGGCGACGGCCACCTGCTGCACCGCCGGCAGGTCCGGGTGGCAGCAGATGAACAGCAGCCGCAGGATGTCGTCGCGATAGTCCGAGCCGTCGAGGCGCTCGGCCAGCGGCGCCTCGGCGTCGTCGAGATCGGAGAGGACGTCCTCGGAGGGCAGCGCCTGGAGCCGCGCGCGGCGGCGGGTGGCGTCGATGCCGCTGTTGCGGCCGACGAGGATCAGCCAGGCGGCCGGATCGCGCGGCGGGCCCTTTTCCGGCCAGGACTTCAGGGCCCGCAGGCAGGCGTCCTGGAACGCCTCCTCGGCCAGGTCGAGGTCGCGGAAGTAGCGCAGCAGGGCGCTGACCGCCTGCGGGCGGGCGGAGGTCAGGGCGGCGTCGATCCAGGCGGGGTCGGTGGTCACGTCATCTCGATTCCAGGCAGGAAGAGGGCGATGGGGCGCAGTTCGTAGGCGCCGCCGGGGTTGGCCGCGGCCAGGTCGCGGGCGATCTGCAGGCCGTCCTCCAGGGTTTCGACCTCGACGATGTAGAAGCCGAGCAACTGTTCCTTGGTCTCGGCGAAGGGGCCGTCGACCACCAGGTTCTGCGCCTTGCGCAGGGTGGTGGCCGAGGTGGTGGGCAGCAGGCGGATGGCGGGGCCGAGCTTGCCCTCCTGGCGCAGGCGCTCCTGCACCACTTCGAGCTTGGCCATGACCGCGTCGTCCTCTTCCTTGGTCCAGGCGGAGGTGACGGCTTCGTCGTTGTAGCAGAGGATCGCGTAGCGCATGGGTCTGTCCCGTTCTCCCTAAGGACGGGCGGAGGCGCCCGTTCCCGACAGGGCCGACTATAAAACCGCTGGTCGGACCTGCGAGGACCTAGTCGACCAGAAGTGGGGTTTTTGGCTTTCAGGTCGGCGGCGGCTTCGTGATGCCAGCTCACGAACAGGCGGCGAACTCATCGTTTGCGGCGGCGCGCGGCGCTTCGCATCCTGTCGGCGTGGATCGAGGGCTGAGCGATGCTGGTCGAGCAGATGTCGATGACGGGGGCGCCCGAGCGCGGGATCGCCCGCTGGTTCCTGGACCGGGCGATCTACGAGCTGCACAGGCTGTGGGCCTGCTGCTGGTGGATCGTCAGGGCGCATGTGGCGGCCAAGCACTTCATTCCGCGGTCGTGCCTGGAAGACCCGCCGGAGGCGTGGATGCGGGTGCTGCAGGGGCGTGGCGCGAAAGATCAGTGAAGCCTGCTGTCGCAGGGACGGGCGTAGCGTATAACCACGGTATGTCTGTGATCTGAGGTCACATGCCTAAGCGAAACCTGCCGCCGCTGACCGCCCTGCGCGCCTTCGAGGCGTTCGCGAGACTGGGGCGGATGAACCTGGCCGCGGACGAACTGTGCGTCACCCACGGGGCGATCAGCCGGCAGGTGCGCAGCCTGGAGCGGCTGTGCGGGGTGCGGCTGACGCAAGGGCCGCGCAACAGCCTGCGCCTGACCGAGGCGGGGCTGAGCCTGGCCGAGAGCCTGGGCGGCGCCTTCGACGGGATCGAGCGGACGTTCACGGCCCTGAGGTCGGCGGCGGACCGGGAGCTGCACGTCTCCTGCGTCGGCACCCTGGCCATGCGCTGGCTGATCCCGCGGCTGCCGGCCTTCCACGCCCGGCATCCGGGCCTGAACATCCGGGTGACGGAGGCCTATGGCCCGGTCGATTTCGGCCGCGACCCGTTCGACGCGGCCATCCGGCTGGCCGAGACCATCGCCGGCGAGGGGCTGGAGGCGACGCCGTTCCTCGACAACTTCCATGGGCCGGTGATGGCCCCGGGCCTGGCCGAGGCCGGGCTGGCCGGCGCGCCGCGGCTGCACACCCGGCCGCACCGGCAGGCGTGGCGCGAGTGGGCCGAGCACTCCGGCGTGACGGTCGGCGAGGGCGCCGAGCATCGCGAGTACGAGCACCTGTTCTACATGCTGGAGGCGGCGGTGGCGGGGCTGGGGGCCGGCGTCTCGCCCTGGATCTATGTGGCCGGCGACATCGCCTCGGGGCGGCTGGCGGCGCCCTATGGGTTCGTGCGCACGCCGGCGCGCTTTCACTTCATCGCCCCCAAGGCGAACGCGCGGCCGGTGATGGCGGCGTTCCGCGACTGGCTGATCGAGGAGGCGGCGAGCGCGCCGCCGCCGCCGGCCCGGGCGGTTGCAGCCGAGCCTTAGGCGGTCAGGCGGGCCTCGACCTGGGCGCGCGTCCGTGGCTTCTGGGCGCGTCGGCTGGACGCGCCGGCCCCGGGCAGGAGGCAAGACGATGACAGGCGGGAACTCCGGCAGGCGGCTGGCGCCGGAACTGATCGGGCGGATGGCGGCCCTGGCGATGGTGGCGGGGGCGATCTTCGTGGCGCCGCCGGCCAAGTTCTGGCTGGCGGGGGCGGGCTGCGCGCTGGCGGCGGCGGTGTTCCTGGTCCAGGCGGCGCTGGGGCGGCCCGTGCGGCGGGCCAGGTGGCTGAACCTGGTGTTCGGCCTGATCTTCGGCGCGACCGCCGCGTGGCTGGTGCTGCTGCCGCATTAGCCTCGCCCCGGCGGGGCGAGGGGTGCGGGGACGCCGGGCGGCGCCCCCGCAAGGTCCTTAGCTGACCATTTCCTCGCGGATCGTCTTGCGGGCGATCCAGAAGAGGCCGAAGGCGAGGAAGCCGAAGCAGGTCGACAGCATCAGCGCCCAGCGCACGCCCTGGGCCGAGCCGAGGCCGAAGCCGTTGCTCATGACGTCGGACAGGATGCCGACGGCGAGCGGGCCCAGGCCCAGGCCGATCAGGTTGATCGTGAACAGCAGGATGGCCGAGGTGGTGGCGCGCATGTGCGGCGGCACGATCGACTGGCCGATGGCGTAGACCGGGCCGTACCAGAGCGAGCCGAGCAGGCCGTTGATGACCAGGATCCACAGCGCGACCGAGGCCGAAGGGACGCTGACCGCGAGGATGTAGATCGGCACGGCCAGCAGCGAGGCGATGGCCGGAACCGACACATAGCCGCGCAGGTCGGTCTTGGCGAAGCGGTCGGCGATCTGGCCGCCGAGATAGGCCGAGATGGCGCCGGCGGTGCCGCCCATCAGGCCGAGCGCCAGGCCCAGGAAGCCGACGGACTGGAGGTTGAAGAAGGACGCCAGGCCCGCGACCTCTTCACCATGGACGCGCAGGAAGAACGAGGCGGTGAACGGGGCGTGGCCGTAGCCGATGAACGCCTTGATCGCCGCGCCGAGCGCGATCAGCCAGAAGGTCTTCTTCTTGCCGAGGTACTTGAGGGTCTCGCCGAAGGTGGCCTGGGTCGCCTGGATGGCGGCCGAGTGCTGGGCCATGATCTTGCGCGGTTCCTTCAGGGTGAACCAGCAGAGCAGGGCGAAGAGGATGCCGGGAGCGCCGGCCACGAAGAAGGCCACGCGCCAGCCGTAGGCGTCGGCGATCAGGCCGCCCATCACCAGGCCGAGCAGGCCGCCCAGCGGCGTGCCCATCGAATAGAAGGCCAGGGCCGAGGCGCGCTTCTCCTTGGGCACGTAGTCGGCGATCAGCGAGTGGGCGGGCGGGGTGCAGCCGGCCTCGCCGACGCCCACGCCGATGCGGAAGATCACCAACTGGACGAAGTTCTGGGCCATGCCCGACAGCGCGGTGAAGCCCGACCAGACCGCGACGGCGGTGCCGATGATCATCGGGCGGTTCTTGCGCTCGGCCAGGCGGGCGATCGGAATGCCCAGGACGGTGTAGAAGATGGCGAAGGCCAGGCCGCTCATCAGGCCCAGTTGCCAGTCGGCGAGCCCCAGATCGTTCTTGATCGGTTCGGCCAGAATGTTGACCACCGCCCGGTCGAGGAAGTTGACGATGTAGATCCCCAGGAGGAGGAACATCGCATACCGGGTGTAAGAAGCGGAAAATGGGGCTGCGCTGACCGCGGGAGCGACAGGCGGAGCGGCTGGTTCAACCGACGGCGCGGCGGTCTCGGTCATGAAAGGCGTTTCCTGCAAAATAGGGCGAACTGAATTTTCTTATTGTCGGCGCACTCTAGACGAGGCGCCGGGGGCTTGGGCAATAGGCTGACGTAACGAAAAGGAGCGGCCTATGGAACTCGTAATCGGAACCAAGCGGTGGTCGACGTGGTCGCTGCGACCCTGGCTTGCGCTGAAACGCACCGGCGCGCCCTTCACCGAGACCCTGATCGGCCTGCGCCAGGACGACGGGCGCACCGAGGCCGCGATCTTGCCGCACTCGCCCTCGGGGCTGGTTCCGGTGCTGAACGACGGCGACCTGACCGTCTGGGATTCGCTGGCGATCTGCGAATACCTGGCCGAAAAATTTCCCGAGGCGAAGCTGTGGCCCAGCGACCCTGCTTTGCGCGCCCTGACCCGGGCGGCGGCGGCGGAGATGCATTCCGGCTTCCAGTCGCTGCGCGGCGAATGCCCGATGGCGCTGGAGACCGAGCCCAAGGTCGCCACCCTGTCCGAGGCGACCCAGAAGAACGTGCGCCGGATCGTGGCGATGTGGGGGGACCTGCTGGCCCGCTCGGGCGGGCCGTTCCTGGGCGGGGCGTGGTCGATCGCCGATGCGTTCTACACCCCGGTGGCGACGAGGTTCCGCACCTATGGCGTGCATCTGTCCGACTACGGAGACGACGGGGCCTGCGGCGCCTATGTCACACGCCTGCTGGCGACGCCGGAGTTTCGCGAATGGGAGGCGGCGGCCCGGGCGGAGGCGTGAGCATGGCGTGCGGCTGCGGCGGGGAGCCGGCGGCGCGCCCGGTGTCGCGCCGCAACCTGCTGGCGCTGCTCGGCGCGGGCGCGGTGCTGGTCGCCTGCTCGGAGAACGCCGCCACCGGCCGCAGCCAGTTCGCCGTGGTTCCGGACGAGGCCCTGATGCAGATGGCCGACCAGGCCTGGGCCGACCTGCGCGGCCAGAGCGCGGCGGCGGCCGACCCGGCGATGCAGGGGCGGCTGGGGCGCATCGGCGGCCGGATCGTCGAGGCCAGCGGCCGCACGGACCTGGACTGGGAGTTCGTGGTCTTCGAGCGGCCCGAGATCAACGCCTTCGTCCTGCCGAACGGCAAGGTCGGCGCCTTCCGGGGGCTGATGGAGTTCGTGCGTGACGACGACGAGCTGGCCGGGGTGCTCGGCCACGAGGTCGGGCACGTGCTGGCGCGCCATCCCTCCGAGCGGGTCAGCCAGCAGATGGCCGTCGAGCTGGGGGTCGGGGTGCTGCAGGCGATCCTGGCGAACGGCGAGTACGCCGAGCATGCGGGCGACATCGCCGGGGCGCTGGGCATGGGCGCGCTCTATGGGGTGATCCTGCCCTATTCGCGCAATCACGAGCTGGAGGCCGACCGCATCGGCGTGGACCTGGCCCAGCGCGCGGGCATGGACCCGGCCGGCGCCGTCAGGTTCTTCGAGCGGATGGCGGCGGAGGGGGCGACGCGGCCGCAGCCGCCGGAGGTGCTGTCCACCCACCCGGCCGACGGTCCCAGGCTGGCGGCGCTGCGTGAGGCCGTCGCCGGGCTGCCGAAAGGCTAGTTGGAGGGGGCCGGGACGGCGCCCTTGTCGAAGAGGGCGGCGGCGGCCGATTCGGCTTCCGCCTGGCTGGGCGCGACACCGCCGGCCACCAGTTCGCCCTCGTAGTCGAAGACGCGCCAGCGCCAGCCATGGTCGGCCGGATCGATCGCATAGGCCAGTTCGCCCATCTGCCTCTCCTGGACCAGACCCGTCTCGAAACGGGACCTGAGGAGGTGGATAAAGCAAGCAGGGCGCCGATCGGTTCCCGGCAAGTTCGCCCTTGCATCGGCGCGGCGGCGCATGCTTCGTGCCGCTCGCCAGCGCTTGGGGACATGGCGGAACTGGTAGACGCAAGCGACTTAAAATCGTAACCCGTAAACTTACCTAGTGAATTCAGCGGGTTAATTGGCCTAGACTCTTACACATGCCTTACACATACGCCGGTGACGGCGAGGAGGCGTTGTGTCCGAGAGCCACACGATCATGGACGGCAAGGTTCATGTGTATCGTCGAGAAAACAGCCGCTTCTGGCAGTGCGCGACCTACCTGAGCGGCCGAAATCACCGCCAATCGACGAAGCAGGACAACATCGCCTATGCGCTTGAATTTGCACGGGACTGGTACCTTGACCGCGTAGCTGAGGACCGGCTGCGCCGCCGCGGCGTGCTGCCTGCTCCGGCTGGGATACCCGTCCAGTCGCCCGAGTATGTGAAGCCCCGGCTGCCTGGCGAGAAGACCTTCCGCGAAGCGGCCGTCGCATTCCAGCGGGAGTATGAGGCCATGACGCTAGGCGAACGAAACGCCAGCTACGTCGCAAGCAAGGGTCGCGTGCTCAGGCTCTACCTGCTGCCGTTCTTCGGCGACCTGCCGATCTCGCAGGTCACGGCAGGCAGGATTCAGGAGTACCGGCTGCACCGCGTCACCCCGCCCACCGAGGTTAAGCCGGCGCATTACCAAGTGAAAGGGCGCGAGCTGATCGGCAAGCCACGCAAGTGGATGAGGCCGAGCCGACAAACCCTCCACAATGAAATCGTGTGCCTGCGGCAGGTTCTGAAGGCTGCCAACCGCAAGGGCTGGATTTCGGCCCTGCCGGATATGTCCAGCCCATACCGCGCGTCCGGCAAGATCAGCCATCGCGCCTGGTTCTCCCCCGGGGAGTACAAGCGCCTGTTCGAAGCGACGCGCGAGCGGGCGCGGAATCCGAAGAAAGAGCGTTGGCGCGGCGAGTGCGAGCAGTTCCACGACTATGTGCTGTTCATGGTCAATACCGGACTGCGGCCGGACGAGGCGCAACGCCTAGAGTTCCGCGACGTCTCGGTCGTCGTCGATGCAGATACCGGAGAGCGCATCCTCGAGATCGAGGTGCGAGGCAAGCGCGGCGTGGGCTACTGCAAGAGCATGCCCGGCGCGGTGCTCCCGTTCCAGCGGGTCAAGAAGCGCAAGAACGGTCGGCCGACCGAACTCGTGTTCGGGCCGGTTCAGCGCGAGCTGCTGAACGCAGTGCTGGGCGAACTCGACCTGAAGAAGGACCGCGACGGTAACGCGCGCACCGCCTACAGCCTCCGACACACCTACATCTGCCTGCGCCTGATGGAGGGGGCCGACATCTACCAAGTAGCCAAAAATTGCCGCACAAGCGTAGAGATGATCGAGAAGTACTACGCCTCGCACATCAAGAACACGTTGGACGCGGCCGCGATCAACGTGCGCAGGAAACCCAAATCGCGGAAGGCACCTTCCGCAAAGGCGCTGGCGAACGCCTAAGCGCCGCCGGGCGAACGCCTACTGTCGCTTCCTGTAGACGGACCCCTGAGGATTATGGCAATTCGGACCCGCTACGCGGGCGTGGCGGAATTGGTAGACGCAACGGACTTAGGCCAAAGACTGAGTGCGCCGGGAGAAATCCCGGATGTAGAACCGCTCAAATTCGGGGAACCCTGTGAAATGGCGATCCCGAGCCAAGCCCCAATGGGGAAGGTGTAGAGACTAGACGGGCGGCGCCTACAGCCTGACGGCCAAGGCGAAGGGATAGTCCAGACCACGAACGCCTGAGGCGGCGGCGAAAGCCGAAGTGGTACGAAAATCCGTAGGGCCGCAAGGCTCGTGTCGGTTCGAGTCCGACCGCCCGCACCACGCGCCATTTTTATCGCCGCGATCAAAACGGATGGCTTCGATCGTCCAGGATATAAAGTGGCGCCTCCGCAATTCTACAGACCGCAATTTTCCGGATTGCTTCATTGTTGACGGGGAAACACAATCAATGGTGGCGCTATTTCAAGTGTCAACTCAATAGGTTGTAGTTAAGACAGCTTAAGGAGGCGCACCGGGGGGAGCGCCAAAGTGGTGAGCAACCCCCTATGTCCATGAACGATCTGATCGTATCCCGTGCCCCAACAGCCCAGGGCGGGCTCACGACGCCGCCCGCGCCGCCCGATCGGGGCCGTCTGCTATGCGAAATCACCAAGCGGCAGCTTGAATGCCTGGCCTGGGTGGAAGAAGGCAAGAGCGCCAGCGATATTGGCGGCATCCTCGGTATCTCGCAGCGCACCGTCGAAGGCCACCTCCTGAAAATCTGCTCGCACCTTGGGGTGAAGACCCGCGTGCAGGCACTGCTCAGAGCGCGCGACCTCGGCCTGATCGACCCGCGCCGTAAGTTTACGCGCCCGTAGCGCGTAGCCTTACGCCTAGCGTGGCCCTGTAACGCCGCGCGAGGCTGAAAGCAGGAGGAGCGCTCATGTTCAGGTTCACCTATTCTCTATCCGCCCAGCACTCGGACAGTGCGTCATGACGTTGACGCTGCCGGCTGTGTTGGCGCTCGCCGCTCAATGTGCGCCGGCCGTCGCGCCGGAAACCTTGTTGTCGATCGTGCAGGTGGAGAGCCGCTTCAACCCCCTCGCCATCGGCGTCAACGGCACACCGCGAGTCACGGTGTCGGCCTCGACACCGCAGGAGGCCGCCACCAAGGCGGCCGCCCTGATCGCGGCGGGCCGCAGCGTCGATCTCGGCCTCGCCCAGATTAACAGCAAGAACCTCGGCTGGCTGGGCCTGAGCGTCGAAGCGGCGTTCGATCCCTGCCGCAACCTGGCCGCCGGCGCGCGCGTGCTCCAGGCCGGCTATGAGGGCGGCGCTGACGCGCAGCCGGCGCTGCGCCGGGCGCTCTCCCGGTACAATACCGGCGACGCCCGACGTGGCTTCACGAACGGGTATGTCGCCAAGGTCGAGCGGGCCGCAGCAGAGGTCGTCCCGGCGATTCAGGCGCAGCCCGTCCGGCTGCCTTCGCCGACGCCTGAGACGGCCGAGTCCTCGCCGCCCGCCTGGGACGTGTTCGGCCAGGCCGCGCCCGCGAGCTTCGTGATCCGAGTGTCGGTGCCGGGGGACGCGCCGTGAGCCGCCGCCCCTTTGCTCTCCTGGTTCTGGCCGGAGCGATCGCGCTCGCCGCAGGACCTGCCTACGCCCAGACCGTCGGCGGCGACATCGGCGGCTTCATTCAAAATCTCATCGACATTCTCAACAGCAACGTGATCCGGGGGCTGGCGATCATCGCCATCATCGTCACCGGCATCGCCTGGATGTTCGGTCACCTGGACCTGCGCCGAGCGGGCACGGTCATTGTCGGCATCATCGTCATCTTCTCGGCCGCCACTATCGTAGACCTCATCACCGGCGGCGGAGGTTGAGGCCATGGCCGCCGAACCCGAGGAACGCCTCGCGGAGGACGTGCTGTTCCTGGCCTGCACTCGGCCGGCGATGGTCGGCGGCGTGCCGATGGAGGCCGTGGGCCTTAACCTGATCGTCTCGGCCACGGTGTTCCTGGCCGCTCACTCGCCTGTCTGGCTGCTGATCGCACCTGTGTTGCACGTCGTCTTCCGGGCGATCTGCAAGCACGACCACAACGCCTTCCGGGTGCTGTGGATGTTCGTGGAGACCAAGGGCCGGTCGCGCAACGGCGCCGCCTGGGGCGGCAGCTCGGCGACGCCGCTGCCGCTGAAGCGCCGCTACACCTTGCAGGAGGCGCTGCGTGGCTAGGCTCGCCCTCCAGCCCCGGCCGACGACCTCGGCGCTGGCGCGCGACCTCGATCCACGGGCGAGCCTTCCCTACGCGCGCCACGTCACGGACCATATCATCGCCCTGGACACCCAGACCCTGATGATGAGCTTCCAGCTCGACGGGGCAAGCTTCGAGACGGCGGACGTCCGCGACCTCAACGACTGGCACGCCAAGCTGAACGGCGCTTGGCGCAACCTCGCCGACGACCGGCTGGCGGTCTGGCATCACCTCGTCCGGCGCGAGCATCACGGCTACCCCGAGGGCCGCTTCCGCTCGGCCTTCGCCGCCGACCTCAATGCGCGCTACCGCGCCCGGCTGGGGGCGACGCAGATGTTCGTCAACGAGCTCTACGTCACCTTGGTGCTGCATCCCGGCCGCGACGCGGCGGATCGGGCCGGGGCCTGGCTCCTGCGCCGCCAGGCCGCGACCGGAGGTGAAGACGACGCCATCCGCCGCCTAGAGGACGCCGGCCGCGACCTGGCGCAATACCTTGGCCGTTACGGCGTCCGGCCGCTCGGGCTCTACCAGCACAATAGCCTGTGGTTCTCTGAGCCGATGGAGGTGCTGCGCCTGGTCCTGACCGGCCGGCGCGAGCGCGTCCCGCTGATCCGCGGTCATCTTGGCTCGGCGATCTATACCGAGCGCGTGATCTTCGGCCGCGAGGCCCTGGAGATACGCGCCGCCGCCGAGGCCCGCTACGCCGGCATGTTCGGGATCAAGGAGTATCCGGCGACCACGCGGCCGGGCCTATGGAACGGGTTGCTTTCGGCGCGCTTCCCGCTGGTCGCCAGCCAGTCCTTCGCCTTCCTCTCCAAGGCCGCCGCCCGCGCGGTGATGGAGCGCAAGCAGAACCAGATGCTGTCGGCGCGAGACCGGGCCGCGTCGCAGGTCGAGGGCCTGAGCGACGCCCTAGACGAGCTGATGTCCGGCCGCTTCGCCATGGGCGACCACCAGGCGAACGTGCTGGTCTATGGCGACGATCCGCGCCAGCTCGCCGACAACCTCTCGGCGGCCCGCGCCTTGCTGGCCGACTCCGGCCTGGTGGCGGCGCGCGAGGACCTGGCCCTGGAGGCGGCCTTCTGGGCGCAGTTCCCGGGCAACTTCAGCCGCCGGGTGCGGCCGGCGGCGATCACCTCGCGCAACTTCGCCAGCTTCGCGCCCTTCCATACCTATCCCGCGGGTAAGGCGGACGGAAACCACTGGGGTCCGGCGGTGGCGTTGCTGCGCACCTCGGCGGGCTCGCCGTTCCACTTCAGCTTCCACGTCGGCGACGCCGGCCACACCTTCATCTGCGGCCCGACCGGCTCCGGCAAGACGGTGGTGCAGAACTTCATGCTGGCCCAGCTTGAGAAGTTCGCGCCGCAGATGGTGTTCGTGGACAAGGATCGCGGGGCCGAGATCTTCGTGCGCGCCTGCGGTGGCACTTACCTGGTCCTGAACATGGGCGAGCCCACGGGCTTTGCTCCGCTGAAGGCGCTCGACTTCACGGCGGCCAACCGCCGCTTCCTGGCCGACCTCGTGCGCAAGCTCGCCACGCCTCCCGACCGCAGCCTGACCGCTCAGGAGGATCGGGCGATCGAGGACGCCATCGCCTCGCTGGCGCCCCTGCCGCCGGCGCAGCGGTCGTTCTCGGCGTTGCGCGCGCTACTCGGCCAGCGCGACGCTGGCGGCGCCGGGGCGCGGCTGGAGCGGTGGTGCAAGGGTGGCCCGCTCGGCTGGGTGCTCGATAACGACGATGACGCCCTTTCGCTCGACGCCCGCTTCATCGGCTTCGACGTGACCTCCTTCCTGGACCACGCGGAAATCCGCACCCCGATCATGATGTATCTGCTCCACCGCCTGGCCGCCCTGATGGACGGGCGGCGCCTGGTGCTGGACATCGACGAGTTCTGGAAGGTGCTGGACGACGAGGCCTTCCAGGACTTGGCGAAGAACGGCCTGAAGACCTTCCGCAAGCAGAACGCCATGGTGGTGTTCGGGACGCAATCGGTGGCCGACGCCATGGAATCGAAGATCGCCACGACGATCCTCGAACAGTGCCTCACCAAGATCTACCTTCCGAACCCCTACGCCCAGGCCAAGCACTACGTCGAAGGATTCGGCCTGACTCAGCGGGAGTTCGCCCTGGTCCGCGAGGAGCTGGCGCCGGAATCCCGCCAGTTCCTCATCCGACAGGGCCTCAACTCGGTGGTCGCCGAGTTGAGGCTCGACGGCCTGGACGATGAGTTGGCCGTGCTGTCCGGCCGCACCGAGACCGTGGCCGTGCTCGACCGCATCCGCGCCGAGCACGGCGACGATCCGGCCGCCTGGCTCGAACCTTTCCACCAAGCCCGGAGGGCCATGTGATGAAGAAGACGCTCGTAGCGGCCTCGGCCGCACTGGTCCTCGGCGTGGGCGTGACCGCCGCCCAGGCGCAGATGATCGTCCACGACCCGACCAGCTACGCCAAGCTGATCGCCCAGGCGCAGACGGCGCTCGACCAGCTCAATGAGCTGAAGACCCGCGTGCAACAGGGCCAGGAGCTGTTCACCAGCCTCAACGAGGCGTCGATCGTCAGCAGCATCGCCGGCCAGCTCGGGGTTCCGAGCTTGCGGGAGTTCTTGCCGGAGATCGACGCCCTGACAGCGGCGGCCAAGGGCGACCTGGCCTCGCTCGGGAAGATCGGCGAGCGCGCCGACGAGATCAGGTCGGCCGCTCGGCTCTACACGCCGGCCGATGGCGACGAGGTCGGCGCCGACATCGAGGCGGCGGGCGACCGGACCGCGCGCGACCTGGCGCTCGGCGAGGCGGTGGCGACCGCCGGCAAGGAGCGGCTGGAGGGCTTGAAGGAACTCCAAGCCGCCATCGACAGCGCACCAAATGCCCGCGCGGTCATGGACCTCCAGGCCCGCGCCACGACCGAACAGGCCATGATCGCCAACGACCAGATGCGGCTCCAGGGCCTCGCCATGGCCCAGGCGGCGGAAGACCGCCTCCAGGCCCAGCGCGAGCGCGAGCGGATGATGGCCGACCGTGCGGCGCGCATGGCCGCCTTCAAGCGGGGGTTCTCATGATCGGCCGCCTCGTCGCCGTCCTGGCGCTTGCGGGCCTGGCGGCCTGCTCGCCCGAACCCCGTAGCGCCAGCTATTTCGAGGCCCATCCTGACGAGGCCGCGAAGGTGGCCGACGCCTGCAAGGCCGGGACGCACCGGGGCCAGGAGTGCGTGAACGCCGAAGCCGGCGTGGCGGCGGCTCAGCGCACCGAGCGCATGAACGCCTTCCGCAAGGGCTTCTCGAAGGATTGACGCTTGGAGCCGATCACCTTCTTTCAGCCGGCCTACGGCTTCGTGGACGACAGGCTCGGCGTGTTCCTGAACGAACGGGCCTCGGCCGTCATCGCCGTGGTCTCCGGGCCGATGCGCGCGGCCTTGGTGCTCTATGTGCTGCTCTACGGCTTCGCCATCCTGCGCGGCGCCATCGCCGAGCCGATCATGGATTTCGCGGTTCGCAGCATCAAGCTCGCCATCATCTACTTGCTGGCCACGACCACGGCCTATTCGAGCTGGGTCACGGACCCGCTGTTCCACGTCCTGCCGAACGTCCTGACCCAGGCGATCAGCGGCGCCGGGACGCCGGACGTGGGGTCGGCTTTCGACGACTTCTACAACCGCGCGGCCTACCTCGCCGACAAGATCGCCGACCGGGCCAGCCTCATCAACTTCGGCCCCTGGATACTGTCGACCGTTGTCTATCTCCTTGGCGGCTTCGCAGCCGTGCTGGGGTTCTGCGTGGTGCTGCTCGCCAAGGTGGCGCTGGCGCTGCTCGTGGCGCTCGGCCCGATCTTCATCGCCAGCGCGCTGTTCGAGGCGACCCGCCGCTACTTCTTCGGCTGGCTCTCCCAGGGCGTGAACTACCTCGTCCTGTTCGCCCTCATCATCACCCTGTTCCAGCTCATCCTGTCGCTGGTGGGCACGTTCTGGGGCGCGATCGACGGAAGTGATCCCACGGTCGGCGGGCTGATCTTCATCGCGGTCTGCCTGCTGGCCGCGATCTTCTTCCTCCAGCTCCCGTCCATCGCCGCCGGCATCGCCGGTGGGGCCAGCGCGGGCCTGGCGGACTTCGCCAACGCCGCCTCCCTGCGCGGCGTCCCGCGTTCCGGCTCGCCGCAAGGACCGCAGGAGGCGGCCCGCAGCGCGCCGCGCGGCGGGGGCACGATCCGGCCGGCGGGAGCCCGGTGATGCGTGCTGTCGTCCCCGTCATCGCCGCCGCCCTGGCGCTCGCCGGCTGCGCCAGTCTTGGCAAGGAGACCGCGCCGGTCTGCGACGGCAAGCACCGCCGGCCCGCCAACCTCTACGGCTCGGTGCTGGACCCCGCCGCCCCGCCCACGGCGGCGGCCGACAAGCTCTCGGCCCTGCCGGCGACCTACGGGAGCTGCGCATGAGCCAGCCGCGCGACCTCAAAGCTTATTACGACGAAGCCAAGAGCTGGAACGCCGACTGGGCGCGTAGCATCGAGCGCTCGCGCCGCTTCGCTTGGATCGTCGCCGGCTGTGCGGGCGTGGTAGCGACCGTGGCCGTGGGCGCCGTCGCCGCCCTGGCGCCGCTGAAGACCGTCGAGCCGTTCGTGGTGCGCGTGGATCGCGCCACTGGGGCCGTGGACGTGATGACCGCGCTCAGGTCGGAAAAGCCGCTGAGCTACGACGAGGCTGTCACCAAACACTTCGTCGCGCAGTATGTCCGCGCCCGCGAGGGCTGGCTGGCGCCGGCGGCCGAAGCCAACTTCCGCCAAGTCTCGATCATGTCCACTCCGGCTGAGCAGCAGCGCTGGGGCGACGCCTTCCGGCCGACCAACCCGCAGAGCCCGCAGGTGATCTATGGTCCGGCCGGGGAGGCGCAGGTGGACATCCGCGCCATCAGCTTCGTGGCCGATGGCGTCGCCAGCGTGCGGTTTCACCGCACGGTGCGCCAGGGGCCGCAGGTGGCCGAGAGCGACTGGATCGCCACCGTCGCCTTTGCCTACACCAAGGCGCCGATGGCCGAGGGCGACCGCCTGAAGAACCCGCTGGGGTTCCAGGTGACGAGCTACCGGGCCGACCCGGAGGCGGTGCGGTGAACCGGCTGGCCGCCATCTTGGGCGTCTTAGCGTTGGCGGCCGCATCAGCGGCCCAGGCGCAGAGCACGCCCCAGGCCGGCCCCTCGGACCCGCGCATCAAGGTGGTCGATTACGACCCCTGGGCGGTGGTTCAGATCACCGGCGTCTTCCGCACAGCGACCCAAATCCTGTTCGGCGAAGACGAGGCGATCCAGCATGTCGCCGTGGGCGACACGACCGGCTGGGACGTGGCGGCCGAAGGCGCCATCCTGTTCGTCAAGCCGAAGGCCCCGCGCGCGCCGACCAACCTCCTCGTCACCACCAGCCGGCCGGGCGGGACGCGCCACTACACCTTCGAGCTGGCGACGCGGGCGGGCTCGTCGGCGCGGGGCACGGCCGACACGGTGTTCGGCCTGCGATTCCGCTATCCGGCGGACGAAGCCGCCCAGGCCGTCGCCGCGCTGACCGCCGAGCAGGCCGCCCTTGAGCGCAAGGTGCTCGAATTGAAGCTCGACCGAGCGGTGGTGGAAGGTCGGCGCAACCTCGCCTACGCCGTCCAGGGATCGACGGCGCTCCAGCCTTCCGAGGTCAGCGACAACGGCCGTTTCACGGTCATGCGCTTCCCCGCCAACCAGCCGGTCCCGGCTCTCTACCAAGTGGAAGCCGGCGGGACCGAGAGCCTGGTTCCGTTCGACGTGCGTGGTGAGTTCGTGGTGGTCCATGTGGTCGCCCGCGAACTGCGCCTGCGCCGAGGCCGCGAGGTGCTGTGCATCTACAATGAGGCGTTCGACCCCTACGGCTCGCGGCCGGGAACGGGCACGGCCGCCGAAGACGTCGAGCGGACCGACCGAGGAGGAAGGCCATGACCGACGCCGATCCGCGGCCCGATCCGGCGCCGCCGCCCGCCGCCGAGCGGGCGATCTCGCCGGTCGCTGGCCGCCTGGGCTCCAGCTTCGCCGGCAAAGCCGTCGTGTTCGCCGCCCTGGTCGCCGGCTGCGGCGTGTTCGTCGCCGCCACCTGGGGCGACGACAAGCCGAAGCCCGAGCGGGCGCCAGTCCAGCCGGCCCGCCAGGTCGTGCCGTTCGAGCCGCTGCGGGCCGAACCGACCCTGGCGGCGCCCGGCCCCGACGCGCCGGCCCTGGTCCTCGCAGCAGACGGCCCCCAGGTTCCGGCCCTGGAACCCGGCGTGGGCGGTTCCGGGGCGGCGGACCCCGAAGCCCAGCGGCGGGCCGAGCTGGCGGCGATCCGCGGCGCGCCGATCCTGGCCTTCAACCGCAGTCGCGGCGGCTCGGCAGATCCGTCCCCGCAGATGCTCCAGGCCGAGGCCGCTGCGGAACCCACGGAACTCGACCAGCTCCGGCGCGGCTCGGCGGTCGGCCGGGCTCGCGCCAGCCGGCTCCCCGACCGCAACTTCCTGATCGTCGCCGGCGCCGCCATCCCCTGCATCCTCCAGACGGCGATGGACACCGGGGCGCCCGGCTATGTGAGCTGCCTGATCCCCCGCGACGTCTACTCAGACAACGGCGCCGTGGTGCTGATGGAGAAGGGAACCCGCGTCCTCGGCGAATATCGCTCGGGGATGCGCCAGGGCCAGCGGCGGCTGTTCGTCCTGTGGACGCGGGCCGTCACGCCGGGAGGGGTGGCGATCAGCGTGGCTTCGCCCGCGGCCGATCCGCTCGGCCGCGCCGGGTTCGGCGGCGACATCGACACCCACTTCTGGGACCGCTTCGGCGGGGCTCTGCTTCTCTCCGTGGTGGACGATGGGGTCTACGCCATCGCCGGGAACAACAACCAGTACGGCACGGCACGCCTACCGTCCGACGCCGCAGGCATCGCCCTGCAAGGCTCGATCAACATCCCGCCGACCCTGACCAAACCGCAAGGCGCCGAGGTCTCCATCTTCGTCGCCCAGGACTTCGACTTCTCGGGCGTCTATGGCTTGAAGGCGCGGTGACATGGCCCAGGACGCCTCGATCCTCCAGCACTACCTCGCGCCCTTGCAACACGCTCTGGAGCCGGCCGACGTCACCGAGCTGGTGGTCAATCGGCCGGGCGAGCTGGGGATCGAGCGGGCCGGTGGCTGGTCGTGGCGCGAAGCGCCGGAGCTGACCGAGACCTGGCTGGCGACGCTGGCGAAGGCTGCGGCGGCCTACACGACGCAGGACGTGACCGAGGAGACGCCGATCTGCTCGACCGTGCTGCCGCAGGGCGAGCGGTGCCAGCTCGTGCTGCCGCCGGCCGCCGAACGGCTCTCCATCACCATCCGCAAGCCTTCGGCCGCGACCTTCGACCTGGAGGCGTTCGCCGAGGCCGGGCTATTCGATGCGGTCGCCGTGGCCAGCGAGGAGTTATCGGAGGCGGAGGACCGGCTGGTGCGCCTGCGCGATGCCGGAGACTGGCCGGCCTTCTTCCGCCTGGCGGTCCAGGCCCGCCGCAACATCCTGATCTCCGGGGCCACCGGCTCGGGCAAGACCACCTTCGCCAAGGGGCTGGTGCGGCTGATCCCGGCGGACGAACGCCTACTGACCATAGAGGACGCCCGCGAGCTGACCCTGCCGCACCGAAACGCCGTCCACCTGCTCTACGCCAAGGATGGCCAGGGCCTCGCCAGGGTGGGCGCTAAGCAGCTCCTGGAGTCCGCGCTGCGGATGCGGCCCGACCGCATCCTGCTCCAGGAGCTTCGGGACGGCACGGCGTTCTTCTACCTGCGCAACGTCAATACCGGCCATCCGGGCTCGATCACGACGATCCACGCCGACAGCGCCATGCTGGCCTTCGAGCAACTGACGCTGCTGGTCAAGGAGTCCGAAGGCGGCCGCGACCTGGCGCGCGAT
This sequence comes from Phenylobacterium sp., assembly GCF_031984885.1. GTDB lineage: Bacteria > Pseudomonadota > Alphaproteobacteria > Caulobacterales > Caulobacteraceae > Phenylobacterium. The sequence continues at coordinate 260,967 of NZ_DAMABV010000003.1, forward strand.
GACATCCGCTCCTTGCTGCACCTGCTGGTGGATGTGGTGGTGCAGATGCGCCGCGAGGCCGGCCGGTTTAGGGTTTCGGAGGTCTGGTATGACCCGGTTCGCAAGCGCGCCCTGGCCGCTTAAGGCGGCCTATGTGACGGCGCTCGCGGCTGGCACCGCGATCCTGCTGCTGAGCTTGGCCGCGCTCATCGCGCTCGCTGGCCTGAAGCGGCTCTCCAGCGACATCGACCCGGCCGCCGTCCCGGCCTGGTTTTGGTATTTCCGCGGCGATCCCGAGGTCCGGCGGTGGGCCGGGGTTGGCTTGGTCTCGGCGCTTGGCCTCGCGGCTGTGGTCGCCCTGGGCGTCGCCCGCAGCCTGCGCCCGCCGCTGCACGGCGCGGCGCGCTGGGCGAGCGAGACCGAGCTGACGCAAGGCGGCTTACGCGCCCTCCAGGGGATCGTGCTGGGCTGGAGCGGCGCCCGGCTGCTCACCTTCGGCGGACCGGAGCATGTGATGCTCCATGCGCCAACACGCTCCGGTAAGGGCGTGGGGGTTGTCATCCCCAACCTGCTGACCTGGCCGGACTCGGTCGTGGTCCTCGACATCAAGCGGGAGAACTGGACCGCCACGGCCGGCTTCCGCGCCGCCCACGGCCAGACGGTGATCCTGTTCGATCCCCTTGACCCGGAAGGCCGGACGGCGCGGTTCAACCCCCTCGGCCACATCGACCGGGCCGATCCCGTCGCTGTGTTGGACGAACTCCAAAAGCTCGCGGTGATGCTGTTTCCGGTCCAGCCCCACACCGATCCGTTCTGGGCAGAGGCGGCGCGGGTCGGCCTGATCGGGGTCGGTGCCTATGTGGCCGAGACGCCGGAGCTGCCATTCAGCTTCGGTGCGATCTACGCCGAGCTGACCGAAGGCGATTCTCGGACCCGACTGCCGGCGGTCATGGCGGCCCGCGTCGATGCGGGCCAGCCGCTCTCGGCCGGCTGCGCGAATGCGCTGTCGGACTTCTGCTCTGCCTCGGAAAACACCTTCGCGGGCGTCAAGCAGACGATCACCAGCCGGCTCGGCCTGTGGCTTAATCCCCGCGTCTGCGCGGCGACCGAGGCCAGCGACTTCGACCTGCGCGACCTTCGGGAGCGCAGGATCTCGCTCTACCTCTGCGTCTCGCCCGACAACCTGGCCAGGGTGGCGCCGCTCTACAACCTGCTCCTCCAGCAGCTCGTGGACCTGAACACCCGCGAGCTGCCGACCGGGGACCGCCATCGTGTCCCGGTCCTGATGCTGATGGACGAGTTCGGTAGGATCGGCCACGCGCCGGTCATCGCCCGCAGCTTCTCCTACGTCGCCGGCTATGGCCTGCGCCTGCTGCCGGTCCTGCAATCCCCGGCCCAGCTCCGCGCCGAATACGGTCCCGACCTGGCCGAGGAGATCATGGCCAACTGCGGGGTGGAGATCGCGTTCGCGCCGAAGGAGCTGAAAGTCGCCCAAGACCTCTCCGAACGGCTCGGCTACTGGACCTTTCAGGGTCGATCCCGCAGCCGCCCAAGCGGGCTCTCCGGCGGCCATCGCAGCGTCAGCGAGTCCGACCAGCGCCGCGCGCTCATGCTTCCCCAAGAATTGATCCAGATGCCGCCGAGCCGGCTCCTGGTGCTGCGCGCCGGGATGCCGCCGGTGCGGGGGAAGAAGATTGTCTACTGGCGCGAACGGGCGTTCGCGAAGCGCGTCCTGCCGCCGCCCGTCGTGACCGCCCATCCCGCTATCGCCAATCCGCGGCCGAAGGCGTCGCCCGTCGTGGCTCCTGCGAAGCCGGCGGCGCGCCCGCAAGCCAAGATGAGAGATGACATGGCCGATCTGACGCTCGACCTCGTGACGCCCGCGCTCGAGACCGCCGGCCTGGAGCCGCTGCCGCCGGAAGGCGCCAGCGAGGCCCAGGTGGAAGCCTGGGTCGAGCGGTTCATCGACGCCTCCGTCAAACCCGCCGCCCAGGAGATCGACCATGCCCGATGATCCCGCCGTTCCGAACAGCCTGAGCCCGGGCGTCCGTGGCCGTTCGACCGCCGAGGGCGACGTGCCCGAGCGGCTACGCCGCCGCTACTACCTAGACGGCCGAGGCGGGGCCGGCCTGGGCTTCTATGCGGATGCCAGCGTCAAGGCGCCGGTGTTCCGCGACCAGGGCCGCCAGCTCGCCGCCGCCAGGTCCGACCCCAACGCCATCCGAGACATGACCATAATCGCCCAGCATCGCGGCTGGACGATCGTGGTGGTGCGAGGGTCTCCCAGCTTTCGGCGGGAGGCATGGCTGGCGGGCCGGGCGCTCGGGATCGAGGTGCAGGGCTATCGACCCACGGAGCGGGACGTGCAGGAGCTGGACCGGCGGATCGACCGGCGGCAGACGCGTGAACGCACCGAACAGGTCCGCAGCCATGCCCGCAAGGCGCGCTCGCTAGTCGAGCCCGCCGAGCGGGAGCGCAAGCGGGAGTCCAACAAGGGGCGCGACCAGCTCCGGATGGTTGAGGCTGTCGTCCGCGCCCGCGTTGTCGAGCCGGCCGCGCAGGATCGCATCCTGGCTGCGGCGCGCGAGCGGGTGTCCGACCTGGTACGGGACGGGGCGAAGTTCCGTCCCCTCCGGATGGGAAGGTCCGCCCCGGAAGCGGATCGCGGCCGCGAGCGGCAGAGATAGTCCAGCCTTGCTTTATCCTCGCTTCGCACGTTGGGGAGCGACCGGCTCAAATACGATACGCAGGCGGGCGCCGGTAGCCTCCGCATAGCGGCGGAGTGTGTCGAGGGAGGGGTTGCCGCGCCCGCTCTCCAGGCGGGCCACCGCCGATTGGGAGGTCCGCATCCGCTTGGCGATCTCCTCTTGGGAGATATCGGCGCCGGTGCGCGCGTCGATCAGCGCCCTGGCCAGGGCGAACTCCTCCTCAAGCGCGGCATGGGCCTCGCCATAGGCGGGGTCCTTGCGCCATTGCGCGAAGCTCTCTTCGACCGGGATCATCTTGCGGCTCATTCGACCTCCTTCGCGCGTTCCCGCGCCAACTCCAGTTCACGCCGCGGCGTCTTCTCGGTCTTCTTGACGAAGGTGCGGAGGATCACGATCCGCCGCCCGGAAGCCGTCACGTAGATCGAGCGGGCGATCCCATCGCGCCCCGTCAGCCGCATCTCCCAGAGCTTGTCTTCGAGATGCTTGACGTAGGGCTCGCGCACCTTCTCCAAACCAAGCTCGCGCATCAGGGTGACGATGTGCTCGAACTTAGCGCGCATGTCCGGAGGGATAGCTGCCAATTCCGCCTGCGCCGCCGCGTTGACGAACAGTACCGACCAGCTCACGCGCACACCTCTTTTATATCACGTATGATATGGGATGGAAGCATAGGGATTCTCTCATTCATCCTCTCTCGGACGCTAGGCGCCGTGAGCGACTGAACCGTCGACCGCTTTGGAGTATGGAAAACTCACCAGGATTCGTCGCTCTCTAGCTGCCAGAAAGCCGCCAACCCCAGTATAATGGCCAAGTCAGTGATATAACCATAGCAGTTGCTATGGTGATTGTCTGATCCACTACATTAGCAACTCGTTCACTCGGCATAACTTGCGAAAAGGTCATCGTCGCGCCGATAACGTAACCGAGCAACAGAGTTTTCAGAACTGACAAGGAACGCTCACGCTTCTCTTCCATCTGTTGCTAGTGATCCTCCGAGTTCCCTGACGCCAAGGCGCGGTTTCCTCCGCAAAGCGGGGCCCCAGATTGTGTGAATGTCAGATCAGGCCTAACCGCACCGCCTCGGCCACGGCCTGAGTCCGGTTGCGCACTTTCAACCTTTCGCAGGCTTCGGCGATATGCTGATCCACCGTCCGCGATGAAATCCTCAGCAGAACGGCGATCTCAGGTGAGTTCTTTCCCTGAGCGGCTAGGTTCAGGCAGTCGAGTTGGCGAGGGCTGAGCATATTCTATTCAGGCAATCAGGGGGCCGGGGCCGGTAGTTGGGCTGCGCAGCGGCCCGAACAGGTTCAGGAGCATGGCTATCGCCACGCATCGGGTCGCAAAGGCGACCGCGGCGTTCAGGATGGGCACAGTGAGAAGATGCTCGGTGGGGACTTCGTATCCGGCCTTGAGCGGCGCGGCTCTCCAAAGGAGCGTGAGGCTGACGTGTAGGTTTCCGCCGTAGCGTTGAGGACAGATCAGGTCCGGTCCGCGCGTATAGCCGGAAGAATCGAGTTGGGGCAGGCTATTCAACATAAACGTCCGGGTCACGGCGGCTCTCGACATGGATCGAACAAAGCGGTCGTGACGCCAGGTTATCGACGGGCGTCGGACCGGATTCGCACACCGAAGCGGCGCCGGCCTGGCTGCGGACGTGACCCTCAGCCTGATAGCTAAACGTCAGATTATTCGCCTGCTTCGGGTATGCAAGGTCTAGATTGTCGTGTCGGGACAGGCCGCTGATTTCTACGAATTCGAACCCTCACTCGTGTTCCCATTTCCACGGCCCAGCCCAATTATCACCTGCGTGATGTGCCCGTAGTGGTCCTCGATCATCTTCATAGACCTTCTTGTCTGCTTGGCATGGGGAAAGCCTTCCCCTGCGGCCGAGCCTTTGTCTCGGCCGACCCCTTCGAGCGGGGGACTCCCCCGCAACGCCCCCGGATACGGAGAGCGACCGGCGGGCGTGCTCGGTCCCGCCGCGTTCCGCGGCTCCTACGGGTCCGCCCCTGCGGGCGCCTTCGGCGCCGCCGGCCGCTCGACGGCGCGTCCCGCCGTGCAGCGCCCCCTCCTTGCAGTCGGGTCGCGCAGGCTCCTTGCAGCCTCACATGGGGATTTCTGAGTCAACCGAGGCGAACTCGAACTGACCGACAATCGTTGGCGAGGCTCCGCCGTCGCGAAGACGGTTGCGTTTTGCAGTGCAACAAAGCACAAGGGCCCCCATCACAAGGACCCGGTTCAACTGGGTGGCTATCCTGGGCGCCGATCCCCCGGGGAAATCTACAAGCTGTCGTTCGCCGCCTCCGACGCTGAGGCGGGACAGCGAAGAAGTGTCCCATTCTCATGTCTGTTTTTGCATCTGCGCGCCAGCAGTGGCTCGCCAATCCTCGCCGCGACCTGCTGGCGGGTACGGTTGTGGCGCTGGCCCTTATTCCAGAAGCCATCGCCTTTTCGATCATCGCCGGTGTCGACCCGGCCGTCGGCCTCTACGCCTCCTTCGTCATCGCCGTGACCATCGCCTTCGTCGGCGGACGTCCGGCGATGATCTCCGCCGCCACGGGCGCGATGGCGCTCCTCATGGTGACCCTCGTGAAAGATCACGGGGTGGAATACCTGTTCGCCGCCTCGATCCTGACGGGCGTGTTCCAGGTCATCGTCGGCCTGTTGAAGCTCGGCCGCTACATCAAGTTCGTCTCGCGCAGCGTCATGACCGGCTTCGTCAACTCGCTAGCGATCTTGATTTTCCTGGCCCAGATGCCGGAGCTGATCGGCGCCAACTGGCAGACCTTCGCCCTGGTGGCGGGCGGTCTCGTGATCATCTACGCCTTCCCCAGGATCACCAAAGCGGTGCCGTCGCCGCTGGTGGCCATCGTCGTGCTCAGCGCCCTGGTTATCTACACGGGCCTGGACGTGCGGACGGTCGGCGACATGGGCCAGATGCCCTCGAGCCTGCCGATGTTCCACCTGCCGATGATCCCGTTGACCTGGGAGACCTTCGCCATCATCGCACCGGTCTCGGCGACGCTGGCCTTCGTCGGCTTGCTGGAGTCGCTGCTGACGGCAAACCTGCTGGACGACATCACCGACACGCCGTCTGACAAGGACCGCGAGACGCGTGGCCAGGGGATCGCCAACATCGTCTCCGGCTTGTTCGGTGGGATGGCGGGGTGCGCGATGATCGGCCAGTCGATCATCAATGTGACCTCAGGCGCCCGTGGACGGCTCTCCACGCTCTGGGCGGGGCTGTTCCTGCTGTTCCTGATCCTGGTGCTGCAGGACTGGGTCGCCCGGATCCCGATGGCGGTCCTGGTGGCGGTGATGATCATGGTCTCGATCGGCACCTTCGACTGGGGCTCGGTGCTTCGCCTGCGCTCGACGCCGGTTCAGTCCTCCATCGTCATGGTCGCCACCACGGTGACCGTGGTCGCCACCCACGATCTCTCAAAGGGCGTGGTGCTGGGCGTGCTGCTCTCGGCGGTGTTCTTCATGCGCAAGGTCGGCAAGACCATCGCCGTCGAAGAGATCGAAACCCCGGAGGATGGCGTGCTGCGCTACCGCGTCAGCGGGCAGCTGTTCTTCGCCTCCGCCGACCTCTTCGCGGCAAGCTTCGAGCACCACGGCCATCCCAAGCGTGTGGAGATCGACATGACCGACGCGCACCTGTGGGACCTCACCGGTGTCGCGGCCGTCGACAAGGTGGTGTTCCGCTATCGGCGTCAGGGCGCCGAGGTTGAGCTGATCGGCATGAACCGGGCCGGTCAGACACTGGTCGACCAGGTCGGCAAGCATGACAAGAGCCACCTGCCGGCCGGAGCCGGGGCGCATTAGTCGGCCTAGCCGGGCGCGGGCCACAGAAGGGCTCGCGCTCGGTTATCAAAGGGCGACACCCATCGGCATCCTAGGTCTGAGCCCCCAAGCGATTTGACCGTCAAGGCCAGATCAACCTCACATTCGGTTGCCGCTCATAGCGGCTGAACCAACTTCCCGCATTCGATGGGCATTGGGCTCAGGAGGACGGGACCATTCTTCATCTGCGGCTGTTTGAGGGCCACGGCTGCAATCGGTCCGCCCGCCTGGATCCGTCAGGCTGATCAGGCCCTGGGGATAGCGAGAGTTGTGATGGTCAGGCGGTCTGCATCACTGCGCCTTCGATGACCACACCGCTGCTGACGTACTTCCAGAACGCCACCAGGAGCTTGCGCGCCAGTGCCACGATCGTGGACTTGCGCATCCTGCCGCCGTTGCGCTGGACCCGCTCTTGGAACCAGAGGCTGAGCGCCGACGCGGGCTGGTGCCGCGTCCAAAGCCACGCCACCTGGATCATCGTTGTCCTGAGGCGCGGGTTGCCAGACCTCGACACGCCCTGCTCGTGGTCAATCGAGCCACTCTTCCACGGGGTAGGGGCCAAGCCGGCGTAGGCGGCAACCTGTCGTCGATTGTCGAAATGCCGGTAGAGCGCCTCAGACCACAGGATGGTGGCGATCTGAGAGCCGATCCCCTTGAGCTGCGCCAGCATCATGGCCGGCGTAGGAGCCGTCTCGCCAGCAGGCTCAAGCAAGACGTCGCGCTCCGCCTCAACGATCTTGAGCTGAGCCATCAACAACTCGATCCGGTCGAGTTCGCGACTGATCTGGGCCTTAAGACGGGTCGGCAAGGGGCGCCCATCTCCAGTCTGGAGATCGTCGAGGCGCGCCCGCCGGTTTCGGAGCAGGGGGTCATAGTCAAAGACGCCCTGTGCGCAGAGGAGTCCCTTGATCCGGTTGGTATGCTCGATGCGCTCCGCAAGCAGCGTCTTGCGCTCCCGGCAGACGCGACGTCGGTCCTCTTCGTCCGCGGTCGGTGGCCGGACCATCGAGCATACCCGCGGCTCTCCGCGCTTGTAGGCCAGCAGCGTGCGGACCAAGGTCTCGCCATCGATCCGATCCGTTTTGGCCTGCCGGCGGCGACGGGAGGTCAAGATCGACGCCGCGTCAACGACATGACTCTCGACTGCCTCGCTCTCTAGGACGCGATGAATCCAGAAGCCGTCTAGGCCGGCCTCCTGGATGGCGATGATGGGAAAGACCCTGCCGAGGCGAGCGGACGCCTTCTGCTGGAGCTGTGCGAACCGCGCGAGCAAGGCGGCTATGTCTCCGGCCTGGGTCGAATGTTTGGACAGCTTTTCGCCAGCGCCAGGCGACAGCGAGGTGATCAGCCAAGTTGAGCGGCTCAGTTCGAGCGACACAAAGATCGCTCCGAGGTCAGTGCGGATGGCGCTGTAGTCTTGAGGTTGTTGGTCTTCCATCAGGCGGGCTCCGGCGGGTGGATGGTGCAGCGCGCCCCACTCTGCTGGAGACCGATTGGAGCGCTACCCCGCCCCATGGGATCTTCTTCCTTGCGCCGCGCTGGCGCGCGGCCGTGCTTAGGGCTCCGCCCTCGGCGCGCGTCGAGCGGCTTCCGCCCAGCTCCGGGCCTCGCAGGGTTGGAGCGGTTGCAACGGCGGCCAGGCCCGCAGCCGGTTCCCCGCGAAGCCGCCCGACACTTGCACACCCGGTCTCGCCGACGGGCAGGGTTTCAGGCGCGCCCTTGCGCCTGCAACCCATGCCCCAAGGAGCAGGACAATGACCGATCAAGCTCAAATCGTTCACCAGGACGGCGATGTCATCGACGTGCCGCTGAACAGGTTGAAGAAGTCGCCGCGCAACGCACGGCGCGTTCCTCACGCCCCGGCCGAGATCGAGGCCTTGGCCGCCAGCATCGGCGCCAAGCGGATGCTGCATCCGCTGGTGGTCGAGCCCGAGACGGATGCGGCGGGCGCCGTGACCGGCGGCTATCTCGTCACCATCGGCGAGGGCCGCCGGTTGGCCTTGCTGCTGCGCGCCAAGCGCAAGCAGATCAAGAAGACGCAGCCCGTCCGCTGCGTCGTGGACCTGACCAACGACCCGCACGAGATCAGCCTGGACGAGAACGTCACCCGCTTCCGTATGCACCCGGCCGACGAGTTCGAGGCGTTCCGCGAACAGGCCGAGCGGCGGGGCCTCGGCGCCGAGGAGATCGGCGCCCGCTTCGGCGTCTCGGCCCAGGTGGTGCGCCAGCGCCTTCGGCTCGGCGCCGTCAGCCCGGCGCTCATGGCGCTCTATCGGGCGGGCGAACTGAACCTGGATCAGATGATGGCCTTCGCCGTCGCGGAGGACCACGCCCGCCAGGAGCAGGTGCTTGAGCAGTATGGGGCGGATCGGCCGCCCCATGTGATCCGCCGCGCCATGACCGAGGCCAAGGTCTCGGCCCAGGACCGGCGCGCCCTGTTCGTCGGCGCCGAAGTCTATGGCGAATCGGGCGGGGTCATCCTGCGCGACCTGTTCACCGAGGACGGCGGCGGCTGGTTCGAGGATGCGGGCCTGCTGGACCGGCTGGCGGCCGAAAAGCTGGCCGCGATGGCGCAGGCGGTGCGCGAGCGCGAGGGGTGGAAGTGGGCCGAGGCCCATATCGACTATCCCCGCGCCCAGGGCCTTGCCCGCGTCTATCCCCGGAGCGTCGAGCGGTCGGAAGAGGCTGCGGCGCAGATCGCCGCGCTTTCCGAGGAGTATGACGCCCTGATCAGCGAGTGGGATGCGGTGGAAGACCTGCCGCCCGAGGTGGAGGCCCGGTTCAAGGAGATCGACGCGGCCCTCGACGCCTTCGGCGACGGGACCGCCTACGATCCCGAGGAGATCGCCCGAGGCGGGGTGTTCGTCATCCTCGGCCAGGATGGGGTCGCCCGCGTCGAGCGCGGCCTGATCCGGCCGGAGGACGTTCCGGCGCCCGAGCCGGACCCCGAGCCCGAGGCCGCGCCGGACTCCGGCGAGGGTGAGCCGGAGGGCGAAGCGAAGGGCGAGTCCGGGGAGCGCGAGCCCGAGGAGGACGCGGGCGCGCCGCTGCCGGATCGGCTGGTCATGGACCTGACCGCCCACCGGACGATGGCCCTGCAAGAGCGCCTGGGCGCCGACTCCACGGCGGCCCTGTCGGCGGTGGTCCACGCCATGGCGCTGTCGGTGTTCTACCCGGCTTACGACCGGCCCACCTGCCTCGGGATCAAGGCCGTGGTGGCGGACCTCGGCGCCCACACGCCGGGCCTGGACGACACGCCCGCCGGGCGGCGGGTCGCGGAGCGGCACGAAGCCTGGGCGGTGCGCCTGCCGAGGGAAGCGGCGGACCTGTGGGCCTACGTCCAGGGCCTCGGGGCCTCCGACCTTCTGGACCTCCTGGCCCATGCGGCGAGCCTGACGGTCAATGCGGTGCGCTGGCCGCACGACCGCAAGCCGGGCGTCTGGGCGCACGCCGACCGGCTGGCCGAAGCCGTGAGCCTCGACATGACCGGCTACTGGACGCCGACCGTGGCGAGCTACCTGGGGCGCGTCACCAAGGCGAGGATCGCCGAGGCGGTGCGCGAGGCCGTCTCGGACGAGGCGGCCGAGCGGATCGGCGGCTTGAAGAAGCCGGACATGGCGGCCGAGGCCGAGACCTTGCTGGCTGGAAAGGGCTGGCTGCCGAGCGTGCTGCGGACGGCGGTTGCAGCCGAGCCGGAAGCCCAGCCCGAGGCGGAGCCCGTCGAGGCCGAGCCTGTGATCGAGGAAGCCGCCTGAGACAAGGCGGGGGCCGCGCACCTTGCGGCCCCCGTCTCCCTGACACCTTCGGGCCGTGCGTTTTCGGGCGCGCGGCCCTTTCTTTGTGCGTTCAGGCCCGCGCGGAGCGCCTGGGCCATCACGGCGGCGGCCGCGTCCTCGGGCGCGGCGACCTCGCCCAATGCGACCTGGGCCTGCGGATGCCAGGTCATCTCCGGTCCCGACGCCGGGTCCGCCTTCCAGCCGGCGACATGGATCAGGAGTGTGTTCATGCCGTGGCCCAGCGCCCAGGCCCACCGGGGATGGCCGGGTCCGGCGGCCCGGTTGATCGCCTCGGCCAGCTCCAGGTGCAGCACGACATGGCCGCCGCCCAGCGCGTCGCGGCGGGCGAAGGCGAACAGCCCCGCCGCCCGGATGAAACGGCCGTCGTGGTGGTGCAGCGGCAGGAACGGGACGCCGCTCAGGTGCGGACTCGGCTCGGGCATGGGCGCGACCTCCGGCCGTGAACATAGGCGGAACATCTGGCGCTTGTGGAGTCCCCTCGTGCGGGACGGTCGATGTTCTTCCAGGCGGCGCCGAAGGCCCGTCCCTGGGGATGGCCAGCGGAGCCCATGCCGCCGGGTTCCGGCTGGGCGCGGCGGACGCTGTGAGCGCGCCGTCGGGCAGGCGATGCGCTGAGGGCGTCGTCGTCGCCCTCCTGGGCGAAGGGGTTGGCCACAGGGGGGCTCCCCGAACCTCCGATCCGACCCATACGGCCTCTTCGGCTTGATCGGACCAAAGGGACGGGCCGCGAGCGGCCCCGCCGTCCGCCGCAACGCCGGCGGCGACTTTCTTCCCCGACCTTCGGTCTCCTCGCGGGACAAGAAAGACGCCGCCCATGGCGTTCTCCGCTGCGCTGCGGGCCTGAAGGCCGCGGAAGACGACGCCCCTTGGACCTGATCGCCATCGAGGCCGCGATGGGCGCGGCCCGAAGGACCAAGGAGACTTCACATGGCCACCATCGGAACCTTCACCAAGGACGGCGCCGGCAACTACAACGGCGCGATCAAGACCCTGACCCTCAACGTCAAGTCCGCCGTCCTGCGCCAGGTCGAGAAGGACAGCGACAAGGCCCCAGACTTCCGCATCTTCTCCGGCCAGACCGAGTTCGGCGCCGCCTGGAAGAAGACCAGCCGCGAGAACCGGGATTACCTGTCGGTCAAGCTGGACGATCCGAGCTTCCCGGCTCCGATCTACGCCAGCCTCGTGGACGCCGAGGAAGGCTACAGCCTGATCTGGGCGCGCAGCCGCCAGGCCGATTGACCCTCACCACAGCGCGCTCCGCCGGAACCCGGCGGGGCGCCGCTTTCCCCACAACCGATCATCACAGGAGGCCGCCATGTCGCGCGCATCCGACACCTCACGCCCGGACCTCTATAGCCGGGTCACGAACGCCATCATCGCCGACCTGGAGACCGGGGTCCGGCCCTGGACCAAGCCCTGGTCCGCCGAGCATCTGGCCGGCCGGATCACCCGGCCGCTCCGCTCCACCGGCGAACCTTACAGCGGCATCAACGTGGTCCTGCTCTGGGCCGAGTCCGTCGCCCAGGGCTACACGGCGCCGATCTGGATCACCTTCCGCCAGGCGCTCGCGCTCGGTGGCCACGTCCGCAAGGGCGAGAAGGGCTCCACGGTGGTCTACGCCAACCGCATCGTCCGCACCGAGGCGGGTGACGACGGCCAGGACGTCGAGCGCCAGATCCCGTTCCTGAAGGCTTACACCGTCTTCAACGTCGAACAGGTCGAGGGCCTGCCGCCGCACTTCTACGCTGTGGCCGAACCTCAGCTCGACGCCGCCCAGCGGATCGCCCACGCCGACGCCTTCTTCACAGCGACCGGCGCCGACGTCCGCCACGGCGGGAACCAAGCCTACTACGCCCTGCAACCGGACTACGTGCAGACGCCGCCGTTCGAGTGCTTCGCCGACCCGGAGGCCTACTATGCGACCCTGGCCCACGAATGCACCCACTGGACCCGGCACCCGACACGTCTGGATCGGGACTTCGGCCGCAAGCGCTGGGGCGATGACGGCTACGCCCGCGAGGAGCTGGTCGCCGAGCTGGGCGCGGCGTTCCTCTGCGCCGACCTCGGCCTGGAGCTGACCCCCAGGGCCGACCACGCCAGCTACATCGCAAGCTGGCTGGAGGTGCTGAAGGACGACCGGCGGTTTATCTTCACCGCCGCCGCCCACGCCCAGCGGGCAGCCGACTATCTGCACCGGCTACAAGCCGGACAGCAGCACGCCGCTTAGGCCGAACCGGCGCCCGCCCTAGCGGCGGGCGCCGGAAGGCTACGCCGGGAACAGGTCTCGCACGCTAACAAAGGGCTTCCCGGTTTCCGCCGCACGACGGACCTTGCGGTCCAGCACGTGATCGAATGGCAAGGCCCTTTGCAGCATCTCGTAGAGGTCCAGGCCGTCCATGCAGACCACCCGCTTGCCGCGGCCGAATGCGGCCAGGCCATCCTCGGTGAAGCCGCTGTGGCTGATGAACAGCCCGCGCGCCCAACTCGCCTTCTCGTCCAGTTTTCCCTGAAAGACATGCAGGCCGGCCGCGCCGGTCAGCGCGCCCTGCCACTTGGCCTCCAGCAGGTAGGTCTCGTTGGCGAGGACGAAGCTGCCGTCGATCTGCTCGCCGCGATTACGGAAAGCTTCGCGCGGCTTCAGACCGTAGACCTCGAACAGCGATCTCAGGAACCCCTCGAAGGCGTAGCCACGGGCCTGGGCGGTCAGGTTGCTGAGGCGCACGACCTCGTCTCTCAGCGCCGCGATCTTGAGTTGGTCGAAGGCCGGCTTGGGCGCCTCCTGCGGACCTTGCGCCGCATCGGGGCTGCCGCCCAGCCGGTTGACCAGGGCGAGGTATCGGGCTTCAGCGTTGTTGACCGGATCGTCCTGAGCTGTCCGCAGCAGGAAGTCGACCCGTTGCTCCCAGAGCGCCTTGAGGGTTCGGAGCGCGGTACGATCATCGACCTTCTGCAAGAAGCGCCTCAGCCGCTTTCCCTTCGACCCTCCCATGTCCGAATAGGCCGGGTCGTCGATGTCGATGTCCAGCTCGTCGGCGAAGAACCGGGAGAAGGTGGCGTCCGAGAAGTTCAGCACGTAGCCGCGCCCACGGATGAAGTCGACAAGGTCGTCAACGACGCCGAGGTCAATGGTGCGAAGGCTGCTCATCGTGCGCGGTGGTTCCCAAGGCTCCTGCTCGCGGCCTCGCCGAATCGGGCGCGAGCCGTCAAGCTTGGTCTGTTTCATCGCCGGGTTGAAGTGACGCCCTGGCGCGGCTGGGGCGCCGCGCAGCGGCGGCGGGCGAGCGATGGAGAGCACGTAGGGTTACGTGTCGCCGTCGCCGAGGGGAGGCGCCAGTCTAGGCCCCGCCGTTGTCTATGGCAGGATAGCCTTAGCGGCGGCGGGTCTTTACGCAGACGGCGGCCGATGGCGAACTTCAACGTGCGCGTGCCCGACGACCTAGCGGCCCGGTTCGACGCCTGGGCTGGCGCCCATGGCGGCCGCTCGCCCGCGCTGCGTCATCTCATCGAGCGGACTTCGCGGGGCGCCACGGCCGCCCAGCCCGGGGCGGTTCGACTCGGCCGGAGGCCGGTGAAACTGACCGTGCGGCTGGCGGCGTCCGACGCCCATGGCCTCGGCGCGGCGGCGGCCGACATGGGCCTGACGCCGAACGCCTGGGCCGCCGCGCTCATCCGCCGGAGGCTCGCCGGCCGGCCGACCTTCAGCCCGGCCGAGACCCTGGCGCTGGCCGCGATGCAGGCCGAGCTGCGGCGGATCGGCGTCAACGCCAACCAGATCGCCCGCGCCCTCAACACGGCCGTTCTGGAGGGCAAGGTGCTTGAGCTGGAGCTGGCCTACCTGGACGATCTGCGCGCCGAAGTCCGGGGCCACATGCTAGCCCTGCGCGAGGCGTTCGAGGGCAACCTGGCCTATTGGGACGCGGGGCCATGAGCGACTGCCAGACCGTCCACGGGTTCGAGGATGTCTGGCGTCCACCGGCCCGGCCGCGCCATGTCCGGCCGCGCGCGATCCTGTCGCCGCGCGGCGCCGACGAGGGAGTCCGGCCCCGACTCGCGCGGGTCGCCGGCCGAGCGCCCGAGGTCATGGTCAAGGTGACGGGCCGCACCCGAGACCCAGGCCACTTGCGCACCCACATGGACTACATCTGCCGCAACGGCGCCCTGGAGATGGAGGACCGCGACGGCGCCATTCTCGACAGCCGGGCGGCCGTCCGCGAGCTGGCTGACGACTGGAGCGACTTCGCCATGACCGATCCTCGGCGTCGCGCGAACACGCCCGTCAGCCTGTCGCTGATCCTGTCCATGCCGGCCGAGACGAACCCGACTATCGTACGCGACGCGGCCCGCGCCTTTGCCCGCGAGGTGTTCGCCGATCGGTTCGACTATGCCTTCGCCCTGCATACCGACGCGCCCCATCCGCACGTCCATATCGCCGTCCGCACGCTGGGCGACGACGGCGAACGGCTGAACCCGAAGAAGGCCGATCTGGAGGCATGGCGGCAGGTGTTCGCCCAGGCCATGCGGGACCGAGGGGTTGAGGCCGAGGCGACGCCCCGGCGGGCGCGGGGGATCACCCGCAAGGCCGAGCGGACACCGCTCAGAAAAATCCGCGAGCGCCACGAAGCGGGCTTGGGCGAGCCGGCCAGAGTGCAGCGCGCCGCCTACTGCGAGGCCGCCAGGGCGGCGTTCGGCGGCGAGGTCGCGCGGACGCCTTGGGAGACCCGGTTGCTGGAGCGCCAAGCTAGGGTGCGCGGCCTCTACCTCGCCCAGGCCCAGTTCCTCGGCCGCTCGCCCGACACGACAGACCAAGCGCTGGGCGCCAGGGTGGAGGCGTTCGTGCGGTCCATGCCGCAGCCGGACAGCCGGCGCCTCGCGCTGGCCCGCGAACTGCGGGCGGCCAACGCAGTCCTGGGGCGCGAGCGCCCGGACGACGGGAAAGAGCGCGGCCGATAATCCTGGGCCATAGGCAGACTGGCTAGTTTCGTTTGGATCGGCTCACCTGGGCCGCCAGCGTCGCCCATTCGTCCAGGATGTCGGCCTGCGCTCGGTCGCTCTCGCGCGTGACGCTGGCGAGTATCGCCATGTGCCGGCTGAACTCGCCACCGGGCAACACCTTGGAACCTTCCAACAATGAGCCAATCAGCGCGATGGCCAAGCCCGTCGCCTGAGCCAGCTCGTCTCTGTCCGTGTCGCCCACATCGACCTCATCGCGTTGAACCCAGATGGACAAGGCGAATGTAGAGAATACTCCGTGGTGAAATACTCTACAACGCCGCGGTGTCGGCGGCATGGACATTCGCCACGTGCTCGCCGCGAACCTCCGGCAATTCCGCAAGGAGGCGGGACTCTCCCAGGAGGAACTCGCCCACCGCGCTGGGATTGATCGAACCTACATCAGCGCCCTGGAGCGATCCGTCTACGCGGCTGGCATCGACGTCGTGGACCGCCTTGCGAAGGAGCTTGGCGTCGAAGCGGCTGACTTGTTGAAAGCCCCGGCCAAGCACAGGGCATGATCTTTGCGAACGGCGGAAGTGATAGATTTCCGGCACGGTCCTAAGAAGGGGCGCGATTTGCTTCCAGCATCGAAGGCTCTAACGCCCTGAGCCGCCCTCGAAAGTGCTCCAGTCCCTGTCCGAGGGGCGCGGCAATCCGCGAATATCGTCTTCGGGGGACTCTCCATCCAGCCCATGGCGTTGACGATGTAGATGCGCCTTGGCGATCATGTTCGCGGCCACCGGCGCGGTGATGAACAGGAACAGGGTGATCAGCAGCTCGTGAGCGGAGTAGGTTCCGCCGAACACCGGGAAGTAGATCATCGAGGCGATCAGGCACGAGCCGACGCCCAGGGTGGTGGCCTTGGTCGGACCGTGTAGGCGCGTCATCAGCGACGGCAGCTTGGCCAAGCCCCACGACCCCACCAGGATGAAGAAGCCGCCAAGCACGAGGAGGCCGGCGATCAGGTACTCCGCGAACATCTGTGCGAGGGTCATTCGACGATGTCTCCCCGCAGCAGAAACTTGCAGTAGGCCACCGTGCCGAGGAATCCGACCATGGCCAGCAGCAGCGCGGCCTCGAAGTAGGCGGCGGTCGATTGGCTGATCCCGAAGAGCACGATCGCGGCGATGACGTTGATGGTGAGCGTATCGAGGGCCAGAATGCGGTCGGCGCCGCTGGGTCCGCGCAGCAGGCGGAACAGGTTCAAGAGCATGGCGATCGACACGCAGGCCGTCGTGAAGGCGACGGCGGCGCTCAGAACAGGGGTCATGGGAATATCCTCAGCAAGCGGGTTTCGTACCGGGCCTTGATCCGCGCCACCTCCACCGCCGAGTCGGCGAGGTCGAGGGCGTGGACGAGCAGATGGCGTCCGTCAGCCGAGACGTCGGAAGATACCGTCCCAGGCGTCAGGCTGATCGTGCCGGCCAGGGTGGTGATGGCCTCGGGCGAGCGCACCGACAGGGGGATCACCAGCCAGCGCCGGCGCAGATCGCGGTTGCGGTGGAAAAGGATGACCCAGGCCACATGGAAGTTGGCGACGACGATGTCCCACAGCACGATGGCCAGGTATCCGGCCAGGGCGGGGCCGAAGCGGAGCTTCGGGCGATCGGGCCAGAAGCGGCTGGTGAAGAGCGGGACCAGGACCGCGAACAGGAGCGCCAGGACCAGGCCACCTACCGTCAGGCGGTTGGAGAGCAGCAGCCAGACGGCGACCAGGGCTGCACTGAGCGCCGGATGAGGCAGAAGGCGCCGCCATACGCCAGGCTGTTTCATGGTGAGCCTCCCAGCACGGCGCGGACGTAGATGTCCGGATGGAAGAGCTGGTCCGCGCAGGCCCGGACGTAGTCCGTAAGGGGGCCTGCGAAGACCACAGCGGCGATGATGAGCGTCAAAAGCCAGCCGGCAGGGACGAGAGCCATCCGTCCGCCCTGCTGGACGTGGGCGTGGCATTGGCCCTCGACGGCCGTGCTCTTCCAGAACAGCAAGCTGCCCGCCCGGGCGAAGCCTAGCAGCGCCAGAAGTGAGGTTCCTAAGATGGCGGCCCAGATCCAGGCGCTGCCGACCGCCTCGCGCACGCCGTCTAGGATCAGGAGCTTGCCCACGAAGCCCGATAGGGGCGGGAGCCCGACGATGGCGATGGCGGCGATGAAGAAAAGGAGTGACAGCGCCTCCGCGTCGGCGAACCGCGGGCCGGCGACCAGGGCGTCGCCGTACTCACCGCGCCGGGCCGCGATCAGGTCGGCGACCAGGAAGAGCGCCGCGCCGGCCAGGGTGGAGTGAACCAGATAGTAGAGCGCCGCCGCCATGGCCTCAGACTGGAAGACCGCGACCGCGGAGAGGAGCACGCCCATCGAGCCCACCACGGCGAAGGCCGACGTTTCTCGAAGCCGCCGCGCGCCCAGGACGCCCAAGAAGCCGAGGAGCATCGTCGCCAGCGCCGCGGCCAGAAGCCACGGTCCCGGCGCCCAGGCCGCCGCCTGGGCCGAGGCGCCGAACACCACGGTCGTCATGCGGATGATCGCGTAGGCGCCGACCTTGGTCATGATCCCGAAGAGCGCCGCCATCGCCCCGGACGTCGAGGCGTAGGTGCGCGGTAGCCAAAAATGCAGCGGGACCAGGGCGGCCTTCAGGCCGAAGACCACGATCAGCAGGAGCCCGCCGGCCTTGATGAGGGCTTGATCGCCCGCCGGGGCGGCCGCAACGCGAACCGCCATGTCCGCCATGTTGAGCGTGCCGGTGGCGCCGTAGAGCAGGCCGACCGCGACCAGGAACAGGGTCGAGCCGACGAGGTTGACCACCACGTACTGCACGCCCGCCTTGAGGCGGGCGGCCCCCTGGCCGTGCAGCATCAGGCCATAGGACGCGATCAGCAGGACCTCGAAGAAGACGAACAGATTAAAGAGGTCGCCGGTCAGGAAGGCGCCGTTCAGGCCCAGGAGTTGGAACTGGAAGAGCGGATGGAAGTGCCAACCCCTGCGATCGAACCCAGTGACGATGGCGTAGACCAGCACCGGCAGGGCCAGGAGCGAGGTCAGGGCGACCATCAAGGCCGATAGGCGATCGAGGACGAGGACGATGCCGAAAGGCGCGGCCCAATCGCCAAGGGCGTAGACGTCGAGCGCACCCGTCCCGGCATGGACGAGCAAGGCGACCGAAACCGCGGCCAGGGTGCCGGTGGCGCCGAGCGAGGCGATCCTGGACAGCATCAAACGACGCCGCAAGAACAGCACCATCAGCGCCGCGACGATGGCCGGCAAGGCGACCGGAACGATGAGCCAGCCGGTCATTGCACCCCGCCCGGGGAGTCCGCAGCGCCGGAACGGCGGTCGTGTTCGTCCGACAGACCATCGACCTGATCGGTTCCACTTTCGAGGTAGGTCCGCAGGGCGAGGATGACCACAAAGGCGGTCATGCCGAAGGCGATGACGATGGCGGTGAGCACCAGGGCCTGCGGCAGGGGGTCGGTGTAGCTCTCCGCCGCCTTGTCGAACAGCGGCGGGCGGTTGATCACCAGCCGCCCCATGGAGAACAGGAACAGGTTGATGGCGTAGGACAGGAACGCCAGACCCAGCACGACCGGGAAGGTCCGGCGCCTCAGGACCAAGTAGACCCCGCAGGCGGTGAGAAGGCCGATCGCCGAGGCGAGAAGAAGTTCCAGGCTCATGCGCCGGCCTCCGGGGCGGGGCGGCGGTTGGCCGAGGGATCAACATCCATAGGGCTCATCGTGGCCTGGAGCTTTTCGGCGCGCTCGGACACCCGCGAGAGCTGGGCCAGGGCCAGCATGACCGCGCCAACCACAGTGAGCGCCACGCCGACGTCGAAGATCAGAGCGGTGGCAAGCTCGAACTCGCCGATCACCGGCAGATGGAAATAGTCGAAGGCGCTAGTCAGGAAGGGCGCGCCGAACAGGATCGAGCCTACGCCAGTAAGACCGGCGATGAGGACACCCCAGCCGATCAGGGCGTGATGGTCGGCGCGCAGACGCTGGTGGGCCCAATGCCAGCCGGAGGCCATGTACTGCATCAGGAGGGCGATAGAGAAGATCAGGCCGGCGATGAAGCCGCCGCCCGGCTCGTTGTGGCCGCGAAGGAAGATGTAGAGGCCGGCGACGACGGTCAGGGGCAGCAGCAGGCGTGTGGCGACCACCAGCATCATAGGGTGGCGTTCCGGCGAACGGACGGTCTCGGGAGTCCAGAGCGCCAAGCGGCGGCCCGCCGCGCCGCGGTCGCAGGTGTCCAGGAGTGCGAAGACGCCCAAGGCGGCGATGCCGAGGACGATGATCTCGCCGAAGGTGTCGAAGCCGCGGAAGTCCACCAGGGTGACGTTGACGACATTGGTCCCGCCGCCGCCGGAATAGGCGTTGGCCCAGTGGAAAGCCGAGATGGAGGCGCCGTCGCGGGTCATGATGGCCCAGGCCGCGGCGCCGACGGCGCCTCCCGCGGCGACCGCCAGCGTCCCGTCGCGCAGGCGGCGGACCGGCCCGCTCTCGCGCGGCGTCTGCTTGGGCATGAGGTTCAGCGCCAGCAGAAGCAGCAGGATGGTCACCACCTCGACCGAGATCTGGGTCAGGGCGAGGTCCGGCGCGGAGAGGTAGACGAAGGCGAGCGAGACGATCAGGCCCACCACGCTAATGAGGATCAGTGACAGGTAGCGGGCGTGATGACCGACCACGATGGCCAGGCTGGCGGCGACAAGGGCGAGCCACGCCACGATCGCAATCGGGGTCGCGGGAAGCCTGGGCCGATCCCCCGCCGCGTGCTCGGCGCCGAGGAAGCCACTCAGCCCCACCACGGTCGCCGTGCCAATCAGGATCGCCAGATAACGCTGGAGCGAGCCGTCGTGCAGGCGATAGGTCAGGCGCCGGCACGCCGCGACCAAGGCCTCGACCAGGGCATCGAAGATCGCCTTGGCTTCGGGCAAGCGCAGCCGGGTCCAGACAGCTTGCGCGCGGCGATGCTGCCACAGCGTCAACGCCCCGGCGGTCAGGGCGACCGCGCTCATCGCCAGGGCCGGCGTGAGGCCGTGCCACAGCGCCAGGTGTACGTCCGGCGCGGCTCCGCCCGTGACCGCGGCCGTCACGGCGTTCACCAGCGGACCGGCGAGCAGCGCGGGCGCGAGGCCGATGGCGATGACAAGCGCGGTCAGCACTGCCGGCGGACCCCAGAGGCCGATGCCGGGATCATGCGGAGCCTTGGGATAATCGTCGCGTCGCGGGCCGAAATAGACGTGGACGATGTAGCGCAAGGAATAGGCGACCGAGAGCGTCGCGCCCAGCGTGGCCAGCACGGGGAAGACCCAGGGCTGGCCCAACCAGGCGGTGTGGGCGGCCTCCTCCAGCATCATCTCCTTGGAGATGAAGCCGTTGAGCGGCGGGACGCCCGCCATAGACAGGCCGGCGATCAAAGCTAGAACCCCGGCGATAGGCATCAGGCCGAACAGTCCGCCCAGACGCTTGAGGTCGCGCGTGCCCGCCTCATGGTCGACGATGCCCGCGTTCATGAACAGGGCGGCCTTGAATGTGGCGTGGTTGATGATGTGGAACACGCCCACCAGCGCCGCCATGGGCGTGCCGATGCCGAACAGCAGGGTCAGGAAGCCCAGGTGGCTGACCGTCGAATAGGCGAGCAGTCCCTTCAGGTCGTCCTTGAACAGCGCGACGGCGGCGGCGATCACCATGGTGACGAGGCCGGTGGTGGCCACGATCAGGAACCAGGCCTCGGTGCCTGCCAGCACCGGCCACAGGCGGGCCAGCATGAAAATCCCCGCCTTCACCATGGTGGCCGAATGCAGATAGGCGCTGACGGGGGTCGGCGCGGCCATGGCCTGCGGCAGCCAGAAATGGAAGGGGAACTGCGCCGACTTGGTGAAGCAGCCGCCGAGGATCAGCAGCAGCGCCGGTAGATAGAGCGGCGAGTCCTGGATCGCCTCGCGGTTCTCTAGGATCACGGTGAGGTCGTAGGAGCCGACGATGCTTCCGAGCAGCATCAGCCCACCAATCAGCGAAAGCCCTCCGGCTCCGGTGACGGCCAAGGCCATGCGCGCGCCCTGGCGGCCTTCGGGCAGATGACGCCAATAGCCGATCAGCAGGAAGGAGGAGAGGCTAGTCAGCTCCCAGAAGATCAGCAGCAGCAGCACGTTGTCCGAGAGCACGATGCCCAACATCGCGCCCTGGAACAGCAGGAGATAGGTGAAGAACCGTCCCATGGGATCGGTCTTGGCGAGGTAGAACCGGGCGTAAACGATGATCAGCAGGCCGATGCCCAGGATCATGCCGGCGAACATCAGGCTCAGCGGGTCGAGGAAGAAATTGGCGTTGAGGCCCAGGCTGGGAATCCAGTCGATTCGCGCCTGGACCACATGACCTGCCATTACCGCCGGCGCCATCGAGATCAGGATCGCCAGGGCGGTCAGGGTGACGAGGCCCGCCGCAGCCGCGCAGGCGTTCCGTCCGGCTCGGATGGCCAGGGCGGGCAGGATCGCGCCCAAGAAGGGCAGGATGGCTAGCAGGGTGAGCAACGCAACTCTCCAGTCGATCGTGGGGCAGACGTCTAGACTTCACGCCCCAGCGCCGAGTGCGCAGACGGCGGATGCGGCCCGCGCGTGCAACTGGAAAAAACCCAACTTGGGTGGGATATGAACATAGACGTGCGGGTCACGGCGGCTCTCGACATGGATCGAACAAAGCGGTCGTGACGCCAGGTTATCGACGGGCGTCGGACCGGATTCGCACACCGAAGCGGCGCCGGCCTGGCTGCGGAGGTAGACCCTCAGCCTGATAGCTAAGTGTGAGAATAGGCCCCTGCGTCGGGTATGCAAGGTCTAGATCGGCGCATCGGGATGCGCCGTTGTTCTCTAACAATCTAAACCTTCACTTGCGTTCCCATCTCCACGACCCGGCCCGGCGGGATATGGAAGAAGTCGGTGGGATTGGCGGCGTTGCGCATGAGGAACAGATAGAGTTGATCCTGCCAGAGTGGCATACCGCCGTGGGGTGTCGGCACCACAGACCTGCGGCCCAGGAAGAAGCTGGTCGCCATGATGTCGAACTTCAGCCCCTGCTTGCGGCAAAGCGCCAATGCCTTGGGGATATTGGGCGTCTCCATGAAGCCGTAGGTGATCGTCAGCCGCTTGAAGTCCTCGTTTAGCGGCGCGATCTCGATCCGTCTTTCCGGAGGGACGTGCGGGCGATCGGCCGTCTTCACCGTCAGAATGAAGTTCTGCTGATGCAGAACCCGATTGTGCTTGAGATTGTGCATCAGCGCCACGGGCGCGATCTCCGGGTCTGAGGTCAAGAAGATGGCCGTACCAGGCGTGCGAGGCGGGGGGCGCTTGTGTAACATGCTGGCGAGTTCCTCCATCGACAGGCTGTCCCGGCGCGCCCGTTCCGCCAGGAGCTGCGAACCGCGTGTCCAGGTCCACATGATCAGGACGATGCCGGCGCCGATCGCCAGTGGAGCCCAGGCGCCCTGGGGAACCTTGAGGAGGTTCGAACCGAAGAAGCTGAGGTCGATCAGTGCAAAGGGCGCCAGGACGACGAGGCTGACCGGCAGGCTGCGCTTCCACATGAAGCGCAGGATGAAGAAGGCCAGGAGCGTGTCCACGAGCATGGCGCCCGTCACCGCCACGCCATAGGCGCCCGCCAGCCGCGAGGAGGCCG
This sequence comes from Phenylobacterium sp., assembly GCF_031984885.1. Lineage (GTDB taxonomy): Bacteria > Pseudomonadota > Alphaproteobacteria > Caulobacterales > Caulobacteraceae > Phenylobacterium. The sequence continues at coordinate 283,946 of NZ_DAMABV010000003.1, forward strand.
GGAACATGGCGAGGAGCAGCAATACGCCCGCCAGCATGATGATGTTGATCGAGGGCACGTAAATCTGGCCGGCCTCGGTCTCGCTGGTGCGGCGAATGTTGAGGCGCGGCAACAGACCAAGCTGCACCGCTTGTCCGGTGATGGAGAAAGCGCCGGTGATCACCGCCTGGCTGGCGATGATGGTGGCGAGCGTCGCCATCACCAGAATCGGCCAGTAGACGATCTCGGGCACCATCATCCAAAACAGGTTCTCGGCCGCCTCCGGCTGCGACAGCGCCAAGGCGCCTTGGCCGAGATAGTTGAGCATCAGGCAGGGCAGGACCAGGAACAGCCAGCCCGCGCGGATCGGCGACTTTCCGAAGTGCCCCATGTCCGTATAGAGCGCCTCGGCGCCGGTGACCGCCAGGAACACCGAGCCCAGGATGACGAAGCCCAGGAAGCCGTTCTCAATCAGGAAGCGCGCGCCGTGATGCGGCGAGAGCCCCCAAAGGACGGCGGGCTCGTTAAAGATATGGAAGACGCCCAGGCCAGCCAGAATCAGGAACCAGACGGCGGTGATGGGGCCGAACGCTCGGGCCAGGCCCGCCGTCCCACGCGACTGGACCAGGAACAGCGTGACGAGGATGCCTACGGTGATAGGCAGGACGAAGGGCGAGAGCGTTCGCCCCAGGACTGGAGCTTCGCGCAGGCCCTCGACCGCTGACAGCACCGACACCGCGGGCGTGAGCACGCCGTCCGCATAGAAGAGGGCCGCCCCGCAGAGGCCGAGGAAGAAGACCAGGGCGGAACGCCGCCCGATGGCGTGCTGGGCGAGCGCCATCAGGGCCAGGGTGCCGCCCTCGCCCTTGTTGTCCGCCCGCATCAGGAAGACGACGTACTTGACCGTCACGACGAGGATCAGCGCCCAGAAGATCAGTGAGAGCACGCCGAGCACCGCGCCTTCCGGCGCGCCCTCCACGCGGGCAAGCGCCTCGCGCATAGCGTAGAGTGGGCTGGTGCCGATATCTCCGAACACCACGCCGATCGCGCCGACCGTCAGGCTCAGGAACGGGCCGCGATGGCCGCCCGGTTTATGTGAACCACCGGGGTTCTGTTCATTAGCCCGATCGACAGGCAACGACTGGCCGGCGCCAGCTTCGCCGGAAGTAACCATGCCTTCTCCTCGGGGAGCCCTACAAAAAGGCGTTGGCCTTTACGCCCTTCCCACCTGCAATTCAACGACGCCCCAGCGAAGCCTTCGCTTCGGTCGTCGAGCGACCTGGGTTCGTCGCAGGTGACTGGATAGAAAGCCTATCAAAAGGCGAACCAGCCGAATTCGCAGAGCGACGCACATCACGCAGACGCATCGTTCTCCGCAGCGTGGGATGCGGCTATCCTGGCTCGAAGCACTTACACAGTTTCTTACACAGTTGGCTTGACGAAGAAAAATAATCTTATAGAATCAAGAGATTAGAATGGGTGTGTGTGACTTAAAATCGCTCGGAGCAATCCGTCCGGGTTCGACCCCCGGTGTCCCTACCAGGCCTGGAGCGAAACCCTCTACAGCAGCAGGCCGTAGCGGGCGTACTCGGTCTCCACCTTCGGGTTCAGCTTGCGCGCCGCGTCGAGATCGGCCTGGCCTTGCGGTTGCTGGCCCAGGCGCAGCCTGATGGCGCCGCGCAGGTAGAGCGTTTCCGCCGATCGCGGGTTCAGGGCCAGGGCCGCGTTTGCGTCGGCGAGCGCCTTCTGCAGGTCGCCGCGGCGAAGGTGCGCGAACGCGCGGCTGTCGAGCGGCTCGAAGTCGTCGGGCGCCAAGCCGATCGCCTTGGTGCAGAGGCTGACGGCGCGGTCGAGCTCCCGCTTCGCCTCGCCGCGGATCCAGCAGGCGGCGTTCAGCGCGTCGATGTCGGCAGGCGCCAGCTTCACGGCGCGGTCGGCTTCGGCGATCGCGCGGCTCCAGTCCTGCTGTTCGGCGTAGATCCCCGCCCGGGTGAGCACCGGCATCACCGATTTCGGCGCCGCAGCCTCCGCGCGCGCCACGTCGGCCAGGGCCAGGTCATATTGCTTCTGGTCGGTGAACAGCCTGGCGCGCTCGATCAGCGCCTGGTCGGGGGCGATCTCCACCGCCCGGTCCATATCGCTTCGTGCGCCGACCGCATCGTCCAGGACGTATCGAATCCAGGCGCGGGTGACATAGGCGTCGGCGTCCGTCTGATCGAGGGCGAGGGCGCGATCGAGCTCGGCCTTCGCCGCGGGAAAATCGCCCTTTTTCTGGAACAGGCGGGCCCGGCCCATGATCGCGTCGACATGGTCCGGCTGCTGGGCCAGGACGCGGTCGTAACCGGCCTTCGCCTCGTCATGGCGGCCTATGTAGACCAGGAAGTGGGCCCGCTCGACGACGATATCGGGCGCCTCCTTGGAGACTTTCACGGCCTGATCCAGATCGGCCAGGGCGCCGGCGTTGTCGTTCATGACGTCGCGCACGCGGGCGCGTCCGACCAGAAAGTCGGCGTCGTCCGGGGCGAGTTCGATCGCCCGCCCATAGTCGGCCAGGGCGCCGGCCATGTCCCCGGCGTCTCTGCGCAACCTTCCGCGGAGCGCGAGATAGACGCCGTTGTTCGGATCGATCTTCACGGCGCGCTCGATGTCGGCGAGGGCCAACCTGCCGTCGTCCATTCCGCTGAGGACCACGGCGCGCAGGAAGTATCCGGTCGAATCGCCCGGAGTCAGGCGGATCGCCTGGCTGACGTCGGCCAGCGCGCGGTCGGGCAGTTCCATGTCGGTCTGGATCAGGGCCCGCATCCGCAGCCCCCAGGCCCGGTCTTCGGCCGCCTCCGAGGTGTCGACGATTTCGGTGCAGGCGGCCAGCCGGGCGGCGATCGCCTCGCCGCCGTCGCCCAGGCATGCGGCGGCTGCCGGATCGATCTCGGATTCCGCCTCGGGCGCCTGTGCCGCAGCGGCGCTGGCCATGGTCAGCGCCATGACGCCGGCGAGGAGAAGAGACTTTCGGATCATTGCGGCGGCCCTTGGCGTGGAAGCTTAGCTGTAGCGGAAAATCAGAGGAGTCCCAGGGCCCGGAAGCTGGCGACGCCTTCGCGGCCCACGACCAGGTGGTCGTGGACGGCGATCCGCAGCGAGCGGGCGGCCAGGACGACCTCCTTGGTCATGGCGATGTCGGCCTGGGAGGGCGTCGGATCGCCGGAGGGGTGGTTGTGCACCAGGATGATGGCGCTGGACGACAGCTCCAGGGCGCGGCGCACGACCTCGCGCGGGTAGACCGGCGCGTGGTCGACGGTGCCGTGGTTCATGACCTCGTCGGCGATGAGCTGGTTGCGCTTGTCGAGGAACAGCACGCGGAACTGCTCGCGCGGGGCGTGGGCCATGGCCCGCTTCACATAGTCGAGCAACTGGCTCCAGGAACTGATGACCGGGCGCTTCCGGACCGCCTCGCGGCCGATCCGAAGGCCGATCTCGTGCTGGAGCTTGAGGTCCAGGGCCACCGCCTCGCCGACGCCGGGCACGCTTTTCAGTTCGGCGGGGGAGGCGGAGAGCACCGCGGCCAGCGATCCGAACCGCGCCAGCAGCGCCTTGGCCAGCGGCTTGACGTCGCCGCGCGGGATCGAGCGGAAGAGCTGCAGCTCAAGCAGTTCGTAGTCGGGCAGGACGTCCAGGGCGCGGCCGGCCCGCTCGCGCAGGCGGTCGCGATGCCCGTGATAGTGCGGCCGCGGCGCTGTGATCGGGGCCGCCGGCGCCGCCCAGAGATCGGGCTGGGGCCCCTCGGCGAGATGTCTCGAACCGTCCATGGCGAACAATGTTCGTCATTTGTTCAAGCTTGGCAAGAGGCGCGTAGCCGGGCCGGCGCGCAACCTGGCCGTGAGCGGGGCTCAGCCGCCCTGGACGGGCGGCTTGAAGATGCCCGCCGGCGATCCGGTGAAGATCTCGTAGCCGGTCTCGGTCACGCCGATCGAATGCTCGCACTGGGCCGAGAGCGACTTGTCGCGGGTGACGGCCGTCCAGCCGTCCGACAGCAGCTTCACCTGGTACTTGCCCAGGTTCACCATGGGCTCGATCGTGAAGAACATGCCGGGCTGAAGGATCTCGCCGGTGCCCTTCTGGCCGAAGTGCAGGATGTTGGGCGCGTCGTGGAACACCTTGCCCAGGCCGTGGCCGCAGAAGTCGCGGACCACCGAGCAGCGCATGGATTCGACGTACTGCTGGATGGCGTGGCCGATGTCGCCGGTGCGATTGCCCGGCTTGACCTCGTCCAGGCCGCGCTGGAGCGCCTCGTAGGTGACGTCGATCAGGCGCTTGGAGCGCGGGGCGACCTCGCCGACGCCGTACATGCGGCTGGTGTCGCCGTGCCAGCCGTCGACGATGACGGTGACGTCGATGTTGACGATGTCGCCTTCGCGCAGGACCCGGTCGCCGGGAATGCCGTGGCAGACGATGTGGTTGGGCGAGATGCAGGTGGTCTTGCCATAGCCGCGATAGAACAGGCAGGCCGGGACCGCGCCGTGGTCGAGGATGAACTCGCGGGCCAGGTCGTCCAGCTTCTCGGTCACCGCGCCCGGAACGACGTGCGGGGTCAGCATGTCGAGGCATTCGGCGGCCAGCTTGCCGGCGACGCGCATGCCCTCGAAGCCCTCGGCCCCATGGATGCGGATCTGGCCCGTGCGGTGCTCAGCGTCGAGAACGTCGGTCATGGCAGTACTCTTTCGGCTTCCGTGAGCGCCGCGTCGCGCCACGGAACCGGGCGGGCGATGCGAATGGCGCTGGGACTTATATCGCAATCATAGCACAGGACTTCCACCCCGGCCCGCGCGGCGTCGATCAGGCCGGCGGCGTACTTGGGGTCGAGGTCGGCGCAGGCGGCGAAGGCGTCGCAGTCGGTGCGCTGGACGACGAACAGCATCACCGCGCGGTGGCCCTCGGCGACCATGGCCCGAAGTTCGCCCAGGTGTTTCAGCGAGCGGGCCGCGACGCAGTCGGGAAACTCGGCCAGCGTCCCGGCGCGGCGCAGGTGGACGTTCTTCACCTCCAGCCAGCAGGGCGCGCGGCCTGGATGCTCCAGCAGGAAGTCCACGCGCGAGGCCGCGCCGTACTTCACCTCGCGCCGATGGGTGGCGTAGCCGGCGACCTCGGCGATGGCGTCGGCGGCCAGGGCTTCGGCGACCAGGCGGTTGGGGTGCATGGTGTTGATCCCGACCATGCCGCCGTCGGCCTCGACCAGTTCGAGGGTGTGGGCCAGCTTGCGCTTGGGGTCGTCCGACCTGGACAGCCAGACCGGCAGGCCCGGGACGTTGAGGCCCAGCATCGCGCCCGGATTGGGACAGTGGGCGGTAAGCTCGGTCCCGTCGTCCAGGACCACGTCGGCGAAGAAGCGCTTGTAGCGGCTGACGAGCCGGCCGCGAACGAGCGGTTGCGGGAAGTCCATGGGCGGGGTTAGTCCGAAAGGGAAGAAACGAAGTGCGGATGTAGGCGAGGAGCGGGGATATGGGGAGTCCGGGGAGCGAGCGGGTCACGGCCGCGGTGCTGATCATCGGCGACGAGATCCTGTCGGGGCGGACGCAGGACACCAACCTGCGGGACATCGCCAAGTATCTGGGCGTGCTCGGCGTCGACCTGGCCGAGGCGCGCACGGTGCCCGACGTGCTGGAGGAGATCGTCGCGGCGCTGAACGCCCTGCGCGAGCGCTACGACTATGTGGTCACCACCGGCGGCATCGGGCCGACCCATGACGACATCACCGCCGACGCCGTGGCCGCCGCCTTCGGCGTCGAGCTGATGGAGCATCCCGAGATCATCGCCATGATGGCGGCCCGCTGGGGCGTGGAGCTGAACGCCGCGCGCCGCCGCATGGCCCGGGTGCCGGTCGGGGGCGAGCTGGTGAAGAACCCGGTGCAGGGCCCGCCCGGCTTCACCATCGGCAACGTGTTCGTCCTGGCCGGGGTGCCGACGATCATGCGCGGCATGCTGGAGGACGTGGGCTGGCGCCTGCGCGGCGGGGCGGTGACCGTGGCCCGGACGGTGCGGGTCGAAGGCTCGGGCGAGGGCGTGATCGCCGCGCCGCTGGAGGCGGTGGCCAAGGCTCATCCCGACATGTCGCTGGGCAGCTATCCGTTCTTCGGCGACGGCGGCTATGGCTCCAACCTGGTCCTGCGCAGCCGCGATCCGGACGAGCTGGCGGCGGCGCTGGAGGAACTGGTGGCGGCGCTGAAGGGCGCCGGCGTCGACAACGTGCGCGAGGTCGAGAACGCCTGAGGCCGTCAGGCGGGCTCCCTGACCTCGTTGGCCGGGGCTTCCCGCCGCCTTGCGCGCGGGCTGCGGAACAGGCGGCCCTTGCGGGCGGCGTCGGCGACGTCGCTCAGGGCCGGCAGGATCAGCCACCACGGCTCGACGCAGTAGCGCGCGAACAGCCGCCGGGGATCGCCGACCAGGCGGAACAGCCACTCCACGCCCAGCGCGCCCATCCAGCGGGGAGCCGGACACTGGACGCCGGCCTCGTAGTCGAACGCCGCCCCGACCGAGAGCGTGACCGTCGGCGGCAGCAGCGGCTGGTTGTGGTGGATCCAGATCTCCTGGCGCGGCATGCCCATGCCGACGAACAGGATGTGCGGCTTGACCTCGGCGATCTGCTGCACGACCGCGGCGTTCTCCGCCGATCCCGGCGACATGTCGAAGAAGCCGTCGCGGGTGGCGATCTCGACGCCGGGATAGCGGGCGCTGAGCCGCCGGGCCGCCTCGGCCGCGACGCCGGGCGCGCCGCCGAGATAGAAGACGCGCCAGTGCTTGCGGGCCGCGACGCTCCAGAAGTGGTCGCGCCAGTCGAGATAGGTGCAGCGGTGGAACCGGCGGCTGTGCAGCCCCAGGACGCGGGTGAAGAAGATCAGCGGCGTGGAATCGACCTCGATCAGGTCGGCGCGCTCGAAGAAGGCCGCGAACTCGGGGTTCTTCTTGGTGAGATAGATGCTGTGGGCGTTGTGGTTGGCGATGCGGCTGGGGGTGCGGGTCAGCACCGCCTGCTCGATGTGGTGCATCACCTCTTCGGGGCGGACCAGATCGACCTCGACGCCCAGGGCATAGGCGCGCTCACCGGCGCGCCGCCTCTGGCGGAACGGGGTGCGGCGGCGCCGGCGCCGTTCGGTGTCTGGGATGGAAGATGTCACCTAAGCTGAGCCAGATCGTTGCGGACGGAACAACAACCTGAGCCATGTGAGTTAAGATTCGTTTCCCGTCCCAGCATCGAAATCTATCGGCGCGGTTAAGCATAAGCCGAGGTTCGTCGCCGGATTGCTATTTTCGCGCAGCGTTGTTCGGGATTCGGCTATCCTGCCGATTGCGATGTTCGGTGTGGCCTGATTTATGCAGGGCCCAAGGCTGCTCGGTTTGAACAGTATTGTTTAGGGGCTGGTGTCTTGCAGACGATCTACGATTGGGTGACGGTCGCGATTTTTGGGGCCTTGATCGTCCTGTTTCTGCACAGATCGACGGCCCAGGAAGAGCCCAAGGACAACATCTACCAGTACCTGCCGGCCTGCATCGGGTGCGCGCTGGCCAACTATGTCGGCAACGAGGGCTATGGCGCCGCGGCCTTCGGGATCATCGTCGCGGTTCTCGCCTACGTCGCCTACGTCCTGAAGCCGTTCAACTTGAAGTTCTGAACGGACCCCTCAGGGTCCGGAAAATCCCCTCCGCTCGCGCAAGGCATCGGGCCGTCGACGCGACCGGAAGATGTCGAGGCAGGGGGCTGAACAGGTGAGTTTGCCTGACGTGACCGCTCCGTTCATTCCCCAGACCGCCACCTTCGCAGGTCGGCTCGAGGAACATGGCCAGGCCCTGGCGGTCGTGACCGACGCCGGCGAGCGCCTGACCTATGCCGAACTGGCGGAGCGGGCCGACGCCTTCGCCCGCGCGCTGCCGCCCGGGCGGCGCCTGATGCTGATCGAGGCCGCGAACGAATTGCCGCCGCTGGTCGCCTACCTGGCCGCGCTTCGGCACGGGCATCCGGTGATCATGGCCGGGGGCGAGGGCGGCGGGCAACTGCAGCGGACCATCGAGACCTATCGGCCGAGCCTGCGCTTCTTCAAGGCCGGCGGCCGCTGGACGGCCGAGCCGGGCCCGGACGGCCCGCGCGACCTGCATCCGGACCTGGCGGTGCTGCTGTCGACGTCGGGATCGACCGGCGCGGCCAAGCTGGTTCGCCTGGACCGGGAGGCCGTCGAGGCCAACGCCGCCGCGATCGGCGAATATCTCGGCCTGACCTCCGGCGACCGCGCGATCACCACCCTGCCGATCCACTACAGCTATGGCCTGTCGGTGGTGAACTCGCACCTGGCGGTCGGCGGGACGATCCTGCTGACCGGGCGCTCGGTGGTCGACGAGGCGTTCTGGGACTTCTTCAAGGCCGAGGGGGCGACCTCGCTTGCCGGCGTTCCCTATACCTACGAACTGTTCGACCGCATCGGCCTGAGGCAGCGCGACCTGCCGTCGCTGCGGACCATGACCCAGGCGGGCGGTCGCCTGCCGGCGGAGACCGCGCGGGCCTATGCGCAGTGGGCCCGGGGCGCGGGCGTGCGGTTCTTCGTGATGTACGGCCAGACCGAGGCCACGGCGCGGATGGCCTATGTCCCGCCCGAGCTGCTGCTGGACAATCCGGGCTGCATCGGCGTGCCGATCCCCGGCGGCGCGTTTCATCTGATCGACGAGGCCGGCGCGCCGATCGAGGCGGCCGAGACCCAGGGCGAACTGGTCTATCGCGGGCCCAACGTGATGTCGGGCTATGCGCTGGAGGAGGCCGACCTCGCCAAGGGGCGCGAGATCGCCGAACTGAAGACGGGCGACCTGGCGGTGCGCGACGCCCAGGGCCTCTATCGGATCGTCGGCCGCAAGAGCCGCTTCTCGAAGCTCTATGGCCTGCGCATCAGTTTCGACGAGGTCGAGGCCCATCTGGAGCGCCAGGGCGTCCGCGCCGTCGCGGCCGGGAACGACGACCTGTTGGCGGTGGGCGTCGTGGCGGCCGATCCGCGGGTCGTGGCCGAGGATCTGTCCAAGCGGCTCGACCTGCCGGCCTCGGTGATCCAGGTCGTCGGCTACGAGACCCTGCCGACCCTGAGCTCCGGCAAGATCGACTATCAGGCGGTGCTGGCGGACGCCAAGGCGCAGGCCGCGCGCGGCGCGGTCGGCCGGGCAGGGCGCGGCAAGTCCATCGAGAATGCGTTCCGCCACGCCTTTCCGCGCGCGACGATCGCCCCGAGCGACAGCTTCGTCAGCCTGGGCGGCGACTCCCTGGGCTATGTGGGGCTGTCGCTCGAGATCGAGGGCCGGCTGGGCTTCCTGCCCGACCGATGGGAAGAGACGAGCGTCGCCGAGCTGCAGGCCCTGGCCGACCAGGCCAAGACGCGCACGCGCAGCCTGTTCAGCCTGCGCGGGATGGAGTCCGAGATCGTCATCCGCGCGGTGGCGATCATCAGCGTCGTGATCGCCCATGCGTCCACCTGGCCGGTCGGCGGCAGCGCCCACGTGCTGCTGCTGCTGTCAGGCTACAATTTCTCCCGCTATCAGGGTTCGCGCCTGAACGAGGGCGGCGGCGGCGGGATGCTGGCGACGTTCTTCCAGCGGATCATGGCGCCGTACTACGTGATCCTCTGCCTATACTTGGCGGCGGAGCGAACGTTCGATCTTCCGTCGCTGCTGTTGATCAGCAATTTCTTCGGCCGGTTCGGCAGTTTCCTCGAGCCCTACTGGTTCCTGGAGGTGCTGTTCCAGTGCATGGTGATATTCGCCGTGCTGCTGGCCATCGGACCGGTGCGCAGGTTCGCGATCCGCGATCCCTGGAGCTTCGGCTTGCTGCTGCTGGGCGGGGCGTTGGCGCTTCGCGTCGCCGCGACGATGGCGCTGTCGCATGAGCGCCTGCTGGAGCGCACGCCCGACAGCGTCTTCTATCTGCTCGCCTTCGGCTGGTGCCTGCACAGGGCGACGACGACGCAGCGCAAGCTGCTGCTGACGGCGATCTGCGGCCTCATCGCCGTGACGCAGATCGCCGCGCCGATCGGCGTCTGGGAGCGTTTCCACTTCCCGGCCAACGTGACCCACGCCCTGTGGTTCGCGGCGGCGTCCGGCCTTCTCCTGTGGGCCCCGCGGTTGTCGCTGCCGAGCATGCTGCACGGCGTCATCGGACTGATCGCGGCGGCGAGTTTCTATATCTATCTGACCCACGGCGTGCCGGTGCACGTCTTCCTGCGCGTCCTGCACGTCAACAACGTGCCGCTCATGCTGCTCGTGTCTCTGGTGTTGGGCGTGATGGCCTACAAGGCGTCGGAACAGGTCTCCGAGCGCCTGGCCGCAAGACGTGCTTGAGGTCGAGCTTGAAGTTGTCGCCTAGAAGTCTGCGGGTCGGGGCGGCGATTAACGTTGACTCAACTCGCATCGGTTTAAGTTTTCGCCACAATCGGCGTGTTTACGGGTGGCGGGTTCGCGCCTGCGGTCGTAGACCGTCGATATCGCAGATGCACCGCAGCATGCGTGCTTGGAGGCGCCGTGAGTTGGATCAATAGCCTGATGGCGCGCTCGTTCGGGCGTAAGCCGAAAGCTGCCCAGAACGCTCAGCCGAACCTTGTCTTCGCGGCCCCGCCGGCCGTGCGCGAGGGCGCGCCCGCCAAGAAGCCGCTCGACGCCGCTTTCCCGCGCTTCCAGTCGATGGCCGGCGACCAGCTCAGCCCGCGCCTGAACGACCGTTTCGCCAGCGCGCGCATCAAGCTGCGCAGCGCCTTCACCCCTTCGCAGCCGATCACCGACCGGCGGATGTTCGCCGGCCGCGTCGACGTGCTGACGACCCTGATCCGCTCGATCGAGGACCAGCGCGTCCACGTCATCATGTATGGCGAGCGCGGCATCGGTAAGACCTCGCTGGTCCACGTGCTGACCCGGGCGGCCGAAGAGGCGCGCTACATCGTGGTCTATTGCTCGTGCGGGGCGGGTTCGACCTTCGACGAGATCTTCCGCGCGGTCGCGGCCGACGTTCCGCTGCTGTTCCATAGCGGCTTTGCGCCGACCGCCGACGCGTCCGAGCGCGGCGGCACCCTGGCCGACCTGCTGCCGGCCACGGTCCTGACGCCGCGCCTGGTCGCCGACCTGTTCGCCAAGCTGACCGGCACCCGCGTGCTGGTGGTGCTGGACGAGTTCGACGTGTGCGACTCTCCGGAGTTCCGCCGCAACATCGCCGAACTGATCAAGAACCTGTCCGACCGCTCGATCCGCACCCAACTGGTCATCGCCGGCGTGGCCGCGGACCTGACCGAACTGGTCGAGCACATCCCCTCGATCCGCCGCAACATCTTCGCGCTGCAGGTGCCGAAGATGAGCGCCACGGAGGTCAACCACCTCGTCGAGAACGGCGAGGAGCTCAGCGGCCTGACCTACGACAAGGCGGCGACCGAGTTCATCGTCTTCGTGGCCAACGGCTCGCCCTATCTCGCCAGCCTGCTCAGCCACCATTCGGGGCTCGCGGCCATCGACAAGGGGCGCACCAACGTCGCGGTCGAGGACGTCTCGCTGGCCGTGGACCAGGCGCTGACCGAGTTCCGGGGCCGGATCTCCAGGCACTCGCAGCTCCAGATCGACCACGCCGCCAAGACCGGCGTGCGTCACGTCCTGGGCGTCATGGCCGGGGCGGCGCTGTTCAACAACGGCCGGTTCGACGACCGCGACATCGATGCGCTCTATCCCAGCGCCGCCAACGCCGCGAGCTTCAAGGCGACCATCGAGGAACTGGCCTCCAGGCAGATCCTGCTGGAGACCCACGAGGACGAATACGGCCGCGGCTACCGCTTCTCGGAAGAAGCCGTGCTGCCCTACCTGTGGATTCTCGCCGCGCAGAAGCGTTTCCTGGAGAGCCGCAAACCCGCCGCGACGGACAAGCCCGCGGTCCCGACGACGCCCGACAAGGCGCCCGTCGCCGAGAAGGCCGCCGCTGAAAAGCCGGCCGACAAGCCCGCAGAGGCCGCAGGGGCCACGCCCCGGGCCGCCGGCCGCCCGTAATCGGGAACGCATTGGGATCCTAACCCTTTTCCCAAGCGGCTCGCAGGCGGTATGGAGTAGCCTTCGACGCCAGCGATCACTGGGGGAGTAGGTTTTGCGTATTCTTGTCACCGGCGGCGCCGGCTTCATCGGCTCGGCTCTGATCCGGCACCTGGTCGCTGAAACCGAGCATGAAGTCCTCAATCTTGACAAGCTGACCTATGCCGGCGACCTGCGCTCGCTGGACGGCGTCGCGGGCGACAATCGCTACGCATTCCGCCAGGCCGACATCGCCGACGCCGCCGCCGTGCGCGCGGCCCTGCGGGACTTCCGGCCGGACGTCGTGACCCACCTGGCCGCGGAATCCCACGTCGACCGCTCGATCGACGGGCCGGCCGATTTCATCCAGACCAACATCATAGGCACCTTCGTCATGTTGTCCGAGGTGCTCGCCTACTGGCGGGGGCTGCCGGGGGCGGCCCAGGACGCCTTCCGCTTCCACCACATCTCGACCGACGAGGTGTTCGGGTCGCTGGGCGACGCCGGGTTCTTCACCGAGACCACGGCCTATGATCCGCGCTCGCCCTATTCGGCCTCCAAGGCCTCGTCCGACCATCTGGTCCGCGCCTGGCACCACACCTATGGCCTGCCGGTGCTGGTCACCAACTGTTCGAACAACTACGGGCCCTACCACTTCCCCGAGAAGCTGATCCCGCTGATGGTCGTCAAGTGCCTGGCCGGCGAGCCGCTGCCGGTCTACGGCCAGGGCGCCAATGTCCGCGACTGGCTCTATGTCGACGATCACGCCCGGGCGCTGACGCGGGTGTTCGAGGCCGGGACCCCGGGCGAGAGCTACATCATCGGCGGCCGCGCCGAGCGCACCAACCTGCAGGTCGTGCATGTGATCTGCGAGACCCTGGATCGCCTGCGCCCGCGCGCCGACGGCCGGTCCTATCGCGAACAGATCACCTTCGTCGCCGATCGGCCGGGGCATGACCACCGCTACGCGATCGACCCGAGCAAGCTGGACAGGGAGCTCGGCTGGACGGCGCGCGAGAGCTTCGAGACCGGCATCGAGAAGACCGTCCGCTGGTACCTGGCCAACGAGGCGTGGTGGAAGCCGATCGTGGCGCGCGGCGACGCGGGGCAGCGCCTGGGCCTGAAGACCGTCAACGCATGACGTCGGACGTGACGACGGATGTGCTGCTGACCGGCGGAAGCGGCCAGGTCGGCCACGAGGTCATGCGGCAGGCGCCGGCGGGCATGAACGTGGTCGCGCCCGGCCGCGCCGAGCTGGATCTCAGCGACTCCGACGCGATCCTGGCGATGGTGGCCTCGCGTCCCTGGGCGGCCGTGATCAACTGCGCGGCCTACACCGCGGTCGATCGCGCCGAGAGCGAGGCCGTCGAGGCCTGGCGCGCCAACGCCCTGGGGCCGGCGACGCTGGCCCAGGTCACGGCCGCCGCGCAGATCCCGCTGATCCACGTCTCCACGGACTATGTCTTCGACGGCTCCAAGGCCGGCTACTACGCCGAGGGCGATCCCGTGGCGCCGCTGGGCGTCTACGGCGCCTCCAAGGAGGCGGGGGAGCAGGCCGTGCGCACCGGCAATCCCCGCCACGTGATCCTGCGGACCGCCTGGGTGGTCAGCCCGCACGGTTCGAACTTCATCAAGACCATGCTGCGGCTGGCCGAGACCCGGCCGGAGATCCGCGTCGTCGACGACCAGCGCGGCTGCCCGACGAGCGCGATCGACATCGCCGCGGTGCTGTTGCACATCGCCGGGCGGATGATCGCCGCGCCGCAGGCGGCGCCGAGCGGCACCTATCACTTCGTCAACGGCGGCGAGGCGACCTGGTACGAGCTGGCCCGCACGGTGTTCGACCTGGCCGCCGCGCGCGGCTACCCCGCGCCGAAGGTGGAGGCCATCACCACGGCCGAATACCCGACGCCGGCCCGACGGCCGGCCAATTCGCGCCTGGATGTCGCCAAGTTGCGCGGCGACTACGGGATCACTCCGCGCCCCTGGCGGGCGGCGGTGGAAGACATTGTCGAGGCGCTGCTTCCCGCCAAGCAGGAACAAGGATCTTAGATGAAGGGCATCATCCTGGCCGGCGGCTCGGGCACCCGGCTGCATCCGGCCACCCTGGCGGTGAACAAGCAGCTCCTGCCGATCTACGACAAGCCGATGATCTACTACCCGCTGTCGGTGCTGATGCTGGCGGGGATCCGCGACATCCTGATCATCTCGTCGCCCGAGTACATCGACAACTACCGGCGGCTGTTCGAGGACGGCTCGAACTTCGGCCTAAATATAGAGTACGCGATCCAGCCGCGGCCGGAGGGGCTGGCCCAGGCCTTCCTGATCGGGGAGACCTTCGTCGGCGAGGATCGCGCGGCCCTGGTCCTGGGCGACAACATCTTCTTCGGCGCCGGGATGAGCCAACTGCTGAAGAACGCGGCGACCCGCGAGAGCGGCGCGACGATCTTCTCCTACGAGGTCGACCAGCCGCAGGCCTATGGCGTGGTCGAGCTGGACGACACCGGACGGGCGATCAGCCTGGAGGAGAAGCCCGCCGAGCCGCGGTCGCGCCAGGCGGTCACCGGGCTCTATTTCTACGACAACCGGGTGATCGACTACGCCAAGCAGGTCCGTCCCTCGGCGCGCGGCGAGCTGGAGATCACCGATCTCAACCGCATGTACATGGAGGCCGGCGACCTCTTCGTCGAGCAGCTCTCGCGCGGCTATGCGTGGCTGGACACCGGCACGCACGAGAGCCTGGTCGAGGCCTCCGAGTTCGTCCGCGCGGTCCAGAAGCGGCAGGGGGTCCACATCGCCTGCCTGGAAGAGATCGCCTACATCAACGGCTTCATCGATCGCGAGCAGTTGAAGCTGCGCGGCAAGCTGTTCGAGAAGACGGCCTATGGCCGCTACCTGCTGGACATCGCCGAGCAGGACCTGCCGCTGAGCCGGCGCCTGCTCTAGGCGTGACGGCTCAGCCGGTTCAGGCCGAGATGATCCATCCGTCGGACAGCGAGGACAGGGCGACGTTGGACAGCACCATCCGGGCGCCCGCTAGGTCGATCACCACGTCGCCGCCGACCTGGGCCACCGTGTAGCGCGATCCGTCGCCGATGAGGACGCGGTCGCCTTCGGCGCGGTTGAAGTCGGTGACCACGTCCAGGCCGGCGTCGGCGAAGATGTGGAAGACGTCCGCGCCGGCGCCGCCCGAAATGGTGTCGTCGCCACGATCGCCGGACAGCCAGTCGTCGCCGTCGCCGCCGTAGATCAGGTCGTTGTGCTGGCCGCCGCGCACGGTGTCGGCCCCCGCGTCGCCATAGATGGTGTCATTGCCCATGTTGCCCATGACGATGTCGGCGCCGTTGTCGCCGTGCAGCAGGTCGTTGTCCTGGCCGCCCAGGACCCAGTCATCGCCTTCACCGCCCGAAACGGTGTCGTTGCCCATGTTGCCGTTGAGGTCGTCGTTCCCCGCGCCGCCGGTGATGCGGTCGTCGCCGGAGCCGCCGCGCAGATAGTCGTCGCCGTCGCGCCCGTCGATGACGTCGTTGCCCGCGCCGCCGTCGATGCGGCTGCCGCCGCCGATGCGCGCGGCGAGTTGATCGGCGCCGTCGCTGCCCCAGACCCAGTGGGCCATGGCGCTGTCGCTCTTCAGGGCGGCGATGATCGCGTTGCCCGACTGCGAGAGGTTGCTGTTGCCTTCCAGGACGTAGGTGATGGCCTGGTTGTTGCTGAGTTGGGCGTTGGTCGAGTCCGTGACGCGGATCCAGGATTTCTGGTCGGCGTAGGAGGCGACGACGTTGCCGTCGATCACCACGTTGTTGGCCGAGGCGACCATGATGCCGTTGTACATGCCGCCGACCACGACGTTGTCGGTGACGGTCACGCGCTCGTAGCCCAGGCCGATCTGGTCGGTGATGAACACGCCCTGGATGATGCCGCCTTCGCCGCGGGTGATCAGGTTGCCGCTGACCAGGATGTCATGCGCCTTGCCGGTGGTGCCGCGGGTCAGGAACTGGATGGCGTCCGGGTGGTCGCCATTGGCCGGATAGAAGTCGGTGAAGACGTTGCCGACCACCTGGACGTTCGAGCTGCCGGCGCCCATCACCCCGTCCGAGCGCAGGTCGTGGAAGCTGTTGCCCTCGATGCGCACGTTGGTGCTGCCCATCATGCTGATGGCGTGCGAGAACTCGTAGAACTCCGAGCCGGTCACCTTGACGCCGGCGCTGTCGCGGATCAGCAGCGCGTTCTGGTCGTCGGCCGGGTTGCCGTTCAGCGAGCCGTGGACGTCGAGGTTGTTCAGCTCGATGTTCTTCGAGCCGATGATCTGGGTGTTCCAGACCGTCCAGGGCGAGCTGAAGTCCAGGTGCAGGTTCTGGAAGGTCAGGTTCTCGCTGTTCTGAACCGTCAGGCCGGTCAGGGTCGCCGGATTGCCCGGATCCTTCGAGGCGATGGTCACCGCGCCATCGAACACGAAGCCCTTCAGCGAGACGTTGCCGTAATTGCCAGCTTGGAGAAGAATTCTATCGCCCGCCTTGGCCGAGCCAAGTGCAGCGGTAAGTTCGGCGGCGCTCGCGCACAGGAAATCAGCCATGAGGTCTGCGTCTTCTCAGTTTTTGTCGCAGCCCCCGCTGACGAAGCAGAGCCTAGCCTGCCATGAGCTGCGGCGATCCGGTCTAAATTGACGCAGGAGGCCCGGCGCCTCCTTCCGGACCTGATGGGGCCTGCGTACGACTAACAATTACTTAATTGGCGGGGCCACTTGCCCCGAAGCGCTGGTCAGCGGAATCTGCACGGCGCCGCCGTCGCAGGTGTTCGCGGCTTAGCGAGCACGGTGGGGAATGTTAATCCATGGGCGTCAGGTTGTGAACGCCCAGCCATGGACATGACCTCGTCGGGCGGTTTGAAAACGAAAGGCGTCGCGGATCGGCGGCGCTGGACAGCCGGGAGAGAGCCCTGATGTGGGCTGGGAGCGACAATGGCGGCCGGAGCTTCCGGTCGGTTATCCTGAAGCCCTACACCCAGCCGGGCCCCGGGCGTCTCGTGCAGGCGGCGTTTCTGCTCGCCTTCATGGGCTTCTGCCTGTTCTTCGGCTTCTTCTATGCGCTGACCACGCCTTACCTGATCAAGCAACTGGTCATCCCGGTGGCGCTGCTCGGGCTGATCACCATCTGGGCCCTGCCCGATGGCAAGTCATCGCCCGCCGGCACGCTCTACGGCTTCAGCTTCGCCTTCGTGATCGTGCTGTTCCTGTGGCCGAACTATCTGGCGATCGCGCTGCCGGGCCTGCCCTGGATCACGCTGATGCGGCTGGTCGGAGCCCCGCTGGCCCTGCTGCTGGCGATCAGCTACTCGATGTCGCCGGACTTCAGGGCGCGCATGAAGGCCGCGTTGAACGCGACGCCCCTGGTCTACAAGCTGCTGGCGGTCTTCGTCGCCATCCAGGTGGTCACCATCGCCGTCTCCAGCGACAAGGACTTCTCGATCCAGCGGGTCATCAATTCGCAGCTCACCTGGACGACGATCTACTTCGCCAGTTGCTATGTCTTCCTGAAGCCCGGCCGAGTGCACCGGTGGGCGGTGATCCTGTGGGCGATCACGCTCATCGTCTGCCTGAACGGCGTCTACGAGTACAAGATCAGCCGGCCCTCGTGGGGCGCCTTCGTGCCGAGCTTCCTGCAGGTCGAGGACGAGAGCGTCATCCGCGCGCTGACCGGCAGCGTGCGCTCGGCCACCGGCCAGTATCGGGTGCAGAGCACGTTCTCGACGCCGCTCGGCCTGGCCGAGTTCCTGGCGCTGGTGGCGCCTTTCATCCTGCACTTCGTCATGTTCGGGAAGAAGCTGGTCACCCGCATCGCCGCGGGCGCGACCATGCCGCTGATGCTCTATGTGGTGATCATCACCGACTCGCGGCTGGGCATGGTCGGCTTCCTGCTGGCGTTCATGCTCTACCTGCTGCTGTGGAGCGGGCTGCGCTGGCGGGCGGACAAGTCCAGCCTGCTCGCCCCGGCGATCGTGCTGGCCTATCCGGCGATCTTCGCCCTGTTCATCGCCGCGACGATGTTCGTCGGCCGGCTGCGCAACATGGTCTGGGGCGGGGGCGACACCGCGGCGAGCACCGCCTCGCGCGGCACCCAGTACGACATGGGCATCCCCATGATCCTGAAGGCGCCCTGGGGACACGGCGCGGGGACGGGCGGGAGCACGCTCGGCTTCGTCAGTCCGGCCGGCATCCAGACCATCGACACCTACTACCTCGCCATCGGCCTGGAGTACGGGATCATCGGCTTCTTCGTCTATTACGGCATGCTGGTCGCCTCGACCTACTATGCGGCCAAGTATGCGGTGCGCTCGCCCAAGGGCGAGATGAGCTTCTTCATGCCCGCGGCGATCGCCCTGGTGAACTTCATCGTCATCAAGTCGGTGTTCAGCCAGCAGGACAACCACCCGCTGATCTTCATGCTGATGGGCATCGTCACGGCCATGGTCTATCGCGCGATGAACGGCGAGATCGACCGCGCGCCCTCGGCCAGCGCTAGCTGACGTCGAGCCAGGGCGGCGGGCCGCGCTCGCCCCGCAATCCGGCCAACCAGCCCTGGAGGGCGTAGCCGAGCTGGCGCCACGCGCGGGCGCGGCCAAAGCGCAGGCACAGCAGCGCCAGCGCCGCGGCCGCGGCCACCGGCAGCTTCAGCGGATGGCGGTCGCGGGCGGTCAGCAGCTTGTTGCGTTCGCCCAGATAGATCGGCGTCCGCGGCCGGCTGCGAATGTGGTCGTAGGACCCGGTGGTGGTCCCGGCCTCGTGCAGGACGTCGGCCCCCGGGGCGTAGCCCAGCCGCATCCCGTGCTGCAGGCCGCGCAGGCACCACTCCACCTCCTCGCAATAGAGGAAGTAGTCCTCGCGCATGGGGCCGACGGCATCGAGGAAGCGGCGGCCGATCATCATCGAGGCGCCGTTGAGGTAGCTCTGCTCGCGCTCCACCTGGGCCTTGTCCACCGCGCCGCCGTGCGCCGTCCCGTGGCCGATGGAGACGGCCCGCGCCAACCATGGCCGCCAGCGTCCGCCGTGCGACTGAACGCGGCCGCCGGGCAGATAGACGGTGTTGCCCACCGCCTCGCAGTCGCCCTCCGCGAGCCTCGCCGCCAGGCGCGCGAGCGACTCGGGGCCGGGCAGGGTGTCGGGATTGAGGACCCACCAGGCGTCGGCCGACGGCGTTTCGCGCAGGCCGACATTGACGCCGCCGGCATAGCCGAGGTTGTGCGGCGCGCGGACGACGCGGACCGGCTGGCCGCCGGGCAGGGCGGCGGGCAGGCGGGCCTGCAGCGCCTCATAGGCGGCCTGGCCGCCGTTCTCGCAGATCAGGACCTCGAAGTCCCGGTAGCTCGATGCCGCGAGCGCGCCCAGGCAGCCCACGATGTCGTCGACATTGCGGAAGGCGACGATGCAGACGGCGACGTGCATGGGGTCAGTTTCCGGTCTTGGCCAGCAGGGCCAGGGCGTCGAGCGAGCGCCAGATGCGCAGTCGATAGAGCGTCGACAGGGCCGACAGCCTCTGCCGTGGCGAGCGCAGGCGCGGACTGGTCAGCACCCGGGGGGTGTGGGCGAGCGCCGAGAGCGGCAGCAGCAGGCTGCGGGCGAGCCAGCGCAGCCGGCCCTGCGGCCCGGCCGCGACGATGCCGTAGGTCTCGTGGTTCAGGCGCCGCCACTTGCTGGTGAGCTCGCGCCAGTCGCGGCGCGCGGGATGCGAGACCAGCGCCGCGGGCGCATAGCCGATCCGGAAGCCGGCATCGCGCGCCCGGTGCGACCATTCGAGATCCTCCGAGACGCCGACGCGGAAGCCGCCCACCTGCCGGAACAGCGGCGCGGGGCAGAACAGGTTCGCGGTGACGGTGAAGGCCTTGCGCTCGACATAGGCGCGGTTGTCGAAGGCGAAGACGAGTTCGAACGCCTCGGGCCCCGTGACGGTGCGCTCGTCGTCCACCAGGACGCGCATGCCGCCGCCGACGAAGTCGTTGTGCGCCAGCGCGGCGAGGCCCTGGTCGAGCCAGTCGGGGGCGGGGATGCAGTCGGCGTCGGTGAAGGCCAGCACATCGCCGCTCGCGATCGCCACCCCGCCGTTGCGGGCGGGGCCCGCGCCGCGCTCGCTCACGGTGACAAGGCGCGCGCGTCCGGCGATCGCCCGCGCGACCGCCTCGGGGCCGACGGGCGACATGTTGTCGGCCACGATCACCTCGAAGCGATCGGCCGGATAGGTCTGGGCCTGCAGCGCCGACAGGCAGCGGTCCAGGGCGGCGAGGTCGTCGTAGTGGGGCACGATCACGCTGACGAGAGGCCGCGCGCTGAGGTCGGGGACGGCTCCAGTCGGGCTCATCTTGGTGGCGGACTCGCGTGAAATCATCGGGCCGCCCCGACGGCGCGCCCTGCCGCAGATATGCGCAGGCGATATTGACGTTTCATCAATAATAGGGCGGGCTGGGGAATAGTGCACAGGCTTATAGGGTAGTGGATTGTCGTACGCTTAAGGCTCAAGCGCCAG
Organism: Phenylobacterium sp.; assembly: GCF_031984885.1. Classification (GTDB taxonomy): domain Bacteria; phylum Pseudomonadota; class Alphaproteobacteria; order Caulobacterales; family Caulobacteraceae; genus Phenylobacterium. The sequence continues at coordinate 304,492 of NZ_DAMABV010000003.1, forward strand.
TTTCGCTGTCGTAGTCGCTTCTGGGCGGTCACATATAGCGATGCGGCGTGTCTAAGGGGCGCGCAATGCGGATCGGTGGCGGGCACTTGAACGCAGACGCCAACAACTTCATCGCGGTGAGGTTGTTGCTCGCGACGTCGGTCATCTACACGCACTGCTATTTCATGAGCCATGGCGTCCGCGGCGTCGACGACCTGAGCGGATTTCTGGGCGCGACCATCTCGACCTACGCCGTCGATGGATTTTTCTTCCTGAGCGGCTTTCTCGTCTATCCGAGCCTGCTTCGCCTGGGGAGCGCGGTGCGCTTCGCGACCGCCAGGTTCGTGCGCCTGTGGCCTGGACTGGCGCTCTGCATCCTGCTGACCGTGCTGGCCGGGGGCTTCTTCACCACGGCGCCGGCCGGCGCGTATCTCGGCGGCGATACGGCGCGGTTCATCCTCACCAATCTCACCTTCACGGCCGCGTCGTACCAGTTGACGGGCGTCGACTGCGGCGGCGAGACGTGCGTGCTGAATGGTTCGCTGTGGACCCTGCCGTGGGAGGTGCGGTGCTATGCGGTCCTGGCGATCCTCGGGGCGCTGGGCCTGGCCCGGCCCGCGATCATGAAGTGGCTGGTGCTGCCGCTCAGCCTGGTCGGGGTGCTGGTGTGGGACGTCCCGGTCGTGCAGGAGACGGCGCGCGGCCTGGTCGGGGACGGGGCGGTCTACCTGATCGGCACGTTCGACCGCCTTTGGGCCGCGTTCGCCCTGGGGGTCGCGGCCTATCTCTATCATGACCGCATCCCGCTCTCATGGTGGGGGCTTGGCGCGCTGTTCGTGCTGAACCTGGCGGTCGACCGCCTGGGCCTTGGCCTGCACATGCGGCAGATCCTGATCGGCTATGCGGTGCTTTGCTGCGGCTTCCTGACCGCCCAGCGCCGCGTCGTCTCGGCCGGCTGGCCGGACTACAGCTATGGAATGTACATCTACGGCTACCCGGTGATGGTCGCCCTCTACGCGGTCTGGCCGACGCGTTCGCACCTGTTGCTGACCCTCGTCACCATGGCCGCGACCGTGCCGCTCGCGGCGCTCTCCTGGCACATGGTCGAGCGGCCGGCGCTGGACGCCCACCGCCGTCATCGGCGCGCGCGGGCGCTGACGCCCCAGCAGACCTGACCCTCGTCTGATCCCGCCCGGCGCGGCTCTGCGCATGGGCGTTTATACGCCATGGTTTCCAGATGGTTAGGTTATCCGGCAATTAACCTAGTCGCTTAAGCGCGCCTCAAGCGGGTCGCCGATAGTCATAATGCCACAACGGGGCATCCGGACTTTGACGATGCGAAGCGTCGGGCCGGTAATCGTGGCGGAGAGACATCGTGATACTCACGGCTAACAGCGCTAAATCTTTGATGTCGGCGCTCAGCAGCGCCAAATCTGGCGATACGATTCTCCTTGAGGCGGGAAACTATTCGAACGTCTCGCTGAAGGGCTTCGTGTTCGATGGCACGGTGACCATCGCCTCGAAGGATCCGGGCAACCCGGCGACCCTGACCGGCCTGACGGTTCAGAACAGCGAGAACCTGACCTTCCAGAACCTGCACCTGGACTTCAGCTCGCCCTGGACGGTCTGGAACACCCAGATCATCGGCTCGAAGAACATCGAGCTGAACAACCTCGACGTCCACGGCTCGCTGAACGGCAACCCGGCCGACGACCAGAACGCGCTGCTGATCCGCGACAGCGCCGGCGTCAAGGTGACCGGCTCGGAGTTCTACGAGTTCTCGCACGCCATCAGCATGATGGGCAGCACCAACGTGCGCATCGAGGGCAACAGCTTCCACGACCTGCGCTCGGACGGGGTGATGGGCGCCGGCAGCTCGAACGTCCAGGTGGTCGGCAACGTCTTCACCGACTTCTATCCGGCCAATGGCGACCACCCGGACGCCATCCAGTTCCTGACCCGCGGCACCACCGGCAAGGCGCATGACATCCTGGTCAGCGGCAACCTGATCACCCGCGGCGAAGGCGGCATCATCCAGGGCGTGTTCATCACCGACCAGATCGGCCTGGGCTACGAGCGCGTGACCGTCACCGACAACGTCGTGGTCGGCGGCATGTACAACGGCATCATGGTCGCCTCGGCCAACAACGTGGTGATCGACGGCAACGTCGTCGCCTCCTATGCCGACCAGAAGTCCTGGATCCGCGTCAACGACTCGACCAACGCCCAACTGAGCAACAACCAGGCCATCACCTACGTCCTGCAGGGCAACAGCAACCTCTCGCAGTCGGGCGACGTCGTCCTGCAGCCTCTGAGCGCCAAGCAGATCGCCGACCTCGGCGCCTGGCTGAGCGCCAATGGCGGCGATGTCGCCAAGCTGATGGACATGCTGGGCGGCCCGGCGTCGCCGATCGAGACGCCGACCATTCCGACGCCGCCGGTGACGACCCCGACGGTCCCGACGACTCCCACCGTCCCGACCACGCCGACGGTTCCGACGGCGCCGACCGTCCCGACGGTCCCCAAGGCCCCGCCCCCCGCCACGGTCCCGCCCGCTCCGACGGCTCCCAGTACTGGCGTGGTCGTGCTCTCCGGCACGTCCGGCGACGACCGCCTGACCGTCACCGGCAAGGCCAACATGCGGCTCGAAGGGGGCGCGGGCAACGACGTGCTGACCGGCGGCGCGGGCGCCAACACGCTGGTGGGCGGCGCCGGTGACGACAGCTACATCATCCGCGATTTCGACGACCAGGTGGTCGAGAGCGCCAACGGCGGCGTCGACGTCGTCTACGCCTACGTCAATCATACGCTGGCCGACAATGTCGAGAACCTGAAGATGCAGGAAGGCGCCACGGTCGGCGTCGGCAACGACCTGGCCAACGGCATCACCGGCACGACGCAGGCCGACAGCCTCTCGGGCATGGGCGGCAACGACACCATAAAGGGCCGCGAGGGCAACGACACGATCTTGGGCGGCGACGGCGACGACCAGTTGTATGGCGACGCCGGCAACGATCGGCTGGAAGGCGGCGCCGGGGCCGACAGCCTCTATGGCGGCGAGGGCAACGACATCCTGATCGGCGGCGCGGGCGCCAATCGGCTCGAGGGCGGCCCTGGCGCCGACACCCTGGTCGGCGGCTCCGGCGCGGACAGCTTCGTCTATCGTCCCGGCGACCTGTCCGGCGTGGATCGGATCGAAGGCTTCTCGTCCGCCCAGGGCGACCGAATCCTGCTGGCCGAACTCGACGCCAACCTCAATACGGCCGCCAACGACAAATTCGTCTTCATCGGAACGAGCGCCTTCAGCGGCAAGGCGGGCGAACTGCGCTTCCAGGTCATCAACGGCGACGCGCACGTCTATGGCGACATGAATGGCGATCGCATCGCCGACTTCGAGATAAACGTGGTGGGTGTCAGCAAGCTCACGGCCGCCGACTTCATGCTCTGAGCCGGGGCGACGTCTCCCCGGACCGTGCAACCCGCCGCTGCAGGCCATGCAGCGGCGGGTTTTGTTTTGGCCGGCGGCAAGGAAAACTGAAGACTACGCGAAAAATGTCTGGATTCTGCCAGATTCAGGACATGCCCTCGCCGCGAATCGACAGTCAAGATTCAGGTTCTGAGAAGTTTAAATTCGCCATGTTTCAGGTTTGTTGCGACGTTCCGTCACCTGGAGGCGATCCATTCGAGTATGTAGATAGTCTCTCACATTCAGTGGCCTTGGTGCATTTAGCTGCGCCGGACTTTGGCTACCAATAGTGAGGGTCTCCCTACGTGACTAATATTACTGTTAATAGTGCTGACGCGCTGCGTGCCGCTCTGACGACTGCGAAGTCTGGCGACACCATCCTTCTCTCGGCCGGCAACTACGGCAATATCTCGCTGAAGGGTGTCGTGTTCGACGGCACGGTGACGATCACCTCGAAGGACGCGGGCAATCCGGCGACCTTGACGGGGCTGACCGTGGCCAACAGCCAGGGGCTCTCCTTCGAGAACCTGCACATGGATTTCAGCAAGCCGTCGACCGTGTGGAACACCCAGGTCAACAGCTCCAAGAACATCGCGTTCAACAACATCGAATTCCACGGGTCGCTCAACAACAACCCGGGCGACGACCAGTCGGGCATGCTCATCCGCGAGAGCTCGAACGTGACGGTGACGGGGTCCGAGTTCCATGAACTCGCTCACGGCATCAGCATGATGAACAGCACCGGCGTGCGCATCGAAGGCAACAACATGCACGACATGCGTGCGGACGGCGTCATCGCCGTCGGCACGTCCAACGTGAAGGTCCTCGGCAACACGTTCCATGACTTCGCGCCGGCCAATGGCGACCACCCGGACGCCATCCAGTTCCTGACCCGCGGGGCCACCTCCAAGGCTCACGACATCGAGGTGAGCGGCAACGTCATCGCGCGCGGCGACGGCGGCATCATCCAGGGCATCTTCATCACCGACCAGGCGGGCATCGGCTATGATCGCGTCACCGTGACCGACAACGTCGTCGTCGGCGGGATGTACAACGGCATCATGGTCGCCAAGGTCAACGGCCTGGTGGTCGACGGCAACACGGTCATTCCCTACGGCGACATGACCTCGTGGATCCGGATCAACGAATCGACCAACGCCAAGATCACCAACAACGAGGCCGCCAGCTTCAACCTGCAGGGCACGACGACCACCGCCAACAGCGGCAACGTCACGGTCTCGCCCCTGACCTCGGCCGAGATCGCCAAGATCAACGCGTGGATCAAGGCCCATGAGAGCTCGGCGGGCGACGTGTCGACCGTGCCGCTGCCGGGCGGCATGGCCCCCAACCCGGGCAAGCCCGACCCGACCCCGACCCCTGATCCGAAGCCGACGCCCGATCCGAAACCGACTCCCGATCCCAAGCCGACTCCCGACCCGACGCCGGATCCGAAGCCGAACCCCGATCCCACTCCGGGCAAGCCTGATCCGACCCCCGACCCGACCCCGAACCCGGGCGGCTCGACCATCCTGAAGGGCACCTCCGGCAACGACCGCCTGACGGTCAGCGGCAAGGAGAACATGCAGCTCGAAGGCGGCGCTGGTCATGACACCCTGACGGGCGGCGCGGGAACCAACACCCTGGTCGGCGGCGCCGGCGACGACGTCTACATCATCAAGGACGCCGACGATAAGGTCGTCGAGGGCGTGAACGGCGGCAACGACACCGTCTATGCGTCGGTCAACTACAAGCTGACCGACAACGTCGAGAACCTGAAGCTGCAGGAAGGCGCCACGGTCGGCGTCGGCAACGACCTGGCCAACGACATCTCCGGCACCACCAAGGCCGACAACCTGTCCGGTCTGGGCGGCGATGACATCCTGCGGGGCCGTGAAGGCAACGACACCCTCTCGGGCGGCGACGGCAACGACCGGCTGCTGGGCGACGCCGGGGCCGACAGTCTCGACGGCGGCAACGGCAATGACAGCCTGCTCGGCGGCGAAGGCAACGACGTGCTGGTGGGCGGCGCCGGCAACGACCGCCTCGAAGGCGGCCCGGGCGCCGACACCCTGACCGGCGGCGCTGGCGCCGACAGCTTCGTGTTCCGTCCGGCCGACCTCGGGTCGACCGACACGATCACGGACTTCTCCAAGGCTCAGGGCGACAAGATCCTGCTGAGCGAACTGGACGCCAACACCAAGACGGCGGCCAACGACAAGTTCGCCTTCATCGGGACCAAGGCGTTCAGCGGCAATGCGGGTGAACTTCGCTACGAGGTCTCCAAGGGCGAAACGCACGTCTATGGCGACATGAACGGCGACAAGGTGGCCGACCTGCACATCAAGCTGATGGGCGTCCACACCCTGGACGGTTCGGAGTTCGCGCTCTAAGCGCCTGCAACAGTCCCTGGGCCGATCAGGCCCGGGGAGAACCGTGGAATACGAAAAGAGCGTGGCGGCCTTGGCGGGCTGTCACGCTCTTTGCGTTTTGAGCCGCCGCTGGCGACGCTCGTCATCGAGCATGTCCTCGAGGTAGCTCATCAGTTCGCTGGCGTCGGTGGTCGCCAGGACCGGAGGCCGGGACCGGACCAGCTCCAGGGCCACGGCCAGCTCGTCGGCGCTGTTGGCGACGGCGATCAGGCCGCGCGTGGCGAAGGCGCGAGTGATCTCGGCCTGGTGATTGTCGTAGTGCTCGCCCTTCTCCATCAGGCGCGGGAAGGCGATGACGCGGCAGCCCTTGCGCAGGGCGGTGATCAGCGAACCCGTGCCGCCATGGCACACCACGATGTCGGCGTCGGTCAGCAGTTCCTGGATCCTATCGAACGACAGGGTCTCGAAGGATTCGACGCCCTGCGGTTGCGGGGCCCCGACCCCGGTCTGGATGATCACCTCCTCGGGCAGGCCGCCGCGCGCCTTGAGTTCGGCCACCGACGAGACCAGCCGTTCGAAGGGGAGGGTGGCGCCGACCGTCGCAAACAGCAGCGGCTTCTTCAGCGGGGCGGGCGTATCCAGCAGGCGGAAGGGATCGAACACCTTCGCCTTCGGGAAATACGACGCCAGCGCCGCCGACTGCACGATCAGGTCGTGCGCGATCGGCGCGGCGATGCGGGCGAAGAGGGAGGGGCGGTCGAACCTGGCGAACGAGTCGATCACCACCGTCCTGGCGCCGCGCAGGCGGGCCCAGGCCACGGCGAAGAACACCGCGCCCGCGCCGGTCGAGATGACGATGTCCGGGCGCTCGCGGGCGATGATCGCCGCGGACCGGAGGAAATTGCGGGCGGCGGCCCGGATCATCCGGAAGGGCTTGCCCAGCCGCGCCTGGCCGATGGCCACGTGCGGCACGAAATAGGTCCGGTGCTTTTGTGCGAGATCGGCGCCCAGCGCCGTGTCCTCGGTGACGAAGAAATAGTCGTGCTTCGACCAGACCTTCTCCAGATCGAGCAGTTGGCGGACGTGGCCGCCGCCGGACGCCGCCAGGCAGAGACGCAGACGCCGCGCGCCGTCCTTGGCGCCCGGTATGGGAGCCGATCCCGCAACTACGACGTCTGAAACCGCCACCGTCTCGCCATCAATATCCACGCATGAAGTCTCTCGTACCAGTAAGACGTCTAAAGACGGGTTACTACGTGGCTTACAATTCGTGAGCCCGTCGCCGCTAAACCGCCGCTAAATCTTTTTTTGTTGTAGCGACTTCGCGCGGCTTGCGCGTGGGACTAGGGAACTGAGTATGGCCTTGCCGGCATCACCAACCGTCGAGCGCGTCCTTCGCGGGCAGCTCTGCACCGGTTGCGGGCTCTGCGCGGCGGTGTCCGACGGCGCCATCGGCATGCGCATGACCCCGCCGGGCTACAGCCGTCCCATCCAGTCGGCGCCCATCTCCGACGCGGCCGAGGCGACGATCGCCCAGTCATGTCCCGGCGCGGTCGTCGCGCCCTGGGGCCGGGCCGAGAACCTTCATCCCTATTGGGGGCCGTGGCGCGGCGTCTGGACCGGCTATGCGACCGACGCGGCGGTCAGGTTCGAAGGCTCGTCGGGCGGCGCCCTGTCGGCCATTCTCATCCACGCCCTGGCCACCGGCCTCGTCGACCGCGTGCTGCACATCAAGGCCGACCCCGAGAAGCCGACCGCCAACGTCACCGTCTGTTCGACGACGCCTGAGGAGGTCATCGCCGGGGCCGGATCGCGCTATACCGCCTCCTCGCCGCTGAGCCAGATCGACGAGGCGCTGGCGGCAGGCGGCCGGATGGCCTTCGTGGGCAAGCCCTGCGATGTCTCGGCCCTGCGCAGGTTGGCGCTGGGCGACCCCAGGGTCGACCGGCACGTGCCGCTGATGCTGTCGTTCTTCTGCGGCGGCATGCCGAGCCACGACGGCGTGCATCGAATGCTCGACACCATGGACGTGCGGTTCGACGAGGTGGCCGCTTTCCGATACCGCGGGCAGGGATGGCCGGGCACGGCGGCGGCGACCACCCATGACGGCCGCGTGGCGACGATGTCCTACGCCGACAGTTGGGGCGCGCATCTGTCCAAGGAAGTCCAGTTCCGCTGCAAGATCTGCCCGGACGCGGTCGGCGGCGTCGCCGACATCGCCTGCGCCGACGCCTGGTACGGCGGGGAGAGCGGCTATCCCAGCTTCGACGAGCAGGACGGGCGCAGCCTGATCGTGGTCCGCTCGGAAGCCGGCGCGCGCGCGTTCCAGAGCGCCGTCGACGGTTGCGCCCTGAGCGTCGAAACGCTGGATGTCGGCGAGATCGACCTGATGCAACCCTCGCAGGCGCGCCGCAAGCGGCTGGTCCACGCCCGGCTCGGCGCCCTGACCGCGACGCTGCAACCCAAGCCCGACATGCGGGGGACCGAAGTCTCCGAGGCCGCCCGGCGCGCGCCGCCGACTGAGGCCGCGCGCAATCTCGTAGGCACTGTTCGGCGGGTACTTCTTGGGAAGCGCTGATTAACCGAACTGCTCATGAGCAGATTGTTCACAAAGACCAGCCTACTTTGTTAGTGCACGCGCAAATCGCGGGCGCTATCTCTCTGAAGGCTTTGACCTGTCAGAAGGCGTTACGAATTGGGGGGGATGCGCATGCACTATCGGAAAGTCGTCTACAGTACTCTGCTGGGCGTTGCGGCGATGTCGACGCCGGCGCTCGCGCAGGACGTGCGGAGCGTGACGTTTGGGGTTCAGGCGACGGTCCTGCATGACACCAACGTCTCGCGTTCCGACGCCGCCACCGCCGCGCTCCGCGGCATCGTCCGCGAGGACACGATCTTCAGCCCGGCGGTGACCGCCGACGTGCTGCTGCCGATCAGCCGGCAATCGATCTATCTGCAGGGCAGCGTGGGCTACGACTTCCACGACAAGAACACCCAGCTCGACACCGAGAACCTTGATCTGGTCGGCGGGCTGAACCTCAACTTCGGGCCCTGCCAGGGCCAGATCGGCGGGCAGGCCCACTACGGCCAGGCCAACCTCCAGACGGTCACGCTGGTCGACTCCGAAAACGCGATCGAGAGCCGGTCGATCGGCGGAACGCTGGCCTGCTCGCGGGCGTCGGGCCTGGGCGTCATGGGCACGGTCAACAAGACCTGGTCCGAGAACAGCAACGCCATCGTGTCCGGAAACGACTCCGAGACGTTCGACGCGACCATCGGCGTCACCTATGCGCGTCCCGCTTTGGGAACGATCACCGTCTTCACGGGCTATTCCGACACCGACTATCCCAATCGCATCCTGCCGACGCAGGCGAGCGGGTACGAGACGACGTCGATCGGCGTCTCGTTCGAGCGCCGGATCAGCAGCCGCCTGCAAGGCGTCGTGTCCTACGCCTATACCACGGTCGAAACCGACAGCCTGCTGCCCGACAGCGATTTCGAGGGCTCGACCTACCGCCTCGACCTGACCTACCGCCCGAGCGAGCGGCTCCGCGCCGAGTTCGGCGTCGGCCGTCAGGTTTCCCCGGCCAGCAGCCTGGGCGGGCTGTACAGCATCGACACGACCTGGCGCCTGACGGGGGCCTATGATCTTGGCTCGCGAATTGCAGTGTCGCTCGGCACTGAGTTCGCCAGCACCGAAACCGAGGGGGCCTTCGCCATCATCGCGCCGGTTCTGGCGGATTCGGACAGCTACGCCGTATTTGGGGCCATTTCGTTCGCCCAAAGTGAACGGATCAAATGGGCCCTGACGGCGCGTTACGAGGATCGGGACGCCAACGTTCCGCAATATACTTACACGCGGACAGTCGTCGCGCTGTCGACGGGTGTCGCGTTTTGATCGGACTGAGGCCTGACCATGCGTAATAGCCTGCCCAAACTGCTTGTCACGATCAGCGCCGCGCTCGCCGTGCCCATGGGTGCGCTGGCGCAGCCGATCGCGCCGTCTGTCGCACCGCCGGCGGTGGCGGCGCCGGATGCGCAGCCGGCCCCGTCGCCGGACTACATCCTTGGTCCGGACGACGTCGTGGACGTGGAGGTTCTGGGCAGGGCGGACTTCAAGACCAGGGCCCGGATCGGCGCCGACGGGACCATCCAGTTGCCGCTGATCGGCCGCATCCCCGCGGGCGAGCGCACGGCGCGGGCCCTGAGCGACCAGGTGCGCGGCGCGCTGCAGGCCGGCGGCTACTTCGCCGACCCGATCGTCAACGTCGAGGTCGTCTCCTATTCGAGCCGTTACGTCACGGTGCTGGGCGCGGTCGCCTCGCCCGGCCTGGTGACGGTGAACCGCACCTACCGGCTGTCGGAGATCCTGGCCCGCGTCGGCGGGGTCAGCGGCGGCGGGGCCGACTATGTGGTCCTGCGGCCGGCCGACGGCGGCGCCGAGAAGCGGCTCCTGATCAAGGACCTGGCGACCGGCGACCTCTCCCAGGACCCGGTCGTGGGGCCCGGCGACAAGATTTTCGCCCCGCAGGCGGAGCTCTTCTACATCAGCGGCCAGGTCAACGCGCCCGGCTCGTATCCGGTCGCCACCGGCCTGACCTATCGCCTGGCGATCGCCAAGGCCGGCGGCCTCGGCCCGGCGGGCTCGGACCGTCGTGTGCAGGTCACGCGATCAGGCGCCAAATTGAAGGTCACCCTCGACGACAAGGTCGAGCCGGGCGACGTGATCGTCATCGGCGAGCGCTTGTTCTAGGCGAAGTGGGGGCCGGAGGCAGACAATGAGCATTATCCAGTTTCTCAGGATCCTCTGGGCCCGGCGGTGGGTGACCATCGCCGCGACGCTTAGCTGCGTTCTTGGCGCCTTCATCGTCATCATGATCGTGCCGCCGCGCTACGCGGCCTATTCGCGGGTCATGATGGACCTCGTGAAGCCCGATCCCGTGACCGGCCAGATCACCGCCCCCAACTTCGCGCGGGCCTACACCAAGACCCAGATCGAGCTGATCAGGGATTACCGGGTCGCCGGTCAGGTGGTCGAAGACCTCGGCTGGCTGAAGGATCCCAACCTGATCACCCAATACGACATGCGCGGGCCGGGCGATGACCGCGACTTCCGGCGTTGGGCCGCCCAGCTCGTCATCGACGGCACCGGCGTCTCGCTGATCGAGGGCAGCAACATCCTGGAGATCAGCTACACCTCGAATTCGCCGGAGGGCGCGCGCACCGTCGCCGACGCCCTGCGCAAGGCCTATATCGACACCAGCCTGGCGTTCCGCCGGGAGTCCGCTCGGCGGACCGCCGAGTGGTACGGCGAGCAGACCGAGAAGGCCAAGACCGTGCTGGTCGCCGCCGAGGCGGCCAAGACCGCCTATGAGAAGCAGACCGGCATCGTCCTGCAGGACGATGCGACCGACCTCGAGAGCGCCAAGCTGAGCGCGCTGGCCCAGGCGTCCGCCGCGCCGGCCATGCCGGTGATCACCGGCCCCTCGGCCTCGGCCATGCAACTGGCCCAGATCGATGCGACCATCGCCCAGGCCTCGCGCACGCTCGGCCCCAACCACCCCGACCTGATCGCCATGCGCCAGCAGCGCGAGGTCATGGCCAGCCAGGTCGCCCAGGAGCGCAGCGCGGCGGGCGCGATGGCGGGAGCCTCCGCGGTGAGCGCTGGCGCGCTCGAGCGTCAGAAGAGCAAGGTCATCGGCCAGCGCGACCAGGTCGAGCGCCTGCGCCAACTGCAAGCCGAGGTCAATCTGCGCCGGGCGCAGTTCGAGAAGGCCGCCGCCCGCACGGCCGAGCTGCGTCAGGAAGCCGAGATCGGCGAGACCAACCTGGTTCCGCTGGGCAGCGCGGTGACCCCGCAGGCGCCCAGCTTCCCCAACGTGCCGCTGATCATGTTCGGCGCGCTCGGCTTCGGCCTGGGCTTCGGCGTCCTGGTGTCGCTGCTGATCGAGATGTTCGGCCGCCGCGTCCGCGGCGCCGAGGACGTGACGGCTGTCATCGATGCGCCGCTGCTCGCGGTCATCGCCGGGCCGCGCAAGTCGCGCGGGTTCCTGGGGCTCCAACTTCCCGCCCGCACCGCCCAGGGGCCGGGCCGGCGTAAATTCGCGAACGCATGACCAAGGAAACGCAAGTGCCCCGGACAAATGAAGCCACCCCGATCGGGGGCGCCTCGATCGCCGAGGTAGGGATGCGCGGGGGCGGGGAGCGGGCGTATTCCTTCTCTCCCGCGGTCGTCACGCTTTCGGCGCCCCATGCCGAGCAGGCGGAAGCCATTCGCACCCTGCGCACCCACATCATGGCCCAGCACCTGGACGACGGACGTCGCGGGCTGGCCATCTGCGGGCCCAGCATCGGCGTGGGCTGCACCTTCACGGCCGTGAACCTGGCCGTGGCGCTGTCTCAGACCGGCGTGAACACGCTGCTGATCGACGGCGATCTGCGCAAGCCGAGCGTGCAGGACCTCATCCGGCCCGCCCAGCCGGTGATCGGCCTGCGCCAGGCGTTGAACGCCGAAGAGGCCGAGGACGGCGTCATCCAGTCCTTCGTCCTGCCCAACCTGTCGGTGATGTTCTCGGGCGGGACCGCCCCGGACGCCCAGGAACTGCTGGCCAGCGATCGCTTCAAGGATCTGGTCGACCAGCAACTGCGCGACTTCGACATGACGATCATCGACACGCCGGCCGCCAACAGTTGCGCCGACGCGCGCCGCATCAGCACCGTCGTCGGCTACAGCCTCATCGTCGTGCGGCGAAATCAGAGCTTTATCAGCGACATGCAGGCCCTGGCGGCCCAACTGAACGAAGACCGCGCCCGTATCGTCGGAACCGTGATGAACGAAGGCTGATCGTTGGCGACTGCCGCATCCGATATTGCGCCGCGCTCCCGGCTCGCGGTCCCGAATATGTGGGCGGTCGCCCTGGGGATGGCGCTGCTGTCGGTTCCGACCCTCGCGACCCTCGGTGAGCAGGTCTGGTCCAAGGAGGCCGGCGCCCATGGTCCGATCGTCCTGGCGACCGGCCTGTGGCTGTTGTGGCGCAAGCGCGGCGAGATGCTGGCCGCCGCCTCGCCGGGCAGCGACTGGCTGACCGTCCCGGCCATGGCCGCGTCCCTGGCGCTCTACGTCTTCGGCCGGGCCTACGACTTCATCAGCCTCGAGGTCATGGGCCTCTACGGCGTCGGGCTATCGCTGCTCTACGCCGCCTTCGGCCTGAAGGTCCTGCTCACGAACTGGTTCCCGCTGCTCTATCTGGGTTTCCTGGCGCCGCTGCCCGGCTGGCTCATGGACAGCTTCACCGCGCCGCTGAAGCTGTTCGTCTCCTTCGCCGCGACCGAGGGCCTCCAGGCCGTCGGCATCCCGGTGTTCCGGGAGGGCGTGACCCTGATGATCGGCCACTACCAGCTACTGGTGGAGGACGCTTGCTCGGGCATGAACTCGATCACCGGCCTGGTGGCGATCAGTCTTTTCTACATCTACCTGCTGCGCAACGCCTCGTGGCGCTACTCGCTGTTCCTGGTCGCGTTGGTGATCCCGATCGCGATCGTGGCCAACATCATCCGGATCGTCACGCTCGTGCTGCTGACCTACTTCTTCGGCGACGCCGTGGCGCAGGGCTTCCTGCATATGGCGGCCGGCATCTTCCTGTTCGTCACGGCGCTGCTGCTGGTCTTCGCGGTCGACAACCTGATGTCGCGGCTGCTGACGCTGAAGGCCGCGGCGGCATGATCGGGCGTCGGCAACTTCTGTTCCTGGGCGCCGCCGCCGGGGCGGCCGGGGTCGCCTACGGCCTCAAGCCGCGGCGCCGGCTGAGCCTGGTGAAGTCGGGCGACAAGATCGAGAACATCGTCCCGGTCCGGTTCGCGGGCTGGTCGTCGGAGGACAGCGACAGCCTGGTGCAGCCGAAGTCGGAGGGCCTGGCCGCCACGCTCTACAGCGAGATGGTCGGGCGCATCTATCGCGACCTCGACAGCGGCGACCAGGTGATGATGCTGATCGCCTATGGCGACACGCAGAGCGACATGCTGCAACTGCACCGGCCGGAGTCCTGCTATCCGGCCCTGGGTTTCGAACTGCAGTCGGTCAGCGCCGGCGACATGAAGCTGCCGGGCGGCGCCGACCTGCCGGTCCGCCGGCTGGTCGCCAAGGGCGCCGATCGGGTCGAGTACGTGACCTATTGGACCCGCATGGGCGAGTACCTGCCCAAGAGCGCCGGCGACCAGCGATCCATTCGTCTCAAGACCGCGATGGAAGGCTATGTTCCCGACGGCGTGCTGGTGCGGTTCTCGGCGCTTGGCGAGGCGCCCGAAGGCGCCTTCGCCCTGATCGACAAATTCGTGCCGGCGCTGTTGGCCGCCATCCCGGCCGGGCGTCGTAGCGCCCTCGTGGGGACGGAGCTGGCGAAGGCTATCGGCCGGGCCGGCGGGTGACGAGCGAGCCGGAAGCCGCGCCGCGTCCGGCCCGGCGCTTCCAGAGCGTATAGGAAGAGACTTAGGTATGGCGGCTAAGGCGATCAAAATCGGCCTGCTATGGCATTCGCCGAACTCCGGGAATCTGGGCGTCGGGGCCTTGACGGTGGCCAACATGGCGATCGTTCGCCAGGTGGCCTTGGAACTCGATCTCGATCCCCGCTTTACGATCATCGGCATGCGCGACGACGGCGCTGTCTACGTGTCGCCTGGGGAAGCCGATCTCTTCGTGATGAACTCCCGAACGCTGCTCGATCCTCGCGGAGCGCTCCGGGTCATTCGCGAGCAGGACTGCATCCTGGACATCGGAGCCGGCGACAGCTTCGCCGACATCTATGGCTTCCGGCGCTTCCTGTTCCTGTGGCTGACCAAGATCCACGCCCTGATCGGGCGCACGCCGCTCGTCCTGTCGCCGCAGACCATCGGCCCCTTCACCAAGTTCCCCTACCGCCAACTGGCGGCCATCCCCCTGAAGCGCGCCGACAGCGTGCTGGCGCGGGACCGGGCGTCGCTGGAAGCGCTGCGCGACCTGGCGCCCGACGCCAACGGCCGCCTGTCCGTCGATGTGGCGTTCGCGCTGCCCTATGTCGATCGCAGCGCCGAGCGCGGCGGCGATCGCCTGCGGCTGGGGGTGAATGTCTCGGGGCTGCTGTTCAACGAGGCGGAGAGCGGCCGCAACCGCTTCGGGCTCAGCCTCGACTACGCCCAGCTCATGCGGCGGTTCATCGCCTACGCGGTCGCGCGGCCGGGCGTGGAGGTGCATCTGGTTCCCCACGCGACGGCGGACGCCTATGTCTGGGACGATGACGGCCGCGTGGCCGACCGGCTCGCGGCGGAGTTCCCGAGCGTGGTTCGGGTCCCGAACTTCACGCAGCCGTCCGACGCGAAATCGTACATCTCCAGCCTCGACTTCCTGGTCGCCGGGCGAATGCATGCCTGTATCGGCGCGTTCTCGTCGGGAACTCCTGTCGTGCCAGTCGCCTACAGTCGAAAGTTCAGCGGATTGTTCGGCCTGCTGGCGTACAAGTGGATGATTCCAACCTCGGGCGTCGATCTTGAGGGCGCGCTCCGTTATCTCGAGGACTGCCTCGATCGACGGCAGGAACTGGCGGCCGACATCGCCAATGGAATGCGGGAGGTGGACGATCTGCTCGGCGTGTACCGGGCGGAGTTGCGCCGGATATTCGCATCGGCTGTGGCCTGAGTGAGTTTTGAGCCGAACCGCTGATCGGTGTTGGCGGAAACGGTGTAGGTGGATGCGCCAGCCGCGGCCGCGGCGAGGCGATCGAAGATTGAGGGCGCTGTCATTCGTCAGGGTACGAGAGCATATGTCGCCGCGTCTGTAGTTGCGCAGGCCTGCTCCCTCGCGCGCTACACGATCATGGCGCGGCTGCTTGGGCCCGAACAGCTCGGCCTGGCCGCCCTGCTGCTGCTGACGGCGGCGTTCTTCGAATCGGTGAGCGACAGCGGCAGCGATCGTTTCCTGATTCAGGACCCCGACGGAGACGTCCCGGCCGTCCAGAAGCTGGTGCAACTGGTGTTCGTCGGGCGCGGCGTCTTCATCGCCCTTGGCCTGATGATCGCCGCCTATCCGATGGCCCATCTGTATGGCCAGCCGGCGCTGGCTCCGGGCCTCATGATCCTCGCTGCGGCGCCGCTGATCGGCGGCTGGCTGCATCTCGATTTCCGCCGCGCGCAGCGCAGGCACGACTTCCGGGCCGAGGCGCTTGGCCTGGCCGTCGCCGAGGTGGTCAGCACCGTGGTGATCATCGTGGCGGCCTATTGCACACGCGACTTCACCGCCATCCTGTACGGCCTCATCGCCCGGCCCCTGGTCCAGGTGATCGTGTCCCATCTCACGGCCAAACGCCCCTATGCGATCGGCTATTCCCGCGAATACGCCGGGCGGCTGGCGCTGTTCGCCGGTCCCCTGGTCGTCAACGGCCTGCTGCTGTTCATCGGCTCGCAGGGCGACCGGGTGCTGATCGGGCACCAACTGGGGGTGAAGGACCTGGGCTACTACACCGCAGTGCTCCTGCTGGTGAGCTCGCCGGCGTCGATGGTGACGCGCGTCCTGGGGGCGACGAACCTGCCGTTGATTTCGGCGGCCAGGGGCAACCTTACGAACCTGAAGCTGGCGGCTGACCGGCTGGCGGGGCGCGCGCTGCTGCTGTCGCTGGGCATCGCCGCCGGCTTCGCCCTGGTGGCGCCGATCGCCGTGGTCATGCTCTACGGCCCGGCGTTCCATCAGGCGGTGACCGTGGTCGCCCTGATCGGCATCCTGCAGGCCGCGCGGTTCATCCGTCTTTGGCCGACGAACGTCGCGCTCGGCATGGGCCTGAGCCGCATCGTGATGATCAACAACATCGCACGCCTGGTCGCGCTGCCGGCGGCGATCGTCGGGTTCATCTGCTTCGGCGGCCTGACGGGCATCCTGGCCGGCTTCATCTTCGGGGAGTTCACGGCGCTGATCGTGGCCCTGACCCTGTTGAACCGGCAGGTCGGATTCTCCGCCTGGGACGGCTTCGATCGCGTCGCGGTGTTCGCTGCAGTCCTTGCGATCGTCTTCGGGGCGGCATGGGGCGCCGAGACCGGCCACTATGCGTCGATGACCCTGTTCACGACGCTCCTGGCGGCGGTGATCGGATGGGTGCTTCTGCGCGAACGGGCGACGATCGTCGAAGTGCGGGATCTGTTGCGGACCCTTCGGCCCGCCCGTCGCTAGCCGTGTCTCCAGGCCTCAAGCGCGGCGACGGTGGGGCTGGACACCATGTCGCCGTGGGTTTCGAGCAGGCGCCTGAGTTCGGGCGTGTCCAGCTCCCACCAGCGGCTGGCCTCGATCGCGGCGGCGAGATCGGCGGGAAAGCGGTCCCGGATCTTGCGGGCCGGGTTGCCGACCATGACGGCGTAGCGTTCGACGTCCTTCGTCACCACCGCGCCGGCCCCGATCACCGCCCCGCGCCCGATGAACTTGCAACTGGGCAGGATGACCACGTTGTGGGCCACCCAGACGTCGTCCTCGACGATCAGCGGCTGGTCCCAGGTGATGTCCTTGTCGACCACCCCGAACTTGCGCTCATAGAGCACGGGGTGGGTCGTGAGCGCTTCCAGCGGATGGTTGATCGGGGCCGAGCGCACCGTGCTCGCGAACGAGCAGTAGCGGCCGATGCGGATCGGGCCGGGCATCCGCCACTGGTCGAAGCAGCCGTAGGAGTACATGCCGATGTCGATGTCGTACCGCTCGCGAAAGAGCTTGCGGAGCGCCAGGTTGTCGAACTGACGCCGCTTCATCAGGTAGAGCCTGAGCTTGAGGATGGCGGAGTTGACCAGTCCGAACATGTCAGCGCCTTCACGCGGGGCGGCCGGAGCGCCGCAGCGAGGATCGGTTTAGCATCCCGCCGCTGAACAAAGGTTTCCCATGTTCGGCCGGGGCTCTGGCGATGTCGCCCGAGGGCCACGCAATTTCGCCGCAAGCTGTCCGTAACTGGGCCCGCCACAATCGCGATATGACGCGTGGCCACGACGCGCTATCGAGGGCGCTGCTAGGACAAGGTTGGAAGTGTTGAAAGTCGATTCGCCGGCGCGACGGGACGAGAAAGCTCAGGACGCAGCAGCATTCGGGAGCCTGGCGGCAGCCGGCGCCTGGTACGATGGCTGGGTGCGCGAGGCGGCGCTGCCGCTCTGGTGGGAACGCGGCGCCGATCGCGAGCGCGGCGGCTATCACGAAGCGCTGAGCATCGCCGGCGAGCCCCGTCCGGGGCCGCGTCGGGCGCGGGTGCAGGGCCGGCAGACCTATGTGTTCGCCACCGCCGGCGCGATGGGCTGGGACGGCCCCTGGCGCGAGGCCGCCTGGCACGGCATGGATTTCCTGCTGGACCGCTATCTGCGGCCCGACGGCCTGTTCCGCACCCTGGTGGGATTGGACGGCGCGCCGCTGGACGACACGGCGATGCTGTACGACCAGGCCTTCGCCCTGCTGGGTACGGCCACCCTGCATCGGGTCGATCCTGATCGTCACGACCTGCGGGCGGTGGCGCTGGGCGTGCTGAACGGGCTGGACGCGATGCGCAACCCCGCCGGCGGCTTCGTCGAGAACATCGCCTATCCGTACCAGGCCAACGCCCACATGCACCTGCTGGAGGGCGCGCTGGCCTGGGCCGAGAACGACGGCGGCGTCTGGGACGCCATGGCCGACGAGATCGTCGAGATGGCGCTGCGCGTCTTCATCGACCCCCGCGGCGGCTTCCTGCGTGAGTTCTTCGACGCCGACTGGCGGCTGGTGGACGGCGACGACGGCCGGCTGGTCGAGCCCGGACATCAGTTCGAATGGGCCTGGCTGCTGGAGAAGTGGGGCAAGCTGCGCGGGCGCGAGGACGCCCTGGCCGCCGCGCGGGGCCTCTACGACGCCGGGCGACGCGGGATCGACGCCGCCCGCCAGGTGGTGATGAACGAACTCTGGGACGACTTCTCGATCCGCGAGGCGACCGCGCGGCTGTGGCCGCAGACCGAGCACCTGAAGGCCGAGCTGCTGTTCGGCGACGAAGCCCGCCAGGTCGAGGCCGCCGAGGTGCTGCGGCGCTATCTGCGGACGCCGGCGCCCGGCGCCTGGCGCGACAAGCTGCGGGCCGACGGAACCTTCATCGACGAGCCGGCCCCGGCCACGTCCTTCTACCATATCCTCTGCGCCTGCACGGAGCTGTTCCGGGCGACCGGACGCTAGGAGACCGCCTGATGCTCCAGAACCCCTTCACGCGCACGCCGGCCAGGATCGGCGTGATCGGCCTGGGCTATGTCGGCCTGCCGCTGGCCGTGGCGCTGGCGGAAAAGTACCCGGTGGTCGGGTTCGACATCGACGCCGAGCGGATCGGCGAGCTGAAGGCGGGGCACGACCGGACCCTGGAGACCTCCGAGGAGGAGCTCGCCGCGGCCGGCGGGCTGGCCTTTGCGGCCGATGAAGCCGAGCTGAAGGCCTGCAACGTCTTCATCGTGACGGTGCCGACCCCGATCGACCGCTACAAGCGCCCCGACCTGACCGCCCTGCTGGCGGCCAGCCGGACGGTGGGCCGGGTGATCGGCAAGGGCGGGGTGGTGATCTTCGAATCGACCGTCTATCCCGGCGCCACCGAGGAGGACTGCATCCCGGTGATCGAGGCGGTCTCGGGCCTGAGCTTCAACCAGGACTTCTTCGCCGGCTACAGCCCCGAGCGGGCCAATCCCGGCGATCGCCAGCATCGCCTGTCGACGATCATCAAGGTGACCGCCGGATCGACGCCCCAGGCCGCGCAGTTCGTCGATGCGCTCTACGCCGCGGTGGTGCCGGCGGGCACCCACCTGGCCAGCTCCATCCGCGTCGCCGAGGCGGCCAAGGTGATCGAGAACACCCAGCGCGACCTGAACATCGCGCTGATCAACGAGTTCGCCCTGATCTTCAACCGGCTGGGCATCGACACCCAGGAGGTGCTGGCCGCGGCGGGCACCAAGTGGAATTTCCTGAAGTTCACGCCGGGCCTGGTCGGGGGCCACTGCATCGGCGTCGATCCGTACTATCTGACCTCCAAGGCCGAGGACGCGGGCTATCACCCGCAGGTGATCCTGGCCGGCCGCCGGATCAACGACGGCATGGGCGGCTACATCGCCCAGGAGCTGGTCAAGACCATGATCCGGCGCGAGATCCAGGTGCGCGGCGCGCGCGTCCTGGTCATGGGCCTGACCTTCAAGGAAAACTGCCCGGACCTGCGCAACACCCGGGTCATCGACATCGTCCGCGAGCTGGGCGAGTACGAGATCGAGGTCGACGTGCACGAGCCCTGGGCCGACGCCGAGGAGGCCGAGCGCGAATACGGCGTGGCCCCGGTGGCGGGCCTGGCGCAGGGCGCCTACGACGCCATCGTCGTGGCCGTGGCGCACACCCAGTTCAAGGAGATGGGCGTGGAGGCGATCCGCGCCCTCGGCAAGCCCGGGGCGGTCCTCTACGACGTGAAGGCGATGTTCCCGCAAGGGGCGGCGGACCTGCGCCTGTAGGCGGCCGCTTGTCAGGGCGCACAACCCTGTTATCGACTAGCTGTCGTCGCTGACCTGAGGGGATCTTCCATGGAACAACTCGGCCGGTTTTCCCTGCCGTTCCTGGCGGCGTGCATCGTCGGCCTGATCATCTGGTCGATCGTGGCCGAGCGCCGGGCCGACCGCGCCGAAGCCCGCCGGGCGAAGGAAGAGGCCGCAGGGGCCAAGGACGACGCCCGCCGCCGCTAGAGCCCTTCCGGTCCAGGCGTCAGTTCGCGCCGACCCGATAGTATTCCAGATACCAGTCGACGAAGTTCGCCACCCCGACCTCGATCGGGGTCGAGGGCGCATAGTCGAGCGCGGCCTTGGTGTCGGTCACGTCCGCCTCGGTGCGGGCCACGTCGCCGGGCTGCATGGGCAGCAGGTTGAGCTTGGCCTTGCGGCCCAGCTTCTCCTCCAGCACCTCGATGTAGCGCATCAGCTCGACCCGCTGGCTATTGCCGAGGTTGAGGATGCGCCAGGGCGCGACGCCGCTGGTGGCCGGATCGGGCGCCATGGGGTCCCAGTCCGGGTCGATCTGGGCCGGGCGGTCGAGCGCGGCGACCACGCCCGAGACGATGTCGTCCACATAGGTGAAGTCGCGCTGCATCCGGCCCTGGCCGAAGACGTCGATCGGCTGGTCGTCCAGGATCGCCTTCGTGAACTTGAACAGCGCCATGTCCGGCCGGCCCCACGGGCCGTAGACCGTGAAGAACCGGAAGCCGGTGGCCGGAATGCCGAACAGGTGGGCGTAGGAGTGGGCCATCGCCTCGTTGGCCAGCTTGGTCGCCGCATAGAGCGTGATCGGGTGCGTGGCGCTGTCGTGGACCGAGAACGGCAGCTTGCCGTTCGCGCCATAGACCGAGCTGGTGGAGGCGAACACCAGGTGCTGGGCCTGCACGGCGCGACACCCCTCCAGGATGTTCCCGAAGCCGACGAGGTTGGCGTCCACATAGGCGGCCGGCTGCTCGAGGCTGTAGCGGACCCCCGCCTGGGCGGCCAGGTGGACGACCCGGTCGGGCCTGGCCTCGGCGAACAGGCGGGCCATGGCCTCGCGGTCGGCCAGGTCGATGGCCGAGTGCCGGTAGCCGGCCCGCGCCTGCAGCCGCGCCAACCGCGCCTGTTTCAGCGTCGGGTCGTAATAGGGGTTGAGGTTGTCGAGGCCCACCACCTCGTCGCCGCGATCGAGCAGCCGATGAGCGACGTGGGAGCCGATGAAGCCGGCCGAGCCGGTGACCAGGATAACCGCCATGCCAATCGATTAGACCCTTGGCGCGGCCGCGTCACGCCTCGGCGGCGGCCTTAAGCGTTGGAGACGACGCGCAGGGCCGGGACCGGCGGCTTCTCGCCACGGACCTGGGCCACGATGTCGAACAGCTTGGCGCGGACCTGATCGACGTCGCCGCCCTGGGCCATCGCTTCCAGTTCGATGAGGTGGTTGGCGGTGATGCGCAGGGCCGAGGACGAGACCACCTCCATCACCTTGGGCGCGCACGGCAGCGAGCGCTCGGTCTCGTCCAGCAGCGCCTCGGTCAGCTTTTCGCCGGGGCGCAGGCCGGTGACCTCGATCTCGATGTCCTTGCCCGGGACGTGACCCGACAGGGCGATCATCTGCCGCGCCAGGTCCATGATCCGGACCGGCTCGCCCATTTCCAGCAGGAACAGGCGCGCGTGGGTGGTCTCCTCGCCCTCGGCGGAGTGGGCGGTGGCGTGCAGCACGAGCTGCGCGGCCTCCGGGATGGTCATGAAGAAGCGCTCGATGTTCTCGTGCGTGACGGTCACCGGGCCGCCGCGCTCGATCTGCGAGCGGAAGATCGGCACCACCGAGCCGGCCGAGCCCAGGACATTGCCGAATCGGACCGCCGAGAAGCGGGTGCCTTCGCCGGCCTGCTGGGCCTGGATGACCGCCTCGGCCAGGCGCTTGGTCGCGCCCATGACGTTCGACGGGTCGACGGCCTTGTCGGTCGAGATCAGGATCATCTGCGCCGCGCCGCAGGCCCGGGCGGCCTCGGTGACGTTCCAGGTGCCGACCACGTTGGTCAGCACGCCTTCGCAGGGGTGGCGCTCGACCATCGACACGTGCTTCAGCGCCGCGGCGTGGAACACCAGGTCGGGCCTCTCGCGGTCGAACGCCTGGTGCAGGCGGTGCGCGTTGCGCACGTCGCAGAGCACCGGGGTGCGCGACAGGTTGGGCCAGGTCTCGCCCATCTCGCGGTCGATCTCGAACAGCGAGGTCTCGGAGAAGTCCATCAGCGTGACGTGCGCGGCCTGGAACTGCGCGACCTGGCGCACCAGTTCGGCGCCGATCGAGCCGCCGGCCCCGGTGATCAGCACCCGCCGGCCGTGAATCAGCGCCCCGACCGCGGCGCGGTCCAGTTCGATCGGCTCGCGGGCCAGCAGCTCCTCGACGCTGATCTCGCGCATCGGCAGCAGCGGCGTGCCTTCGTGATGGGCGAGTTCGACGATCGAGGGCCGGCGCAGCAGGCGGATGCCGTCGTTCTTGAGCTGGCCGAGCTGGTCGGCGGTCAGCCCCTTCAGGCGGCCGGGCTCGTCCAGGAACAGGATGGCGCGCGGATAGCGGTTCCAGCGGCGCAGATCGGTCAGGGCCTCGTCCAGATTGACCAGGCTTTCGATGACGCAGACGCCGCGGACCTGTTGGCCCAGGTCGCGGGCGTCGGGGCTGACGATGCCGACCGGGGTCCAGGCATGGTCGTGCCGGCGCGCGGCGTCGCGCAGATAGGAGTCGGCCAGAGCCGGCGAGCCGATCAGCAGCAGAGACGGCGCGTGCGGCGCCCGGTCCTTGATCGACTTCAGCGGCGCGAAGCTGTCCAGGGCGTGCTCGTGCATGGCGCGGCGCATCAGGCGCGCGCCCATCGAACCGACCATCTGGAAGACCACGGCCATGGCCAGGGCCGAGCGCGGCAGGCCCTCGGCGCGATTGAGCACGAAGACCAGCAGCAGGAAGACGCCCGCGGTCAGGAAGGCGGTGCGCGCCAGGACCAGGGCGTCGGGGATCGACACATAGCGCCACGGCGAGAGCTCACGCCGGAAGATCGTCGAGAACAGCGCCGCGAGGCCGGTATAGATGCCGATGAGCTGGAGGAGCTTGAGTGCAGGAAGAGTAGGTCCGGCAGTTTCCAGGAACTGACCGGAGGCTAGCAGGTACGCGAGGAAGAAAGCGCCGGCGGCAATCAGAGCATCCGCGATGATGGTCTGGGCCCGATTGGCCATCTGCTCCATGAATCGCGCTCCGCGTCCGTCTTGGGTTGGCAACATAGACGCGTCAACGCGACCGTCCAATGAAACTCCAAGGCGAGGTTTTCGCTCCGTAGGAGAACGATGTTTTTTCGCGATGGGGTCGAATTTGCGCTGCAGTCGCCCGGAATAGAGCAAAAGAGCCGCCCCGTCGCCGGGGCGGCTCTTCATTTCATCACGTCTGCCTAGACTTAGAACGAAGCGGTCAGGCTGAGAACGACGCGGCCCTCGTAGAGGTCGCCGTAATCGTGCTCGTTGGTGTCGTGATAGCGCAGGTCCACGCCGAGATAGTCGGTGAGGGCGTAGCCCACGCCGAGGTTCCAGGTGGTGTAGTCGCCGTCATAGTCGACGTCCTGATGGCCGACGGCGGCCGAGACGGTGAACTTCTCGGCGATCGGCACCGAGCCGTTCAGCTCGACATAGGTGGCGTTGCCGCTGCCGCCGAAGAAGTCGTCCGACCAGTAGACGCCGGCGCCGAGCGTGGCGGGACCCACCGGGACCGAGCCGGTCAGCTTGAATTCGATGAAGTCCTGGTCCGAGCCGGTCGGAGCGTTGATGTAGCCGTAGTACAGGATGCCGAGGTCGAGGCTGACCGGGCCGAGCTGCGGCGTGACGCCCGCGTACAGGTCGAGTTCGAAATCGGTGTCGTTGCCGGTGCCGAAGTCGACGTTGGAAATCCAGGTCCCGGCGTAGACCAGGCCGCCCACGGTGGCGTCGATGCCGCCCGAGATCTGCGGGCCGTCGGTCTGGCTGGTGCCGCGCCAGACGTAATCAGTGGCCGCGCCGATGTTGAACGAGATGTCGAGCGGGCTTTCGTCCTGCGCGAAGGCGGCGCCGCTCATGGCGATCGTCGCGGCGGCGGCCATCAGCGTGGTGGTGAGAGTTTTCATTAGCGTTGTATCCCCATTGTCCGACCAGGCTCCAGCTGATCGTCGATCCGAGATCGCCATGCGGCCGACCGGCAGATCAACGCAGGCGGAGCTGATCACCTCTGCTGGGTAGTCGCTGTTCTATTTTTGAGCGTTAACAGAACGTGGCGCCGCGATTTTGGGCGAATGACTGTGCCATTGGCGCCACGGGTGCGCCCCAGGTCAGGGTTTGACCTGAGGCTGCGTCCCCGCCGCGAGCCTCAGCGCATGGCCAGCGGCGCATAGCCGAGGTGAGTCCCGGCGTCGACCAGCAGGGTCTCGCCCGTGACGTGACGCGAGGCCGTGGAGGCCAGGAAGACGGCGGCGGCGGCGACGTCCTCGGCGCTGGAGGCGGCCTTGAGCGGGGTGTTGGCGGCGGCGCCGTCACGCATCTTCTGCGCACGCTCGGCCCCGACGCCCTTGTCGAACCAGGGCGTGTCGATGAAGCCGGGGCAGATGGCGTTGACGCGGATCCTGGGCGCCAGCGCCCGCGCCAGCGACAGGGTCATGGTGTTCATCGCGCCCTTCGAGGCGGCGTAGGGCACCGACGAGCCGATGCCGGCGACCCCGGCGATCGACGAGGTGTTGACCACCGCGCCGGGACGCGGCGCGGCTTCCAGCAGCGTGCGGGCCGCGCGGGTCATCTGGAAGGCGCCCACCACGTTGACGCCGTAGAGCTGCAGGAAGTCCTCGGCCGACACCGCGTCCATGTCGGCGTGGTTGGGCGCGAACTTGGTGACGCCGGCGTTGTTGAACAGCGCGTCGATCCGCCCGAACGGCTCGGCCGCCTGGGCGATCCTGCGGCAGTCGGCGTCGATCGCCACGTCGCCCTGGACCAGGACGGCCTTGGCGCCGTGCGCCTCGACCAGGCGGGCGGTCTCCTGGGCCTCGTCGGCGCTGCGGGCGTAGTTGATCACCACCGCCTGCGCGCCGCGGCTGGCGGTCTCCACGGCGATGGCGCGGCCAAGGCCGGTCGATGCGCCGGTCACCACGACGATGAAGCCTTCGAAGTCCTTGCCCGCCATGACCTTCTCCCTGTTTGTTGGTTGGAAGCTTGATAGCGGCTCGCTTGGTTGCCGCAAACCTCCGGCCGGGATAAATCGCGGCCATGGAAGAAATGCATCTGACCCAGTTGGGGCGGGACGTTCGGGGCTTCGACAGCCCCGAGGCGGCGGTCCTCGAACGCGTGCCCAATCCGCAGAGCGACACGCTGTACCTGGCCAGGTTCACCGCGCCGGAGTTCACCTCCCTGTGCCCGGTCACCGGCCAACCGGATTTCGCGCACCTGGTGATCGACTATGCGCCGGGCGACTGGCTCATCGAATCGAAGTCGCTGAAGCTGTATCTCGGCTCGTTCCGCAACCATGGGGCGTTCCACGAGGACTGCACCGTGGCCATCGGCCGGAAAATCGTCGAGGTCGCCGCGCCGCGCTGGCTGCGCATCGGCGGCTATTGGTTTCCGCGCGGAGGCATTCCGATCGATGTTTTCTGGCAAAGCGGGCCGGCGCCGGAGGGTCTTTGGGTCCCCGATCAGGGTGTTGCGACCTATCGCGGCCGCGGCTGACCAGCATAGGGGCGGTCCATCGGCCCGATCATCCTGGTTCGGACGGTTGAATGTGAGGCCTCGGCCCAGGCCGGGAAAGTATTCATCTGCCGCAATACATCCCAATGGTTGTGCTCTGGTTGGAGCGTTGGCCCCGAGCGGCCTCATGTCGCGCTGGTCTTAGCCTTGATCGACTAGCCGTGCAGCTAGCAGCGTGATATAAGAACCGTGCCCATCTCTCCTCGGGCGTGTCACATCAGGCCGGGCAGCGGGCCATCGCTGTCCGGCCGCCGTGTGTCTGGGCCTAGGGACGCCAAACGGTGGTCAGGGCCTGGCTATCGGGGCGCTCGCGTTCCTGCGGCGGCTCCTTCGCCGTCCCGATGAAGATGAACCCCGCAACCTTCTCGCTCGGCGCCAGGCCGAGGATCGCCTTGGCCTCGTCGTCATAGGCGTACCAGTCGGTGATCCAGTTGGCGCCGTAGCCCAGCGCCTGGGCGGCGTAGAGCAGGCCGGTGCACACCGCCCCGGCCGACAGCACCTGTTCCCACTCGGGAATCTCGTGCGCGCGCGGCGCCGAGACCACGGCGATCCCCATCGGCGGAATCTTCAGCTTGGCGAGCTTGGCGGCGGCGCGGGCGTCGCCGCGTGACTGCGCCAGCGCCTCCAGCCGGGCGGCGTATTCGGCCTTGCCCTCGTCCCGCAGGATGATGAACCGCCAGGGCGCCAGCTTGCCGTGGTCGGGCGCGCGGGCGGCCAGCCGAATCAGGGCGTCGATCTCGCCCGCGGCCGGCGCCGGCTCGGCCAGGGTGACGGCCGACGACGAGCGGCGGGTCGCCAGGAAGCCGAGCAACTCGGGGCAGGGGCGCTGTTCGACGGGCGCGCCGAACGCGGGGGCTTGGGGAAGTTTGATGGACAAGACGGGCGTCTCGCTGGGATGAAGGGCCGCAGGGGCTCCTTTAGTGGGGTTCGCGGCGAAGATCTGCAAGGCTAGTTGAGAATATGTCGCAAAAACCTGCGTGGCTCACCGAGCACGGCAAGCCCTGGGGGCGGGGCGAATCCAAGGTCGCCTACGAAAATCCCTGGATCACCGTGACCGAGCACGCCGCGATCGCCCCCACCGGCTCGCCGGCCTTCTACGGCGTCGTCGGCTTCAAGAACTATGCGCTGGCGGTGCTGCCGATCGAAGACGACGGATCGGTGGTCCTGGTCGGGCAGCACCGGTTCCCGTTCGCCGACTATAGCTGGGAAATTCCCGAGGGCGGCGGCCCCAAGCACGAGGACCCGCTGCTCGGCGCCCAGCGCGAACTGGCCGAGGAGACCGGCCTGGCGGCGGCCGACTGGCGCGAGATCCTGCGCGTCCAGCTCTCCAATTCCGTCACCGACGAACTGGCGATCGGCTATCTGGCCACCGGCCTGCACCCGGCCGTGGACACGCGCCATGCCGACGACACCGAGGACATCGCCATGGTCCGCGCGCCGTTCCGCCAGGCGCTGGAGGCGGCGAGCGCGGGCCATATCCGCGACGCCTTAACGGTTGCCATGTTGCTTCGGGCGTACCACATGGCCCGGGAAGGGCTTTTGTCGGCGCCGCTCGCGCGCGCCATGCTAGGATAGGGGACCGCCTTTGGGACGGGAGGAGCCTTTGAGTCAGCGCCTGGAAGTTATCGATCCGTCAGCCGCACCGCCGGTATGGGCGGCCCTGCGCATGGAATCCGAGCGCGCGGCCAAGGCCGAGCCGGCGCTGGCCTCGCTGCTGAACGCCGTGGTTCTGAGCCACCAGGACCTGGGCGCGGCCCTGTCCTATCAACTGGCGCGCAAGCTGGGCGACCAGGAGCTGCGGGCCATGAGCCTGCGCGAACTGGCCGACGCGGCCTACGCCGCCGATCCGCGGCTGGTGGACATCGCCGAGGCCGACCTCAAGGCGGTGTTCGAGCGCGACCCCGCCTGCAAGGGCTATGTCCAGCCGTTCCTGTTCTTCAAGGGCTTCCAGGCGCTGCAGACCCAGCGCGTCGCCCACTGGCTGTGGCGCCAGGGCCGCGAGACCATCGCGCTCTACCTGCAGAGCCGCATGTCCGAGATCTTCCAGGTCGACATCCATCCGGCCACCAAGATCGGCTCGGGCGTGTTCATCGACCACGGCACCGGCATCGTCATCGGCGAGACCGCGGTCATCGGCGACGACGTCTCGCTGCTGCAGGGCGTGACCCTGGGCGGCACCGGCGCCGAGCGCGGCGACCGCCACCCGAAGATCGGCAACGGCGTGCTGCTGGGCGCGGGGGCCAAGGTGCTCGGCAACATCACCATCGGCGACTACGCCAAGGTCGCGTCGGGCTCGGTCGTGCTCAAGCCGGTGCCGCCGCATTGCACGGCGGCCGGGGTTCCGGCCCGCCTGGTCAACTGCCCGACCTGCGAGGAACCGGCCCGCAGCATGGACCACACCCTGGCCGAGGCGGTCTACGACTACGTGATCTGAGGCGCCTCGGCGGCGGGGGCTGCGTAGTAGTAGCGGCGCAGCAGGACGAAGGCCGCGCTGGTGCCGACCAGTCCCATCAGGATCGCGGCCCAGAACGGCGCGCCGGCCCATAGCAGCGCGGCGGCGGTGAGCGCGCCGCCCGCGCCGCCGGCGTCCCAGCCGCCTTCGGTGGCGATGTGGAAGCGCAGCGGGCAGGGCGAGGCCTTCGAGAGATTGTAGACGGCCGTCATCATGGTCGGGGTGTAGAGCGCCACGACCAGGGCGCCGGCGGCGTTGGCGGCGACCGCCACGGCCGGATGGCCATAGCCCGCCGCCCGCGCGGCGATCACCGTCGCCGCCGTGCCGGCCGCCAGCCAGACGGCGCGCCGGCCATGTCCTGCATCGATGAACCGTCCCAGCAGCAGGCCGCTGGCCGCGCCGGCGACCGCCGCGATCGCCATCGCCCCGCCGAAAGCCGCGAAGTTCTCACCCAGCGAGATGAAGAGCGCGATCTGCCAGACGAACAGATAGCCCGAGGCCATCCAGCCGTCGGCGATGAACAAGGCCACCCCCGGCCGGGCGGAGGAGAAGGCCAGGGGCGCCTCGCGCCTGATCGGCACTTCGGGCGTGAAGAACAGCGGCAGGGCCGACAGCGCCAGCACCACCGCCGTGGCGCCGAAGGCGACCTCCGCGCCCAGGGTCACCAGCGCCCAGCCGGTCAGCAGCGGCGCGGCGATGCCGACCATCGCCGCGATCGCCTCGCGCGCGCCGATCTGGTGGCCCCGATGCTCGGCGTCGCCGAGCGAGGCGAAATAGGCGTGGTAGGTCGTCCAGTAGAAGGTGTCGCCGACCGAGGACACCGCGCACAGCACGAATAGCGGCCAGCCGACCCCGTCGACGCGGGCGAGCAGCAGGTACTGGCCTGCGGTCAGGATCGTCCCGGCGATGACCAGCGGCTTCAGGCCGAACCGCTTGCAGAGCGGCAGCACCGCCGGGCGGATGAAGAAGCGCCCGATCAGGATCGCGGCCAGCGAGGCCAGCACCCCATGCGCCGGAACCCCGGCGCGCAGCAGGTAGACCGCGAAGAACGCCCCGCCGCCGCTCAAGGCGAGCGCGTGGATTCCATAGTGCAGGTTGAGCAGGTTGACGGTGGAATTGCGGAAGAAGGCCATGCGGCTGTCCAGAAAGGCGCGCGACAAACGGCCCGGGCCGATGGGCCGGACGGGCGGACGGCAGTTCGGGACGGTTCAGCCAGCCACTGGGTGGGTCTTTCGGCTCTCTCGCTGACGCGACCTCTTCACTCTAGGCCGCCGCCGCGCCGGTTCAAGTCGCTTCGATCTCGGCCAGAGTGATGCGGTAGGCGCCGTCCAGCCAGGCGACGATCTCCCGCGCGCCGGGGTGGTCGAAGCCCGCATAGCGCGGGCGCATGCGGCTCATGTTCTCGTCCGTCAGCCGGTCGAGGCCAAAGCCCTGGAACTGGGTGAGGTTGCGCTCCACCGCGCGGGCCAGGTCCTCGCCCAGCACCTCGCGCGCGGCCGCCTGGAAGGCGGCGACATATTCATAGGCCTCGCCCAGGCGGTAGCTCTGCGCCAGGGTGATGGCCGGGATCTTCGAGAGCGTCGGCTGCAGCGCCGGATTGACCGCATGGGCGGCGATCTTCGGCGCGATCGAGGCCGGTCGGCCGGTGAAGCCGCGCAGGTGCAGGAACGGCGACATCATCGGCCCGTCATTGACCGGATAGTTGTCCCACAGGAGCGGCTTGCGGCGCAGTTGGCGGCCGACCCGCTCCAGGTGACCGGGGCTGAACTCGCGCGAGCAGACCTCCTCGCCGGTCCAGAACACCTCGATCGAGCGATCCAGCCCCGCGCCCAGGTCCTCCAGGTAGTTCTCGGGCCGCTGCCCGAACACCCGGTCCAGAATGGAGTCGTCGGTATAGTAGGAGGGGCACACGATCAGCCGCCCGGCGCTGGTCCGCTCGGCGATCCAGTGGACGATGTCGACCTGGCTGGCGGCCAGGCCCGGCAGGTCGCCGCGCATGTCGTCGAACAGGATCGCCAGGTCGTCCAGGCCCAGGGCGTCGAGCTGAGCCAGCTTGGCGGCCAGCGCCGCCTGCGCCTGGGGCCCGAAGTCGCGATAGATCTCATAGGGGCTCAGGCCGACGCCGAAGCGCACGCCCAACTCGCGGCAACGGGCGGACAGCGCCTGCAGTTCGCTCGCCGTCTCGACCGGATGCGGCTCCTGCCAGCGGCGGCGCAGGAAGGGATCAGCCTTGGGGGCGTAGAGGAAGAAGCGGTAGCCGTGCGGGGCCAGGGTCTCGACGACGTCGCGCCGGGCGGCCCACGACCACGGCTTGCCGTAATAGCCCTCGACCAGCCCCAACTCGACGTCCGCCACGCGCATCCTCCCCGATGATTTGCGGGCAGACTATCTGCGCGGCCGTCCGCGTCCCCAGCTTTTTCCGACGCGGGCTTTGCGGCACGGCGCAAAACCCTTAGGTTCCGCCGAAATCTACGAAGGAGCCCAGCGTGCTGGACGAAAAGACTATCCGCCGACTCGAAGGCCACCTGCGCGGCACCTTCGCCAACGCGCGGATCACGCTGGTTCCGCGGCCCAAGCAGAAGGACTCCGCCGAGGTCTATGTCGGCGAGGAGTTCATCGGCGTCGTGTTCGAGGACGAGGACGGCGACGGCTCGTTCATGTTCGAAATGGCCATCCTGGCCGAAGACCTGCCCTAACCGGCGGACCCTCAAGCACGATCCGCTTCGCTGGAAACGGATCGTGCTCAGGATCCCTTCGATCCTGCGGCGTCAGAGCACGCCCAGCATCTCGGCCACCAGCGGGTGGCGGACGATGTCGACGTCCTTGAGGCGCACCACCGCGATATTGCTGATCTCCTCGAACTTGTCGGCCACCGGGCCCAGGCCCGACAGCTCCGGCAGCAGGTCCGACTGAGCCGGGTCGCCGGTCACCACCATGGTCGAATGCCAGCCCAGCCGGGTCAGCAGCATCTTGAGCTGGCCGTAGGTGCAGTTCTGCGCCTCGTCGATCACCACGAAGGCGTTGTTCAGCGTGCGGCCGCGCATGAAGCCGACCGGGGCGATCTCGATGGCGCCCTCGGCCATCAGCGCCCGCACCCGCTTCATCGACAGCCGGTCCGAGAGCGCGTCATAGAGCGGGCGCAGATAGGGGGCCAGCTTGTCCTCGGCGTCGCCGGGCAGGTAGCCGATCGACTCGCCGGCCTCGACCGCCGGCCGCGACAGCACGATCCGGCCCACGCGGCCCGCCTCCAGCGCCTCCACCGCCTTGGCGATGGCCAGATAGGTCTTGCCGGTGCCGGCCGGGCCCAGCGCCATGACCAGGTTCTTGGCGTCGATGGCGTCCATCAGCGCCTGCTGGCCTGGCGACTTGGCTTTTATTGTCTTGAGATACCCCTGGTCGCGGTCGTCGTTGTGATGGGCCAAGGGGGACCATGCGCGATCCACCGGCAAGCGGCGGACCTTGGCGTCGTCCTCGAACTGGGCGGCGTCGAACGCGCCTTCGCGCAGTTGTCGCTTCAGAGCTCGCTTGGTCATCTAGGCCTCCATAGGGGCAAGAAAAAAGGGCGAAGCCGGAATGGCTCGCCCTCGAGGATCGATGAAGTCTGCAATGGGACGGCGGCGTCGCGCGCAACGGCCCGGAGGTCCGTCTTCGGTTCGTGATCCAGGCGGGAAACCCCGCCGAAGCCAACGCGACACCTTAAGTACCCCGCCCCAAAACACAGGCCGCGAACCGGACGCCGACTCGCGGCGGGATGCGGAAGGGCTATAAGCCCTCTCGAATCGCACCACTAGATTGATGCTAACGTGGTTTCCAAATCCTTAAATGGTTCATTTGGTTGAATAAACGGGGTGTACGGATGAGTGTCTACAACTTGGGCGATGTGGCGCCTGAACTGCCTAAAGAAGATGAATACTGGATCGCGCCGAACGCCGCGGTCGTCGGCCGCGTGATTCTGAAGAAAAACGCCTCAGTGTGGTTCGGTGCGACTCTGCGCGGCGACAACGATCCGATCACCATCGGCGAAAATTCCAACGTCCAGGACGGCAGCGTCCTGCACACCGACACCGGCTATCCCCTGACCATCGGCGCCAACGTCACCGTCGGCCACAAGGTGATGCTGCACGGCTGCACCATCGGCGACGGCTCCCTGATCGGCATCGGCTCGATCGTGCTGAACGGCGCCCGGATCGGGAAGAACTGCCTGATCGGCGCCAACTGCCTGATCACCGAGGGCAAGGAGATCCCCGACAACTCGCTGGTCATGGGCGCGCCGGGCAAGGTCGTGCGCGAGATCTCCGAAGATCAGGCCAGGGTCCTGGCCGGCGGGGCGCTGCACTATGTCGAGAACTGGAAGCGCTACCGCACGGGCCTGCGCCCGGTCTGACCGCTTGACCGACGTAACGGCGCCCTGGCGAGCCTGGGCGAAACATGAAGGGAGGATCCTCGATGGCCTATGAGTTCATCCGCGTGGACCGCGAGGGTCCGCTCACCATCTTCACGCTCAACCGGCCCGAGGTGATGAACGCGCTGCATTCGCCGGCCCACTTCGAGCTGGACGACGCCTTCAACGCCTTCGCCGCCGACCCGGACCAGTGGGTGGGCGTCGTCACCGGCGCCGGCGAGCGCGCCTTCTCGGCCGGCAACGACCTCAAGCACCAGGCCACCGGCGGCGAGATGAAGAGCCCGCCTTCCGGCTTCGCGGGCCTGACCTCGCGCTTCGACCTGACCAAGCCGCTGATCGCGGCGGTCAACGGCGTGGCCATGGGCGGCGGCTTCGAGATCGCCCTGGCCTGCGACCTGATCGTCGCGGCCGACACCGCCACCTTCGCCCTGCCCGAGCCGCGGGTCGGGCTGGCGGCCCTGGCCGGCGGCCTGCACCGCCTGCCGCGGATGATCGGCCAGAAGCAGGCCCTGGGCATGATCCTCACCGGCCGCCGCGTCAGCGCCGCCGAGGGCCAGGCCCTCGGCTTCGTCAACGAGGTCGTGCCCGCCGCGGACCTGATGGCCGCCGCGCGGCGCTGGGCCGGCCAGATCTGCGAGCTCTCGCCGATGTCGATCCGCGCCTCCAAGGAGGCGGTCTATCGCGGCCTGGACGAGCCCAGCCTGGAAGCGGCGATCAAGGGCCAGAACCGCTATCCGGCGGTCGCCGCGCTCTTCAAGTCCGAGGACTTCGTCGAGGGACCGATGGCCTTCGCCCAGAAGCGCGCGCCGGCCTGGAAGGGGCGATAGCGCGCGCCCCTGACAGGCTGCTGACACGCCCCTGGCAGCAGCGCTCGGCTAGACCCGGCGCTGCTCGACAGGAGGATCGGTCAGATGAGCTCGGCGCACGACTTCGACTTCAATCACGGCGACTGGGAGGTGACGAACCGGCGGCTGAAGGTCCGCGGCGTCGGCTCCGACGACTGGGAGGTGTTTCCCTCCTACGAAAAGGCCCAGTTGCTGATGGGCGGCATGGTCTCGATCGACGAGAGCGATTTCCCGACCAAGGGCTTCCGGGGCATGACCCTGCGCCTCTACGATCCGGCCCAGGACCGGTGGGCGATCTACTGGATCAACTCCCAGGACGGGCAGTTGCAACCACCGGTCTATGGCCGCTTCGAAGGCGGCAGGGGCGTGTTCGCCGGCGACGACCTGGACGAGGGCAGGCCGGTCAAGGTCCTGTTCGACTGGAGCGGCACGGACACGCCGGCGCCGCGCTGGAGCCAAGCCTTCTCCTATGACGGCGGCGAGACCTGGGAAACCAACTGGATCATGGAGTTCCGGCGCCCGACGGGATGAGGCGGCGCCTCCAAGCTTGACCTCATGGCGCCGAAACTGCGGCGAGATCCGGTCGCAAGAAAGCCCCACGAATCAATGACTCCCGTCGCCTAGGGAGCGCCCGGAGGGGGATCCCTGTCCCCACAATCCGGACGGAGGCGGCATGTGCGCGCAACTCGACCATCGCCATTGCGACGCCAGGCGCCCGACGTGACCGCCGAGACGCATCCCTTGCCGAAGATCCGGGTGCGCGGCCGCAGCGTCATGGCGCTGATCCTGGCTCCGGAAGCGCCGTTCGCCGAGTGGTTCGCCGCGCTCGACCAGCAGTTGCTCAGCTCGGCCGGGCTGTTCGACAACCGCCCGATCGTCGTCGACCTGGCCGCCGCCCTGGAGAGCGTCGGGCCTGAGTCCGTCCTGGTGGCGCTGGAAGGATTGAGCGCCCGCGGCCTGCGGGTGATCGGCGTCGAGGGGCTGCGCCAGGCGGCGCTGGCCGGCACGCCATGGGAGCAGCTTCCGACCAACCTGCACGGCAACGTCGCGCGCCGGGCGCGCAGCGACCTCGTCGCCGCGGCCGCCCCCGACGTCTCGCCCGCGGCGCCGGCCGCCCCCTCGCTGCTGATCGACCGCCCGGTGCGGTCGGGCCAGTCGGTGATCTTCGAGGACGGCGACGTGACCATCGTCGGGCCGGTGGCCTCGGGCGCGGAGGTCATCGCCGGCGGGTCGATCCACATCTACGGCGCGCTGCGCGGCCGGGCCATCGCCGGGCTCAAGGCCGGCGCGGAGGCCCGCATCTTCTGCCGCCGGCTGGAGGCCGAACTGGTCGGGGTCGATCACCTCTACCGGACGGCCGAGCATTGGGGCGCGGACCTGCACGGCCAGGCGGTCCAGGTCCGCTGCGACCGCGGCGCGCTGCGGCTTTCGGCGCTCGCTTGATTGGTGCTCGTCGTGGGACGAGGGGAAGGAACGGTTCGTATGTCCAAGGTCGTCGTCGTCACATCCGGCAAGGGGGGCGTAGGCAAGACCACGTCCTCGGCGTCCCTGGGGGCCGCGCTCGCCCAGGCCGGGCAGAAGGTGGTCGTGGTCGATTTCGACGTCGGCCTGCGCAACCTCGACCTGGTCATGGGCGCCGAGCGGCGGGTGGTCTTCGACCTCGTCAACGTCGTCCAGGGCGACGCCAAGCTGGCCCAGGCCCTGATCCGCGACAAACGCATCGAGACGCTGAGCCTGCTGCCCGCCTCGCAGACCCGCGACAAGGACGCCCTGACCGAGGAAGGCGTCGGGCGGGTGATCGACGACCTGCGCGAAAGCTTCGACTGGGTGATCTGCGACAGCCCGGCCGGCATCGAGAAGGGCGCGACCCTGGCCATGCGCTACGCCGACCTGGCGGTGGTGGTCACCAATCCGGAAGTCTCCTCGGTGCGCGATTCCGACCGGATCATCGGCTTGCTGGACTCCAAGACCCGGCGCGCCGAGAGCGGCGAGCGGATGGAGAAGCAGTTGCTGCTCACCCGCTATGATCCCGCCCGCGCCGCCCGCGGCGAGATGATGAGCGTCGAGGACGTGCTGGAGGTCCTGGCCATTCCGCTGCTCGGCATCGTCGGCGAGAGCCCCGACGTCCTGACCGCCTCCAACGTCGGCTGCCCGGTCACGCTGCACAATCCGGGCTCCCCGGCGGCGCGGGCCTACAGCGACGCGGCCCGGCGGCTGCTCGGCGACAATGTCGCCGTCAGCGTCCCGCGCGAGCGGCAAGGCTTCATGAGCCGGCTGTTCGGCAGAAAGGCCGTGGCATGAGCTTCCTCAACCTCTTCAGCCGCCAACGGCGCTCGGCCCCGGTCGCGCGCGATCGCCTGCAGGTGCTGCTGGCCCACGAACGCGGCCTGGGCGGCGGCGCGGACCTCGCCGCCATCCTGCAGCAGGAGATCCTGGCGGTGATCGCCAAGCACATTCCGATCGACCAGGACCGGGTGGTGGTCAAACTCGATCGCGGCGATCAGGTCTCCACCCTCGAGATCGACATCGAGATGCCCGAGACGGCCTTGTCGGGCCGCTGAGGCCGGTCGATCGCATAGGCCCCGCCCTTGTCCTGCGATCGTCATCCCCGGCCGCGCAGGCGTGCCGGGGATCCATACGCCCCGGAGATTCTCGACAAAGCTCGGCGTCTGTGGATGGCCGGGCGGCCCGGCCATGACGAACCGGCTTCTGGATGCTCCCCCGCTGGGGGAGCTCCCGGCCGTAAGGCCGGGTGAGGGGGACTTTAAAGTCGCTGGCGCCATGCCTGAAGACTTCCCGAGTTTCGATGGTCCAGCTCGTGTGACGCCGAAGTTCGGTAGGAGTCCTGGTCCCCCTCAGTCCGCCATTCGGCGGACAGCTCCCCCAGAGGGGGGAGCATCTGCAACGGGGATCGAACTCAGCCCTGCCCAGGAGGGAGCATCCAGGCGCCGCAGCCGTCCGCCTACGCCGATAGCCCCGGGGCCAGGGGCAGGTCGAAGCAGGCCCTGGTTCCGGCGCCGAGCTGGCTCTCCAGCCGCAGGCGCCCGCCGTGCTGCTCGATCAGCTCCTGCGACAGGGCCAGGCCCAGCCCCCAGCCTTCCGGCCGCGAGAGCTTGTCACCCATCTGCACATAGGGCCGGCCCAGCAGGGCCAGGTCCTCCTCGCGGATGCCCGGCCCGAAGTCCTTGACGCAGATCATCAGCCGCCCGTCCTGGATGTCGGACGAAACCTCGACCAGGCCGGTCGGCGGCGAGAACTTCACGGCGTTGGCCAGCAGGTTGATCAGGATCTGCTTGATCGCCCGCTGGTCGGCGTGGACCTGGGGCCAGTCGCCCGGCTCCATGACCACGTTCACCCCGGCGTCGATGGCCAGGCCCCGCACCAGCCGCAGCGACTGCTCGACGACCTCGCGGCTCGACACCGGCGTGGGCGCGAGCTCGATCTGGCCGGCCTCGATCTTGGCGGTGTCGAGCAGGTCGCTGACCAGTTCGTTGAGGTGCGAGCCGGCGATCTCGATCGACTGGGCGTAGTCGAGATACTTGGCGTGGCCGATCGGGCCGAAGGCCTGGCGCGACATCATGGCCGAGAAGCCGACCACCGCGGTCAGCGGCGAGCGCAGCTCGTGGGTCATGGTCGCCAGCAGCAGCGTGCGCGCGGCCATGGCTTCCTCGGCGGCGTGGCGGGCCAGGTTGGCCTCCCGGAGCAGGGCGTTGCGGCCGGCCATGACGCTGGCGACGGTGACCGGGCCGAGGGCCACCAGCATCACCCCCAGGCGCAGGGACATCAGGTCGAAGCCCATCACCGCCGCAAAGCCCATCGAGGCCGAGGCGTTCGACAGGAACAGCAGGGTCCAGACCGCGAAGGAGAGCGTCAGCAGGGTGGTGGCGGCCAGGCTGTAGGTGAGGGCGCACCAGAGCAGGGTCGGAACCGGGAAGGCCAGGGCGCCGGGGCCGCCGACGGCCGGCACCAGGGCCAGGCTGACCACGTAGGCCAGCAGCGGGGCCAGCGCGCGCAGGTTCGGGCGGGTGGTGAAGGTCTGGACCAGCCATCGTTTCAGCGCCGTCGGCCTGGGGAAGGTCAGCACCACCGGCAGCACGACGATGTAGTTGGCCAGCTCCGTCGCCAGCCAGATGAAGAAGCCGTTCAGGGCGTTGCGATGATAGATCAGGGCGTTGACGCTCGCGCCGAACACGCTGGTGGCCGCCGAGGCGGCGAGCGCGATCATCGTGACGGCGAGCAGCGACGAGGGGCGCAGCAGCAGCCGGTCTTCCGGCGCCAGCCGCTTGAAGAGCAGGTAGCCCGTCAGGACCCCGGCGAGGTTGCCGACCGCCAGCAGCAGGGTCCGCGCCCAACTGCTTCCGTTCAGGGCGTCGGCCGCGACCAGGGCGGCGGCGGCGCCGACCCAGCCCATGGGGACGGCCAGGTCGGGACGGCGCACCAGCAGGCCCAGAAGCACCGCGTTCGCGGCCCAGAAGGTGCTGAGATGTCCGCTGGGGCGCAGCAGGATGCCGATGCTCGCGGCGATGAACACGACGCAGCCAACGGTCATCAAAGCCGTCAGATGGGGTGCCAGGCCTCTGCCGAGGCTGTGTTCGCCTCCAGCCGAGGCCATCTGCTGGGCGCTCATGAGACCGTCGCCAGGGGCGAAATTGCCACCGTGGGCTATTGGCGCATGAAAGTCATATGCACTCAAGGTCGTGGGCTCGCATGGCGGTGGACGGATGCCGGCCGGTCGGCAAGTTCCTGCGGCGCGGGCCGCCAAACCTGACGTTAGGGCGCCGAAAAAGCCGGCCCTGCCGCTTGATTTCGAGCCCTGGCTTGGGTCAGGGTGCGGATAACTTAACAGTGTTTAGGGACGGAACACATGGATCGCTTCGACTACGTCATCATTGGCGCGGGGTCCGCCGGATGCGTGCTCGCCAACCGACTGACGGAGGATCCGCAAGTGAAGGTCCTGCTGCTGGAGGCCGGCGGCAAGGACAACTCGATCCTGGTGAAGATGCCGGCCGGCGTCGGCTCCTTGATCGGCAAGCCCGGGACTTTCAACTGGGGCTTCTGGACTGAGGCCGAACCCAATCTCGAAGGCCGAAAGCTCTGGTGGCCGCGCGGCAAGGGCTGGGGCGGCTCCTCGTCGATCAACGGGATGATCTACATCCGCGGCCATGCCCGCGACTACGACCAGTGGCGCCAGATGGGCCTGCAGGGCTGGTCCTACCGGGACGTGCTGCCGTACTTCAAGCGCTCGGAAAGCCTGGAAGGCGGCGGCGACGCCTGGCACGGCGGCGAGGGGCCGCTGAAGGTGTCCAAGGCCTCGACGCCCAACCCGATCTATTCGGCGACGATCGAGGCGGGCCGCCAGGCCGGCTTCAAGGTCACCAGCGATTTCAACGGCTTCCAGCAGGAGGGCTGGGGCCCCTACCAGTTGACCATCCATGACGGCCAGCGCTGGAGCGCCGCGCGCGGCTATCTGCACCCGGCCCTGTCGCGGTCCAACCTGACCTGCCTCACCGGCGCGCGGACCAGCAGGATCATCGTCGAGAACGGCCGCGCCACGGGCGTGGAATACATCGACGCCAAGTCGGGCCAGAAGCGCGTGGCGCACGCCGACAGGGAGGTGCTGCTGTCGGCCGGGGCCGTGCAGTCGCCGCAGATCCTGCTGCTGTCGGGGATCGGCGATCCCGAGGAACTGGGCAAGTTCGGCATTCCGGTGGTCCAGGCGCTGAAGGGCGTGGGCGCCAACCTGCAGGACCACCTGGACGTCACCATGTCCTGGGAGTGCCCGCAGCCGATCACCGCCCACTCGCTGCGCAAGGGCCTGATCAAGACCCTGGCCATCGGCATGAACTACGCCTTCTTCGGCAAGGGCCTGGGCCGCCAGCAGTTCCTGGAATCGGGCGCGTTCCTGAAGTCGCGCCCCGATCTCGACCGCCCCGACCTGCAGATCCACACGGTCGCGGCGATCATGCAGGACCACGGCAAGGTCGCCGTTCCTAAGGACGGCTTCACGTTCCACGTCTGCCAGCTCCGGCCGGAAAGCCGCGGCCGGGTGGGCCTGCGCTCGGCCGATCCGTCGGACGATCCGGCGATCTTCGCGAACTATCTCTCCACCGAGGAAGACCGCCGCGCCCTGCGCGAAGGCGTGCGGATGATGCGCAAGGTCGCCGCCCAGGCCGCGCTCGACCCCTACCGGACCGAGGAGCTGTTCCCAGGCAAGGACGTGGAGACCGACGAGCAGATCGACGCCTGGATCCGCAAGCACGCCGAGACGATCTATCACCCGGTCGGCACCTGCAAGATGGGCGCGGCGGGCGACGAGATGGCGGTGGTCGACGGCGAACTGAAGGTGCGCGGCGTCGAGGGCCTGCGGGTGATCGACGCCTCGGTCATGCCGACCCTGGTCGGCGGCAACACCAATGCTCCGACCATCATGATCGCCGAGAAGGCGGCCGACATGCTCCGCGGCCGGGCCGCGCTGCCGGCGGAGGACGCGCCGGTCTACGGGGACGACCAGCAGGCCGCTTAGCGCTATTATCTGGCCCTCTCCGATCGGGGAGGGCTTTTTTCCTTATTCTTTCAGACATTTGAAGATGGAGGCGACGATGGAACTGCGCAGGTTGGGCAAGTCCGATTTGAAGGTCGCGCCGCTGGTGCTCGGCGGGAACGTGTTCGGCTGGACCGCCGATGAGGCGACGTCCTTCAAGCTGCTGGACGCCTTCGTGGCCGGCGGCTTCAACATGGTCGACACCGCCGACGTCTATTCGCGCTGGGCGCCGGCCGGCGGCGGCGCCTCCGAGACGGTGATCGGCAAGTGGCTGGCCCAGGGTGGCCAGCGCGACAAGGTGGTGCTGGCCACCAAGTTCGGCTCGGAGATGGGCGAGGGCATGAAGGGCCTCTCGGCCAAGTACATGGTGGAGGCCGTCGAGGCGTCGCTGAAGCGGCTGCAGACCGACTATATCGACCTCTACCAGTCGCACCGCGACGATCCCGACACCCCGCAGGAGGAGACTGCCGAGGCCTACGACCGGCTGGTCAAGTCGGGCAAGGTCCGGGCCATCGGCTCGTCCAACTTCACGCCCGAGCGGCTGAAGTCGGCCCTGGAGATCAGCGAGGCCAAGGGACTGGCCCGCTACAACAGCGAGCAGCCGCTCTACAACCTCTATGCGCGCGCCGGCTTCGAGAGCGGTCTGCAGCAGGTCTGCATCGATAACGAGGTCGGGGTGATTCCGTACTACGGCCTGGCCTCGGGCTTCCTGACCGGCAAGTACCGGACCGAGGCGGACCTTTCGAAGAGCCCGCGCGGCCAGGGCGTGAAGCGGATGATGGATGCGCGCGGCATGCGCATCCTGGCGGCGCTGGACCGGGTCTCGGCCGAGAAGTCGGCCTCGCAGGCGCAGGTCGCCCTGGCCTGGGTCATGGCGCAACCGGGGCTGACCGGCCCGATCGCCTCGGCCACCAGCCTGGAGCAGCTCGACGAACTGATGGGATCGGCCCGGATCCGGCTGACGCCGGACGACCTGGCGGCGCTGGACGAGGCGTCCGCCGCCGATTCTTGAAAAAACGACCGATCGTGCTAATGTGCGGCGCATGAAAAAAGGCGCCGCGACACGTGAGGCCATCGTCGGCCGGGCTCTGCAGCAGGCTGTGACGCTCGGGCTGGAGGGCCTGTCCCTCGGCCCGCTGGCCGACAGCCTGGAGCTTTCCAAGAGCGGGCTCTTCGCCCACTTCAAGTCCAAGGAAGCCTTGCAACTCGCTGTATTGGAGGAGGCGATCGAGCGCTTCCGGGCGCGGGTGATCGAGCCTGCCCTGGCCCAGCCGCGCGGCCGCGCGCGCATGGACGCC
This sequence comes from Phenylobacterium sp., assembly GCF_031984885.1. Taxonomy (GTDB): domain Bacteria; phylum Pseudomonadota; class Alphaproteobacteria; order Caulobacterales; family Caulobacteraceae; genus Phenylobacterium. The sequence continues at coordinate 346,091 of NZ_DAMABV010000003.1, forward strand.
CTGATCGGGCGCTGGTTCGACTGGGTCGACGGCGAGCCGGACATGCGCGGCTGCATCTTCGCCGTTTCCGCCCAGGAGTATGACGACCGGCCGGGCCTGATCCGCGACCGGCTGGTGGCCTCCCAGCGCGAGTGGCACGACACCCTGGCCCGGATCGCCGCCGACCTGCCCAAGGCCGGCAGGGCGCCGCCGGACTATTGCCGGCAGTTGGTCTTCGAACTGATCGGGGTGAGCTTGGCCTATCAGCAGCAGGCCAAGCTGTTCCGGGCGCCGAACGCGCGGGCCCTGGCCGAAGAGGCCGTGGCGCGGATCCTCGACGACGCCGGCGCGGCGCTTTAGAGCATTTTCCGCTGAAGCGGCCGCCGGAGAAAATACTCTAGATTCAAAGGGTCTAGAGCGAAATCCGATCGGATCTCGCCCTAGGCGACCCAGCGGCCGTCCAGGGTGGCGAGCCGCAGGCGGTGGGTTTCCTCGTTGGCCGCGCCGACGCCGTGGACATCGCGCAGGACCAGCCGGCGGATCGGCTCGTCCTGCAGGGCTGCGACCAGCGAGATCGGCTGATAGAGGCCAAGATAGCGCTCCGGCGACCCCGGCCCCCCGGCGATCGGGGCGAACAGCAGTTCCAGGTCCAGGGTGGCGTGGTCGCTGAGCGCGTCGATGCGCGCGACCATCGGTTCCGGCCGGCGGCGGGCCGTCTCCAGCGCCGTCTGGAGCTCCAGGCGTCCCAGCGGATCGACCAGGGTCAGGAAGTTGCGGCCGCGCAGGTCGCGCTGGTGCAGCTCCGAGACCAGGCCGCCGGTGAGCCGCACCGGATAGACGCCCGAGGCTTCGCGGCCGAGCACGAAGGCCTGGGGCGCGAGCTTGGCGAACTCGGTCGGATCGATGGCCGAGCGCACGGGCAGGCCGGAAACGCCGCTCTTGCTGCGCCAGTAGTCGATCATCTGCTGCGTGTTCGAATGGAACATCTCGACGCCTCCGATGCGGCCTTCGGCGACCGCATGGGGCTTGCAAGCAGAATCGGGCCAGGCCGCGGCCGTGCCAGAACGAGACGCCGGGATGCTTCCAGGCTCAGAGATTCTTAAGCCGCCTAAGCTTTACTGCCGAGAATTGCCAATTCCGCCGAGGCGGTCGGCTGGCCTTTGGAGGGGCCATCCATGAAGACGCGTTCGACCCTGCTGGGCTTGATGCTCGGCTTTGGCCTTCTCTTGTTGACCGGCGCGGTCCCCCAGAGCGCCGCGGCGCAGTGCTGCGCGCCGCCGCCGCCCCCGCCGGTGTGCTGCCAGCCGCCGACGCCGCCGTGCTGCACCCCGCCTCCGCCGCCGCCCCCGCCGCCGACCACGCCCTGCTGCGGCGATCCGGGCGGCCCGAACGTCAACGTCCACGTCTCGAACGTGAGCGTCGCCGTGGCCAATGCGGGCGCCGGCGCGCGGGCAGGGGCCGGCGCAGGAGCCGGCGCGGCCGTCTATTACGGCGGTGGCGGCTATGGCGGCGGCTTCTCGCCGCCCATCTCCACCGGCGTGGTCCAGCTCAATGTCGACGCCGGCAAGCGCATGAAGCGCGTCGCCTACGAGGCCAGCCGCATGCGCACGCGCCGCGTGGTCATCCAGGCGGTCTGCATCGATGCGCGCCAGATCCCGCACCCGGCGTCGCAGGTGCGCCCCGACCGCGACATCGACGCCTCATACGAAGGTGAACTCTATCGCTGCATCGCCGGAACCTGGCTGCAGGCGACGATCGCCGACTTCGACGGCAAGATCGACTTCAGCGGCGGCAAGACCCTGGCCTGCCGCAAGGGCGACGCCCTTTATCACGGCCGCGACGGCAAGGTGGAATGCCGCCGCCAGACCCCGGCCCGCGACTGCAACGAGCGCTCGCTGCTGCGTCGCTTCGGGGCCGGCGTGAAGGTGCTGACCATCACCGAGGTCGAGAAGTACACCGCCTATCGCGAGGAAGAGGAGCGCGTGGCCGAGAGCGTCTCCACGAGCATGAGCCTCGACGGCGGCGTCGGCGGCTACGTCTACTAGGGGCGGGCCGCAATTCGCAGCTAGGGATTCCAAATCCTTAGCTGTACCTCTCATCCGGTCGTCCCGGCGAAGGCCGGGACCCAAGCAGCGCTTCGGCCAGGCTGGAGCGCTGCTTTTTTGTTTGCGATTCCGCTTGGGTCCCGGCCTTCGCCGGGATGACCGGCGTCGGGTATGGCCCGTTGGTCTCCGAGAACGGAAAGCCGCAGTCGGCCATTGCCGGAGCCGCGCAAGGCTCAGGCGATGCGCGATGGGGTCGCTGATACGGGCGAGGCCCCCCAACTGCCGTTCCAGTCCCGCGACAGCGCCGCGGATTCGCTGGGGGGATAGAGCCAGCGCGGCCCCAGCTTGACCATATGACGCTATGCCGCGCGGTCCGCGACGATCGGCGCGGTTCCCTATTTCCTGGCGGGCATGACCTCCAGCATCCACATGCCGTCGTCCTTCAGCACGGCCTGGGCGGCGCGCCGGACGTCGGCGGCGGTAACCCTTTCCGTGCCGGGGATCAGGCCGCGGGTCGCGTCGAGGCGGCGGGGGTCGGCCTGGGCGCCGGAGAGTTCGCCGATCCAGTAGCCGTTGGTCTCCCGGGCCTTCTCGATCTGGTCGATGCGCGGCTTCTTGGCGCGCGCCAGCTCGTCGGCGCTGACCTCCTTGTCGCGCAGGTCGGCGGCGATCTTCTTCACGTCGGCGAAGAAGTCGGGGAGCTTGGCCGGCGGGATCTCGACGCTGGCCGAGACGTAGCCCCAGCCCGGCCAGACCATGCTGTGATTGTAGACCACGCTGGGCGAATAGGTGGCCCCCTGGGCCTCGCGCAGTTCCTCGATCAGGCGCAGTTCCAGCACTTCGCCCATCACCGCGGTGTCGCGGGCGCGCTGCGGGTCGGCGAAGAAGTCGTTGGTCCGCCAGGCGATATAGCCGATCGACTGGTCGGCGCGGCCCTTGTGGGTCAGGACCACCGGCTTGTCGACGCCGCCCGGGAAGCCGACATCCCGTTGCTCGGGCGAGACCGCCGCGCCGTTGCGGGCGGGCAGGGCGCCGAAGGTGCGGGCGACCGCTTCGGTGGCCTTCTCGACGGTGGTGTCGCCGACGATCACGACCTCGATGGAACCATCGGCTAGGGCCGGCGCGATCATGGCCTTGAACTGATCGAGGCTGGCGGCCGCGATCTGCTCGCGGGTCGGGAACGCCCAGCGCTTGTCGCCCGCATGCAGCAGGCGCGAGAGGTCGCGGCTGAGAACCCCGGAGTCGGTGGATTCGTACTGGTCGTTGGCGGTCTGATAGGCGCCTTGCAGGCGCTTGAACGCCTCGGCGCGCCAGCCGGGCTCGGCCACATAGGCGGCCAGGACCTGCATCTGGACGTCCAGGTCCTCGGGCCGGGTGTTGCCGGAGAAGACGAAGGCGTCGTCCCCGACGCCGAACTGGGCGCCGTAGACGCGGCTCGCCAGGACGCGCTCCATGTCCTCGGCGCTGATCTGCTTGAGCCCGCCCTCGACATAGGCGCCAGCCGCCCAGCCCAGGCTGGGGGCGTTCTTGGCGAGATCCAGCCGCCCGTCCCCGACGTTCACGCGCACCAGGATCTCGTCGTCCTTGAAGCGGGTCGGCTTGACCGTCAGGCGCACGCCGTTGTCGAAGCGGATGAAGGTGGCGTCGAGGTCGGGGGCGTCCTTGGTCTCGACCACCTTGCCCGCGCCGCCGAATGACACGTAGGGCCAGGCGACCTCGGTGGCGGCGACCGGTTCGGCGACGGCGGTCTTGCGCGAGGATTCCAGTTCGGCCAGCAGGGCGGCCTCGCCGCCCTCGATGGGCTGCGGGGAGGCCATGAACAGCAGCGGGCCTTCGCCCTTGAAGGTGGCCTTCAGGGCGGCCGATACCTGCTCGGCCTTGAGGTCCTTCACCGTTTCCTCGAACAGGGCGAGATCCTGGGCCGGGTTGGTGACGACCTCCTGGTCGCCGATCGAGGCGATAATCTCGCCGGCCAGTTGGGCAGGGGTGCGGGTGGCGGCGCCGGCGGCGTCGGCCATCTTGTTGGCGCGATATTCCGAGATCTCGCGGTCGAGTTCGTCCTGGCGGACGCCGAACTGCACCGCGCGGCGCTGTTCCTGCTCGGCGGCGGCCAGGGCTTCGCGCCAGCGGCCCGGCTCGGCGTTGACGATGAGCAGGGTGGTTTCGGCGGCGTCGTACTCGTTGTTCCTGAAGACGCCCGCGGCGATGAACGGCGGCTGGCCGCCGCGCGCCAGGCGTTGCAGGCGGCGGTTGACCACCGAGAAGCCGAGCTGCTCGACCAGCTCGGCCTTGCGCTTGGCGGTGGTGTCGGGGGCGAGGTCGGGGCCGCGCACCCAGGCCATCTGCATCGACAGCGGGGCTCCGGGCTCGATGACCAGCTTGGCTTCGGTCTTGCGCGGTTCGACCTTGCCGAGGTCCGGCGCGGTCCCGGCGGGGCCGACGGGCTCCCAGTCGCCGAACCTGGCCTTGATCTTGGCCTCCATCGCATCGACGTCGAAGTCGCCGACGGCGACCAGCACGGCGCGCTCGGGGCGGTAGTAGCGATGATAGAAGTCGGTGAATTCGGAGGCCGCCGCCGATTGCAGCACCTCGACCTTGCCGATCGGATAGCGGGTGGGCGGCCGCTGGCCCTTCAGGAAGAAGCCGAGCCGTTCCTGATAGATGCGATAGGGCGGGGTGTCGCGGGCGCGCTCCTCGGAGAGCACCACGCCGCGCTCGCGGTCGATCGCGCCGGGGTCGAGGGTGAGGTCGCCGGCCGTCTCGCGCATCAGCATCAGCGCGGCGTCGACGGTCTCGTCGTTCGTGCGCGGCAGGTCCAGCTTGTAGATCGTCTCGTCGAAGTTGGTGGAGGCGTTGGTGTCGGCGCCGAAGGCCAGGCCCAGGCGCTCGAGGATCTTGATCATCTCGCCTTCGGGGACGGCCTTGGAGCCGTTGAAGGCCATGTGCTCGAGGAAGTGCGCCAGGCCCTGCTGGGCGTCGGTCTCCATCAGCGAGCCGGCGTCGAAGCGCAGGCGGATCGCGGCCTGGCCGGCGGGAATTGTCTGCTTGCGGATGGCGTAGCGCATGCCGTTCGGCAGCGCGCCGAACCGGATGCTGGGATCGGCGGCGATGTCGGACCGCGCCTGGGCCCACTCTCCCGGCTTCAGCTCGACCGCCGCCGCCGCTGCCGCCGCCGGCGCCTCCTTCCCGCGTCCCAGCTTCGGAAGCGGGAAGCTGGAAGCGTCCACGGGCATGGACAGGGCGATAGCGAGCGCGGAGGCCGCGCTGAACAGACGTCGCATCAGGTGTTACGGATCCGAGACAGGTGAAGCTGGGAAACATGCGCAGGCGAGCGTGGCCTTCGCAAGGCGCGGTTGGGGCGCAGAAAGGCGGCTATTGGCCTGAAGGGCGGCTGACGTAGTAGGTCGCCGAATTGCCGACCGCGTTGGCGACGCCGCGGGCGGAACGTCCCGACGTCACATTGACGACGCTCTGGGCGCCGACGTCGGCGTGGTTGGCCTGGTCGTTGTTCACGTCCAGGCGGCCCTGGCAGTCGGAGCAGGCATAGCCCATGACCGAGTTGCCGTAGGCGGTGGCGCTGACCCGGGCGTCATAGCCCTCCGTGCCGTCGAACCGGGCCACGGCCTCGATGCCGCCGCCGTCGTTGAACTGGACCGTGTCGAGGATCAGCTCGCCGCCGATGTCGCCGGCGACGATAGCGTTGCCGACCCCGTAGGCCGAGGCCGAAGCCGAGCCGTACTGATAGGCGGCCGACGCGGTCTGGGCGCGGACATAGGCCTCGTTGCTCTGGCGCGCGGTGACGTCGAGGAGGTGGCCCTCGTTCACGGCGTTGACGTTGTTGCCGGCGGCCGTGGCGGTGGTGACCGCGTCCTGGACATTGGCGAAGGCGGTGAACTGGGCGGCCTGGGTCAGGGGCGCGACGTTGTTCTGGTCGACGATCATGCGGGCCGCCGAGCCGTTGGCGCCCGACAGGGCGACGTCGTTGGCGGCGGTCGTGGCCGTGAAGCTGGCCGTGCCCGGGACGTAGCCGTAGACCCCGCCGCCGTCGGAGGTGACGGTCGCGGCGTTGGTCTGGCTGGTCCGCACGCCGGCCGAGGCATATTCCAGCCCGAAGGCCTGGGCGTTGCCGGCGGCCTGGGTCTGGCTGGCGATCTCGCCGGTGCGGCCGTCGGGGGCCTCGGTGTGGCTGTGGGCGGTCACGGCGTCGGCGCCCGTCGCCTGGGTGTAGACGCCGGTCATGGTCGCGCCATAGGCGCTGGCCTGGACGAAGTTGCCGGTGGCCTTGGTCGCCAGGCTGGTCGTCTGCCCGGAGCTGACGGCGACGTCGAGGCGGGTGTCGGCGCTCACCTGGCCCTGCGTCTCCTGATAGGAGCGCACGTCCATGTCGTAGCGGTCGCTGGCCGCCTTATAGGCGTTGCCGCTGGCGGTGGACGAGCCCGTGGTGAAGTCGCTGACCTCGACGACGTTCAGCGTCTGCTGGCTGAAGACGTCGCCCAACTGGATCTGGTTGTTGAGGACGGCGCTGGGCGGCGTCTGGCTAGTAGCGGCTTGGCACGGAAGAATCGCGGCGAGCGTTCCAACGAGAAGGATCTTCGCGCGTCTGGCCATTGTTGCTACCTAGGTTGTTGTAGGCCGGGACGTAGCCGCCGGTCACGCCCACCGTGCCGGCGCCCAGCGGGTCATAGCTCAGGCAGGCCTCGGGGCCCGGCATGCCGTAGAGGTTGGCGGTCATCTCGACCACCGCCCGCTCGACCAGGCTGCGGACCGCCAGTTGCATCGGCTCCAGCGCGCCGGCCCCGGCCGAGATGTCGAAGACGTTGCCGTTCAGGAAGTCGAAGAAGCCGACCCCGACTTCGCGGCCGATCACCTGCTTCTGATAGGAGATGACGTCCACGACCTCGAGGGTGCGGGTGTTGATGAGGCGCAGGTCCAGGCCGATGTTCATGACGAACAGCCGGCCGCGGAACGAACCCTTCGGGTCGCGGGCGTCCACGTCGCCGCCGAACACGTCGACGCCGGACGAGCGGATATTGTAGTTCAGCTCGGTGACGCCGCCGGCGACATAGAAGTCGGAGCCGGGCACCTGGCCGGCCAGGATGCGGCGGTACTCGGCCGCCTGGTCCGGCGCCGGGTTGGGCGTGTCGGAGATCAGCTTGTTGTTGGCGTACTTCAGCTCCAGCTCCGACACCGAGGTGTCGAAGCGCTCGACCAGCGGCATGCCGGCCTTGGCGAAGGCCGACATGGCCATCAGCGAGGCGCCCTGGGTGATCTTGCGGCCCGAGCCGTCGGACTCCGACTTGCCCGTGTAGTCGGCGATGCGGCCGATCGCGATGCGCGGCGCCACCAGCCGGGTGTTGCGCGCATAGCCGGCCATGCAGACGAGGGCGTCGGAATAGGGGGTCGGATTGACGGTCACCGGCGCGGTGCCGATGCTTTGGGCGTAGTTGCCGCCGGGGCCGGCCACCGGGGTGACGCAGGCCGACAGGGCGACGGAGGCGACGCTGAGCAGCGCGGCGACGCGCAAGGCGCTTTTATTGACCATCGGGCGCGACGCCTCCGCTCAGGCTCGAACCGGCCGAGACATTGCCGTTGTTGGTCTGGGTCGAGTTGACGATCACGGTGTTGTAGTTGCCCTGGGTGACCACGACCAGGCTGTTGCCGATGGCGGTGGAGCCGCCGCCCAGCGAACCGACGCCCGAATAGGCCTCGCCCGCCCCGGAGCCGAAGGCGAAGCTGGACTGGTCATCGCCCGTCTGGATGATGCCGTCGACGATCACCCGGTTGCCGTTCGCATCGCGGGTGGAGACGTTGACGGGGTGGTTCTCCGAGCCGGCGCGCCGGCCATAGCCGGCGTTGAAGTCGGCGGAATTGGCGGTCATCGACTGGGCGTGCGCGGAGGCGACGGCCAGGAGGCTTGCGAGCGTGGCGAACGCCAGCCCACGCAGAGCTGTGAAAGGTGCTGCGGCCATGGCCTTTGGGAAGTCCCCACCCCGAAAAAGACGACAGCCGGGTCGCACATTGCACATAAGCCCGGCCGAACTTGCGTGTATCTAAGGGCCAGACCCTCGCGATTTGGTTAAGGCGCGCGGAATAAAGTGAACGCCGGTCTTTTGAGGATCGGGCTTGGAGAGCGGGATTTGAGCGACCACGAGCGGCAGCCGATTTTCAACGCCCCCTGGCCGGCAGTGGTGGCCACGCTGGTGATCGTGCTCGGCTATCTGGCGCAGACCTTCCTGCCGCAGGACTGGCTGCTGCAGACCTACGCCTTCTCGTCGGCGGGCTTTGCGCAGGGGCGCTGGGAGATCCTGTTCACGTCCATGTTCCTGCACGGCAACTGGGCGCACGCGCTGATGAACGGCGGGGCGGCGCTGGCCTTCGGCACGCCGGTGGCCCGCTATTTCGGCGCCAGCCCGCGCGGGGCGCTGATCTTCCTTGTCTTCTATCTGTTGTGCGGAGCCGCCGCGGGCCTGGGTTACGGCCTGGCCAATCCAGGCAGCACGACCCTGATGATCGGCGCCTCCGGCGCGGTGGCCGGCCTGGTCGGCGCCGCGGCCCGGCTGATGGGCCGCGAAACGCCCGGCCCCTATTTCAGCCCGTCGGTGGTGAGCATGACGATCGCCTGGATCGCGGTGAACCTGTTGCTGGCGCTGGTGGGCTTTGCGCCCGGCCTCGGCGACGCGGGCGTCGCCTGGGAAGCGCATATCTTCGGCTACCTGGCCGGCCTGCTCCTGATCGGCCCGTTCGGCCGTTTCGTCCGCCCGCAGGAAGCTTGACGTTTTCGCGAGAACGTTGATTTTCCAGGCGTCCTGCGCGACGCTTCTCCAACGGTACAGGGAGAACGCGCAGATGCTGGTGTCTCAGATCCTCAAGGCCAAGGGCGACCTGGTGTTCACGGTGGGACCGGCTGAAACCATCAGCGCCGCCTTTGCGCTGCTGCATTCGCGCAGGGTCGGCGCGATGGTGGTGCTGGACGCCGACCGGGTGGTGGGCATCGTTTCCGAGCGCGACCTCGTCCGGGCCGTGGCCAAGGAGGGCGTGGCGGCGCTGGATAAGTCCGTCGCCGCCTTCATGACCCATGACGTGATCTTCGCCGAGCCGGGCGAGACGGTGGATTCGTTGCTCGGCCGGATGACCGACCGCCGCATTCGCCACCTGCCGGTCTGCGTCGATGAGCGCCTGGTGGGGATCATCTCCATCGGCGACCTGGTGAAGTGGAAGATCTCCGAGGTCGAAGCCGAGGCCGACGGGCTCAAGGCCTATATCGCCACGGGCTGAGGCTTGCTCGTGGAGGGCTTTCCGTTAAAGCCGGTAGAGACCCGCCGCTGACGACTCAGAGGTGCTCGAACACCTCGGCGCCTGCCGAGGCGGCGGCGTCGGCGAGGCTGTAGCCTTCCAGGACCTCGGACGTGGCGTCGCGGGCGCGGAGCAGGGCTTCGCGCAGGGCGCAGGTGGCTAGGTCCGGGCAGTCCTCGCACTTGCGGAACGACAGGCGGCTGACGCAGGGGGCCAGGGCCAGCGGGCCGTCGATCACCCGGATCACCTCGGCGAAGCTGATCTCGGCCGCCGGGCGGGCCAGGGTGTAGCCGCCGAACTTGCCGCGCCGGCTGACCACCACGCGGTTGCGGGCCAGCTCCAGCAGAATCGCTTCCAGGAACTTGCGCGGCGCGTCGGCGCGGACCGCCAATTCCCCGGACGTCACCTGGGCGCCGTCCGCACGCGCCAGTTCGACGAGTGCGCGAAGCGCATAGCGGGCCTTCTGCGAGAGCATTGCTTTATGTGTCTCCTGGTCTCGTCTCTTAAATGACGTGGCGAGGCTTTCTACAAGGTGTGCGTGGCTGCGCCCGACAATGCGCCACAGCCAGGATCCAAGGGGCGGGGCAGGGTTCTCCCCACGATCTTCACCGAACCGTCACGAGCGCTGTTGACTCCCCCATGGGAGGGGCCTAGACAGCCGCCTCCTCGGACGGGTCGCCGCCGGGGCGAACTAGAGGGATCCCTTGGATCACTTGGGTTTGCTGGCGGCGAACTGGACTGAGGGTCGATCCGTTTTCGAGTGTTTTCCGGTTCCTCCGGAGCTTTCGAAAAGAAGCTGAAAAAGCCGGGTTGACGAGGTTGGGTTGGCCCTCTAGATAGCCGCCTCCCTGGCTGGATCGCCG
>NZ_DAMABV010000004.1:0-330100 GCF_031984885.1 Phenylobacterium sp.
CGCCGGCCCCGGCCAGCCCTGCGGCGCTTCGGGCCAGGCCCGCCGCCGCGCCCGCCGCGCCGCCGACCGCAAGGCCCGTGGCCGCGGCGCCCGCCGCGAGCGCGCCGCCCGCCGCCAGACCGGTTCCGACCGCGGCCCCGGCGCCCAGCTGCGGGCCGCCGGAGATCAGGCCCCCGGCGATGCCGGGTCCGAAGATGCCCAGGCCCAGCAGCGAGATCGCCGCCAGCACGACGGCCAGCACCTCTTCGATGGTCGGCTGGGCCTCCCCGAAGCCCGTGGTGAACTGGGAGAAGAGGGTCGAACCGATGCCGACAATGACCGCCAGGACCATCACCTTGACGCCGGAGGCCACGACGTTGCCCAGCACCCGTTCGGCGAGGAAGGCGGTCTTGCCGAACAGGCCGAAGGGGACCAGCACGAACCCGCAGAGCGTGGTCAGCTTGAATTCGATGAGGGTGACGAAGAGCTGCACCGCCAGCACGAAGAAGCTCAGGAGAACGATCAGCCAGGCCAGCAGCAGCACGGCGATCTGGATGAAGTTCTCGAAGAAGGCGACGTAGCCCATCAGGCCGGAGATGGACTCCAGCAGCGGGCGGCCGGCGTCGATCCCGACCTGGGCGACGCGGCCGGGGCGCAGGAGATCGGCCGCCGACATGCCGCCGCCGGCCGCCTGAAGGCCCAGGCCCGCGAAGCTCTCGAAGATGATGCGCGCCAGGCCGTTCCAGTTGCCGATGATGTAGGCGAAGGCGCCGACGAAGAGCGTCTTGCGGACCAGGCGCGCCAGGATGTCCTCGCCCTCCGCCCAGGTCCAGAACAGGGCCGCGAGCGTGATGTCGATGACGATCAGGGTGGTGGCGATGAACGCCACCTCGCCCTGCAGGAGGCCGAAGCCGCTATCGATATAGGACGCAAAGACGCCCAGGAACCGGTCGATGACCCCTGTTCCACCCATGGCGCTAGTCCCTTGCCGGTGGGGCCGTCAGGCCCAGGAAACGCCGCCGGGTCTCGGCCCAGACGGCCAGGCAGCCGGCGTCCCGGGCGCCGGTTTCGCCCAGGGCTTGGCAACGCGCCAAGGCGGGCGAGCGCGGATCGGCCGGCCGCGCCGGGGCCGGCGCCCAGGGCGTCGGCTCGGGCGGCGCGGGGCGGCGAAGCTGCAGCGCCGTAAGCGCGATCACGAGGACCACGACGCCGGCCGCGCCCAACCGCAGGAGACGGGTGGCGTCCATATCGGCGGGGGCCTTCAATTGCGGAACATCTGGGCCGAGCCGGGCTGGTAGCCCTGGCCAGGCGTCAGGAAGCGGCGCAGCTGCTCGCGGGCCTGATCCTCCGCGGCGGCGCGGCGGGCGGCGTCCAGGCTCTGGGCGCGGCCCTGGGCGGCCAGCAGCGCGGCAAGGTCGGCGAGTTGCTGGGTTTGCAGCGCCAGGAGCTGGTTGCCGGCCTGGGCGGCCTGCAGGGCGCCGCTGGCGGACTGGCTGGCCTCGACGAGCTGGCTCATCTGGTCGCGGGCGCCGTCCAGGTTGCCGACGACACCCGCCTGGACCTTCAGCGCATCCTCGAAGCCCGCGACGCTGTCGCGCCAGCGGTCCTTGGCCCCGTCCACCAGGGCCTGGTCGGAGGCGGACAGGTCGATGGCGCGGTAGCGGGCGGTGAACGCCTGGTCGATGGTCTGGACATCGTAGGCCAGGCGCTGGGCCTGTTGCAGGAGCTGGCGGGTGCGCTGAACCTGATCCTGGAGCTGCTGCAGGGACGAGAACGGCAGGCTGGCCAGGTTCCGCGCCTGGTTGATCAGCGACTGGGCCTGGTTCTGCAGCGAGGTGATCTGGTTGTTGATCTGCTGCAGGGCGCGCGCCGCGGTCAAGACGTTCTGCGCATAGTTGCCGGGGTCGAAGACGACGATGGCGCCGGCCGGTCCGGCGGAGGCGGCGAGCAGCAGGGCGCAGGCGCCGGCGCAGAGCGCGCGGCGGGGCAGGCGAGGGGTCATGGCGAAGGCTCCGGGGTCAGGGTGGGGAGAAGATCGGCCGCCCAGCCCAGGCCCTTGTGGGCGAGCCAGGCCGCCGCGAAGCCGGCCCGGCCATGCCGGCTGAGCAGGGCGGAGATCTGGGCCTGATCGGCCTTGGACGAGGCGGCGGTGAAGGCCAGGGCGGCCTCGCCCAGGCCCAGCTCGAACAGCCGGTCGCCGCGCCGCGACTGGCAGTAGTAGTCGCGCTTGGGCGTGGCGCGGGCGAGGATCTCGATCTGGCGCGCATTGAGGCCGAAGCGCCGGTAGAGGGACGCGATCTGCGGCTCGAAGGCCCGGTCGTTGGGCAGGAAGATCCGGGTTGGACAGCTCTCGACGATCACCGGCGCGATCGGGCTGGTCTCGATGTCGGCCAGGGACTGGGTGGCGAAGATCACCGAGGCGTTCTTCTTGCGAAGGGTCTTCAGCCACTCGCGGAGCTGGGCGGAAAAGCCGGGGTCATCCAGGGCGAGCCAGCCCTCGTCGACCAGGACCAGGGTGGGGCGACCGTCCAGCCGCGCCTCGATGCGATGGAAGAGATAGGCCAGCACGGGCGCCGCCGCGTCGGTCCCGATCAGACCCTCGGTCTCGAAGGCCTGGACGACCTCCTCGCCGATATATTCCGCCTCGGCGTCGAGCAGGCGTCCGAAGGCGCCGCCCAGGCCGTAGGGCGCGAGCGCCTGCTTCAGGATCTGCGACTGCAGCAGGACGGCGAGCCCGGTCAGGGTGCGTTCGCCCGCCGGGGCGGAGGCCAGCGAGCCCAGGGCCGACCACAGGTGCGCCTTGAGGTCGGGCGTGATGGCCACGCCTTCGCGGGCGAGGATCGCCGCCAGCCAGTCGGCCGCCCAGGCGCGTTCGGCCAGGTCGTCGACCCGGCGCAGGGGTTGCAGCGACACGGCTGGGGCGGGGTCTGCGCCCGCCTCGCCGACCGCGCCGCCCAGGTCGTGCCAGTCCCCGCCCATGGCGAGCGCGGCGGCGCGGATCGAGCCGCCGAAGTCGAAGGCGAAGACCTGGGCGGCCGGGTAGCGGCGGAACGAGAACGCCATCAGCGCGAGCAGCACCGACTTGCCGGCGCCGGTCGGGCCGACCACCAGGGTATGGCCGACATCGCCCACATGCAGGCTGAAACGGAAGGGCGTCGCGCCGTCCGTGCGGGCGAAGAACAGCGGCGGGGCGTCCAGGTGCTCGTCCCGGGCCGGACCCGCCCAGACCGCCGAGAGCGGAATCATGTGGGCGAGGTTCAGGGTGGAGACCGGCGGGCGGCGGACATTGGCGTAGACCTGGCCCGGCAGCGAGCCCAGCCAGGCCTCCACGGCGTTCAGGCCCTCGGCGATCACGGTGAAATCCCGCGCCTGGATCACCTTTTCGGCCAGCCGCAGGTTCTCGGCGACCTGGCTGGGGTCGGGGTCCCAGACCACCAGGGTGGCGGTGACAAAGGCCTGGCCCACCTGGTCGGCGCCCAGGTCCTGCAGGGCCGCGTCGGCGTCCGCGGCCTTGTTGGCGGCGTCGGAATCGATCAGCGCCGAGGCTTCGTTGGTCATCACCTCCTTGAGGATGGCGGCCAGCGACTTGCGCTTGGCGAACCACTGGCGGCGGATCTTCCCGAGCAGGCGCGTGGCGTCGAGCTTGTCGAGCATGATGGCGCGGGTGGTCCATCGGTAGGGGAAGGCCAGGCGGTTCAGCTCGTCGAGCAGGCCGGGCGTAGTGGCGCCGGGAAAGCCGATGACGGTGAGGACCCGCAGGTGGTGGTCGCCCAGCCGGGGTTCGAGGCCGCCGGTGAGCGGCTCGTCGGCCAGCAGCGCGTCCAGGTGCATGGGCGTCTCGGGGACCCCCACCGCCTGGCGCTTGGTGGAGACGGTCGCGTGCAGGAAGGTGAGGGTCGCCGCGTCGTCCAGCCATTCGGCTTCCGGAACGAAGCCCTCCACCAGCCGCAGCAGCCGGTCGGTGCGGTCGATGAAGGCCTTGGTCAGCTCCCAGGGATCCACCCCTTGTTCGGCGCGGCCCTCATAGAGCCAGCCTTCGGCCCGAGCGGCGTCCTCCTCTGGCGGCAGCCAGACCAGGGTCAGGAAGTAGGCGGACTCATAGTGGGCGCCGGCCTCCTCGAACTGGGCGCGGCGTTCGGCCTCCACCAGGGCGCTGGCCGCGTCGGGCAGCCGATCGTCGGGATAGTCGGTCGCGGGCCGGCGTTGGGCCTCGACGAACACCGCCCAGCCCGAGCCCAGGCGGCGAAGCGCGTTGTTGAGCCGGCCCGCGACGGCGGCCAGCTCGGCGGGCGTGGCGCTGTCCAGGTCCGGCCCGCGGAACCGTGCGGTCCGCTGCAAGGCGCCGTCCTTGTTGAGGACCACGCCCTGGGCGACCAGGGCGGCCCAGGGCAGGACGTCGGAGAGCCGGGCGGTGCGGTCACGATAGGGGGCGAGCGACATCATGACCGGGCTCAGACGCGCAGGTAGGCGGGGTGGCGCAGGTGGCGGTGGACCACCTCGACGAACCAGGGATCGCGCCGCGCCGCCCAGGCCGCGGCCCCGTGACCGACGGCCCAGATCACCAGGCCGGCCAGCCACAGCCGCAGGCCCAGGCCGATGGCCGCCGCCAGGGTGGCGTTGGCGACAGCCACCGCCCGCGGCGCGCCGCCCAGCAGGATGGGCTCGGTGAGCGCCCGGTGGACCGGAGCGGTGAAGCCGGGGAGGTCGGCGAGCGAGCTGTCGGCCGGCATCAGACCAGCGCCCCGCCGCCGAAGGAGAAGAAGGACAGGAAGAAGCTGGAGGCGGCGAAGGCGATCGACAGGCCAAAGACGATCTGGATCAGACGGCGAAAGCCGCCGGAGTTGTCGCCGAAGGCCAGGGTGAGGCCGGTGACGATGATGACGATCACCGCGATGATCTTGGCGACCGGGCCTTCGATCGACTGCAGGATCGACTGCAGCGGCGCCTCCCAGGGCATGGAGGAGCCGGCGGCGTAGGCGGGGGCGGCGAAGAGCAGGCCCGCGGCGAGCGCGGCGGCGGCCAGCCGGTCGAGCCTCGTCTGGCCCAGGGGGCGGCGCGTGAAAGGGGTCATGAGGGATCTCCAAAGGGGTTGAGGCGGTAGTCGCCGGCGGGGGTGAGGCCCTCGATCCGAACGAGTTCAGTGAGGCGGCGATCGGCGCCGCGACCGCTGAGCACCGCGATCACGTCGACGGTCTCGGCGATCAGGGCGCGGGGCACGGTGATCACCGCTTCCTGGATGAGCTGCTCGAGGCGGTGCAGGGCGCCGCGGGCCGAACCCGCGTGCAGGGTGCCGATCCCGCCGGGATGGCCGGTGCCCCAGGCCTTGATCAGATCCAGGGCCTCGGGGCCGCGCACCTCGCCGATCGGGATACGGTCGGGCCGCAGGCGCAGGGCGGAGCGGACCAGGTCGGTCAGCGAGGCCGCGCCGTCCTTCGTGCGGAGCGCCACGAGATTGGGGGCGGCGCACTGGAGTTCGCGGGTGTCCTCGATGAGGACGACGCGGTCGCCTGAGCGGGCGACCTCCGCCAGCAGGGCGTTGACCAGGGTGGTCTTGCCTGTGGAGGTCCCGCCCGCCACCAAGATGTTGTGGCGGGCGGCCACGGCCTCGCGCAGCCGGGCGGCGGCGGCCGCGCTCATGACGCCCGCGGCGGCGTAGTCCGCCAGGCTGAAGATCGCCGCGGCCGGCTTGCGGATGGCGAAGGCCGGGGCGGCGACCACGGGCGGCAGCAGGCCCTCGAAGCGCTCGCCGCCTCCCGGCAGTTCCGCCGAGAGCCTCGGCGCGCCGGCGTGGACCTCGACGCCGACGTGATGGGCCACGAGGCGGATGATCCGCTCGCCGTCGGCGGCGCTCAGCCGCTCGCCGGTGTCGGCGAGGCCCTCGGCCAGGCGGTCGCTCCAGAGGCGGCCATCGGGGTTGAGCATCACCTCGACGACGGCCGGGTCTTCCAGCCAGCCGGCGATGGCGCGGCCCAGGGCCGAGCGCAGCATGCGGGCGCCCCGCTGGGTCGCTTCGGCTGTGCTGGCGAGGGACGCCATGGATTTCCCCATCGGGTGGGCGTCCGGAGATCGGCGCCGCGATGAGGTCGACGAGAAGAGGCAGGATCAGGCGCTCGGCAACAAGTCTCCGACCCCCATCGCGCCGTGGCGTAGAAAGACAGGCGCACGGCGGGCGCGCGTCACGGCGCGGCGCCCGGGTCCACGTCGCGGGAGAGTTCCTCGGCCAGGGTCTGGCCGCGCGCCAGCCGGCGGCCGAGGGATTCGACGAAGTTCTCGTAGCGCTCGCGGCCCTTGGCCTGGGCGGCGACGCCGGCCGCGTCGGGCAGGGGCGGCGTCGCGGTCAGCCAGAACCGGACGAACAGCGCCAGGGCCTCGTTGGAGATGGTCACGTGCCGTTCCAGCCGCTCGACCTGGCGGCTCATGCGGTCAAGCCGGCGACCGAGCGCGGCTTCGAGCCGGTCTGGTCCGTCTGGGGAGAAGAAGGAGGCCAGCGCCGCCTCGACGATCAGGGCCTGGCTCACCCCGCGGCGGCTGGCATGGTCGGCGAGCTGGCGGGCGAGGCCGGGCGGCAGGCGGAAGGTGTGCTTGGTCCGCAGGGCGCTCAAAGCTCCACCCCGTCGTCCGGGTCCAGCGCCGCCTGCCGCGCCAGCCCCGACATCCGCCGCTGCAGGGCCTGGGCGCGGACCGGCTCGTCGTCCGGTTCGTCCTCGGCGAACTCGAACTCCGCCGCCGGCCTGGGCGGGGAGACGATCTCCTCCTGCTCCGGCAGGTCCGGTTCACGCCGCACGCCGCCGTTCGGATCGTCGGGCGAGGCGCCGCCCTGGCGGCGCGCCGGTCCGACGAGCGGCGCCATGATGGGCGCAAGGCCCGACCAGTCGTCGGCCGCCGGCGGCCGGGCGGGTCCCGGCCCTGGCGGCGCGGCGACACGGCGCGCCAGGCGGCGATCCTCATAGTAGCGCGCCTTGCGGGCGCGGATCGGCGCCAAGCCGGAGACCATGACGATCTCGTCGCCGGGCGGCAACTGCATGACCTCGCCGGGCGTGAGCAGGGGCCGCGCCGTCTCCTGGCGCGAGACCATCAGGTGGCCGAGCCAGGGCGACAGCCGGTGCCCCGCATAGTTGCGCATGGCGCGAAGCTCGGTGGCGGTGCCGAGCGCGTCGGACACCCGTTTGGCGGTGCGCTCGTCGTTGGTGGCGAAGGCCACGCGCACATGGCAGTTGTCGAGGATGGCGTTGCTGACGCCATAGGCCTTCTCGATCTGGTTCAGCGACTGGGCGATCAGGAAGCTCTTGAGGCCGTAGCCGGCCATGAAGGCCAGTGCGCTCTCGAAGAAGTCGAGCCGGCCCAGGGCGGGGAACTCGTCCAGCATCAGCAGTAGTCGCCTGCGCTGCAACCGGCTCTCGAGGTCCTCGGTCAGGCGCCGGCCGATCTGGTTGAGGATCAGCCGCACCAGGGGCTTGGTGCGGCTGATGTCGGAGGGCGGCACCACCAGGTAGAGCGTGGTCGGCGTCGCGCCCTCCACCAGGTCGCCGATCCGCCAGTCGCATCGGCCGGTGGCCTGGGCCACCACCGGGTCCCGATAAAGTCCCAGGAACGACATGGCGGTGGACAGCACGCCCGAGCGTTCGTTCTCGCTCTTGTTGAGCAGCTCGCGGGCGGCCGAGGCGACCACCGGATGGACGCCGGCCGCGCCGAGGTGCGGCGTGGTCATCATGGCGCGCAGGGTGGTTTCGATGGGCCGGCGGGGATCGGAGAGGAAGGCCGCCACGCCGGCCAGGGTCTTGTCGGCCTCGGCGTAGAGCACGTGCAGGATCGCGCCCACAAGCAGGGCGTGACTGGTCTTCTCCCAATGATTGCGGCGCTCGAGCGAGCCCTCGGGGTCCACCAGCACGTCGGCGACGTTCTGGACGTCGCGGACTTCGCTGGGGCCGCGCCGCACCTCGAGCAGGGGATTGTAGGCGTCGGACGCAGGATTGGTGGGATCGAACAACAGGACCCGGCCGTGCCGCGCGCGGAAACCCGCCGTCAGACCCCAGTTCTCGCCCTTGATGTCATGGACGACGGCGCTTTCCGGCCAGGTCAGGAGCGTGGGGACGACGAGGCCTACGCCCTTGCCCGAGCGGGTGGGGGCGAAGCAGAGCACATGTTCGGGCCCGTCATGGCGCAGATAGGCCGCGCCGAGCTGTCCCAGGACCACGCCGTCCTCGCCGATCAGGCCCGCGGCCCGGGCGTCGTCGAGGCTCGCCCAGCGGGCCGAGCCGTAGGTGACCACATGCTTGGCTTCGCGGGCGCGCCACACCGAGAGCGCGATCGCCACCGGTATCGCGGCGAGTCCGCCGGAGGCGGCGATGGCCGCGCCCTGCAGGAAGATGCGCGGCGCATAGGCGTCGTAGACGAACCACCAGCCGAAGAAGGCCGGCGGCGGATAGACGGGCAGTCCGGCCAGGACGGCCCAGGGGCGGCCGAGGCCGGGCTGGAAGCCGAGCCGCCAGGCCGTCCATTCGGTCGCGCCCCAGACGCCGGCCAGGACGATCAGGCCGACGAGGAGGAGTTGGCCCCAGAGGATCTTGGTGGCGGACATGGGAGGGTCTCCGGTCTTGGAGATCCGGAGCTTGGCGCCCCCGCCGCCGCCGCAAGGGCCTGCCGAGGGACCGGCGGGCGATCGGCGAGGTTGGCGCGCGAATACTGACGGGCCGGATGGGGATCCTCCGCCTTCAGCGCGGGACCCGGCGGTCGGGCCTGCTAGCTTCGGGCCAGGAGCTGAGGATTCGGGCTGGCATGGCGCGACTGCATTTCAATGTCCTGTCCGGGCGCGGCGAAGGATTCCACGAGGTCGTGGCGCCAATACCGAAGGCCGTTCCGGCCGGCTACACTCCGATGATCGCTGCGGTCGAATGGCTCACGCTCAACTGCCGCGGCGACTGGGCCTGCCGCGCGCGAGGCAGGTCCGTCTGCCTGAGGTTCGCGCTGGCGAGCGACCATGCGCGCGCCCTGGCGCACTTCGCCGGCGCCTCCTAGGGGCGGCGGCGAGGTGGAATTCGGCGACCCGGCGCTACAGTCCGAGTCCCCGCCGCCGGCCGAAGGTCCAATCGACGCCACCGCCTGGGGACAGGGTTCCGCTGACCTGCTGGCCGAGACGCGCCTCCAGCGCCGGACGCCACGGCACGAGCTGGAAGCCCAGGCCGTCATCGATCATCGCGAAACGGCCGGACGCCAGGACCAACCGCTGGCGGTAGATCCCCGAAACAGTCTCGCCTTCGCCGCCGGGTCGATGCGGGAGTCCCGTTTCGTTGGCCAGCCGCGTCGCGACGGCGGCCAACTCGCGGCGGCGCAGCGTCGCGATGAGATCCGGCGCGAACCAGGTGCGGTCCTCGCGACGGTCCGCCAGACCCTCGGCCGCCAGCCGATCGGCGCGGCGCGCCATGGCGTCCCGGACCTCGGCGCCGAAGCCGATGGTCGCCATGGCGAGATTGCGGGAGACCAACTGCCGGTCAAGCCAGGTGGCGCCCTGCGCGCGCACCTGTCCGGAGAGGTCCAGATCCGAGCGTGTCGCGAGCGCCATGCGCCCGCGTCCCTGGTCGTCCGTCCAGGCGCGGACTTCGACGATGGCGCCTGGCCTGGCGTCGCCGGTCAAGTCGAGGTCGGCGAAGCTGAGGTGGTGGACATGGCCGTCGACGCCATCGACGACCGCATAGGCCTGGCCGGTGAGCTCGTCCTGCAGGCCGCGGGCGGCCAGGCGGCCGACCACAGGTGTCTGCGGCGTCTCGGCGTGGATGGCGAAGGCCGCGGCGTCGAGGGCGCGCTCGCCCCCTCCGATCGCACGATGGAGCGTGGCGATGATGTCGCCGCGGCGGGCCATCGCGCGCAGGGTTTCCTCCAGGGCGGGTTTGAGGGTCCAGCACGCCGCCCTCTCGCGATCGGCCAGGCCCAGTCGCTCCAGATGGGCGGCCCGGCCGATCAGCAGGCGCCGCAGGTCCGGGTCCTCGCCGCCCGCGCCGGGCCGCAGGTCGACCAGGCCGCCGCCATCGTCGGCCGCCTGTCGCAGGACCCGGTCCAGGCTGGTCCAGCGGTCCGCCGTGACCTCCCGTTCCAGGGCCGAGCGGATCTCATGCTCGGCGCGGGGACCCAGCTCGAGCGTGACGCGCTCGGCGGCGCGATCGCGCAAGCCGCGGCTTATATAGGCCCGGCTGATCACCAGATCGCGTCCATCATCGGCTTGGCCCCGCACGAGAATGTGGACGTGGGGATTGTCGGTGTTCCAGTGGTCGACCGCGACCCAGTCGAGCCGGGAGCCAAGATCGCGCTCCGCGTCGGCCATCAGGTCCCGCGTGAACGCCCGCAGGTCCTTGAGCTGAGCGGCGTCCTCCGGCGAGACGATGAAACGGAAATGGTGCCGGTCGTCGCGGGCCCGGGCGGCGAAGCCCGCCTCGTCGGCGTGGTCGCCCTGGGCGTCGAACAGATCGGCCGGCGCACCGTCCCGCCCGGCGCCGTCCCGCTTCAGGTAGAGGATGTGCTTGGGGAGCGGGGCGGCCCGGAAGCTGGACCCCTGGTGGCGCACGACCCGCGCCTTGGTCACCACGCGCCGGGCGGGGGACTTGAGCGCGAGCGCCAGGGCCGCCCGGCGACCGCGTCCGAAGCGCGAGCCGCCGGCCCCGCGTCCACCGCCGAAGCGGCTCCCGATGTGGCCGGCCGTCTTGGCCGCGCGCATCACCTGGCCGACGAAGCTGCTGTGCACGCGAACCCCGCCGCCGCGGACCCGCCCGGGCCGCAGGCGGAACGGCCTGTCGGCGCCCGCCTTCACCGCGTTCTGGCTCCGGGATGGCGCTCGGGCCCTTGAATTCCTTGGGGGATCGGCGAGTCCGGCTGGCGGCGAAGGCTGCCGCGCACCCGAAAAACCTCAATCCAACCAAACCCTTGCAGCGAACCGCAGGCGCTGCTTTTCCCTTGCCGTCCACCTGAGGGTCTAAACGGGGCCAAGATCACGCCCCCGCGCCCACCCCCGTCCGCGCTCGACCTGATTGCGACGCCGCTCATGGCGAGACGCCGGCGCGCGGGCCGGAGCGGCGCACGAAGAGCCCGCCGGACGCCGAGGGGGCGGCGCTTGGATGGCGGGTCGGCGGTGGCGCGACGGAGCCGGCGACGGCGATCGGCGGCGCATCCGTGGCCGGGGACCCGCCCGCCGGAAAGAGCGCCGCGCGGCGCCAGGCCAACGGATCGGGCGGCGCCGATCCATCGCCCGCCGCGCCCAGCTGCGGCCCGACGGTGGCGAGATAGGCCAACGTCTCCGCGGGCAGGGCGCGATCGCCGCGCAGGTGCGCCTCGTAGCGTCCGGGCCCGGCGTTGTAGGCGGCCAGGAAGCCGGTCGGACCGTAGCGGTCCAAGAGCTCGCGCAGATAGCCCGCGCCCGCCAGGATATTGTCGCGTGGGTCGAACGGGTCGGCGCCGAGGGCGAGGCGTTGGCGCAGGTCCGACCAGGTCTCTGGCATGAGCTGCATGAGGCCCATGGCGCCGGCGGGTGAGACGGCGCGAGCATCGCCGCCGCTTTCGGCGCGCAGCACGGCGGCGATCCAGGCGGCCGGGAGACTATGGCGCGCGGCGGCTTCGGCGATGAACGGCGCAAAGGCTTCGGCGGCTTCGGCGCGCCATGCTGGCCGGGGGTCTGCGAGAGCGACGTCGGCCGTGACCAGGGCGGCGAGCAGCGCCAGCGTGTACCGGGCGCAGGTTCGGCGCGGGGTCACGGCTGCGCGGCGCCGCGGACAGGTCGGCTCCAGACCAGCCGGAAGCGGGTCCCGTCCGCGTCCGCCGGGAAGAGGTTGGCGCGGATGGGGCGCGCCAGCGCCGGGTCGTCGAGCACCAGGCCCAGATAGGCGCCGACCTTTTCGCCGGTGCGCCGCCAGGCCGCGCCCACCTCCGGGCCGTCGGCGCCGGTTCCGAGATGAACGCGGTAGGCCGGTCCGCGGTGTGCATCGCGGCTTTCGACCGGAACGAGGGTGAGCTCGGCGTCGAGGGTGAGCGTGCGCAGACGCCCGTGGAACCCATCGTCCGTGCGGAGGAAGAAGCCGATCTGGGTCATGGTTTTGGATCTCCTGTTGCAGTTGAAGCGGGGAAGGCGCTGACGGCGTGGCGGCCGAGCCTGGGTGCGTCTGCCGCGGGCCTCAGCCAGATCGGTGCGGCGCGCCCGAGCAGGCTTTCGGCCGGCAGGGCGCCGAAATAGCGTCCATCCAGGCTGTCGGAGATCGCGTGGTTCATGAGGAAGACCTCGCCATGCGCGAGCGTGCGGCAGCCCTGCCAGTCCGGCAGGCGGCGGCCGCGCCGATCGCGGGGCAGGGCCTCTCCCGCCCGGGCGCCGTCGATGCGGACGGTGAGGCCGGCGCGGCAGATGTTCTGGCCGGGGAGCGCGGCCACATGTTTGAGGAGAAGGGCGTCGCGGGGCAGGTATCGACGCGCCGCCAGGAAGCTTGCGAGGGGCTCTGGCGGGGCGGCGGCGACCAGGTCGCCGACCTGCACGGTCGCGGCCGGCTGCAGGCGATAGAGCCCTTCCGGCACGCTGGCGCTCGCGTTCCAGATCCATCGGGGGGTGGGGCGAGCGAAGGACGATGCGCCAAGCGCGGCCAGGGCGCCGAGCGCCGCAAGGATCCAGGCGGGGCGCGTCATGGGCCGGTCCTGCGGCGAAGCAGCCAGGCCCGATGGCGCGCGGCCGTGTAGGGGCGCGGGTCCTGGCCGGCGGCAAGCCGGTTGTGGACATGGCGCCAATGGTCGGGCGCGACCGCGGCGGGCGTCAGTCCCAGCGCTTCGATGGCGTCGATCGCCGCCAGCACCCGCTGGACCTTCGGCCAACCGGTCTGGCGCAGCAGGATGTCGCCGCCGGGGCGCACGTGGGGCAAGGTGGAATAGGCTTCGCCGGGGACGGCCGCGCGGACAACGTCGAGGCGCGAGACCACGGTGCCGAAGTCGTTGGACGCCCATCGCACGAACGCGAAGATCGCGCCTGGCGCGAAGGCGACGATCCGGCGGCGGCGGTCGAGGAGGGTCTCCTGGGCGATGGCGCCGAAACGGATCCAGTGTTCGACGCGGCCTTCAAGCCAGGTCAGGTGGACGCGGGTGAGGTTGTCGCCGAGATCGGGGGCGCAGCCGCTCATCGCCGTGCGCCACCGACGGGCTTCGCAGGCCATACGACGCCGGCCTCGGGATCGGTCGTGGAGAGGCGCGACCCGCGATCCGCCCAGGCTTTCAGGTCCTCGAGCGCATAGACGACGCGACCGCCGAGCTTGCGATAGGCCGGGCCCGTTCCGTAGGTGCGGTGCTTTTCCAGGGTCCGGTGCGACAGGCTTAGGAAGCGCGCGGCTTCCGGCGTTCTCAAGAAGCGGTCCGGCGCGCCGGGGGGTGGGGCGGGCATCTGCAGCGTCTCCAGGGATGGCCCCGCGGCCGGTGAGCGGCCATGGCGGCGTTCGGTCACCCTGGCGCGCCATCGCCGAGCGGAGGGAGTGCGAAGGCGCCGCGGCGAGATCGCACCCCTGACGCGGGCATGGGCCGGGCCGCGCGGCTTAGCGGGAGATGCGGCTGGGCCGCAGCAGGCGCCGATAGCCGCCTGCGACCAGCGCCTCGCCGTCGCGGGCCAGGCGCAAGGTCGTGTCGCGCAGGGCGGAGGAGTTCCAGGGCAGGTCGGCGAGGCGGTGCGCGCCAAACAGCGCGGCGGCGATCTCGCGGTGGCTGGCGCCGCTGGCGCGCGCGTCGAGGGCGCGCAGGCAGAGGCTCAGCCGCCGCCGCCGCTGCGCCGTGAGCTGGTCGTCCAGGCGCTCCGGCGCGCCACGTAGAATGCGCCAGGCGCGCGCGGCCATGGCGAGGCGGGCGGGAGCGTCAGTGTCGAACGGCGTGACGGCTGCAAGCGGTTCGTCGGTCCTGGCGCCGCGGAGCAGCAGCAGATGCACGGCAAACCGGCCGGCGCCGCGCACGAGCCAACGCCCCTCGGGACTGGCGCGGCCAGGCGCGGCGCGGCGGGTGAGGGCGCGTTCGGCGTCTGACGCCCCGGTCCAGAGCGAGGGGGCGAGCACCACCGTCGCGAGATCGGCCTGCGTCGTCCAGAACACGGGCCCCGCGGATGCGGCCTGCGCCGGATCCGTCGGGAAATCGCAACCCCCAACGGGCGCTCAAGGCCGTGGCGGAGGCGCCCTGCGCTGCTGTCGCCTCGAAATCGGCCTGGTAGTCGGCGTTGCGGCGAAGGCATTCCCAGGCGAGGTCGGAAGCGATGAGATCGTCGAGATAGGCATAGGCCGCCGAGGATCGCCATTGCGACGGATCGAGCCTCATCCCATGCTCCGGATACGCGCGGACCTTGCGTCATGCGGACGATGACTGCGGGATGGGCAGCCGCGGAAGCTCGGGCGGGGGCGGGCGCCGATGCCTAAGGGGCATCACCTCCGGTCCCGCCAGGAGCGCCGCGCAGCAGGTCCAGGTAGCCGTGGGTGGACATCCAGCGGGCCCGCGCGAGGTGGCTTTCGTGCACGCGGCGCGCCTGTCTCGGCGCGTGCGCGACGTCGAGGCCGAGCACGATCGCGGCGGCCTCGCGCCAGTCGGCGCCGTCCGCCGCGGCGTCGAGCAGGCGCAGGTAGGTCTTTATGTGCTGGCGGTCGTAGTCGGTGAGGCTGGAGCCGGCCGGCGGTGTGGCCTGCAGGGGTGGATTGAACATGGCGACCCCGTGGTGACGGCGAGTTGACCGCCAGGATGGACGCCGGTCGTTGCGGTGGGATGGCGCGAAGACGAGAACGGGGGGTGCGCAAACGGCATCGCCCTTGGAGCCGTGCGGCCCCGCCCTGAGGCGGGGCCGGCGGCGAACCTCAGTCGGCGCTGGCCTTGCGCGGTCGCGACCAGATCAGGCTATGGCCGTCGCCGTCCTCGTCGGCGAAGAGGTTGGCGAAGATCGGGCCGGTGAAGCTCGGATCGTCCAGCTTGACCGAGAGGTAGTCGCGACCCTCGGCGGAGGTCTTGGCCCAGGCGGCGCCGATTTCGGCACGGCCGACATAGACCCGGTGGCTGGGGGCGTTGTCGTTGGGGCGGCTGGTCTCGGGGACGATACGGACGCCCTTGGCCTGGACGCTCAGGGTGACGATCTCGCCCTGGAATTCAGCGCCGGTCTTCTTGAAGCTGCCGATGTTGGCCATTGTCGTGTCTCCTTAGGTCTCTCATTCGAGCCCGCGCCCATCGCGGTCCCGATGGCGATCAAGAGGCCGAAGGCGGTCGCCGCCGCACTTGGCGCAGCCAAGCCAAAGCGTCAGCGGAGGAGGGTGTGCGGCGGCTTTCTTGGTGCGCGAGGAAGGGCGCCGCGGCTCCCGGGGAAGAAAGCCGCCGCGCGCGCTTGCGGCTCAGGCGAGCGAGGCGAATGCCGGCCTTCGGCCAGATCAGGCCATCGCAGGGACCGCGCGGGGCGCGGGGTCGAGACGAAGAGCGTGGGACACACAAGGGGTCGGCCGGACGCCTCAGGGCCGGCCGGCGATTGCGGGATCGCCGGACCGCCTGCGCCCGCCGGCCACGGACCCACCCTGTCTCGGCCTGGGCGAGCCTTCCCATATCGCGCGGCCGTCAGGGTGGGCTGTCGAGGCGTCCGACCGGCGACCGCGGCGCCTCGACCGTTCGAGCGAGAGTCGGCGGGTGGGGCGCAGACGCTCGAGCCCGACCACTTGCCGCCGACCCCGTCGCCATCGAGGCCCAAGGAGCCTCGCTCAGCCGGTCTGGGATGCGCTGTCGCGGGGGAAGGCCGGCGGGTCCGAGCCGGGACCTGGCTTCGAAGCGGCCATGCGTGTCCAAGCGGCGCCAGCAACCAGGAGCGCCGCCGCGAACGCCACAAGTGGGCGCAACGGTTCCGGCACGGCGGTGAGCGCGCTCAGCCCATGGGCCAGATGGTAGCCTGCGAACGCCGCCGGCGCCGCGAAGAGGGCGACGACGACCGTCCGCATGACGGACGGCTGCAGGACGTTCATCGCGAAATGACATGCCGCGAGAGCGACAATGCCCGCCAGGGCGGCCGACACCCCCGAGACGATGAGGCTGGCCCCGAGCGCATGCGCCGCGGAGCCGACCACGGCGCCGGTGAACAGCGGAAGGGCGTAGACGGCCAGGAGGAAGGCGAGGCGGCAGAGCAGGAACAGGCCGACGCCGGCCAAAAGGATGGCGAGGACGATCATGGTGGGGGCTCCGGGGCAAGGTGCGATCACTCGCGCCTCCACCACCACCGCGGCGCGACTTGACCCTAGCAGAAATGGCGACGGTCGTCGCGTCCAGCGGCGGGGCTCAGGCGCCGCCGAACCGCCAAACCGGGATGCCGAGGATCTTGGCCTTGTCGGCCAGGTTGGCGTTGATGCCGCTGCCCGGAAACGCCAGGACCCCGATCGGCAGGAGCTCGAGGATGTGGTCATTGCGCTTGAAGGGCGCAGCCTTGCCATGGCGGGTCCAGTCGGGCCGGAAGGCGATGTGCGGCGCTCTGCGGGCCTCGGCCCAGCAAGCGGCGATGCGCTCGGCGCCCGTGGGCGTACCGCCATGCAGCAGGACCATGTCGGGGTGCTTGGCGTAGACCTTGTCGAGGGCGTCCCAGATCCGGGTGTGGTCATTGTACGCCGGGCCTCCGGTGAAGGCGATCTTCGGGCCCGATGGCAGCAGCGGCGCGGTTTCCGCTCGCCGCTTGGCGGCCAGGTAGTCGCGGCTGTCGATCATGGTGGCGGTCAGGGCGCGGTGGTTGACGCGCGACCCCGCGCGCGGGGTCCATGGCGCGCCAAGGTGGCTCTGGTGGAGGTCGGCGGCAGAGTCGCGGAAGGCTTCGAGGCTGTCGCGGCGGTCGAGGAGATTCCGTCCCTCGGTCAGGAGCCGCTCCAGCGCCACGGAGCGGACCTCCGAGCCGTCCTGTTCCCTTTGGCAACGCTTCTGGGCGTCCTCATTGGCGTCAAGCCGGCCCTGGATGCGATCGGCGGCGCGATGGAAGATGTCGACGATCGACCAAAGCAGCTGCGGCAGGTCGGGCTCCAGGACGGTCTCGGTCATGGTGGCGATCAGGGCGTCGAAGATGTCAGCCGCCGCGGCGGCGACCGCTCCAGGCTCCGGCGCCGGCCTTGGATCGGGCTCGTCGTCGAGGGGCCGGTAGCCATAGAGCTTCAGGTCCTCGAGAAGCTGCTCCGTCGCGGAGCTCGCATGGTCGGGCTCGAAGTCGTCGTGCAGGTGCGTCGGCATGGTGGTGGGCCTTTTCCAGTTCGGCCGCGTCCGTCGCGGCCTTCGTGGCGATCTCTCCGAGGCGGGCGGGACGGCCCCGCACCCTTGGGCCGCAGCGGAGCGGAGGACGGCCCATGCCGTTGCGGGGCCGGCGCGGCGGCCGACCGATCGCCCTCTAGAAGGCCGCGATGGGCGTGGACGGGCCGGACCCTCGGCCCATGGCGAAGCGGTCAACCGACGAAGGTCCCCGGCAGCGGACGGGTCTAGGCCCTGAGGAAGCGCCTGGCGTCGTCCAGCGCGAACCGTTCGGCCAGGCGGGCTCCAAGCGCCTGGACACCAAGGCGGCGCAGGTCGTCATTGAAGTCGCCGAACATCGGGTCGAGGACGATGACCTCGATGCCGGCGCCTCCGGCGCGTTCCGAGAGCCGCATCACCGCCAGGTCCCCGGCGGGGTCGTTGTCGCGCGCCAAATAGAGCCGTCGCAGACCGGGCGGAAGTCGAAGGGCGGCCAGATGGGCTGACGACAGGGCGGCGACGAGGGGCAGGCGCGGGGCGGCTTGGCGCAGGGACAACAGGGTCTCCACCCCTTCGCCGGCGGCGACGACATCGTCCACGCGACCGAAGCGTACGCCGTCGCCGAGGAGTTCGCCCATCGCCCGGCGTGGGGAAGCGACCTGCGCCTTGTCGACGGTCCGGGGGTTGAGCCAGGTGCGCAGGACGCCGGTCTGGCGGCCGCCGAGGTCGGTCACGGCGCAGATCAGCGCGGGCGCCGCCGAGGGCGCGTCACAGCCGTCCGCGCGGATCGGGCGATAGTAGCAATGCGGGTGGAACCGCAGGGCGGCGCATTGTCCAAGGTCGATCAGGCCTCGACGGCGGAGGTAGGCCTCGGCGAGCGTGCCCGGGAGCGGTCGCGACATGGAGAACAGCCGGCGGGCGGCCAGGATCGTTCCAGGCGTCGCGCGCAACGGGTCTGCCCCGAGCTTCGCCTTGTCCTCGCGGGGCAGGGCCAGGAACCGGCGGGCCTCGTCGAGGGTGTCGCGCAGGCGTGCGAGGCCCTGGTTCATGGCGATGAGATCGAGCAGGTCGCCGTGCTCGCCGGTGGCCGCGTCGGTCCATTTGCCTACACCGCCCGCGACGCCGGTCCGCGTGGCGAGGCGGACATAGAGGCTGCGCCCTGGCTGGTTTTGGACGTCGCCCACCAGCCAATAGGCGCCTTCGCGGCGGCCGTTCGACAGATAGTGCCGGCAAACCCTCTCGGCGTCGCGCGCCAGGCGGCCGGCCAGTTCGGAGGCGTCTTCGCCCATGCCAAAGGCTCCATGGAAAGAAGGGCCCGCCATCGGCGGGCCCCTCCAGGCCGATTGGGGGGCGGTCGGCCTATTCGGCGGCGTGTGCGTGGGGGGCTGCCGAATGGTCGTCAGCATCAACCTCGGCGCCGTCAGGGTCGATGGCCGGTTCGTCCGCCACAGCCGCCGTCTCTTCGCTCGTCCAGACGCCCGGCGTGCGCAGCGGCTCAGGCAGCCAGCCGGACCCGGCGAGCACCTGTTCGGCCTGGGCGGCCATGTCGTCCTTCTTGAGCGGTTCCAGGCGGCTGGCCGCCGCGGCATCCTTGGCCTCGCGCACCGCCAACAGGATCCGGGCCTTGGTCACCCGTGCGAGGTAGTTCTCCGCTGTCGGCGCCCAGCCGGCGGCCACCATGTCGAGGCGAACGGCCTGGGCGAGCTGGTCGGCCTGGGCGATCGCCCTGGGACGGCGGTTGTACGGCTCGATCGTCGCATTGACCGACAGGGCGACGCAGTGAGCGAAGAGCGCCTGGCGGCTGTCTTCGTCCCAGGCGCGCAGGGCGTCCCACAGCTCGCCCGGCTCCTTGGGCAGGTGGGCGGCCCAGGCCTGGTGGCGGGCGTCGACGGACTTGGCCGAGGCGGTGTCGGCGAGACCCGGCGCCTGGGCGTTGAAGGCGGCGCTCTTGACGTCGAGTTCCAGGCAGGTGTCGCCGCAGAAGCGATAGAAGAGCTTCAGCGCGAGCGCGTGCAGCGCCGACGTGAACGCCACATGCGGATCCGCGCCAAGAGCGTCGCGCAGCGCGAGCGTGCGGTGCGCGGTCAACTCGGCCACCAGCCGATCGGGGATCGGCCGCAGACCTTCGTCGGCGTCCGACGCTTCGGCGACCGGCGCGTCGCTTGCCGAGGCGTCCGCAGCGCGCGCGTCACCTGCGGAGGGCGCGTCCGCGTCGGACTCCGGCGTGGCGGGAAGCGGAGCCTCGTCCTCGGGGCGGACGAAGCCGCGCTCGACGCGCAATTCGCCCGAGCCATCGATCGTGATGAAGGCGCCGGCGCGGGCGACATCTTCGGGCGCATAAGCGACCGGGCGGTCCTGGAGGGCCTCCAGGGCCGCTTCGATTTCGCCCAGCCGCGCGTCCACCGCCTCGGGTAGGTCTTCCACCTGAGCCCAGGTTTCCTCAAGGCCTTCGTGCTCGGCCTTCAGCGCGTCGCGGGCGGCGACTTCCTCTTCGCTCAGCTGCGCCGCCTCGCCGGTCAGGCGCCGGAGGCCGTAGGTGTGGCCGTAGGGGAGGGAGACCGCCGCCTCGACCCATTTCCAGCCTTCCGCCTGGATGGCGACGACTTCGCGCTCGAGTCGCTCGGCGACCAGCCGATCCAACAAGACGGGGTCTTGCAGCCAACCGCCATCGTCGCCCTGGAAGAGGTCGCGCATGACCAGGCCGCCGGCGTCCTCATAGGCTGGGCCGACGAACTGAGCGCGCCGGTCGCAGGCGCGCACCGCGCCCTCGGTCAGCAGCCGGCGGATCTGATAGGGCTCCCTGGAATGGGCCCGGGTGAGGGCCTCGAAGACCTGTTCCTGGCGTTCGTGGTCGGGATTGACGGTGAAGGCCATCAGTTGGTCGAGGGTGAGGCCGTCGTCGGCGTAGACGTCGAGCAGACGGGGCGAGACGGAGGCCAGGCGCAGGCGCTGTCGGACGACTGCGGCGGAGACGAAGAAGGCGGCCGCGATCTCCTCCTCGGACTGGCCCTTCTCGCGCAGAGCCTGGAAGGCGCGAAACTGGTCCAGCGGGTGCAGGGGCGCACGCTGGACGTTCTCGGCCAGGCTGTCTTCCTCCGCGAGACCATCCTCGCGGACCACGCAGGGGATGGGCGCGGTCTTGGCGAGGCGCTTCTGCTTGACCAGCCGCTCGAGCGCCCGGTAACGCCGCCCGCCGGCCGGGACCTCGAACATTCCCGTGTCGGCGCCGTCAGCGTCGCGAACCGCTCGCACGGTCAGGCTCTGCAGCAGGGTGCGCCGGGCGATGTCCTCGGCGAGTTCCTCCACCGAGACGCCGGCCTTGATCCGGCGGACATTGGCTTGGCTCAGCACCAACTTGTTGAAGGGGATGTCCCGCGAGCTCGAGAGGACGATTTTCCGCATCTGGGTCATGGTGGGTCTCCATGACGGGCCGACCGGGAGCCTCTCTCTCGGCCTCCTACCCGTCACGAATTCCCTCCCCCCTCTCACTCTCCGGGGCCGAGGCCGGACCAAGGCCAGCAGCTCGTCCGCGGCCTTGGCGGCCGCGCTGGCTGCGCGGAAGATGGCGCGGTTGGCGGCGCGCGAAACGTCGAGCCAGACGCCGGGGGAGTCGGCATGGCGGACGGTCGGGGTGACGCCTACCGCTGCGCAGGCGAAGGCGCTGGCCATCTCGGCCACTTATCCTGTCAGTCGATGCCTTCCGGTGAGAGGCGGGGCCGAATCCGAGGTCGCCTAGAATCTAGGTGGCGCGGCGCCTGCGAAAGAGCATCAGGCCGGTGAGCGCGACGGCGCAGAAGGCGCCGCCCGCGACAAAGGTGGCGGGCGCGCCGAACCGCGACCAAAGGACTCCGGCCAGCGCGCTGGCGACAAGCAGCGTCAGCCCTATGGCCAGGTTGAACACGCCGAAGGCTGTGCCGCGCAAGCGATCGGGCGCCGCGTCAGCGACAAGGGCGGAGAGCAGGCCCTGGGACACTCCCATGTGTACGCCCCAGAGCGCGACCCCGAACAGAACGCCACCCACTGAGGGCAGGAAGGCGAGCGCCAGGTCGGCCAGGACCAGAATCCCCAGCCCGATCGCCAGGAGCGTGTGTCGATCCATCCGGTCGGAAAGCGACCCGGCCGGCGCGGCGATGCCGGCGTAGAAGACGTTCATGACGATCAGCACCAACGGTATCAGCGCGGGCGTGAGGCCCACGCCCTGCGCCCGCAGCACCAGGAAGGCTTCGCTGAACCGGGCAAGGGTGAAGACCACGCCGATGGCGACGACTCCCCAGAACGGCCGGCCCATGTCGCGGACCTCCTGCCAGCGGATCGGGACCCGCACCTGGCCGGGCCCGTGCGGCCGCTTCGGCTCCTCGACACCGAAGATCATCAGCAGCACGGCGATCATCCCTGGAACAACCGCCCACGCGAACACGCTGCGGATGTCCCCCGCCAGAACCAGCATCAGTCCCATGGCGACAAGCGGGCCGAGGAAGGCCCCGACCGTGTCCAGCGCCTGGCGCAGGCCGAAGGCCGCGCCACGGGCGCCTGGCTCGGTGATGTCGGCCACCAGGGCGTCACGAGGGGCGCCGCGGACGCCCTTGCCGATCCGGTCGGCGAAGCGGGCCCCCAGGACGTCGAAGGGCGTCACCGCGAGCGGGAAAACCGGCTTGGAGAGCGCGCCCAGGCCGTAGCCGAGCACAGCCAGAAGCTTCCGCTTGCCCAGCCGGTCGCTGATCCAGCCGGAGAACACCTTGGTGACTGAGGCGGTGGCCTCGGCCACGCCTTCGATGAGGCCCACCAGCGCCACGCTGGCGCCGAGCGTGCCCACGAGGAAGACAGGCAGCAGGCTGTGGACCATCTCCGAGGAGATATCCATGAACATCGAGACGAAGCCGATCGCCCAGACGCCGCGCGGCACGGCCTTGAGGCCGCGAGAAACGGCGCCGGACGTCAAAGGCGCACGCGAGGCCGGAAGACAAAGGTCATATCGACTGGAAATACCTCAAGAGCCATCGTGCGCATCCTCTCGTGCATGACCGTTCAACGACGGTCATCTGGCGATCAACACGGGGCAATGCGCCATGTGCGCGATTCCGCCCGCGCGCGCAGCATCCGCCTGTGGAGCGCGGCGTCCACCAGCATGAGGCGCAGCTCGGCCTATACGTGGCCGCCAGGTCAAAATCCGCGGCTGACACGCGAAGGCGTCCGCCGCGAGCCGGAGCCTCACGCGACCGCTTCGGTCTCCACGGCCGGCTGCCGCGCATGCATCCAGTCGGCCGCCTGCCGGGCCTTGCCGGCGGCGGTGAAGATGGCGCGAGGCTCGTCCTTAAGCACCTTCAGCCACGAGGCGACATAGGCGGCGTGGTCCGCGCGCGGATGATGGGCGTCGCCTCGCTCCGCGAGTAGAAACGAGGCCGCCAGCTCGGCGGTCATCTTTTCCATGGCGAGGGCGACCTTTTCGAGCGCCTACTCTGG
Source organism: Phenylobacterium sp. (assembly GCF_031984885.1). Lineage (GTDB taxonomy): Bacteria > Pseudomonadota > Alphaproteobacteria > Caulobacterales > Caulobacteraceae > Phenylobacterium. The sequence goes on from NZ_DAMABV010000004.1 coordinate 22,645, forward strand.
ATGGCGCGTCCCCGCATGCGAGCAGCTAAGCCGACCGATCTACGGACGGCGCTTTCACACGAATTCCCACGATCAACAGCCACATAGCCAAGGCCAGCTCGCCAAACATGAGCGGCACGGCGATGTTGAACGCCGAGGCCTGATACTCTGGCATGGCGAGGCCGATGGCGCTGAGCGCAACATAGGCTAATCCGTTGAGCACAAGCCACACGCCAAACAATCGTGGGATAAACTGCGACCGGAATGCCAAAACGCCCAAGGGCAGCAGCCAAAGCCCCCAGAAGACCTGGGAGATGAGCACGCCTTGGCGGTCAACGTTGATCATCAACATCGCCAGGGCGTTGCGCTGCGGCTCATCGAACACATTGAGAAACTCGCCGCCGCGTATGAATTGCAGCGTGGCGACTTCATTGCCCAAGCCGAGAATCGCCAAGGGCACTTGCAGCATGATCAGAACGACCATCACCAGCGCGAGCGGTTCATCCACGGCTTTGAGCAGCCGATAAAGTAGCAAGATCACCGAGACGAACAGCAATTCGCTCACGAGGCCGACAACGATGGCGGCTACGAACAAATCCTGATTGGCGGAGATTCTGCCGACCGTGGCCGATGCGTCCCCTGGTACGTATAGTTGACTGGGCACGTAGAACAGCACGAAAGGAGTCAGCAACGCGACGAGGACATAGAGCAGACCAGCCAAACGGGCGGTGCGCTTCAAGGTATCCATGGCAGGTGCGACTTTCACTATTGGGCTTTCGTGTGTTCAACCATCGCAGCGAGCATTGCCACGGCGTTGCTGCCGTCGCCCGCCATATGCGATGGCTACAGGCTCGCAATGCCTGCCGCAATGTAGATCAAGAGTGTGACGCCGGCCATGCGAGCGCTGACTGGCAAACTCATGATCGGAAGAGACCCTGCAGCGAGGAACCGGCGGGCGCGGTTGAACGCGCCGCGCCCGGCCTCGACCCGATGGTGACCGAATTCGGCTCGCCGGACGATCGTCTCAAAGGCTCGCGGGAGCCGGGCCGGCAGAATTCAGGCGAAGGACCTTTCACCGAACCGTCGCCGGCGCTGTTCCTGTTCCATCTACTGCAGCGCTCTCGAAGCCCGATGTGGCGAATGGGATCAGCGTCTTCCTGATGGCGGGCCACGCGCGGCGGCCGCTGCATCGTCATGATCTCGAGCTAGCCGCCCGCGCTCTCAGGCGACCGGCAGCCCAGCCGCCTTCCACTCGGGGAATCCGTCTTCGAGCCGCCGGACCCTGAACCCGCTCTCGCGCAACAGCGCAACGGCCTCGAAGGCGAGAACGCAATAAGGACCCCGGCAGTAGGCGACGATTTCCTGGTCCCGCGGCAGCTCAGCCAGTCGCTTGGCCAGGTCGCGCAACGGGATGTTCACGGCCGAGGGCAAGCGACCGGCGACGAACTCGTCTTCGGGGCGCACGTCCAGAACAGTGACCAAGCCATCCTTCAGACGGTCGATCAGCTCGCCGCGGGACACCGGCTCCATCGCGTCGAGATCGTGGAAGTAACCGCCCACGACTGCGCGGATCTCGGCCTGGTTCCGCTCGCCGAGGCGCCCAAGGGACGTCATCAGGTCGACGACTGCTGGATCGCTCAGCCGATAGAGCACACGCTTGCCGTCGCGCCGCGAGGCCAGAAGGCCGGCTCGCCGCATGACCTGCAGGTGCTGGGAGGCGTTGGCCACCGAGAGCCCGAGGCGGCCTGCGATTCCATCGACGCTGCGCTCCCCCTGGCCAAGGAGCTCCACGATCTCGATCCGGTTCGCGCTGGCGAGCGCCTTGGCCACCTCGGCTAGGCCGGCGAAGACGGTGTGCTTGGGGGAGGCGCTTGACTGGTCCGGCATATCATTCAATTATTCTATTGATTATTGTTTCGTCAAGCCGCTCTGTCTCGTGAGCGGCCACCCGTCGCACCCAACCAGGAAGATGCCATGATCCTGCGCCCGTTCCTGCACTTCGATCCCGTGGCCATCTCCTACCTGTTCGGATGCGGCGGCAAATCGGCCGCCGCCGTGGTCGATCCGGTCGGCGAGGTCGAGCCCTATCTTCGCGCCGCCGAAGAGACCGGGATGGCGATCCAATATGTGATCGACACTCACATCCACGCCGACCATCTCTCCGCCGGCCGGCGCCTCGCCGACGCGGCCAGCGCGCCCTACGTGCTTTTCGCCGAGGCGCCGGCCGCCGCGCCGTTCAGGGGCGTGCGGCACGGCGATGTGCTGGAGCTTGGCAACGTGGTCGTGGAAGTACTTCACACGCCAAGCCATACGCCAGAGCATATCTGTCTGGCCGTGACGGACCGGACACGCGCCGACGAGCCATGGTTCGTCCTCACCGGCCACACCCTGATGGTCGGCGATCTCGGTCGTACGGAGCTGGCTGTGTCGGCCGAGGAAGGCGCGCGGGCGCTCTTCCGCAGCATCCGGGCGCTCAAGGCTCTGCCGGATTATGTCGAGGTCCTTCCTGGCGCCTTCTCCGGCTCGGTGTGCGGGCGAAAGCTGAGCGGCAAGCCCTGGTCGACGATCGGATTTGAGCGGCGGCACAACCAAGCCTTCTGCATCGAGGACGAAGGGGCCTTCGTGCAGGCGATGCTGGCCGAAATTCCGGAGCCCCCCGCTGAGGCCGCCCGGCTTCGCGCCATCAATTCCGGCCTCACCGTCGCGGCGGCCTAACCCGGATGCCTGCGGAGGAAAGCGCCGGCGCACCGCAGGGCGGCGTCCGGCTCGGCCTGGCTGAGAATTGGCGCCAGTTCGCCCTTCTGGTCCTGGTCAACGCCTTCGTCGGCGGCATGGTCGGCCTCGAACGGACCGTGGTGCCGCTGATTGGCGCCGAAGAGTTCCGGATCGCGTCCACAACCCTGGTGACGTCGTTCATCGTCAGCTTCGGCGTGGTCAAGGCGTTCACCAATCTGCTGTCAGGCCATTTCGCCGACATCTACGGACGCAAGCGGCTGTTGATCCTGGGCTGGCTCATCGCCTTGCCCGTGCCGTTCATGATCGGCTGGGGGCCCAGCTGGGGCTGGATCGTAGCGGCCAACGCGCTCCTCGGCGTCAGCCAGGGCCTTACCTGGTCGATGACGGTGATCATGAAGATCGATCTCGTCGGCCCCAAGTCGCGCGGCCTGGCCGTCGGCCTGAACGAGTTTGCGGGCTATCTCGCCGTCGGGCTTACCGCGCTGGCCACAGGCTACATCGCCCAGCGCTATGGCTTGAGGCCGGAGCCCTTCTACCTGGGCATAGGTTATGCCGCGCTCGGGCTGCTCCTCTCGGTGTTCCTGGTGCGCGACACCCGCCACCACGTGGCGCTGGAGACCGCCGGCCACGCCGCCCCAGCCGAGCCTATTCGCTTCTGGGAGATATTTCGCCGGACCTCCTACGGCGACCGCAACCTGTTCGCCGCCTCCCAGGCCGGGCTGGTGAACAACCTCAACGACGGCATGAGCTGGGGGCTGTTCCCGCTATTCTTCGCCGGCTTCGGACTGACCGTCGGGCGCATCGGCATTCTGAAGGCCGTCTATCCGGTCGTCTGGGGCGTCATGCAGACCCTCACCGGCCCTTTGAGCGACCGCTGGGGCCGCAAGGGCCTGATCGTCGCCGGAATGTGGGTGCAGGCGGCGGGCCTGTTCATGACCGCCGCCACCCGACAGTTCGGCTGGTGGCTCGCCGCCAGCGTCCTGCTCGGCCTGGGCACCGCCATGGTCTATCCGACGCTGATCGCTTCGGTGTCGGACGCCTCCCATCCATCCTGGCGGGCCCGATCCCTGAGTGTCTACCGCTTCTGGCGAGACATGGGCTACGCGGTCGGCGCGCTGGCCTCGGGGATCATCGCCGACCTCTTCGGCGCCGCCTGGGCCATCGGCTCGATCGGCGCCCTGACCCTTGCCTCGGGCGCCGTGGTCGCGATCGCCATGCGCGAGGGTCCCGCCGGTGAATGAACCAGGTCAGGCGACAGCCGCCCCAATGCAGCTAACCCCATTGACCGTTGGAGGGCCGCCATGCGCGTGCTGATCATTCTGAATGATGCGCCCTACGGCGGCGAGCGGACCTACAACGGCGTTCGGCTCGCCCTGGCCCTGCTGAAGGCCAACCCGCAGTCTCAACTCACCGTTTTCCTGATGGGCGATGCCGTACTCGCGGCCAAGGCCGGCCAGAAGACGCCCGAGGGGTACTACAACCTTGAGCACATGATGGGGCGCGTAATCCTGGGCAAGGGGACGGTCCTTCTCTGCGGATCCTGCATGGCGGCCCGGGGCATCGTCGACGCAGAGATTCTGGCGGGCGCGCAGCGCAGCACGATGGACGCCCTCGCCGAGGCGACCGTCGCCGCGGACAAGGTGTTGGTGTTCTAGCAAGGGAAGTCGGCCATGGCGTCAAACCCAAGAGGTGCAATCGATCCGACGGCGCCGTTCTCGACCTTGGGGTTCGGCCTGGCGGAGCCTCGGCCATGAGCGAGGTCTGGGAGGGCGGCTGCTTGTGCCAAGCCGTCCGGTTCCGCGCCAGCGGCGCGCCGAAATGGACGATCTGGTGTCATTGCCAGAGCTGCCGCAAACACAGCGGCGCGCCGGTGTCGGCGTTCGCCGCCTTCGACGCTGCGTCGGTCGAGGTGGTTCGTGGCGAGATCACGAGGTTCGCGTCCTCGCCCGGCGTGTTGCGCGGGTTCTGCGCCACGTGCGGATCGACCCTCACCTGCGAGGGCGACCGTTCGCTGGGCGAACTGCACATCCATATCGGAGCCTTCGACGAGCCGGAGCGACTGGCCCCCATCGCCGAGGTCTTTCCGGAGGAGCGGCTTCCGTGGGTCTGCTTCAGCTTGCCGACTTCGTGAGGTCGAGATGAACCCGTCGAACGTGAAGCCGATCTACCTCGACTATAATGCGAGCACCCCCACCGATCCGCGGGTAGCGGCCGTCATGCGGCCTTATCTGGAAGAGGCGTACGGGAACCCGTCGAGCCCGCATTGGGGTGGGCGCCCGGCGCGCGAGGCGGTGGAACGGGCGCGGAGCCAGGTCGCCGACCTCCTGGGCGCCGCCCCCGACGAGATCGTGTTCACGAGCGGCGGCAGCGAGGCCAACAACCTGGCGCTCAAGGGCGTGTATTTCGCGCTGAAGCATCGCGGCGATCACATCGTGACCAGCGCGGCGGAGCACCCCGCCATCCTCGCGCCCTGCCGGTTTCTGGAAGGACTTGGCGCCGAGGTCACCTATTTGCCCGTGGATCGCGCCGGGCGGGTCGATCCGACGATCTGCGCCGGGCGATCGGGCCACGCACCATCCTGGCCAGCATCATGCACGCCAATAATGAGGTTGGAACGATTCAGCCGATCGAGGCGTGCGCGCGCATCGCCCGGGAACATGGTGTGCTTTTCCACACCGACGCGGCCCAATCGGTCGGCAAGATCCCGACGGATGTGGGCCAGTTCGGCGTCGATCTGCTCTCGGTGGCCGGGCACAAGCTCTACGCGCCCAAGGGTGTCGGCGCCCTCTATGTGCGGCGCGGCGTTGGGCTTGAGCCCCTGATCCACGGCGCTGGCCACGAAGGTGGACGACGCGCCGGCACGGAGAGCGCTCTGCTGACGGCGGGTCTCGGCGAAGCCTGTGCCCTGGCCAAGGACCTCTCATCCATGACGGGCGTCCGGGCCTTGCGTGATGCGCTGTGGGACGGGTTGCAGAAGTCGTTCGGCGAGGCCGTGGTCCTCAACGGCCATTCCGAGCATCGCCTGCCGAACACCCTCAACGTCTCATTCGTGAGCATGGTCGGCGCCGAGATTCTGGAGCGGCTTGACGGCGTGGCGGCGTCGACCGGGTCGGCCTGCCATGCAGGCCGCGTCGAGCTGTCGCCGGTGCTTGCAGCCATGGGCCTGTCGCCCGAGGTCGGCATGGGCGCCATTCGCTTCAGCCTTGGGCGGGGGACGACGGCCGACGAGATCGAGACTGTCGTCAGGCGACTGGCCGAGCTTGCTGAACCGGGCGTCAGGTGATGATGGCCATGTCAGCACGGCGCAAGAGGGGCGGGGACGACAAGATCGATAGCGCGATCTCAGCGCTGCCGGAGTCGTACCGCCGTTGGCGCGCAAGCCAACTTGGCCGCGTCACCGATGAGCTTGAGCGGGACCTGATCCTTGAACAGTGCGGAGAGGTCGCCGGCCTTCAGGTGCTCGACCTCGGGTGCGGTGACGGCGACCTCGCCGTGACGCTATGCCGGGCGGGAGCGGAGGTCACTGGGCTGGACGCGGACCCACGGATGCTCCGCGCAGCATGGGAACGGCAGGCGTCGGAAGCCCTGTCGATCGGTTTCGTGCGCGGTGACGTCAACGCGCTGCCTTTCGCCGACCGGAGCTTCGACGTGGTGACGGCGATCGCGGTGCTCTGCTTCGTTCCCGACGCACGAACGGCCATGGCGGAGATGGCGCGGGTGTTGAAGCCCGGCGGCCGTCTCGTGTTGGGCGAACTGGGTCGCTGCAGCTCTTAGGCGGCATCCCGTCGCATCAAGGGGTGGCTGGGATCGGCGACCTGGAGGGCGGCGCGGTTCCGGAGCGCTCGGGAATTGCGGGAGTTGGTCGAACAGGCTGGCCTGGCGGTGAGCGCAATTCGAGGCGCTGTCTTCTATCCTCCGGTCGGTTGGCTTGCAGCAGTCATGGCCGATATCGATCCTTCACTCGGTCGCTGCACAACCGTCGGGGCCGCCTTCATCGGCGTCTCTGCGACGCGGGATAGACCGATCAGCTTGACTTGCATCAATGCCGACGCGGCGGATCTCACCGAATATTCGATTAATTCGTCCTGGGCGAATCATCGAAGGCTAGATACGGCAATGGCGAAGCGAATTACCACTCTTCGCGCTCTCGCCATCGGGTGCGGCGTGGCCGTAGCGCTCGGCACGGGCAGTGCGGCGCTGGCTCAGACCGCCAGCGGTTTCGTGGATGCAGTCAAGTCGGGCGCCCTGATCCTGGACGCGCGCGCCCGCTACGAGGGCGTCGATCAGGATGGACTGGGCAAGCGCGCCGACGCCGTCACGCTACGGACCCGGCTTGGATGGGAGACGGGAGAGTGGAACAACCTCAAAGCTCTGGTGGAGTTCGAGGACGTGCGCGCCATCGGCGGAGAGAGGTTCAACTCCACCTTGAACGGCAGGACCGCCTATCCTGTGGTGGCCGACCCCGACGTGACGGAACTCAACCGCGCCCAGATCGCCTGGACGCCGAACAGAAGTTTCACGGCTACGATTGGGCGGCAGATCGTCGCCATCGGCGATCAAAGGTTCATCGGGTCGTCGGCCTGGCGTCAGGACCAGCAGACCTTCGACGCCGTCCGCGCGGACGTGACCCGTGGCCCCTTCAGCGCCAGCTACATCTATGTCGACCGGGTCAATCGCGTCTTCGCCGAGGCGCAGGACTGGGATTCCGACAGCCACGTGCTTAGCGCGGCCTATGTTGTCGCCAAGCCTCTTAAGGTCGAGGGTTTCCTCTACGCTCTGGACTTCAGGCAATCGCCGGCCAATTCGAGCCGCACCTATGGCCTGCGCGCGACGGGCGTGCTCGATACCGCGCCTGTGGCCTTTCCTATGCCGCTGCCTACGCCAATCAGCGTGACTACCGAGGGAACACCGGCGATTTCAACCTCGACTACTGGTCCGCCGAACTGTCGGGGACGTGGGACATCTTCACCCTCAAAGGCGGCTACGAGGTGCTTGGCGGCGACGGCGTGCGCGGATTTTCGACGCCCCTGGCGTCGCTGCACCCCTTCGAGGGCTGGGCCGATGTGTTCCTGACCACGCCCGCCAACGGGATCAAGGACGCCAACGTCGCCCTGGCGATCAAGCCGAAGCTGAAGCTGGGCCCTCTTTCGAACATCGTCCTGACCGGCGCCTACCACGACTTCGAGGCCCAGCGGGGTGGCGCGGCCCTGGGGAGCGAGGTGGACGTTCAAATATCCGCCGCGATCACCAAGCAGATCTCGGGGCTGATCAAGTTCGCTGACTACGACGGCGTTCCGGGCTTCCCCAGCCGCCAGAAGGTATGGCTCGGGCTGGAGCTCAAGCTGTGATGCTCCGGTTCCACCGCGCAATTCACGAGAGTTCGCCCACCGTCCCTCGGGGCGTCTGGGTTGACACCTAAACAACAACCCACTGACCCAAGCAGGAGGCAGACAAATGAACTCAATATCGGCAACGATGCGTGGCAAGACCGCGGCAGGGATCCTGGCCGTGACTCTATCCTTCGCCGGCCTTGGCTATGCCAACGCCCAGACAAAGCCGCCGCAAGCGCCCGCGGCAGGCGAGGCGGAGGGTATGGGGGCGATGCAGAAGCAGATGATGCACGGCGCGATGCATCAGATGGAAACCTGCATGGAGCGGATGGGCAAAATGAATGAGCCCGCTCAAATGGATGAAGCCGCTCGGAAGCAGATGCACACGCAGATGATGGCGAGTATGCAATCTTGCATGAGCCATGTGAAACCCGGTGAAGCGACAGCGCATTCTGGCGACGACCACGATCCAAAGAAGGGACATGACCCCAAGGACTAAATGGGTCCGGAGGGTACTGAGCGAATCCGAGCCCGTAGAGCCGTCAAGTCGCCAGGAGTGGAGATATGAAGCGCAGAAAGCTCACAGACATCGGGCCAGCCGCCGCCGCGACCGGCTCGATTCTCGTCTTGGCGCCCAGTTTGGTCTGGGCCCAGGTGACATCTGACCCAGGGAGGTACGCACACGGCCAACATATGATGGGCTGGGGTGGAGGATGGTACGGAATGATATTCGGTCCGCTGATCATGATCCTCGTCCTCGCCGCGGTGATAGCGGTCGCGGTTCTGCTCGTGCGTTGGCTCGGCGGGCCGTGGCACGGTGCGCCGCCTCAACCGCATGTGCCGGAGCGCACGCCCCTCGATATTCTGAAGGCGCGGTATGCCCGTGGCGACATCGACAAGGCCGAGTTCGAAGACCGCCGCCGCACCCTCGGCGATTGAGCGCCGGTGGGCGGCCATCCGGCTGATGGTCATGCGGTGGTGCAGGTTGGGATAGTATGGATAGAACGGCGATGGCGCTCTCAGCCGGCTGGATCTATCGTTTGACCCGCGCGATGGGACGCGCCTAGCGACGCTTGGGCCGCCCCGGGGGCTTTGCCGTTACGACCTTCAGCCATTTCCACCCCGCGTACTTGTCGCCCACTTGCCGCAGGTGCGTGTAGCGCTTGAGGCTGGACCACGATCGGTGGCCGGAAACGGCGGCGACGCGCGGGATGTTCAGCGACATCTCGAAGAGGCGCGAGACGCCGTCATGGCGCAGGTCGTGGAAGTGCAGGTCCTCGATGCCGAGAAGCTGGCAGGCACGGGTGAACGACGCGCCGATGGCGTCGGCGCTGTAGGGGAAGATTTCGCTGGTCGATCTGGGCATGGCCTGGGCGATGCGAAGCGCTTCGTCCGGAAGATCGCACCAGACATTGTTTCCAATCTTCTCGCCCGGATTCTTCATGTCCCGCACCAGGGCGCGGCTGCCTTTCTCGTCGAGGCCGGGCCAGTCGATGCGGGTGATCTCCTCCAACCGCCGGGTGGAGAAGACGGCGAAGGCGATGATCTTCTGCATGGGCGCTGCGGACGGCCGACGCTGCTGGCGCTCGCCGAAGTGCGTCATCAGCTTGTCCAACTCCTCCAGCGTGGGACGGCGATCACGCTCGCGGCTCTTTGTGGTCAGGCCCAGACGTTTGGTGACCACGAATGCGTCCTTCATCGCCTGCTGATCCAGCGGGTAACCCCAGGCGGGTCGGGCGATGGCGAAGACGGCGCCGAGATGGGACAGGTAGTTCGCCACCGTCTGCGGCTGGACCTTCGCGCTCAGGGTCCGCGCCAAGGTGACGACATCGGCGCTGGTGATCTGTGAGCAGCGCATGTCGGCGATGTCGTAGCCCTTGATCGCTTTCAGCACCTGCGCCTTCGTCCGACCGATCGCCTTGAGCGACTCGTCGACATAGCGGTCGATCACGGCGGCGAGCGTCGGGTTCTCACCCTTGGCGCGCTCAAGGCCTCCGGGTTTGGACAGTGCCGTCTCTCGTCGCTCCAGCCAAGCCGACGCCGCCTGTCGGCGATCAAAGGTGCGAGTTTCTCGATGTAGGATCGCGCCGCCGCGTTTGATGACCAGCTGGGCGTTATAACCTATTGATCCGTTTTTCCGTTTTCGGGCGACAATGGTTCCCATCTGTCTGTCCAATTGGCGGGGAGGGCGCGGTACAGCATGAGCTTGGAAAGTACTGCATTGCTGTACCCTGGGCAACGAAATGGTACAGCATGGCTCGGAACGGGTGATAATGAGTTGAGCGAGTGAGAGACGAAGTGGCTGAAAAACTACGAAAAACTGCGATAGCACACGCGTCTCGACTATCCGTTGCGCCGATGATGGACTGGACGGACCGGCATTGCCGGAGCCTGCACCGGACGCTGTCGGCGCGGGCGCTGCTCTATACCGAAATGCTGACCACCGGGGCGGTGCTGCATGGCGAGCGCGAGCGGCTGCTGGCCTATGACCCGGCCGAGCATCCCGTGGCGCTGCAACTGGGCGGCTCGGAGCCGGCCGACCTGGTCGCCGCGGCGAGGATCGGCGAGGCCGAGGGCTATGACGAGATCAACCTCAACGTCGGCTGCCCGTCCGACCGCGTGCAGAGCGGCCGGTTCGGCGCCTGCCTGATGCGCGAGCCGGAGCTGGTGGCCGAGTGCATGGCCGCCATGGGCGCGGCGGTGAAGGTTCCGGTGACGGTCAAGTGCCGGATCGGCGTCGACGACCAGGATCCCGAGCAGAGCCTGTTCCAGCTCGTGGATTTCTGCGCCCGGGCCGGGGTCTCGACCTTCGTCGTCCACGCCCGCAAGGCCTGGCTGAAGGGGCTGTCGCCGAAGGAGAACCGCGACGTGCCGCCGCTGGACTATCGGCTGGTCCACCGCCTGAAGCGCGAGCGCCCCGAGCTGACCATCGTCATCAACGGCGGGATCGCCACGCTGGACGAGGCGGTCGAGCACCTGGACGCCGTCGACGGGGTGATGCTGGGCCGCGCGGCCTATCACACGCCCGCGATCCTGGGCGAGGTCGACCGGCGGGTGTTCGGCGCCGGCGAGGACGTCGACTGCTTCCAGGCCGTCGAGCTCTATCGGCCCTACATCGCGCGCGAACTGGCGGCCGGGACGCACCTGGCGGCGATCACCCGGCACATGCTGGGCCTGTTCCACGGGCTGCCGGGCGCGCGCGCCTGGCGGCGCGTGCTGACGGTCGAGGGCGTGAAGCCGGGCGCCGGGATGGAGGTCGTCGACGCGGCGCTGGCCCAGGTCCTACGGGCGCAGGATGAGCGCCGTGCGCGTAGCCTCGAAGCTGGCGAGGCGGCCTAGATAGGTCATGCCCAGCAGCGAGCTTTCCAGCCCGCTCTCGATCACCAGCGCATCGACGTCGTTGAGCGCCGCGCCGGCCACCGACACCCGGCCCAGCTTCACGGCCGCGGCGCGGGTCTCGCCCGAGGCGGTCACGACCTTGTAGTTGTAGTCCAGCTTGCCGGTGGCGATGCCCAGGCGCTGGGCGTCGGCCAGGGTCAGGGCCACCGCGCTGGCGCCGGTGTCGACCAGGAAGCGCACGCGCGAGCCGTTGACGTCGGCCTCGGCCCAATAGTGGCCGTCGCCGCCCTTGGCGATCGAGGCGGCCTGGCCGTGCGAAGGCGCCTGGGGCGCCATCGCGACCGCGGCGCGCAGCTCGGGCTCGGGCGCGCTGAACGTCTTGACCGCTTCGGCCGCGCCCACGGCCGACACAGCGCCCATCAGGGCCACCACCGCCAGTTTGAGCATCGCAAGAACCTCGCCGCCTGGGCACAACCAATGGCCGTTTCCGGCCCTATTCGGCGGCGACCTTAGGCGAGCCAGGTTTGCAAGGCGTGAATCAAAGCCTGCTCAAAACCTAACAAAGGCAACGGGTTAAGGTTAAAACATCGCCAACTTTTCGGGGCGGATCTGGCCGCGCCGGCCGGGCAGCTCGTCCATGATCCGGGCGCGGTCGTCGTCGCTCAGCCTGGCCCAGCCGGCCACTTCGGAGAGTCTGCGATAGCAGCCCAGGCAGAGGCCGCTTTCGCCGTCCACCACGCAGACCTTGATGCAGGGCGTCTTGATGGGCGCGGGCGGGCGAGGGGGCGTGTCGGTCATGGCTCGGGCTTGCTTGATCAGGGGATAGCGTAGGTCACGGTGGCCTGGGCCGCCAGCCGTTCCGGATGCTCGGTCCAGAGCCGAACGTCGCAGACGGCGATGCGACGGCCCAGGCGCAGCATCAGCGCCTCGGCATGGATGTCGCCGGGCTGGGCGCCGCGCAGGAAGTTCATCACCAGCGAACTGGTCACCGCCATCAACTGGTCGCCGACATGCGCCAGCACCAGCGCGTAGGCGGCGGTGTCGGCCAGCCCCATCAGGGTGGGGCCCGAGATCAGCCGGCCGGGCCGCAGCATGCTCTCGTGATAGGGGCGCACGACCAGCGCCCGGCCCGGCGCCACCTCGGTCACGCGCGGGAAATTCTGGTCGGAGCCGTCGGGAAACGCGCGGCGCAGCAGGGCGTTGACGCCCTCGGCGTCCAGCTTCAGCGAAAGGGTCATGCTCCAGCTTTGCGTCGGCGCGGGTTCATTACAAGATGTTTATGTTCCATCAGTAACGCCGGCATATCATGACTTTAATTTAATGCTCGAATACTGATTGTTGCCGGGAATTCATTTGAAGGCGCGAGGTCTGGCGAGCAGTTTCCCCTCACGGATTTTCGAGGGAGTTACGCCATGAAACTGATCGCCATCGCCTTTACGAGTGCTGGTCTGCTGGCTGCGGCCGGTTCTGCGTCGGCCGCCGTCAGCGACGTCGACTATCTGAAGGCCAGCCGGTGCCGCGGCCTGGCCGAGGGCGGCCTGGCCCAGGTCGACACCGCCGCCATGGACGCCTTCATCAAGGCCGAGGGCCGCACCCGCAGCGCCTTCGTCACCGACCGCGGCAAGACCGAGTTCGACAAGGCCAAGCGCGAAACCAAGACCGACAACACCGACCGCAAGGCGCGCCTGGTCGCCGAGCTGACCGGTCCCTGCCAGGCCTACAAGGGCTAGTCGCCCGTCCGCCGGTCTCCCGTCCGGCAGTCTCTCGCACACTTGGAGCGCCCGCTTCCCCGGCCGGGCGCTCTTTTCTTTTGTGCTGGCCCGCGAACGGAACCAGCCTTGGCCGTACGCTTTTGATCGGTGAGAGCGGGTAGCTGGGCGATTGGGTCGGCGATGGATTTGTTGAGGCCCGGCGAGACGTGCTGGCGCAAGGCGCGAGCAGGGCGGGCCGCCTTCCTGGTGGACACCGAAGCCTATTTCACCGCGGTCTTCGAGGCGCTGCGCAAGGCGCGCCGCTCGGTGCTGCTGCTGGGCTGGGGGTTCGATCCGCGCGCGCGCCTGTTTCCCGACGGCTTCGACGGCCCGGCCGATCCCGACGAGGTCGGCCGCATCCTGGTGGCGCTGGCCAAGGCCCGGCCCGATCTCGACATCCGGGTGCTGATCTGGAAATCGGCGCTACCGATCGCCGCCAGCCAGCAGTTCTTCCCCCACAAGGCCCGCAAGTGGTTCCACGGCACCGGCGTGAAGTTCTGGCTGGACGACCACGTGCCCTTCGGCGCCTGCCATCACCAGAAGGTGCTGGTGGTGGACGACGCCCTGGCCTTCTGCGGCGGCGGCGACATCAGCGTGGACCGCTGGGACACGCCCGGCCACCTGGAGCACGACCCGCGCCGGATCATGCCCGACCAACACCATCACGCCCCGCGGCACGAGGTGATGATGATGGTCGACGGCGAGGCGGCCGCCTCCCTGGGCGACCTAGCGCGCGAGCGCTGGCGGCGGGCGACGGGCGAGGCGCTGCCGGCGCCGGAGCCCGCGGCCGAAGATCCGTGGCCGGCGCACATCCCGGCCCACCTGCGCGACGTCGAGGTCTCGATCGCGCGCACCGAACCCGCCTGGGACGACCGGCCGGAGGTGACCGAGATCCGGCACCTGACCCTCGAATCGATCATGGCAGCCAAGTCGCTCATCTATCTGGAGAACCAGTACTTCGCCTCGCCGCTCTACGCCGCGGCCCTGGCCAGGCGGCTGGCCGAGCCGGACGGGCCGGAGGTGGTGCTGATCTCCACCGGCCAGAGCCCGAGCTGGTTCGACCAGCTCACCATGGACCGGGCGCGCTCCAACATGCTGTGGCGCTTGCGTTCCGCCGACGTCTTCGGCCGCTTCCGCGCCTGGTATCCGACCACGCCGTCGGGGACCAAGATCATCGTCCATTCGAAGGTGACGGTGATCGACGAGCGGCTGGCCCGCGTGGGCTCGGCCAATCTCAACAACCGCTCGGGCGGCTTCGACACCGAGGTCGAGCTGGGCGTGGAGGCCAGGGACGAGGCGGGCGAACGGGCGATCGGCGCTCTGCGGGACCGGCTGATCGGGCACTTCGTGGGCTGTACGGGCGACGCCGTGGCCAAGGTCCGGGCCGAGCGCGGCGGCATGATCGCGGCCATCGAATTCCTCAACGGCGAGAAGCGCCTGTCTCCCATCCTGCCCATGAAGCAGACGCCGCTGGGCGAGATCATCGCCACCTATCACCTCGGCGATCCCTATTCGGTGGCCGACTCCTGGCGCGCGAGCCGCCGGCGCGACCTGCTCTACACCGAGGACCTGATGCACACGCGGTTCATGCCACGCTGAAGTCCATCACCAGCGGCAGGTGGTCGGAGGCGACGCGGGTCAGCGGGTCGAACGGCGCGAACACGTTCTCCACCCTGATCTCCGGGCTGACGAAGATGTGGTCGATGCGCAGCACCGGCAGGGCCGAAGGGAAGGTCGAGGTCGGCGACTTCTGCGGCGCCAGCCGCCGCGCCGCTTCGAGCTTGGCGTTCAGCGTGCGGTAGACCACCGAGCTGCCGGTGGCGTTGAAGTCGCCGAGCAGGATGGTCGGCCCGTGGCGCATCGGATGCTCCAGCCAGGAGGGGCCGGCGATCCAGGCGGCCTGCAGTTGCTGTTCCCTGGGGACCAGGCCCAGGTGGGTGTTGATCACCTGCACCGGCCGCCCCTCGACCTCGGCCGCGATCCAGACCGCGCCGCGCGGCTCCAGGCGCGGAATCGCCGGATGGCCGGGCAGGGGGCCGGTCTGGATCATCCGCTCGGGATAGGTGGTCAGGATGGCGTCGCCATAGAGCTCCTCCTCGACCCGCAGGGCCGGGTGGAAGTGGAAGGCCATCTTCAGCCGCCGGGCGATCTGGTGGGCCTGGTCCACGCCGCCGGTGCGCGCGCGGCCCACGTCCAGCTCCTGCAGGGCGACGATGTCGGGCTCCAGGCGGGCGATCACCTCGGCCACGCGTCCCACGTCCAGCCGCCGATCCGTGCCGACGCAGCGATGGACGTTGTAGGTGAGGATGCGAGGCATGGGGCTTAGGGATGCACGCCGTAAACGCGCGGCGCAACGGGTCCAACGCTGGCGCACGGCGAAGGTTCGCTGGGTGAACCGCGACAAGTTGATGTGACGTTGACGTAAAGGTCATCTTCACATCGTCACGCGACCCGCGTATGGTCCGCCCCCAACGAAATACGCTGTAAATGCTCGCGCCAGGGAGCCGACTATGAACCTCGACTTTTCGCCTGAAGACGCCGCTTTCCGCGAGGAGGCCCGCGCCTTCATCGCGCAGAACTATCCCCAGGAACTGCGCGAGAAGCAGAACCGCGGCGAGGAGCTGAGCAAGGAGGACTACCTCTCCTGGCACCGCATCCTGGCCAAGAAGGGCTGGGCGACGCCGTCGTGGCCGGTGGAGTTCGGCGGCACGGGCTGGACGCCCACGCAGAAGTACATCTGGTCGGAAGAGCAGGCCCGCGCCGACACCCTCGGCATCCTGCCGTTCGGCGTCTCGATGCTGGCCCCGGTGATCTACACCTTCGGCACCCAGGAGCAGAAAGAGAAGTTCCTGCCGGGCATCCGCGACGGCCTGGTGTGGTGGTGCCAGGGCTATTCGGAGCCGGGCGCCGGTTCGGACCTGGCCTCGCTGAAGACCAAGGCCGAGCGCGTCACCGGCGACGATGGCAAGGAATACTACATCGTCAACGGCCAGAAGACGTGGACGACGCTGGGCCAGCACGCCGACTGGGGCTTCTTCCTGGTCCGCACCGACCCGGACGCCAAGCCGCAGTCGGGCATCTCGTTCCTGCTGATCGACATGAAGACCCCGGGCATCGAGGTGCGCCGCATCACGACGCTGGAAGGCGGCCATGAGGTCAACGACGTCTTCCTCGACAATGTGAAGGTTCCGGTCGAGAACCGCGTCTTCCACGAGAACCAGGGCTGGACCTGCGCCAAGGCGCTGCTCGCCCACGAGCGCACCGGCATCGCCGGCGTCGCCCGCTCCAAGCGCGGCCTGGAGCGCGTGCGCGAGATCGCCTCGACCGAGCAGTCGGACGCCGGCGGCAAGCTGCTGGCCGACCCGTTCTTCAAGCGCAAGGTCGCCGAGCTGGAGATCGACCTGACGGCGCTGGAGTTCACCGAACTGCGCACCCTGGCCGGCGAAAGCAGCGGCAAGGGCCCGGGCCCGGAAAGCTCGATCCTCAAGATCAAGGGCACCGAGATTCAGCAGCGCCTGACCGAGCTGGTGCTGGAGGCGGTCGGCCACTACGGCGCGCCCTACCTGCGCGACCTCGGCCACAACGCCAACATCGGCCCGGACTACGCCGAAGGCGTGGCCGGCGCCTATTTCAACATGCGCAAGACCTCCATCTACGGCGGGTCGAACGAGATCCAGCGCAACATCATCGCCAAGATGGTGCTGGGCCTCTAAGCGCCGATCGTCTTAAGTCACAGAACAAAAGCCTAGTCCCGCCCCCGGCCGACGCGCCGGGGCGGGTGTTGCACGGGGAAACCAGATGGATTTCAGCTTCACCGAAGAACAGTCGATGCTGCGCGACACCGTCGCGAGCTATCTGGCCGACCACTACAGCTTTGAGCAGCGCCGCGACGCGCTGAAGGCCGAGCCGGGCTGGCGTCCGAACGTCTGGAAGGCCTTCGCCGAGGAGCTGGGCATCCTGGGCGCGCCGTTCGCCGAGGAGCTGGGCGGCCTGGGCGGCGGCTCGACCGAGAACATGGTCATCATGGAAGAGCTGGGCAAAGCCCTGGTGGTCGAGCCCTATCTCGGCACCGTGGTGATCGGCGGCGGCTTCCTGAAGCATTCGGGCTATGCCGGCGCCAGCGACCTGATCGGCGGCATCATCGGCGGCGAGACGATCATCGCCTTCGCCTATGCCGAGCCGCAGGCCCGCTACACCTGGCAGGACCTGAAGACCACGGCCAAGAAGGACGGCGCCGGCTATGTCATCAACGGCCACAAGGCCGTGGTGATCGGCGCGCCCTACGCCACGCACCTGATCGTCACCGCCCGCACCGGCGGCGGCCAGCGCGACGCCCAGGGCGTCTCGGTGTTCATCGTGCCGAAGGACGCCAAGGGCGTGACGACGCGCGACTACCCGACCGTCGACGGCTTCCGCGCCTCGGAAGTCACCTTCGAGAACGTCTCGGTCGGCGCCGAGGCCCTGATCGGGACGGAGGGCGCGGCCCTGCCGCTGGTCGAGAAGGTCATCGACGAGGCCATCGTCGCCACCTGCGCCGAAGCCTGCGGCGTGTTCCGCAAGCTGCACGAAGGCACGCTGGAATACACCAAGCAGCGCAAGCAGTTCGGTCAGCCGATCAGCCAGTTCCAGGTGCTGCAGCACCGCATGGTCGACATGTTCATCAACCTCGAGCAATCGATCTCGATGACCTACATGGCCGACATCAAGCTCGGCGACAGCGACATCGAGCGGGCCAAGGGCGCCTCGGCCGCCAAGGTGCAGATCGGCAAGGCGGCCAAGTTCATCGGCCAGAACGCCATCCAGTTGCACGGCGGCATGGGCATGACCGACGAAATGGCCATCGGCCACTACTTCAAGCGCGCCACCATGATCGAGAGCGCCTTCGGCTCGACCGATCATCACCTCGGCCGCTACGAGAACCTGAGCCTGGGCGCGGCCGCCTAAACCGCCGACGCAAAGCGATATCGAAGCGCGTCCGGTCCGCCGGGCGCGCTTTTTCGCGCCTGGACCACCTGGCGTGGAAAAGTTCGCGGGAGATGTCGGAACGGCCCTGCCAGCTTCGTCCTAGGGTGCGTAACCCCCCGGAGGAGCCTCCCCATGCGAATGATCTTTGTGAACCTGCCCGTGAAGAACGTGACGGCGTCGCGCGCCTTCTTCGGCGCCCTTGGCTTTACCTTCAACGAGCAGTTCTGCAGCGCCGACACCGCCTGCATGGTGATCGACGAGAACATCTTCGCCATGCTGATGGAACACAGCCGCTTCAAGGAGTTCATCACCGGCGACATCGCCGACGCCCACACGGCGACCGAGGTGCTGACCTGCCTCTCGGCCGACAGCCGCGCCGAGGTCGACGGCTTCCTGAGCAAGGCCCTGGCCGCCGGCGGCAAGCCCTGGAAGCCGGTCCTGGACATGGGCCCGATGTACGGCTGCAGCTTCCAGGACCTCGACGGCCACGTCTGGGAGGTGATGTACATGGACCAGGCGGCGATGGCCGAGATGGAGCCTCAGGGCGTCTCGGCGGCCGAGTGATCGGTTCCCGCGGCTGAGGTGATGTAGATCAGGGTCACCCCGCCGGGCGTGCGCTGCTTGTGCCACGCCCCGGCGGGGACCACGCAGGCTAGGCCCGGCCGCAGCGTTTCGCGCCGCGTGTCGCCGCCCGCCAGGATCGTCACCTCGACCTGCCCCTCCACGACATAGAGGAACTCGTCGTCGGGATGGCGTTCCCATTCGGTGGTTCCAGCGAACCGGATCATCCCGGCCATGCACTGGTTGAACGGGGCCAGGACCCGCATGTAGTCGCCGGCCGCGGGGGCCGGGTCCTCCAGGCGCAGCAAGCCGAGTTGCGAGGCGATGTCGGCGATGTCGTACATGGCGGCTCCATTCAGGTCCGGCAGGCGGGGGCGTCCGCCCGGTGCAGGGGCAGCGAGGCGGACGGTGCTTGCGGCCCCAGGAGGGGTCAATTATTATTGAGCGTGCTTAAAAAATCGGACAGCGCGCCGTCGGGGCCGCGTCGGCGAGGACGCCCGCCGACGCTGTCGCGCGAGATGATCCTGGAATATGCGGCCGACGGGGACCTTCGCACCCTGTCGGTGCGCGGGCTGGCAGCGCGCATGCGGGTGTCCGACGCCTCGATCCACTATCACTTCGGCAGCCGCGAGCAGTTGCTCAACGCCCTGGTCGACGCCCTGACCAGCGACTTCGAGCCGCCCCCCGGACAGGCCGACTGGCGGGCCTGGCTGCGGGACTTCGCCCATCGGGCCCGGCGCTCGCTTCGCGCCCATCCTGGCGCGGCGGACTACATGCTGCTGGCCGGACCGGTGGCGGGGCGCCAGTACGCCATCATCGAGCGGGCGCTGGAGGTGTTGCAGGGCGGCGGCCTGGAGCCGCGGGAATCCTGGCTGATCTATGCGACGACGGTGAACTACGTCCTGCGGCAAGTGCAGGCGGAAGAGGCGCATGCGGCGAAGACGGCGCCGGGGCGGCGCACGGACCATCGCATGGCCGCGACGCTGGATGCGCCGCAGACCCCGCCGCTCCCACGGCTGAAGGCCGTGGTGGACAGCGCCTGGCTGGCCGACTTCGACAGGCTGTTCGACTACGGCCTGGAGGCTCTGCTGCGCGGGTTCGGACCGATGGACCGAGCGGAGGGGGAACGGCCCTAGGCGAAGACGGCCGCCAGCCGCGCACGCTCGGCCGCCATCTCGGCGCGGAAGCTCTCCTTCGACCACAGCCGGTAGTCGCTCTGCGCATAGGCCTGGGCGTTGCGCCAGTAGAGGAAGGCGTTCATCGCGTTGGCCAGGCTGTTGTCGCGGGTCTTGGTCGCCGCGCCGGGCGAGCCCATGACGATGGAGTTGGGCGCGATCACCGTGCCCTCCTTCAGGAAGCTGCCGCCGGCGACGATCGAGCCCGCGCCGACCACGCAGCCGTCCATGATCGTCGCGCCGATGCCGATCAGGCAGTTGTCGCCGATATCGCAGCCGTGCAGCGTGACGTGGTGGGTGATCGAGCAGTTCTCGCCCACGATCGTCGGCGTGCCGGCGCCGACATGGATCATCACGAAGTCCTGGATGTTGGTCCGCTTGCCGATCACCACCTTCTGGCTCTCGGCCCGCACCACGACGTTGCACCAGATCGAGGCTTCCGGGGCGATCTCCACGGCGCCGAAGATACGGGCGGACGGGTCGATCCAGGCCGAACCGTGGTCGCGGACGTCGGGGCCGAGGAAGGGGAAAGTGGTCATGGCGGGAACTCCAGCAACGGGCGGGCGGCCACAATCGGAGATTTCCCAAAGGTCAGACCAGCGGCGCCCTTGCCAAACACCGGCCAACCGCGCCTAACCGGCGAATGGCCCTTCGCGACTTCGCCCTCCTGGTCTTCGTCTGCCTGTTGTGGGCGACCAACAACATCGTCTCGAAGTACGTCGTGGCCTATCTGCACGCCCCGCCGTTGTTCTATGCGGCCGTGCGCTTCGGCATCGTGGCGCTGGCGGTGTTCCCCTGGCTGCGCAATCCGCCCAGGCCGCTCTGGCGCCTGCTGCTGGTGGCGGTCTGCATGGGGGCGGGCTCGTTCGCCTTCATGTTCATGGCCCTGAAGACGGCCAGCCCGTCGTCGGCCGCGATCGTCAGCCAGTTGATGGTTCCGACCACGACGCTCCTCTCGTTCCTGCTGCTGGGCGAGCGGCTCAGCCTGCGCCGGTCCCTGGGCATCCTGCTGACCCTGGTCGGCGCCCTGGCGGTGATGTGGGATCCGCACGGCTTCACGCTCACCGGCGGGCTGGCCTTCGTGCTGGTCTCGGTGGTGCTCGGCTCGCTGGGGGCGGTGCTGATGAAGCAGATGGAGGGCGTCAAGCCGCTGCAGTTCCAGGCCTGGGTGGGGCTGGCCTCGTTCGCGGTGCTCGTGCCGATGTCGCTGATCTTCGAGCCGGGGGCGGTGGAGACCGGACTGTCGATCGGCTGGCCGTTCTGGGCGGCGGTGATCTTCTCGGCCCTGGTGGTCTCGGTGTTCGGCCACACGGCCTATTACTGGCTGATCCAGCGCTATGAGGCGAACCTGATCTCGCCGTTGACCCTGATGACGCCGCTGGCCACCATCGGCCTGGGAGTCGCCATCACCCACGACCCGTTCGACGCACGCATGGCCTTCGGCGCCGCCGTCGCGCTGGCGGGCGTCCTGATCATCGCCATGAGGCCCAACCAAGTCATGCTTCTGCTGCTCAACCTGCGGGGCCGGGCCCGATGAACTTCATCGAGGCGGCCTCGCCCAACTTCAACGAGCGCACGGTCCCGCCGGACATCATCGTCCTGCACTACACCGGCATGAAGACCGGCCCCGAGGCGCTGGCGCGGCTGTGCGACGAGGAGGCCAAGGTCTCCTCCCACTACCTGGTCGAGGAGGACGGGCGGGTGTTCCGCCTGGTGCCGGAGGAGCGGCGCGCCTGGCACGCCGGGGTGTCGTTCTGGAAGGGCGAGACCGACATCAACGGCCGCTCGATCGGCGTCGAGATCGTCAATCCGGGCCATGAGTTCGGCTATCGGCCGTTCCCCAAGCCGCAGATCGACGCGGTGATCGAGCTGCTGAGCGACATCCGCGGCCGCTGGAGCATCGAGGACGGCCGCATCGTCGGCCATTCCGACGTGGCCCCCGACCGCAAGGACGACCCGGGCGAGCTGTTCCCCTGGAAGGCGCTGGCCGAGGCGGGCCACGGCCTGTGGGTCGAGCCCGAGGCCGCGCCGGGCGCGCCGCTGGCGGAGGGCGAGGAGAGCGCCGGGGTCTTCGCCCTGCAGGCCGGCTTCACGCGGCTGGGCTATGACTGCGCGCCGTCGGGTAGGTTCGACGCGCATACGACCGCGGTGGTGCGCGCCTTCCAGCGCCACTGGCGTCAGGAGAAGGTCGACGGGATCGCCGACGGCATGACCCGCGCCCGCCTGATCGGCCTGCTGCGCGCCGCGGCCGGCGCGTGAGCCGAAGCTTGACGGCGGGGCCGCTCGCCGTCAGCACTGCGCCTGCAGAATTTCAGCCCCATTCATACCGATATTTCGAAAAGCAAGGATTGGTCGATGCGCAACCTGTTCAGCGTTGAGGGCAAGGTCGCCCTGGTCACCGGCGGCAGCCGCGGGATCGGCGAGATGATCGCCCGCGGCTATGTGGAGAACGGCGCCAAGGTCTACATCTCGTCGCGCAAGGCCAATGTCTGCGACGGCCTGGCCGAGGAGCTGTCGAAGTACGGGACCTGCATCTCGCTGCCCTTCGACCTGTCGAACATGGAGGGGATCACCGGCCTGGCCGCGGCCCTGGCGCAGCGCGAGGACAGGCTCGACATCCTGGTCAACAACGCCGGCGCCACCTGGGGCGCGCCGATCGACGAGTATCCCGAGGACGGCTGGGACAAGACCGTCGACCTCAATGTGAAGTCGATCTTCTTCCTGACCCAGAAGCTGCTGCCGCAACTGCGCGCGGCGGCCACGCACGAGAACCCCAGCCGGGTGATCAACATCGCCTCGGTCAACGGCATCCAGCCGCCGGCCCTGGAGACCTACGCCTATTCGACCTCGAAGGCCGGCTGCATCATGCTGACCCGCCACCTGGCCAAGCGGCTGGCGCCCGAGCACATCCTGGTCAACGCCATCGCGCCCGGTCCCTTCCAGAGCCACATGATGGCCGCGACCCTGGCCCGGGCCGGCGACGCGATCGCCAAGTCGAACCCGCGCGGCCGCATCGGCACGCCCGAGGACATCGCCGGGGTGGCGATCTTCCTGGCCAGCCGCGCCAGCGCCTACACCACCGGGGCGGTGGTGCCCTGCGACGGCGGTTCGGCCGAGTTCTGACGAAGGCGGGAGGCACCCTGGGCGGGCGCCTCCGACCCTAGCCCCGCCGGCCGCGGCCGCCGGGGCGGATGGGCGCGGGCGACCAGCCGCCCTTGCCCGGCTTGTGGACGCCGCCGGCCTTGCCGCCGTTCAGGCCCGGCGGCCCGCCATGCTGCTTGCCGGCCAACTGGCGCTCGATGATCGCGCGGGCGCGCTCGGCCGGCGTCGGCTCCGGGGCGGAGTCGGTCTGGGGTTGGCGCGCAGGCGCGCGCGGCTCTTTGGAATTCGGCATGATGTGTCCAATCGACATGAAGCGCCCGCGCGCGTCGGCGCGGCGGGTCCGGGGCAGGCGTCAGCCTGGATTCCTCAGGGCCTCAATCGATCACAGCACACACGTAAGCATCCTCTGCCGGACGGTTCACGGGAGGCTAGGCCCCGCCGCGGCGTTCCGCAAGGCGTTGCTGCGGCTGCGCCCATTGGGACGAATTGGGATGCGGCTGCTCGCGCGGGACGCTTGACCCGCGGCGCGGGGCGGCCCACTTAGCGCGCGGACCAGACGGCCGGGCGATCGCGGCTGCCTTGCGGCAGTCGAGGAAAGTCCGGGCTCCACTATGACATGGCGGCGGGTAACGCCCGCCGGGGGCGACCCCAGGGATAGCGCCACAGAGAGCAGACCGCCTCGGTTTCGACCGGGGCAAGGGTGAAAGGGTGGGGTAAGAGCCCACCGCGGGCCTGGTGACAGGAACGGCATGGCAAGCCCCGCCAGGAGCAAGACCGAATAGGGATTCCGCGCCCCGCAAGGGGCAGGGCCGTCATAGGCCCGAGGCGTCCGGGTAGGTCGCGAGAACCGTCCAGCAATGGGCGGTCCAGAGGAATGATCGTCGCGCCCGTTCGCGGGCGGCACAGAACCCGGCTTACAGGCCGTCTGGTCCGTACTTCCGTCCAGCCTATCCACCGGCGCCTGCAACGCGGCGGCTATACTTAACAAGTTCGCTGTATGTTCTGTGGATGTCGCCTGTGGATGCCTGAAGCATAACCGTAACTTCTTTGAAATTCCCCGAAATCGAGCCTTGGAGTCATTGTCTCCCAATTGATCCCATGTTAACCCAATCAGCATCCGTTGAGGATCGGCGGCGCGTCGGAGCTGGGGGCTTCGCCGGTCCGGAACGGGGTGAAGTTGGCGGCTCGCTCGGAGCCGTGATCTGGGGCGCGGCGGGATGTTTCTCTCGACCTTCGAGAAACAAGTAGACGCCAAGCGGCGCATCGTCGTGCCGCAGGAATTCCGCGCGCTCGTCTCCGGCCCCTTCGACGGCGTCGTCTGCTTCCCCTCGATCGAGGCCGACTGCATCGAGGGCGGCGGCCGGGCGCTGTTTGACCGCTACATCGCGCTGATGGACGAGATGCCGTTCGGCGACCCGGTGCGCTCGGCGATCGAGCTGTCGGTCCTGGGCGGGCAGGCGAAGATGAGCTTCGACACCGCCGGCCGCATCACCCTGCCCGAGCAGCTCTGCGACCAGTTCGGCCTGACCGACTGGGTCGTGCTGGTCGGCCTCGGCGACCGGTTCCAGATCTGGGAGCGCGAGGCGTTCCAGGCTCACCGCGCCGCCCAGCGCGAGCTGGCCCGCGCCGGCCTGGCCGAACTGCGCGCCCAGCAGCGCGCCGCCAAGCTGGGGGCGGCCCAATGAGTGCGCCCCACACCTCGGTCCTGCTGGACGAAGTGATCGCCGCCCTGGAGCCGGGCCCCGGCAAGCTGATCGTCGACGGCACCTTCGGGGCGGGCGGCTATTCGCGCGGGTTCCTGGCGACCGGCGCCGACGTCGTCGCCTTCGACCGCGACCCCAGCGCGCGGCGCTTCGCCGAGGGGCTGGGCGATCGGTTCCGGCTGATCGACGGACGGTTCTCGCAGATGGCCGAGGATCTGGGGGAGGGCGTCGCCGACGGCGTGGCCCTGGACCTGGGCGTCTCGTCCATGCAGCTCGACCAGGCCGAGCGCGGCTTCTCGTTCATGCGCGACGGCCCGCTGGACATGCGCATGGGCGCCGAGGGGCCCACCGCCGCCGACATCGTCAACACCGCCGAGCCGGCCGAGCTGGCGCGCATCTTCTTCGTCTATGGCGAGGAGCGGCAGTCGCGCCGCGTGGCCGCGTTCATCGCCCGCCGCCGCGCCGAGCAGCCCTTCACCCGCACCCTGGACCTGGCCGAGGTGATCGAACGCGCGCTGGGCGGGCGTCGCGGGGCCAAGGTGCATCCGGCGACGCGGTCGTTCCAGGGCCTGCGCATCGCGGTCAACGAGGAGCTGTCCGAGCTCGAGGCCGGCCTCGTCGCCGCCGAGCGGACCCTGAAGCCGGGCGGGCGCCTGGCCGTCGTCACCTTCCATTCGCTCGAGGACCGCATCGCCAAGGCGTTCTTCACCGAGCGGGCCGGCAGGACGCCCGGCGGGTCGCGCCACCTGCCGCCGGTCGAGGCCGGCGCCCCGCCGAGCTTCCAACTGCTGTTCAACGGCGCCCGCGCCCCGAGCGAGGCCGAGACCGCGGCCAATCCGCGCGCGCGCTCGGCGAAGCTGCGGGTGGGGGTTCGCACCTCCGCCCCGGTGTGGAAGGAGGCGGCATGAGCCTCCTCAGCCGCAAGATTCGGGGTTTCCGGCTGGTCGACGTGGTCGCCCTGGGCGTCCTGATCGCCGTCATCCTTTCGGTCTACCTGGCCAAGACCATGGCCGGGCGCGAACGCGCGGAGATCGCCTCGGTCGAGAAGCAGATCGACGCCGAGAAGGCGCGCATCCGCCTGCTGCAGGCCGAGGTCGCCCACCTGGAGCAGCCCGCGCGCATCGAGGCGCTTTCCACCGCCCACCTGGGCATGGGGCCGGTCGGCGCCCGGCACGAGACCACCATCGACAAGCTGGGCGAGGTCGCCCTTGGGAAGCAGAAGCCGTGAGCCTTGCTCATCCATCTTTCGAGGCGCCCGGCTGGCGCTGGCTGAAGGCCAAGGTCTGGGGGCTGGAGCACGCCTTCGAGCGCGCACGCGCGGCCGGCAAGGCTGAAGACGACACCCGCATCCGCATCTTCTTCGTCCTGGCGGTGTTCTCGACCGCCTTCCTGCTGCTGGCGATCGGCGCGACCCGGGCGGCGCTGTTCTCCGACGCCGGCCGGGGCGGGGGCTATGCCGGGCCGGTGGGCGCCTCGCGCGCCGACCTGGTGGATCGCAACGGCGCCATGCTGGCCGCCGACCTGCTGCACTACGGGCTCTATGTCGACCCGCGCGAGATCTGGGACGCCGACGAGACCCGCCGCGCCCTGCGCACGGCCCTGCCCAACCTCAACCGCCAGCGCCTGGAGCGCGTGCTGTCGGCCGAGCGCCGCGGCTTCGTGGCCGCCGGCCTGACGCCGGAAGAGCGCGCCCGCATCCACGCCCTGGGCCTGCCGGGCGTCACCTTCGAGCCGGAGGAGCGCCGGGTCTATCCGCTGGGCACGACCGCCGCGCACCTGATCGGCTTCGCCGACACCGGCGGGATCGGCCTGGCCGGCGCCGAGCGGGCGCTGAACGACACCGTCCGCGGCAATGCGGCGTCGAAGACGGCGGTGCCCCTGTCGATCGACCTGCGGGTGCAGGCGGCGCTGGAGGACGAGCTCTACAAGGCCGCCGCCGAGTTCGGGCCGCGCGGCGCCGTGGGCATCGTCACCAACGTCCATACGGGCGAGATCCTGGGGATGGCCAGCTATCCCACCTTCGACCCGAACCAGGCCTCCAAGGCCAGCGACGACGCCAAGCTGAACCGCGCCGCGGCGTCGATCTACGAGATGGGCTCGACCTTCAAGGCGTTCACGGTGGCGATCGGCCTGGACACCGGCGTCGCCAATCCGTCGTCCACCTTCGATGCGCGCGTGCCGTACCAACTCGGCTATCGGACCATCAAGGACTACCACGCCGCCCGCAAGATCATGACCCTGGTCGAGGTGTTCATTCACTCGTCCAACATCGGCACCGCCAAGCTGGCCGAGAGCATCGGCGCCGAGCGCCTGAGCAAGTATTTCACCGACCTTGGCCTGACCCAGCCGGCCCGGATCGAACTGATGGAGTCGGCGCGTCCGCTGACCCCGCGCAAATGGGACATGGACGCGGTGGCCTCGACCTCGTTCGGTCACGGCATGAATGTCAGCCCGCTGGCGGTCACCAGCGCCATGGGCGCGCTGCTGAACGGCGGCTACATGATCCCGCTCACCATCAAGAAGCTGGAGCCGGGACAGCGGCCGCAGGGCCAGCGGGTGATCTCCGAGCAGACATCCCTGCAGATGCTGCAGATCATGCGCGCCAACGTCATCAGCGGCAGCGGCAAGTCGGCCAACGCGCCGGGCCTCAGCGTCGGCGGCAAGACCGGCACCGGCGAGAAATACGATCCCACGATCCGTGGCTATTCCACCAAGCGCCAGGTGTCGTCCTTCGCCGCCGTATTCCCGACGACCGGGACGGTGGAGCAGGATCGCTACTTCGTGCTGATCCTGATGGACGAGCCGCACGGCACCGCCAAGACCTACGGCTATTCGACCGGCGGCTGGGTCGCCGCGCCGGCCGCCGGCCGGGTGATCGACCGCATCGCGCCGTTCCTGCACGTCCAGCGCCAGCCCGACCTGATCAAGGTGGTCGGCGAGGGCTCCCTCGCGGCCGAACCGATCGCGGACGGCCATTGATGAGCGCGCCGCTTTCCCAACTGGTCCAGCGGACCTTCGCGACGGACCCGGTCATTGAGGGCGTCACCGCCGACAGCCGCAAGGTGCAGCCGGGCTTCCTGTTCGCGGCGCTGCCGGGCTCCAAGGTCGACGGCAAGGCGTTCGCCGCCAAGGCGGTCGAGGCCGGCGCCGTGGCGGTGATCTCGGCCGAGGACCTGCCTGGCCTCGGCGTGCCGGTGATCGTCACCCCCGATCCGCGCCGGATGTACGCCCTGGCGGCCCGGGCGTTCTGGGGCGCGCAGCCGCCGGTCGTCGTCGCCGTCACCGGCACCAACGGCAAGACCTCGGTCGCCGCGTTCTGCCGCCAGATCTTCAACCACGCGGGGAAGGCGGCGGCCAGCATGGGCACGCTGGGCGTGCGCGCCACCGGCCTCGGCCTGGACGAGCAGATCACTCCGCCTGGCCTGACCACCCCCGATGCGGCCGATGTCGCACAGTTGCTGTCGGTCCTGGCGGCCAAGGGCGTGACCCACCTGGCTATGGAGGCGTCGTCGCACGGCGTCGATCAGCGGCGGCTGGACGGCGTCGCCCTGACCGCCGCCGGGTTCCTGAACCTGACCCAGGACCACCTCGACTATCACCACACCATGGAAGCCTATCGCGACGCCAAGCTGCGCCTGTTCGAGGCGCTGCTGCCGCGCGGCGGCGTCGCGGTGCTCAACGCCGACTCCGACGCCTACGGCGCCTTCGCCGCCGCCGCGGTCGGCTCGGGCCAGTCGGTGTTCTCGGTCGGCGAGGCGGGGCAGGGGCTGACGCTGGTCGAGCGCACGCCGACCCCGGAAGGCCAGGCCCTCAGGATCGAGGCCAAGGGCAAGACCTATGACGTGCGGCTGCCGCTGGCCGGCGCCTTCCAGGCCTCGAACGCGCTGGTCGCCGCGGGACTGTGCATCGCCGCCGGCGAGCCGGTCGAGGGCGTCATGGCTGCGCTGGAGACCCTGGAAGGCGCCCCCGGCCGCCTGCAGCGCGTCGGCACGAGCGGCAAGGGCGGCGAGGCCTATGTCGACTACGCCCATACCCCCGATGGCCTGGAGACGGTGCTGAAGTCGCTGCGTCCCCACGTCGAAGGCAAGCTGATCGTGGTGTTCGGCGCCGGCGGCGACCGCGACCGCGCCAAGCGTCCCTTGATGGGCCTGGCGGCCGCCCAGCACGCCGACATCGCCATCGTCACCGACGACAATCCGCGCACCGAGGACCCGGCCTCGATCCGCGCCGAGATCCTGGCCGGCGCGCCGGGCTCGCGCGAGGTCGGCGACCGCCGCGAGGCGATCCGCGCCGGCGTGGCGTTGATGGGGCCGGGCGACGTGCTGGTGGTGGCCGGCAAGGGGCACGAACAGGGCCAAATCGTCGGCTCGACCGTTCATCCCTTCGACGACGTGGCCGAAGTGGCCGCGGCGCTGGAGGCTGCGCATGTCTAAGCCGCTCTGGACGTCGGACGAGATCCTCGCCGCGACCGGCGGCCGCCTTGCGGGTCCGGCCTTCGCCGTGGACGGGGTTTCCATCGACACCCGCAGCATCGAGCCGGGCGACCTGTTCGTCGCCCTGGCCGGGGGCCGCGACGGGCACGAGTTCGTCTCCCAGGCCCTGGGGGCCGGCGCCGCCGCCAGCCTGGTGTCGAAGCGCGTCGACGGTTCGAGCATCGTCGTCGATGACGTGCTCAAGGCCCTGGAAAGGCTGGGAGAAGCGGCTCGCGATCGCGCGCCCCAGGCGCGCCGCGGCGCCGTCACCGGGTCGGTCGGCAAGACCAGCGTCACCCAGGCGATCCGCGCGGGCCTGGAACGCGCCGGCAAGGCGCACTCGTCGGTCAAGAGCTACAACAATCACATCGGGGTGCCGCTGACCCTGGCGCGGATGCCGCGCGACACCGAGCGCGCCGTATTCGAGATCGGCATGAACCACGCCGACGAGGTGACGCCGCTGTCGCGCTTCGTGCGGCCCCATGCGGTGGTCGTCACCACGGTCGGCCCGGTCCACGTCGAGAACTTCCCCGACGGCGAGATCGGCGTGGCGCGGGCCAAGGCCGAGATCTTCGCCGGCGTCGAGCCGGGCGGCGTGGCGATCCTGAACGCCGACAACCCGTGGTTCGACCTGCTGGCCGAAGAGGCGCACAAGGCCGGGGCCACGGTGCGCAGCTTCGGCTCCGGCAAGGAGTGCGACGCTCAACTGGTCGACTTCGCGCCCGAACCGGGACGGGCGGTGATCAAGGCGCGCCTGCACGGCAGGGCGCTGGACTTCCCGATCCTGCAGACCGGGTTCCACTGGGGCCCCAACAGCATGGCCGTGCTGCTGATGCTGGAGGCGCTGGACGTCGGCCTGGACGACAGCCTGGCCGCCCTGGGCGCCTTCGAGCCGCTGGCCGGGCGCGGGGCCGAGAAACTGGTGAACCTGGCCGGCGGCGCCTTCACCCTGATCGACGAAAGCTACAACGCCAATCCGATCTCCATGGGCGCGGCCTTCGCCAGCCTGGGCGCGCGCAAGACGGGCGGGCGGCGTATCGTCGCGCTGACCGACATGCTGGAGCTTGGCGCCGAGGCGCCGGCCTTCCATGCGGGCCTTGCCGCGCCGCTTGAAGCGGCGGGGGTCGACCTCGTGTTCGCGGCCGGTCCGCTGATGAAATCCCTGTGGGACGCCCTTCCGCCGACTCGGCGCGGCGGCTACGCCGAAAGCGCGGCGGAGCTGGCGCCGCTGATCGGCGCGGCCGTCGAGCCGGGCGATCTGGTGATGGTCAAGGGGTCCAACGGCTCGAGGGCCGGTGCGGTCGCGGCCGCGCTGGGCGCGCTCGACGTCCGTTCGGGGGAGGCGGGCTGATGCTGTACTGGCTGTATCAACAGCTCGCCGCGGACGGCTATGTGCCGTTCCTCAACCTGTTGAAATACCAGACCTTCCGCACCGGCATGGCGTTGTTCACCGCCCAGTTGGTGGTCGTGGCCATGGGCTCGCGCTTCATCCGCTGGATGCAGGCCAAGCAGGGCAAGGGCCAGCCGATCCGCGCCGACGGCATCGAGCGCCACGTGGTCGAGAAGGCCGGCACCCCGACCATGGGCGGGGTGATGATCCTGGCCGGCCTGCTGGTCGGGACCCTGCTGTGGTCGGACCTCTCCAACGTCTATGTGTGGGCGGTGATCCTGGTCACCGCCGGCTATGGCGTCCTCGGCTTCACCGACGACTACGCCAAGGTGACCAAGCAATCGACGGCGGGGGTTTCGGGCAAGATCCGGCTGCTGATGGAAGCGGCCATCGCCCTGGCAGCGGTGGCGCTGATCGTGGTGTTCGGGGCCAGCCCGCCGGAAACCCCGGAACTGGCGACCTCGGTGGCGTTCCCGATCTTCAAGCAACTGCTGCTGCCGCTGGGCTGGTTCTACCTGGCCTTCGGGGCCTTCATCATCGTCGGCGCGGCCAACGCCGTGAACTTCACCGACGGCCTGGACGGCCTGGCCACCGTGCCGGTGATGATCGCGGCGGCGGCCTTCGGCTTCATCGCCTATCTCGTCGGCAACTACGTCTTCGCCCAGTACCTGAAGCTGCACTTCGTGCCCGGCGTCGGCGAGGTGGCGGTCTATTGCGGGGCCATGATCGGCGCCGGCCTCGGCTTCCTCTGGTACAACGCGCCGCCGGCCAAGATCTTCATGGGCGACACCGGTTCGCTGGCCCTGGGCGGCGGCATCGGCGCGGTGGCCGTGGCCACCAAGCACGAGATCGTGCTCGGGATCATCGGCGGCCTCTTCGTCATGGAGACCCTGTCGGTGATGATCCAGGTCGCCTCGTTCAAGCTGACCGGCAAGCGGGTCTTCCGCATGGCCCCGATCCACCACCATTTCGAGAAGCTCGGCTGGTCCGAGAGCACGGTCGTGATCCGCTTCTGGATCATCGCGGTCATGCTCGCCCTGCTGGGCCTCGCGACCCTGAAGCTGCGATAGGGGAGGGCAGGCAGGTCCCATGATCCCGGTCCGCGGCTTCGAAGGCAGGACGGTCGCCGTGTTCGGCCTGGCCCGCACAGGGCTGACGGCCGCGCGCGCCCTGACGCTGGGCGGAGCCAGGGTCGTGGTCTGGGACGAGAAGCCGGAAAGCCGCGCCGCCGCGCAGGCCGAGGGGCTGGAGCTGCTCGACCTCGCCAGCGCCGACTGGTCGCAGTTCGCCGCGCTGATGCTCTCGCCGGGCGTGCCGCTGACCCATCCCAAGCCGCACTGGACGGTGGAGAAGGCCAAGGCCGCCGGGGTCGAGATCCTCGGCGACATCGAGCTCTTCGCCCGCACCGTGAACGCCGCGCCCGAGCACAAGCGGCCCAAGATCGTCGCCATCACCGGCACCAACGGCAAGTCGACCACCACCGCCCTGATCGGCCACATCTGCGCGTCGGCCGGCCGCGACGTCCGCGTCGGCGGCAATATCGGCCAGGGCGTGCTGGGCCTGGAGGACATGCACGGCGGGGCGGTCTACGTGCTGGAGCTCTCCTCCTACCAGCTCGACCTGAC
Source organism: Phenylobacterium sp. (assembly GCF_031984885.1). GTDB lineage: Bacteria > Pseudomonadota > Alphaproteobacteria > Caulobacterales > Caulobacteraceae > Phenylobacterium. Next base: position 54,773 of record NZ_DAMABV010000004.1, read on the forward strand.
CTCCAGCCTCAAGCCCGACGTCTCGGTGCTGCTGAACGTCTCGCCCGACCACCTCGACCGCCACGGCGGAATGGAAGGGTATGTGGAAGCCAAGCGCCGTATCCTGCTGAACCAGGGCAAGGGCGACACCGCCGTCATCGGCGTGGACGACCCCTGGGGCCAGCGGATCTGCACCGAGATCACCGCCGCCAACCGCCGCACCATCGTGCCGATCTCGGCCTCCAAGGCCATGGGCCGCGGGGTCTATGTCCTGCAGGGCCTTCTGTACGACGCCACCGGCGAGCGCGCCGTGGAGATCGCCGACCTGCTGCGCGCCCGCTCGCTGCCCGGCCGCCACAACTGGCAGAACGCGGCGGCGGCCTATTCGGCGGCGCGCGGCCTGGGCCTGAGCTCGCAGGAGGCGGCCGACGGCCTGATGAGCTTCCCGGGCCTGGCGCACCGGATGGAGACGGTGGGCGCGGTGGGCAAGGTCCGCTTCGTCAACGACAGCAAGGCGACCAACGCCGACGCCGCGCGCCAGGCGATGTCGAGCTATCCGAAGTTCTACTGGATCGCCGGCGGCGTGCCCAAGGCCGGCGGCATCGACAGCCTGGCCGACCTCTTTCCGCGCATCGAGAAGGCCTACCTGATCGGCGAGTCGCAGGACGACTTCGCCGCGATCCTCGAGGGCAAGGCCAAGGTCGCCAAGTGCGGCGTGCTGCCCGCGGCGGTCGCCGCCGCCCATGCCGACGCGGCGGCCTCGGGCCAGGACGCCGTGGTGCTGCTCTCGCCGGCCTGCGCCTCGTTCGACCAGTTCGCCGATTTCGAGGCCCGCGGCGAGGCCTTCCGGGAGGCGGTGACGGCCCTGACGCGCCCCGTGGCCAAGGGCGCCCGCGCCTAGGCCCGCGCGGTCACCAGCCAGCAGCCGGCGACCATCGGCACGATCCCATCGACGGCCTCCGAGGCGAGCGCGGTCTCCACCGCGTCCTGGGCCCTGGCGCGCACGGTCTTGTCCTGCTCGCGGAGCGCCGCGGCCAGCGGCCCCATGCGCAGGCTGAGGGTGACGAGGTCGGGCAGGGCGATCGGCGTGGGCGCATCGAGCGGGGCGATCTCGACCTCGCGCCAGCCGCTGTGCGCAAGGATGCCGTCGATGCGGCCGGGATCGGCGAACGCGAAGCGCCCCGGCGCCATCGGGTCGGGCGTGGGCTGCGGCGGCAGGAACGGCGCGGCGGCGCGCATCGGGGCGGCGGCCAGCGGATTGTCGCCCGGCTTGCGCCAGCAGGCGAAGACCAGCTCGGCGCCCGGCTTCAGGGCTGCGCGGATGTTGGCGAAGGCCGCATCGAAGTCGCTGAAGAACATCACCCCGAACCGCGACATGGCGGCGTCGAAGCTCGCGGCGCCGAAGTCGTGGGTCTGGGCGTCGGCCTGGACGAACTGCGCGCCGTCCAGCCCCTGCGCCTGAGCCCTGGCGGCCTCGATGAGCGGGCCGGAGATGTCGACGCCGAGGCTCAGGCCGCCAGGTCCAAGCCGCCGGGCCATGGCCAGGGTGGTGGCGCCCGCGCCGCAGCCGATATCGAGCACGCGCCTGCCGGCGCCCGGGAACGCCCGCTCGACCAGGATCTCCTCGATAGGCTTGTTCAGGCGGTCCATCAGGGATTGCAGGTCGACCCAGGCCTGGCCGCCGGCCTGGTTCCAGTGGGCGGCCTGGTCGGTGGTCGAAGCGCTGGCTTGGGTCATGGGGCGTCCTCTCGAGTGGGGGACGCGATGTCGCCCCGCGGCGGCGAAGAATTCAAGTCGCAGGGCGCGCGGACGGCCTCTTGGTTAAGATATCTTAAGCATGCCGCGGGCATCTGAGAGAAACGGGCCGCTGCGCCCGCGGAGACGCCCATGAGCCACGTTCATCGCCATCAGCAGGCCCACGCCTTCGCGCGGAGCGACCGCTCGTCCGTGGGCATCTGGTGGTGGACGACGGATCGCTGGATGCTGGGGGCGGTCGCCGCGCTGATCGCCATCGGCGTGATGATGTCCTTCGCCGCCAGCCCCGCCGCCGCGGTGCGGATGAACGTCGGCGATCCCTTCCATTTCGCGGTGCGCCAGTGCGTGTTCGCGGTCACCGGCGCGGCGATCCTGATCGGGGTCTCGATGCTCGACGCGCGGGGGATCAGGCGGGCGGCCTTCTTCATCTATCTGGCGGCCATCGCCGTCATGATCGTGCTGCCGTTCCTGGGCCACACGGCCAAGGGCGCGACCCGCTGGGTCCAGCTCGGCGGCTTCACCCTGCAGCCTTCGGAGTTCATGAAGCCGGCCCTGATCGTGCTGGTCTCGTGGATGTTCTCGGAGGGCCAGAAGGGGCAGGGCGTGCCCGGCGTCTCGATCGCCTTCGGCCTCTACTTCCTCTCGGTCGGCCTGCTGCTGATCCAGCCCGACGTCGGCCAGACGGTGCTGATCACCATCGCCTTCGGGGCGGCGTTCTGGATGGCCGGGGTGCCGTTGTCGTGGGTCATGCTGCTGGGCGGCGTCGCGGCCGTGGGATTGTCCTCGACCTACTTCCTGTTCCCGCACGTGGCCAGCCGCGTGGACCGCTTCCTCAGCCCCGACCGCGCCGACACCCACCAGGTGGACCGCGCCGCCGAGGCCATCGCCGCCGGCGGCTTCTTCGGTCGCGGCCCGGGGGAGGGCGTCATGAAGCGCCACGTGCCCGACCTGCACACCGACTTCATCTATTCGGTCGGGGCCGAGGAGTACGGCCTGATCTTCTCGCTGCTGCTGATCGCGCTCTTGGGCTTCATCGTCACCCGCGGCCTCTATCGCGCCATGAAGCTGACCGATCCCTTCGAGCAGGTGGCCGCGGCCGGGCTCTTCGTTCTGGTGGGCCAGCAGGCCTTCATCAATGTGGCGGTGAACCTGAACATGATCCCGACCAAGGGCATGACCCTTCCGTTCATTTCCTACGGCGGCTCGTCCATGTGGGCCATCTGCCTGACCTTCGGCATGGCGCTTGCGCTGACTCGCCGCCGGCCGGGCGCCTATTCCCAGGGCGAGGGCCTCGCCAAGGCCGGCGCGTTCGCCTAAAGGCTCGTGATGCGCAAGATCGCTGTCGTCGCCGCCGGTGGGACCGGTGGCCATCTGTTTCCCGCTCAGGCCCTGGCTGAGGCGCTGATCGCCCGTGGGTGGCGCATCGTGCTGGCCTCCGACGAGCGCGCCGCCGCCTTCGCCGAGAGCTTCCCGGCCGAGGAGCGCATCGGGCTCTCGGCCCGCACCTTCCAGCGCGGCGACGTGATCGGCATGGCCCAGGCGGGGATCGCCATCGTCCGCGGCGTCATGCAGGCGCGCGCCGCCTTCACCCGGATCGATCCGGCCGTCGTCGTCGGCTTCGGCGGCTATCCGTCGGTGCCGGGCCTGCTGGCTGGGATCACCCAGGGACGCCCGACCCTGCTGCACGAGCAGAATGCGGTCATGGGCCGGGCCAACCGCCGCCTGGCGGGCCACGTCCGCGCCGTCGCCTGCGCCTTCCCGGTGCTGCAGAAGGCGCCCGGCCGCGTCGCCGAGAACGCCGTCGTGGTCGGCAATCCGATCCGGCCGGACATCCGCGCCCTGGCCGATCTTCCCTATGCGCCGCCGACGGCCGACGGCCCGATCCGCATCCTCATCACCGGCGGCAGCCAGGGCGCGCGGCTGCTCTCGGAGCTGATGCCCGAGGCGATCCGGAAGCTGCCCGAGGGCCTGCGCCACCGCATGAAGGTCCAGCAGCAGACCCGCAAGGAATCCATGGACAACGCCCGGCGCATCTATGCCGACGCCATGGTCGAGGCCGAGATCGCGCCGTTCTTCCGGGACATGGCCGGGCGGCTGCGCGACGCGCATCTGGTGATCGGGCGCTCGGGGGCCGGCTCGGTCTGCGAGTTCGCCGTCGCCGGCAAGCCCGCCATCCTGGTGCCGCTGGCCATCGCGCTCGACGACGACCAGGGCCAGAACGCCCGGGTCATGGCCGAGGCCGGCGGCGCCGAGGTCGCCCGCGAGAACCAGCTCACCGTAGACACGATGGCGGGCGCGCTGGAGAAGCTGCTGACCAATCCCGACCGCCTGGCGCGCATGGCCGCCGGCGCCCGCTCCATCGCCAAGCCCGACGCGGCCGAACGCCTGGCCGACCTGGTCGAAAGAACCGCCGTCCAAAAATGAACAAGCGCCCCGTCCCCTTCGCCCTCGGCCCCGTGCACTTCATCGGCATCGGCGGCATCGGCATGAGCGGCATCGCCGAGATCATGCTGCGGATCGGCTATACGGTGCAGGGCTCCGACGCCAGGGCTAGCGCCAACACCGAGCGCCTGGAGAAGCTCGGCGCCAAGGTCTTCATCGGCCAGGGCGCGGCCAATGTCGAAGGCGCCTCGGCCATCGTCTATTCCACCGCCATCAAGGCCGACAACCCGGAGATGGTCGCCGCGCGCGAGCGGCGCCTGCCGCTGGTCCACCGCGGCGAGATGCTGGCCGAGCTGACGCGGCTCCAGTACTCGGTCGCGGTCGGCGGCACCCATGGCAAGACCACCACCACCTCGATGGTCGCCGCCCTGCTGGACGCCGGCGGCAAGGACCCGACCGTCATCAACGGCGGAATCATCAACGCCTATGGCACCAACGCCAAGGTGGGCGAGGGCGACTGGATGGTGGTCGAGGCCGACGAGAGCGACGGCACCTTCCTGAAGCTGAAATCGACCTGCGCCATCGTCACCAACATCGACCCCGAGCACCTGGACCACTACGGCGACTTCGAGGCCGTGAAGAAGGCCTTCCAGGACTTCGTCGAGAACGTGCCGTTCTACGGCTTCGCGGCGGTCTGCACCGACCACCCCGAGGTCCAGGCCATGGCCGCGCGGGTGCAGAACCGCCGGCTCATCGCCTACGGGACCAATCCCCAGGCCGAGGTCCGCGCCGAGAAGATCAGCATGGGGCCGGACGGCTCGCGCTTCGACGTGGTGTTCGCGCCCCAGGATAGGCCGGTCGTGCGGCTGGAGAACCTGCACTTGCCGATGGCCGGCCAGCACAACGTACTCAACGCCATCGCCGCCGTCGCCGTGGCCCGCGAGCTGGGCGTGTCGGACGACGACATCCGCAAGGGCCTGGCCGGGTTCGGCGGGGTGAAGCGCCGCTTCACGACCACCGGCGTGGCCAACGGCGTGCGGGTGATCGACGACTACGGCCACCATCCGGTCGAGATCGCCTCGGTGCTGAAGGCCGCGCGCGCGGTCACCGAGGGCAAGGTGATCGCCGTGGTGCAGCCGCACCGCTACACGCGCCTGCACGACCTGTTCAACGAGTTCTGCGGCTGCTTCAACGACGCCGACACGGTGATCGTCGCCGATGTCTACACGGCCGGCGAGAGCCCCATCGAGGGCGCCAGCCGCGATGGCCTGGTCGAGGGCCTGCGCCGGTTCGGCCATCGCCGCGCGCTGGCGCTGGAGAGCCCGGCCGACCTCGCGCGCCTGGTGGCCGACGAGGCCAAGGCCGGCGATCTGGTCGTCTGCCTGGGGGCGGGCGACATCACGGTCTGGGCGCACGCCCTGCCGGGCCAGCTTGAGGCGATCGCGAAATGAGCTGGCGCGACCATCTCCCCGACGTTCGCGGCCGCCTGCTGAAGGACGAGCCGCTGGGCCCCTTCACCTGGTTCCGCGTCGGCGGCGCGGCCGAGGTGCTGTTCCTGCCGGCCGACGAAACGGACCTGAGCGACTTTCTTCAGGCTCTGCCCGAGGACGTGCCCGTGACCGTGCTGGGCGTGGGTTCGAACGTGATCGTCCGCGACGGCGGGGTTCCCGGCGTCGTCATCCGGCTGGCGGGCAAGGCGTTCGCCGAGGTCTCCATCGACGAGGAGGAGGGTTGGGTCATCGCCGACGCCGGCGCCCTGGATTCGATGGTCGCCAGGGCGGCGGCCAAGGCGGGCCTGGCGGGGCTGGAGTTCTACGCCGGCATTCCCGGCACCATCGGCGGCGCCCTGACCATGAACGCCGGTTGCTACGGCAGCGAGACCAAGGACGTCCTGGTCTCGGCCTGGGGCTTCGATCGCAAGGGCGAGGTGGTGAGCTACGCGCTGGAGGACTTCGGCTACACCTATCGGCACAGCAAGGTGGAGCCGGGCGAGGTGATCTGGATCCAGGCGGTCTTCCAGGGGCGCCCGGACGAGCCCGCCGCCATCGAGGCGCGCATGGCCGAGATCACCGCCCGCCGCGAGACCACCCAGCCCATCCGCGAGAAGACCGGCGGCTCGACGTTCAAGAACCCCGAGGGGCGTTCGTCCTGGAAGCTGGTCGACGAGGCCGGCTGGCGCGGCAAGCCCTATGGCGGGGCGATGTTCTCGCCGCTGCACGCGAACTTCCTGATCAATACGGGCGAGGCGAGCGCCGCCGATCTCGAGGGGCTGGGCGAAGCCGTCCGCGCCGACGTGAAGGCCAGGCTGGGCGTCGACCTGGAATGGGAAATCAAGCGGATCGGCCGCCCGGCCTGATCGGCGAGGGCCGTCAGACCTGCAGGATGCGCCGACGACGGCCCAGCCGCACGACCGACCCGGCGACGCCGAAGCCGACGATCATCATCCCCCAGTTGGCCGGTTCGGGCACGGCGGCGGACACCAGGCGAAGTTGCGCGCGCAGCTCCCCTGATTCGGCGGTCTTCTTCCGGGTCCAGAACTCCTCGACCGGATTGCCGTCGTGGATGAGGCCGGTGATGTCGAGGGCGTAGTACTTGTCGCCGATCTTCACCAGCTCGGACCGGTTCAGGACCTTGGCGCAGCCGCTCAGGTTGATCTTGTCCTGCGAGCGCAAGCCGTCGGCGCAGACGTCCCCGAGGGTGTCGTTCGGCGTTTCCCAGCGGGCAAGCGCATACGAAACCGACGGCTGGGGGCCATAGCGAGCGGGCGTCTCCGGTGTGAATGGCGCGTCGGCGGCGGCAGGCGCGGGGGCCGACCGCATCGCCGCGATGTCGTTGAACGGTGTCGTGGCGGCGGCGGATGTAGGGGATGCAACAGCGCCGAGCGACAGCATGGCTGTCGCGGCGAGCCCAACGGAGCACGCCTTCATCTGAACCTCATGGACCCGAGCTTACGCCACGCCATACCCGGCGGAGCTTAAACAATCGGTAACGACGTTACGCGGAGTTTACAAGCTGGAATAGAGATTTTCCGGAAATCATCCCAGTAAAAGCTCGGCCGTATGATCTGGGCGCCTAGGGCGCCTATGCAGTATTCGGGCTCAAAGCGCCCGTTGCGCAGAGATGAGTCGCACGCTGGCGGACGCCTTGGCGAGCCATCGCCCGTCGCCGTCCATGAGCCGGGCCTCCACGAAGCCGACGGTCTTGCCCAACTGCACGACCTGGCCCTCGCCGTAGATCGGCCCGACCTGCGCCGGCGCCAGGTAGCTGACGTTCATGTCGATCGTTGCGGTGTAGAGCGCGCCGTCCGTGTGGGTGAAGACGGCCGGGCCCATGGTGTCGTCCAGCATCGCCGCCAGGAAGCCGCCCTGAATGGCGCCGGCCGGGTTGCGGAACTCGGGCCTGGCGTGGAAGCCGACACGGACCCATCCCTCCTCAGGCCGCGCGTCGAGCAGTTTCCAGCCGAGCAGTTCGGCGCAGGGCGGGGCGGGCAGGCGGTCGAGGGCGGTCGCTACGGTCATCATGGGCTCCAATACGGCCGACAGCATGTCGCCGGCCTGCGGCCAACGTGCTGTCAGCATCGCGAGCGGCTTGACAGGACTCCCGGCGGGGGGCACGCGCCGAGGATGCGTATTGCTTTCCTCGCGGCCGCCGCCGCCACCCTGTTTTCCGCCACCGCCGTCCAGGCCGCCGACCTCGCAACCACCGCCGCCGACCTGCGCGACAAGGCGCTCATCGACCGCACCGCCTGGGACGTGACCGAGTCGCTCACCACCGAGGTCGGCGCCCGGCCGCAGGGTTCGGCGGGCATGGACCGCGCCCGCGACTGGGGCGTGGCCAAGCTCAAGGCCCTGGGTTTCGAGAACGTCCACGTGGAGACGTTCGAGGCCGAATCCTGGCTGCGTGGGGCGGAGGCGGCTGAGGTCACGGCGCCGTTCCCGCAGAAGCTGCAGATCCTGGGCCTGGGGCGCTCCTCGCCGACCCCGACGGGCGGGCTGGAGGCCGAGATCGCGCTCTTCCGGACCTACGACGAGATGCTGGCCCAGCCCGTCGGCGCGCTGAAGGGCAAGATCGCGGTCGTCACCGAACCGATGCGCCGCACCCAGGACATCAAGGGCTATGCAGGCGCGGTCCGTGCGCGCTCGGGCGGTGTCGAGGCGGCCAGGCGCGGGGCGGTCGCCTATCTGGTGCGTTCGATCTCGACCGACGACACGCGGCTGCCGCACGGCGGCGGAGCGGCGATCTCGGGCGTCCCGATGGCCGCGCTGTCGCCGCCGGACGCCGAACTGCTGGAGCGGATGGTCGCCCGCGGCAAGCCGGTGCGCGTGAAGCTGGCCATGGCCTCGACCTACCGCGCCAAGGCGCCGGCCTACAACGTGGTCGGCGAGATCAGGGGCCGCGAGAAGCCTGAAGAGGTGATCGTCATCGGCGGCCACCTCGATTCGTGGGATGCGGGCACGGGCGCCGTCGACGACGCCGCCGGCATCGGCGTCACCACCGCGGCGGCGAAGCTGATCGCCGACCTGCCGCAGCGGCCGCGCCGCACGATCCGCGTGGTCATGTGGGGCGCCGAGGAGCAGGGCGGCTCCGGCGCCGCCTATGCCGAGGCCCACAAGGACGAGGTTCCGAACCTGATCGTCGCCGGCGAGAGCGACCTGGGCGCCGGCGAGATCTTCAACGCCAAGCTTCCCGCCGGCAGCCTCGGCCATCCGGCCATGAAGGCCTTCGCCGCCGCGGTCGCGCCGCTGAAGGTGATCATCTCTCGCGAGCCGGCGGTGGACGGCGGTTCGGACGTGGCGGGCCTCAAGCGCCTGGGAACCCCGGTCGTGGAGCTCCAGCAGGACGCCGGCCGCTACTTCGACCTGCACCATTCGGCCGACGACACCCTCGACAAGGTCGACCCGAAGGAGCTCGCCCAGAACGTGGCCGTCTGGGCCGCCTTCGTCTACACCGTGGCGGACAGCGATATCGACTTCCGCCAGACTGCGAGCGTGAGCCAGTGAGCCTTCCCCTTTCCGGACATCACGTCGCCCTGCTGCTGGGCGGCCTCTCCTCGGAACGCGAGGTCAGCCTTTCCTCGGGCAAGGAGTGCGGGGCCGCGCTGGAGCGGCTGGGCGCCAAGGTCACCTATGTCGACGCCGGCCGCGATCTGGCCCAGGTGCTGACCGCCCTCAAGCCCGACGTCTGCTTCAACGCCCTGCACGGCGAGTGGGGCGAGGACGGCTGCGTCCAGGGCATCCTGGAGACGCTGAGGATCCCCTACACCCACTCCGGCGTGCTGGCCTCGGCCCTGGCGATGGACAAGGCCAAGGCCAAGGCGGTGATGGCCGCGGCGGGCGTCGCCGTGCCGGGCGGCGGCCTCTTCAACCGCCATGTGGCGGCGGCCGATCACGTGATGGCGCCGCCCTATGTGATCAAGCCGAACGCCGAGGGATCGTCTGTCGGGGTCTTCATCGTCCGCGAGGGCGCGAATCGCCCGCCCCAGGAGCTGAGCTCGCCCGACTGGACCTTCGGCGAGGAGGTGATGATCGAGCCCTATGTGCGCGGCAAGGAACTGGCCGTGGCGGTCATGGACGGCAAGGCGATCACCGTCACCGACATCATCCCGCAGACCGAATTTTACGATTACGAAGCCAAGTACGCGGAGGGCGGTTCTGTGCACGTCCTGCCGGCCGAAATGCCCGCCCATGCCTTTGAAAAGGCGTTGGAATTGGCCGAGAAGGCGCATGCCGCCCTTGGTTGCCGAGGCGTTACCCGCTCCGACCTTCGTTATGACGACATTAACGACATTCTGGTCCTTCTGGAGGTCAACACCCAGCCCGGCATGACGCCCACCTCGCTCGTCCCCGAGCAGGCGGCTCAGCAGGGGGTGGATTTCGACCGTCTAGTGCTTTGGATCACGGAGGATGCGTATGCCCGCGGCAGTGCGGGGGGAGTCGCGAGCGCCAGCGAAGCCCCGGGCTAAAACGCCCGCAAACTCGAAGTCCGCCTCCCGCGCGAGAAAGCCGGGGGCGTCGTATTCGCCCGCCAAGTTGGGCGCCGCCCGCGGCGTGGGGCTCTCGCCCTGGCACGCCCTGGTCGCGGCCGCCGGCGTGGTGACGATCGCGCTCACCGTGACCATGGCGACCGGCCATCGCGGCGAGCGGCTGGGCGCCTCGGCCGGCTCGGCGGTGGGCGGCCTGTTCGGTTTCAAGCTGAAGGCCATCCACGTCGAGGGCGCCTCGCAGATGGCGACGCCCGACATCCTGCGCGCCGCTGGCGTCTATCGGGACGAGCCCGTGCTGGGCATGGACCTGGAGGCGATCCGCCAGCGCGTCGAGGCCGTGGGCTGGGTCAAGGAGGCGCGGGTCGTGCGCCTGCTGCCCGACACCCTGGTGCTGGCCGTGGTCGAGCGCCGGCAACTGGCCGTCTGGCAGAACGGCGGCCGCAGCCATGTGATCGATGAGACGGGCGCCGTGATCCCGGAGGCCGATCCGGGCCGTTTCCCGACCCTGCCGCTGATCGTGGGCGCGGGCGCCAACGAGGCGGCGTCGGCGATCCTGCCGGAGGTGGCGGCGCGGCCGCGCCTGGCCGAGCGGACCGAGGCGCTGGTGCGCGTCGACGGCCGCCGCTGGGACCTGAGGATGAAGGACGGATCGCTGGTGCAACTGCCGGCGGTCGATGAGGGCGCGGCCCTGATCCAGCTCGAACAGCTCGATCAGCGCTCGCGCATTCTGGAACTGGGCTTCGAGCGGATCGACCTGCGCGATCCGACCGTGGTGGCCGTGCGCCCGCGCGACGGCGTGCTGCCGGGCCAACTGGTCGCCAACGGCGCGTGAGACTGAAGGAAGGACGTAAGACTTGTCGACCCGGGTTGAGGAACGCAAGGAAAGCCGCGAGGGCCTGAAGGCCGCGCTGAGCCGCCAGCCGGTGGTGGCCGCCGTGGATCTGGGCGCGTCCAAGGTCACCTGCTTCATCATGAAGCCCGACGGCGTGCGCCGCGGCGACCGCACCCTGACCGCCGCGGGCGTGGGCTATGTCCAGTCGCGCGGCGTGCGCGGCGGCGCGATCATCAACCTCGACGAGGCGTCCGACGCCATCGCCCAGGCCGTGGAGCGGGCCGAGAACGTCGCCGGCGTCCAGGTCCAGGGCGTGACCGTCGCCACCGCCGGCGGCCAGTTGACCAGCCACCGCATCGCCGGCCGCGTCTCGCTCGGCGCCCGGCCGATCTCGGACGGCGATCTCGTCCGCGCCATCCAGCAGGCCCTCTCGCAGATCAAGATTCCCGGCCGCCGCGCCGCCCACATCCTGCCGGTCGCCTGGAGCGTCGACGGCCAGGCCGCCATCCGCGACCCGCGCGCCATGTTCGGCCGCGCCCTGGGCGTGGAGCTGCTGGTCGTGACCGTCAGCGAGGCCGTCTACCAGACGCTTGGAGCCTGCGTCGAGCGCGCGCACCTGCAGTTCGAGGGCGTCGTCGCCGCGCCCTTCGCCTCGGCGCTCGCCGCGCTGGAAGAGGACGAGATGGACCTGGGCGCGGTCTGCATCGACATGGGCGGCGGCTCGACCTCGGCGGCGGTGTTCGCCGGCGGCAGCCTGATCCACGTCGAGACCCTGCCGGTCGGCGGCAGCCATGTCACCGCCGACATCGCCCGGGGCCTGTCCACCTCCGTGGCCGGGGCAGAGCGAATCAAGACCCTGCACGGCTCGGCCATCGCCTCGGCCAACGAGGACCGCGAGATGATCGAGGCCCCGCCGCGCGGCGACGATCCGGGCGCGGGCCCGGTCATCGCCCCGCGCTCGCTGCTCAAGGGCATCATCGCCCCGCGCGTCGAAGAGACGCTGGAGCTCCTGCGCGACCGCCTGAAGGCGTCCGGCGCGCCCGTCGAGGCGGGGGCGGGGCTGGTCCTCACCGGCGGCGCCAGCCAGTTGGCCGGCGTGCGCGAAGTCGCCGTGCGGGTGTTCGACCGCCCGGTCCGCCTGGGCCGTCCGCGCCGGGTGCCGCACCTGGCCGACGCCGCGTCCGGTCCGGCCTTCTGCGCGGCTGCGGGCGTGCTGCAGCGCGCGGCGTTCGGCCCCCGCGAGGCGGTCTCGTCCAAGACCCTGGCCAGCGCCAAGCTGCGCCGCGAGCCGCTCGACCCGAAGGCCAATCCGGTCGCCAAGGCCGCCGCCTGGCTGCGCGAGAACCTCTAGGGCGGCGCGTTTCAAGCTTCGCCATGAGGGTGAATCAGGTGTTCCGCATGCTCGCTCAGGGTGCAAAACCCTGTTCATTGAGCGTCTTAGCGCCTGGGGCTCGCTAGCCGCGCCAGCTCGCCCTTCCAGGGGCCGCGTGGTTAACGCTCAAGCCTTACACAGCAAGAAATTTTGTTGTGGATCCGCCTTCACGGGCCTCCGACTCGCCTTATGCAGTTAACCGCCAATTAACGATGGTGGGCGCTTCCTTAACGCCAGCCGTCGCGGGAACCGGGCGGGCGGGTCGCCTTCAGTTCCCTTGACCACGGTACGGAGGACACAGGGTCCCAATGGCTATCGCACTTTCCGCGCCGCGCGCGACCGAACTGAAGCCGCGGATCGTTGTGTTCGGCGTCGGGGGCGCCGGGGGCAACGCGGTTAACAACATGATCGAGGCCCACCTCGAGGGCGTCGAATTCGTCGTCGCCAACACCGACGCCCAGCAACTGGCCTTCGCCAAGACCGATCGCAGGATCCAGCTCGGCGTCCAGGTGACCCAGGGCCTCGGCGCCGGGGCGCATCCGGAAGTCGGGATGAGCGCGGCCGAGGAATCGATCCCGGAGATCGGCGAGCACCTCGACGGCGCCCACATGATCTTCATCACCGCCGGCATGGGCGGCGGCACCGGCACGGGCGCCGCGCCGATCATCGCCAAGTGCGCGCGCGAGCGCGGCATCCTGACGGTGGGCGTGGTGACCAAGCCCTTCCACTTCGAGGGCCGCCACCGCATGCGCCTGGCCGACGCCGGCATCGGCGAGTTGCAGCGCTATGTCGACACCCTGATCGTCATTCCGAACCAGAACCTGTTCCGGGTCGCCAACGAGCGGACCACCTTCGCCGAAGCCTTCGGCATGGCCGACCAGGTCCTGCACTCGGGCGTGCGCTCGATCACCGACCTGATGGTGCTGCCGGGCCTGATCAACCTCGACTTCGCCGACGTCCGCACGGTCATGACCGAGATGGGCAAGGCGATGATGGGCACCGGCGAGGCGACCGGCGAAGACCGCGCCCTGATGGCCGCCCAGAACGCCATCGCCAACCCGCTGCTGGACGAAGTCTCGCTGAAGGGCGCCAAGGCCGTGCTGGTCAACGTGACCGGCGGCCTGGACATGACCCTGCTGGAAGTCGATGAGGCCGCCAACGCCATCTCCGAACAGGTCGACGCCGAGGCCAACATCATCTTCGGCGCGGCCTTCGACCCGACGCTGGACGGCATGATCCGCGTGTCGGTCGTGGCGACCGGCATGGACGGCGCCTCCATGGCCGCCATCGAGCCGAAGGTGGAGCGCAAACCGCTCGCCGCCCCGCCGCTGCGCGCCGAGACCACGCGTCCGGCCCCGGTGACCGAGCCGGTGATGCGCGCGACGCCCAGCTATGAGCGCCCGGCGCCGCCGAGCTTCGCCGACCGCCCCGCGCCGCGTTACCCGGAGCCGGCCGCCTACGTGCCGCCGACCGCGCCGGCCCCCGTGGCCGCCGCGCCTGCGCCGACCCCGGCGCCTGAGCCGGTCAAGGCGGTGTTCGAGGAAGAAGAGCAGGGCGACCTCTACAGCGCTCCGGCTCCTGCGCCGGCCCCGGTGGTCGCCGCGGCGCCCGAGCCGCAGATCACCCGTCCGATGACCAAGATCGTCGATCCGTCGGTCGAGGAGTTCGAGGAAGAGCCGCTGTTCGCCGAGCCGACCTACGAGGAGCGCCGCCCGCAACGGGGCGGGTTCCTCAGCCTCTTCGGCAGCCGCCCGCGCTACGAGCAGCCCGCTCCGCAGCCGACCCGCCAGCAGGCGCCGGTCAGCCGCGGCGGCGCCCTGCCGGCCGAGCAGCCGGCTCAGGAAGCCCAGCTCGACAATCAGGAAGACCTGGAGATCCCGTCCTTCCTGCGCCGCCTGGCGAACTGAGGCCGAGCAAGAACAAGGTGGAACGGCCGGGCTCCTCGCCCGGCCGTTTTGCATTTCAGCTCCGCGAGATCGCCCAGGTCGGGCCCAGGAACCGCAGGCCAAGCTTGGCGGCGACGCGCTACAGACGGGCGCGAACCAGGTGTCAACGGCGCCTGCGCAGATCACTGAGGCCGCCGCCGCTTCCCCTTGAATCGCAAGACTTTCTTAACTGTCCCAAATCGAAACATTGCGAAACAGGAAGTGTTTTGCTGCGGCGCGGCATAGCCCTTACCAGACAGGTGGGGCGTAGTGCGGTTCACCGGATCGCACGCCCGAACGAGGAAGGCGGCGAGTTTTGCGCGCACAAGAGTTTCAGCACACCCTGCAAGGACCGGCGATCTTCGCCGGCGTCGGCGTCCACACGGGCGCCTATACGCGAGTGGCTGTTCGACCTGCGCCGACCAACGCCGGCGTCGTCTTCGTGCGCACCGACGTGACCGACCGTGACAACCGCGTGCCGGTGTCCGGCGAAGCCGTCACCAAGACCCAGCTCGGCACGGTGATCGAGAACGCCGCCGGCGTCAGCGTGTCGACCATCGAGCACCTGATGGCCGCCCTGGTCATGCTGGGGATCGACAACGCCGTGGTCGAGCTCGACGGCCCCGAAATGCCGATCATGGACGGCTCGTCGCTGCCGTTCGTCCAGATCCTGGATCGCGCCGGCCGCCGTCCGCAGGATGCGCTGCGCAGCTATATCGAGATCCTCGAGCCGATCGAGTTCGTCGACGGCGACAAGCGCGCCGCCCTGAAGCCGTCCGACGCGTTCGAGGTGGCCTTCGAGATTCGCTTCCCGTCGGCCGCCATCGGCCGTCAGGCCGTCGACCTGATCATGGACGAGCAGGCGTTCCGCACCGAACTGGCCGACTGCCGCACCTTCGGCTTCCTGCATGAGGTCGAGTACCTGCGCAGCATCGGCCTGGCCCGCGGCGGCTCGATGGAGAACGCCGTGGTCATCGAGGGCGACCGCATCCTCAATCCGGAAGGCCTGCGCCGTCCGGACGAATTCGTGCGCCACAAGGCGCTCGACGCCATCGGCGACCTCTATGTCCTGGGCGCGCCGATCCTGGGCCGCTTCGAGGGCGTGCTGGCCGGTCACGGCCTGAACAACCAACTGGTTCGCGCCCTGCTGGCCGCGCCGCAATCGTGGCGCTACCGGACCCTGGCGCCGGAACTGGCTCAGGCGGTCTAGCGAATTCTCCGACTTCGCTTGCGGTTGGGCATGGCCGCGGCAGGCGCTGGGCTATCCGGGCGAGGTCGTAGGCGGAGCCTGGCTGGGCCGTTCTGAGCGTTGTCCCGGTGCTTTGGGCGGCGCCCGCGCCCGTCGCATGGACGGTGACGGCCGTCTCCTGACGACAACGGCGCAGGGCAAGATCCATCAATACGCTCCGCCGCATTTGCGCCCTGCATTCCATGCTGTAGAAGCGGGGACTCGCGGCGCGGGGGCGCGCGTCGATCCTTTTGAGGTGAAGGTGTCCTTGCTTCGCAATTCCCGGACTCGCACGGCTCTCGTCGTCGGCTGCGCCGCGCTCGCCCTGGCGGCCTGCGCGGGCAAAGAGAAGAAGCCCCGTCTGGCCTATGAAGAGCGCCCGGTGGAGCTGCTCTACGCCACGGGCGCCGATCGTCTGGATCGCGGCCTGTGGAATCAGGCCGTCCAGTACTTCGGCGAGGTCGAGCGCCAGCATCCCTATTCGGAGTGGTCGCGCCGCGCGATCCTGATGACCGCCTACGCGCACTATCAGGGCAACGACTACGCCGAGGCCATCGGCGACGCCGACCGCTTCATCTCGCTCTATCCGGGCAATCCGGCCGCCGCCTACGCCCATTATCTGAAGGCCATCTGCTATTTCGAGCAGATCGTCGACGTGGGCCGCGACCAGGCCGCGACCGGCCAGGCCCTGGCCAACCTGACCGAGATCGTTCAGCGCTATCCCCGCACCGAATATGCGGCCGACGCCCGCCTGAAGATCGACATGGTCAACGACCAACTGGCCGGCAAGGAAATGACCATCGGCCGCTGGTACCTGCGTCAGGGCGACACCCTGGCCGCCATCGGCCGCTTCAAGACCGTCGTCGAGCGCTACCAGACCACCAGCCACACGCCCGAGGCGCTCTACCGCCTGGTCGAGGCCTATCTGACCCTGGGCCTGGCCGAGGAGGCCAAGCGCAACGGCGCGGTGCTGGGCTACAACTACCCGGGCGACGTCTGGTATCGCGACGCCTACAAGCTGCTGACCGACCGTGGCCTGCGCCCGGCGGTGGAGCCCTCGCAGTCCAAGAAGCCCAGCCTCGTCTCGCGCCTGCCGTTCGTGAAGGACAAGGAAGCTACGATCAAGCCGCCGACCGGCGAAGCGCCGGCCGCGCCGGCTCCGGAAGCGACCCCGGTGAGCGAGGCCGAGCCGGCCCCCGCGGCGAGCGCTCCGGTCGCGGAACCGGCGCCGTCCGTGGCCAAGGCCGAGCCGCGCCGCGGCCTGCTTTCGCGCCTCCCGGGCCTGGGTGGCGACAAATAGAACCTAAAGCGAACTTAAGCGTCTTCCGAAGCGCCTGATTCCGAGCGATCTTGCCGACATGCTGATCGGACTTTGGATCCGCGACGTGGTGCTGATCGAGGCCCTGGACTTGTCCATCGGCCCGGGCCTCACGGCGCTGACAGGTGAAACAGGCGCGGGCAAGTCGATCATCCTCGACAGCCTCGGCCTGGCCGTCGGCGCGCGCGCCGACGCCGGCCTCGTGCGCCAGGGCTCGGCCCAGGCCGCGGTGTCCGCCGTCTTCGCGCCGCCCCCCGGGCATCCGGTATGGGACGTGCTTGAGGAGAAGGGCATCTCCTACGACCGCAGCGAGGACCTCGTCCTGCGCCGCACGCTGAGCGCCGACGGCCGCAGCCGCGCCTTCGTCAACGACCAGGCGACCAGCGCCACGGTCCTGCGCGAGCTCGGCGAGATCCTGCTCGAGGTCCATGGCCAGCACGAGACCGTCGGCCTGCTGGACGCGCGCACCCATCGCCCGCTGCTGGATTCCTACGGCTCGCTCGGCCCGCTGGCGACCGCCGTGTCGCGCGCCTGGGCCGACTGGCGGGCCGCGCGCGCCCGGGCCGAGGAGCTGCGCGAGATCGTCGCCCGCTCGGCGGCCGAATCCGAGGAGCTGACCCTGCGCCTCGCCGAACTGGACCGTCTGGATCCGCGCGAAGGCGAAGAGCCGGCCCTGGCCGAGGAACGCGCCATCCTGGGCGCCGCCGAGAAGGCGCTCAGCGACATCTCCGAAGCGCGCCAGGCCTTCGAGGGGCTCGGCCCGCGCATGGCTCAGGCCGTTCGCGCCATCGAGCACGCCCGCAGCCGCGCCGTCGCCGCCGGCGCGGCGGAGGATTCGCCGGCGGTCGCGCGGCTGACCGCCGCCAGCAACGCCGTCGACCGGGTGTTCAGCGAGGCCCAGGAAGCCGAGGCCGCCGTCGACGCCGCGGCCGACGCCTTCGACTTCCGGCCCGATCAACTGGAGAAGACCGAGGAACGGCTGTTCGAGCTGCGCGGCATGGCCCGCAAGCTCCAGGTCAGCGTCGAGGAACTGCCGATCCTGCGCGTCCGCTTCGCCGAACGGCTGCAGGCCATGGAGTCCTCGGAAGACGACCTGAAGGCGGCGGAGACGGCGGTCGCCGCCGCGCGGGCAAGCTATCTGGAGCATGCGGCGAAGCTCAGCGACGCGCGGCGCGCGGCGGGGGAGCGCCTGGCTCAGGCGGTGATGGCCGAGCTTGGTCCGCTCAAGCTCGACAAGGCCCGTTTCCGGGTCGCCGTGGAGCCGCTGGGCGAGGATCGCGCCGGGCCGACCGGCCTCGACCGCGTGGCGTTCGAGATCGCGACCAACCCCGGCGCGCCGTTCGGCGACCTGGGAGCCATCGCGTCGGGCGGCGAACTGGCCCGTTTCGCCCTGGCGCTGAAGGCGTCGCTGGCGGGCCGCGCCGAGGGGCCGCAGCCGCTGATGATCTTCGACGAGGTCGACCAGGGGGTCGGCGGGGCCGTGGCCGACGCGGTGGGCCTGCGCCTCAAGCGCCTGGCCGCCGACGCCCAGGTGCTGGTCGTCACCCACAGCCCGCAGGTCGCCGCCCGCGCCGAGGCGCACTGGCGCATCTCCAAGGCCGGCGACGCCGAGCGCATCCGCACCGCCGTGGAAACCCTCTCGCTTCCCGACCGCGAGGAAGAGATCGCCCGCATGCTGGCCGGCGCCCAGATCACCGACGCCGCCCGCGCCGCGGCCAGGGCGCTGATGGATGCCTGAAGTTCGGAAGCCGCCGGCTGCGCCCCTCCGTCCATCTCGCCTGAGGCGATCCACCTCCCCCAGGAGGGGAGGATTTGAAGCATGAAACCCGTATCTGACCTGACCGAAGCCGAGGCCGTCGAGGAACTGACCCGGCTCGCCGACGAGATCGCGCGCCACGACATCGCCTATCATCAGCAGGACGCGCCGGTCATCTCCGACGCCGAGTACGACGAGCTCAAGCGGCGCAACGCCGAGCTCGAGGCGGCCTTTCCGCACCTGATCCGCGAAAACTCGCCGTCCACCCGGGTCGGGGCGACGCGGGCCGAGCAGTTCTCGCCGGTCGAGCATGGCGTGCCGATGCTCAGCCTCGACAACGCCTTCTCCAACACCGACGCCCTGGAGTTCGACGCCCGCATCCGCCGGTTCCTGCGGCTCTCGGGATCGGAGGAGGTCGCCTATACGGCCGAGCCGAAGATCGACGGGCTGTCGGCTTCGCTGCGCTACGAGAAGGGCGTCTTCGTCCAGGGCGCGACGCGGGGCGACGGCCGGGTCGGCGAGGACGTCACCGAGAACCTGCGCACCATCGCCGACATCCCCAAGCGCCTGGCCGGCGAGGGCTGGCCCGAGGTCATCGAGATCCGCGGCGAGGTCTATCTGGGGCACGAGGAGTTCGCGGCCCTCAACGCCGCCAACGAGGCCGCGGGCCTGAAGACCTACGCCAATCCCCGCAACTCAGCGGCCGGGTCGCTGCGCCAGATCGATCCGAAGATCACGGCGACGCGGCCGCTGAAGTTCTTCGCCTATGCCTGGGGCCTGCTGAGCGAGCCCTTCGCCCAGACCCAATGGGAGGCGCTGGCCAGGCTGAAGGCCTGGGGCTTCAAGACCACGCCCGAGAGCCGGCGGGTGATCAGCGGCCAGGGCCTGCTCGACGCCTATGCCGACATGGAGGCCGTGCGGCCCAAGCTCGGCTACGACATCGACGGCGTGGTCTACAAGGTCGACCGCCTGGACTGGCAGCAGCGCCTGGGCTTCATCACCCGCACGCCGCGCTGGGCCATCGCCCGAAAGTTTCCGGCCCAGCAGGCGCGCACCATTCTCGAGGCCATCGACATCCAGGTCGGCCGCACCGGCGCGGTGACGCCGGTCGCGCGCCTGCATCCGGTGACGGTCGGCGGAGTCGTGGTCGTCAACGCCACCTTGCACAACGCCGACGAGATCGCCCGCAAGGACGTGCGGATCGGCGACACCGTGATCCTGCAGCGGGCCGGCGACGTGATCCCGCAGATCCTTGGCTATGTGCCCGAGGAGCGGCCCGCAGGCGCCGTCCCCTATGCGTTTCCGACCCATTGCCCCTGTCCGCTGCAGACGCCGCTGGTCAAGGAGACCACCGCCTCGGGCGCCGAGACCGTGGTGCGCCGCTGCTCGGGCGAGTTCGCCTGTCCGTTCCAGCGGATCGAGCACCTGCGCCACTTCGTGTCGCGCCGCGCCTACGACATCGAGGGGCTGGGCGAGAAGCAACTGACCGCCTTCTTCGAGCGCGGCTGGGTCAAGGAGCCGGCCGACATCTTCCGGCTGGCCAGGGACGAGGAAAAGCTCGCCGAACTGCGCGCCACCGACGGCTATGGCGAGACCTCGATCAACAACCTGGTCGCCGCCGTCAACGCCAAGCGGCGGATCCCGCTGGACCGCTTTATCTTCGGCCTGGGCGTGCGGCATGTCGGCGAGACCACCTCGCTGGCCCTGGCCCGCCACTTCGAGACCTACGACCACTTCGTCCAGACCGCGCAGGCGGCGGCGGGCCAGGTCGGCGGCGAGAACTATGCCGCCCTGGTGGATCTCGACGGCCTCGGGCCGACCGCCGTGCGGGCGCTGCTGGACTTCGGCGCGGCGCAGCAGGCGCTGCTGCTGCCCGAGGAGGCCTCGCTCGACAAGCGCCTGCAACTGGCCGTGCCGAAGCTGAATTCCCGCGCCCGCGCCGCCCTGATCGAGCGGTTCGGCGACTGGGACACGATCGTGCGGGTGGCGCGGGAGGCCTCCCAGGAGGAGCCGGGCGAGGAGTTCCGCGAGCTTTCCGGCGTCGACGCGGTCGGCCCGGTGGCGGCGCGGATGATCGCCCAGTTCTTCGCCGAGCCGCACAACCGCGAGAAGGTCGAGACGCTACGCGCCCAGCTCGACGAGGTGATCCCCGCCGAGCGGCCGAAGACCGACACCGCCGTCGCCGGCAAGACCATCGTCTTCACCGGCGCCCTGGAAAAGATGACCCGCGACGAGGCCAAGGCCCAGGCCGAGGGGCTGGGGGCCAAGGTCTCCGGCTCGGTGTCGAAGAAGACCGACCTGGTGGTGGCCGGGCCGGGCGCCGGCTCCAAGCTCAAGACGGCGACCGATCTCGGGATCCAGGTGATGACCGAGGACGAATGGCTGGCCCTGGTGGGCGGCGGCTAGCGGCGTACTTGCCCCCGGGGGCGTTCAATGCCCACCCTTGGGGCCCGGCAGAAGGAGGATCGGCGTGGCGTCCCATTGGCTCGTGAAGTCCGAACCCGACACCTATTCCTACGACGATCTGGCGCGTGACGGCCGGACCACCTGGGACGGCGTGCGCAACTTCGCCGCCGCCTCGCACCTGAAGTCGATGAAGGTCGGAGATCAGGTGTTCTTCTACCACTCCCAGCAGGGCAAGGACGTGGTGGCGATCGCCCAGGTCGCCAAGGAGGCGTTCCCCGACGCCAGCGATCCGACCGGCAAGTTCGTGGCCGTGGAACTGACGCCGGTGCGCCGTCTGAAGCAGCCCGTGACGCTCGCGGACATGAAGGCCAACCCGGCGCTGGCCGACATGGCCATGCTGCGCCAGGGCCGGCTCTCGGTCTCGCCGGTCAGCGACGCCGAATGGGCGGCGATCCTGAAGATGGCCGGGGAGTAGGCAAGGGGCCCGGAAAGCGCGCGGCGCTTGTCCGGGATCCATGAACGCCAGGGATGGGCTCAGAGCGGCGCGCAGGCCGCCTCCAGCCAGGCGCGAACCTCCGGCTGCTCCAGCCGCGGGCCGACGACCGCCAGCACCCGCGCGTGATAGGCGTCCATCTGGGCGCGCTCCTGCGGGGTCAACATCTCCACCACGATCAGCCGGCGATCCATCGGGGCCAGGGTCAGGGTCTCGAAGCCCAGCATTTCGCGCTCGCCGCCCGGGATCGGGGCCGGTTCAGTGACGTACTGCAGGTTCTCGATGCGGATGCCGTAGGCGCCTTCCTTGTAGTAGCCGGGCTCGTTCGAGACGATCATGCCGGGCCGCAGCGCCACGAAGTTCGGCAGCTTGGAGATCCGCTGCGGGCCTTCGTGCACGCCCAGGTACGATCCGACCCCGTGGCCGGTGCCGTGGTCGTAGTCGAGGCCGCAGTTCCACAGCGGCGCGCGGGCCAGGGCGTCGAGGGCCGAGCCGGTGGTTCCGGCCGGGAAGCGGATCGCCGCCAGCGCCAGGTGGCCCTTCAGCACCAGGGTGAAGCGCTCGCGCATCTCCTGGCTGGGCTCGCTGATGGCGACGGTGCGGGTGATGTCGGTGGTGCCGTCCAGGTACTGGGCGCCGGAATCGACCAGCAGCAGCGAGCCCTTCTCGGCCTGCTTGTTCAGCCGCGTGGTCGGCCGGTAGTGGACGATGGCGCCGTTCGAGGCCGCGCCGGCGATGGTGTCGAACGACAGGTCCTTCAGCGCCCCGGTGTCCTGGCGGAAGCCCTCCAGGCGGGTGACGACCTCCACCTCGTCGATGGTGCGGCTCTGGCCCTCGGTGGCGACCCAGTGCAGGAAGCGGGTGACGGCGACGCCGTCGCGGGCATGGGCTTCCCGCGCGCCGGCGATCTCGACCGGGTTCTTGCAGGCGCGGGGCAAGGCGCAGGGGTCTTCGCCGCGCACGACCTCGGCGCCGGCCTTGAGCAAGGTGTCGAAGTACCAGGCCGAGGACTGGCCGGGATCGACCAGCACACGCCGGCCCTTCAGGTCGGCCAGGGCGGCGGGCAGCTCTTCCGGCGTCTCCAGCGCCACCTCGTTGCCCAGCCAGGCGCGCAGCTCGGGCGAGACCTTCACCGGGTCGAGGAACAGTCGCGCCGAGCCGTCCTTGTTGAGGATCGCCTGGCCCAGCGGCAGGGGCGAGCGGATGACGTCGCCGCCGCGGACATTGAACAGCCAGGCGATGGACGAGGGCGCGGTCAGCACGGTGGCGTCGGCGTTCTTGCCGGCCAGGGCCTGGCCGATGCGGGCGCGCTTGGCCGCGGACTCCTCGCCCGAATATTCCAGCGGATGGGGCGTGACCGGCGCGGTCGGCTGCGCCGGGCGCGCGGCGCCCCAGGCTTCGTCCAGCGGATTGGCGGCGACGGGCTTCAGCGCCGCGCCGGCCTTGGCGGCGGCGGCCTTCAGCCGCTCCAGCGTATCGGGCGAATGCAGGCGCGGGTCATAGCCGATCAGTTGCCCCTTGGCCGTGGCGGTTTCGAGATAGGCGGGCACGCCGCCCTCGACCAGGTCGCGGATCTCGAACACCTCGGCGTCCACTTGATCCCGGACCTGCAGGGTGTAGCGGCCGTCCACGAAGATCGCCGCCTTGTCGGCCAGGATCACCGCGGCCCCGGCCGAGCCGGTGAAGCCGGTCGCCCAGCCCAGGCGGTCGTTCGCCTCGGGCAGGTACTCGTTCTGGTGCTCGTCCTCGTGCGGGACCAGGAAGCCGTCCAGGCCCTGGGCCTTCATGGCCGCGCGGATCAGGGGGACGTGCTTGGGGCCGAAGGACGGATCGGTGGTTTCATCGAAGGTCTGACGCATGCCGGGAACTTAGTCCCGCCGCCGGCCCCGCGCCACCCGCGACGAGGCTGACGGCTGCAGGCCGGGTCTTCTTCGGCCAGACGCCGCTCAAAGAATTTACCCGGATATAATTGACTCCAAGGTCAGGCCACGCCATTTGACCGCCCATGGACAAGAGCACCCGCCGCGAGGCCATCCGCCAGTACAAGGAACGCAAGGTCCCGGTGGGGATCTTCGCCCTGCGCTGCCTGGCGTCCGGCCAGGCCTGGGTCGGCGCCTCGCGCAACCTCGACGGCCAGCGCAACTCCTCGCTGTTCGGCCTGCGGCTGGGGAGCCATCGCAACAAGGACATGCAGGCAGCCTGGAACGCCGCTGGCGGCGAGTCTGGGTTCGAGTTCGTGATCCTCGAGCAGCTCGAGGACGAGGACCTTGGCCCGATCGGGCGCGACACCTGGCTGAAGGAACGCGAACGGCATTGGCGCGCGGCGCTGGACGCGCGTTCGGCGATCTAGACGCCCGGCGCGGTGTTCGCCATAACGTCGCTATGCGTCACGCGCGCCCCCTGCCGAATTCGTCCGGTCCCTTCGGGGCCGTGCGTCTTCGCGTGGGCTGAGCGCCTGCCTTAAGACCCACGTCGACCCCGCCGCCAGGGGTCGAGAATGACGCGATCGAGCCCCTGCCGACGGCCAAGCCTCGGAGAGAGTTCGAATGACCAAAGACCCCAAGCCCTGGTTCCCCATACGCACCGAACGGCTGCTGCTGCGCGAGTTCCGCGACAGCGACCTCGGCGACGTCCACGTCTACGCGACGGACGAGCAGACCGTCCGCTACATGGACTGGGGGCCGAACACCCCCGAAGAGACCCGGAAGTTCCTGGACGATCGCCTCGCCGAGCAGCAGGCGTGGCCGCGCAACGACATCAGCTTGGCCGTCGAACTGGCGGAGGCGGACAAGGTCATCGGCGCCATTCGTATCGGCCTGGGACCGCATGACGACGCCGACTTCGGCTACAGCTACGGCAGCCCGTACTGGCGGCGGGGCTTCGGCTACGAGGCGGCCCGCGCCCTGGTCGCCACGGCCTTCGAGGTGATCGGCCTGCACCGGGTCTGGGCGACCTGCGATACGCGCAACCGCGGCTCGTTCGCCATCATGGAGAAGCTGGGCATGCGGCGCGAGGGGACGCTGCGCGAGCACCTGCCGGCGCGCGGCGGCGGCTGGCGCGATACCCACATCTACGGCCTGCTGGCCGATGAGTGGGCCGCCAGGGCGCCCTAGGCGCGGCGCAGGACCAGCGTGGCCCAGGCGTCGCGGTGGATGCGGCGGTGCAGGCGGAAGCCCTTCGACAGGTAGGCCGCCAGCACCCGCCGCTCCTGCGTGCGCAGCAGGCCCGACAGGATCGCGAAGCCGCCGGGCTTCAGCGCGGTCTTGATGTCCTGCGACAGCGCCACCAGCGGCGGCGCCAGGATGTTGGCGAACACCAGGTCGTAGGGCGCCGACTGGCTGACCAGCCGGTGACCCAGGCCCGAGGCGTGGACGAACCGCGCCTTGGCCTTGTTCAGCACGGCGTTTTCCTTGGAGATCCGCACCGACGGCGCGTCGATGTCGGTGCCGACGGCGGTCTTGCTGCCGGTCCGGGCCGCGGCGATGGCCAGCACGCCGGTGCCCGCGCCGACGTCCAGCACCTTTTCGAAGCGGCGCGCCTTGATCAGTTCGTCATAGGCGAACAGGCAGCCCACCGTGGTGCCATGGTGGCCGGTGCCGAAGGCCGCGCCGGCCTCGATGCGCAGGTTGACGGTGTTGGTCGGGGCGCGGCCCTTGTCGTGGGCGCCGAACACGAAGAAGCGCCCCGCGCGCACCGGCGGCAGGCCCGACAGCGCCATGGCCAGCCAGTCGGCGTCGGCCAGCTTCTCGACCGCGGTCTTCATCTTGGGGAACTCGGCCAGCGCCGCGACCAGGCCGTCGGCCTCTTCCGAGGTCGTCGGGAAGGCGTCGATGCGCCAGACGTCGTGATCCTCGTCCTCTTCCAGGATGGAATAGGTCGCCCCTTCCAGCAGCGGATTGGCGTCGATCGCCTCGGCGGCGGCTTCGGCGACGGCGCGCGGGCCGCGGGAGATGATCTGAACAGCGTCTTGGCTCATGCGCGCCCTTTAGAGCCAAGGCGGCCGAAAGGCGAGGGGGCATGGCGCGCCCGTGTTTTCACTTCCGTCGCCTGGCGTGCCATCATGGCGGTCCCAGTGACGAGGTTTCGCCCATGAGCAAGTACGCCCCTCTCTCCGATCACCTCGCCGAGCGCGTCGACGATCAGTGGCGCGCCAGCTTCGCCGAGATCGAGATGGTGCTGGGCGCGTCCCTGCCCAAGGCGGCCCGCCAGCCGGCCTGGTGGATCGGGACGGACAAGAGCCACCAGAAGTCCTGGCTGGACCATGGCTGGCGCGTGTCGGCGGTCGGCGAGGGCATGGTGTCGTTCAAGCGGACCGTCGCCCACGAGGTCCAGCCGCCGGCCCTGAAGGCGGCCTCGGAAACCGCCTCGGCCCAGGTCCATGTCCGTCAGGCGGCAGGCGTCGCGGCCCTGGTCGGCGGCGCGATCGCGCTCGTGGCCGGTCTGGGCGTGCTGGCGGCCAAGGTGATCGGAGCCCGCAAGTCGGTCTGACCCGCCGACGCCGCGGCGCCGGCGGGTCGCCTGATCCTATGCGCCGATGCGCGCGCGCGCCGTGACCTCGCCGATCAGATCGACGACCGGCCCCCACAGCGGCTTGGGCAGGTTGTGGCCCATGCCCGGAATCAGATGCAGCGTGGCGCCCGGAATGGTCGCGGCGGTGTCCTCGCCGCCCTCCTTGCGCACAAGCGGGTCGTCCTCGCCGTGGATCACGATGGTCGGGGCGGTGATGGTCGCCAGGGCGGCGCGCCGGTCGCCGCTGGCCACGATCGCCGCCATCTGCCGCGAGACGCCGACCGGATAGAAGGCGCGCTCATAGTCCGCCCGCAACTGCGCCCGCTGTTCGGCGGGCTCGACCGGATAGCCGGGGCTGCCGATCACCTTGGCGCTGGCCATGCCGTAGTCGAGGAAGGCCTCGATGTCGGCCTTGGGATCGGGGGCGACGCCGGTCAGGCGCTGGGAGGCTTCCGGCGTGGCGGGCGGCACCGCCGGGTTGCCGGTGGTCGACATGATCGAGGTCAGCGACAGCACCCGCCCCGGATGCTCGGCGGCGACCGTCTGGGCGATCATGCCGCCCATCGAGGCGCCGACCACGTGCGCCTTCCGGATTCCCAGCGCGTCCAGCAGCCCCACCGCGTCCGCCGCCATGTCGGCCAGCAGATAGGCGGCGTTCGGCTTCTCGCCCTTCAGCAGCGCTCCATAGATCGCCGGCATGTCCGCGGGGCCGGCCTCGTCGAACCTGTGCGAGAGGCCGCAGTCGCGGTTGTCGAAGGCGACCACGTGATGGCCGCGCGCGGTCAGCAGCTCGATGAACCCCAGCGGCCAGCGCGTCATCTGCGCGCCCAAGCCCATGATCAGCAGGATCGGCTCGCCGCTCTCGGGGCCGTGGGCCTCATAGTACAGCGAAATCCCGTTGGCGGTGATCGTCGGCATGAAGCCCTCCCAAGCATTGTCGGGAGGCAAACTGGAGCAGGCCGCAGGCGGCGGCAAGCCGCCTCAGGCCTTCTCGACGAAGCTGTCGATCACCTTCTTGTCGCCGGCCTTGTCGAAGGCGACGGTCAGCTTGTTGCCGTCCACCGACTTCACCTGGCCATAGCCGAACTTCTGGTGGAACACCCGCTGGCCGCGCTTGAAGTCGCTGGCGGCCGAGGATTCCGACACCACCAGCCGGCCTTCGCCCTCGATCACCGCGCCGCGGCCGGGATGGCTGCCGCGGAAGTTCCGCTCCTGGGCGCGTTTCCAGCCGGGGCTGGAATAGCCGGCCCCGAAGGTCGGGCTCTCGTCCCAGCGGCTGCCGTGCTGCTGCATGCCGGGGCCGCCGCCGTAATAGCCGGTCTCGGACGCGGCCTCGACGTTCTCCAGCGGCAGTTCGTCCACGAAGCGGCTGGGCAACTGGCTGGTCCAGCGGCCATAGACCTGCCGGTTGGCCACGAACGAGATCCGCGCCTCCTCGCGGGCGCGGGTGATGCCGACATAGGCCAGGCGGCGCTCCTCCTCGAGGCCCTTCTCGCCCTTCTCGTCCATGCTGCGCTGGGACGGGAAGACGCCTTCCTCCCAGCCGGGCAGGAAGACCAGCGGGAACTCCAGACCCTTGGCCGAGTGCAGGGTCATGATCTGCACCGCGTCGGCCTGCGGCCCGCGGTCCATGTCCATCACCAGCGAGACGTGCTCCAGATAGCTCTCGAGCGTGTCGAAGGCGCCCATCGACTGGACCAGTTCCTTCAGGTTCTCCAGCCGGGTCTGGGC
This sequence comes from Phenylobacterium sp., assembly GCF_031984885.1. GTDB lineage: Bacteria > Pseudomonadota > Alphaproteobacteria > Caulobacterales > Caulobacteraceae > Phenylobacterium. The sequence continues at coordinate 82,442 of NZ_DAMABV010000004.1, forward strand.
GGTGGGCGTCTTGTCCAGGCGCAGGGCGTCGGTATAGCCGCTCTCCTCCAGCACCTGCTCGGTCAGCCGCGAGTGGTGGATCGCCTGGGCCTGGCCGCGCCAGCGGTCGAGGTCGCGCAGGAAGTTCGACAGCGCCGTGCGCGTGCGCGCCGCCAGCTCGTCGGTCTGCACCGCCTCGCGCGCCGCCTGCATGACCGGCACGCCGTTGACGCGGGCGATCTGCAGCAGCTTCTGGACGGTGGTGTCGCCGATGCCGCGCTTGGGTACGTTGACGATCCGCTCGAAGGCCAGGTCGTCGTCCGGCGACTGGATCAGCCGCAGATAGGCGTGGGCGTCGCGGATCTCGGCGCGCTCGAAGAACCGCGGGCCGCCGACCACCGTGTAGGGGATCTGCAGCATCACGAAGCGCTCTTCGAAGGCCCGCATCTGGAACGAGGCCCGCACCAGGATGGCGATGTCGCGATAGTTGCGGGGATCCTTCTCGGTCCCGCCCTTCCGGGCGCGCTCGATCTCCTCGGCGATCAGCCGGCTCTCGGCCTCGCCGTCCCAGACCCCGCGGACGATGACCTTCTCGCCGCCGTTCTGCTCGGTCCAGAGCGTCTTGCCCAGCCGGCCCTTGTTGGCCTTGATGAGCCCGGAGGCCGCCGCCAGGATATGGCTGGTCGAGCGGTAGTTGCGCTCCAGCCGGATCACCGTCGCGCCCGGGAAGTCGCGTTCGAAGCGCAGGATGTTGTCCACCTCCGCGCCCCGCCAGCCATAGATCGACTGGTCGTCGTCGCCGACGCAGCAGACGTTCTGGCGCTTCTGGGCCAGCAGCCGCAGCCACAGGTACTGGGCGACGTTGGTGTCCTGGTACTCGTCCACCAGCACGTACTTGAACCGCTCGTGGAAGTCGGCCAGCACGTCCGGGTTGGCCATGAAGATGGTCAGGTTGTGCAGCAGCAGGTCGCCGAAGTCGCAGGCGTTCAGCACCCGCAGGCGGTCCTGGTACAGCTTGTAGAGCGCCGGGCCCTTGCCGCCCGCGAACTCGCGCCCCTCGGCCGGCGGCAGGCGGTCGGGCGTCCAGCCGCGGTTCTTCCAGTGGTCGATCATCCCGGCCAGGGCCTTGGGCGTCCAGCGTTTGGCGTCGACGTTCTCGGCCTCCAGCACCTGCTTGATCAGCCGTTCCTGGTCGTCGGTGTCCAGGATGGTGAAGTTCGACTTCAGCCCGACCAGCTCGGCGTTGCGGCGCAGGATCTGGGCGGCGACCGAGTGGAAGGTCCCCAGCCAGCGCAGGCCCTCGGCGGCCGGGCCGATGATGTGGGTGATCCGCTCGCGCATCTCGCGCGCGGCCTTGTTGGTGAAGGTGACGACCAGCAGTTCCCACGGCCTGGCCCGGCCCGTGGCCAGGATGTGCGCCAGCCGCGTGGTCAGCACCCGGGTCTTGCCCGTGCCCGCGCCGGCCAGCACCAGCACCGGCCCCTCGGTGGCCTCGACCGCCGCCCGCTGCTCGGGGTTCAGGCCCTCCAGGTAGTCGGGGCCGCGCACGCGCGCCAGGTCGCTGACACGGGGCGCGGGCAGGGCGTCGTCGAACGGGTTGTCGAATGATTCAGGCGAAGACATCGGAACATATGTAGCACACGGCGCGCGCGGCTTAAGTCGGAACCGCCGTGGCCAGCGTTCGTTTTCCACCTCGACCATGGGAGGAGTTCATGGCGGACCGGTCGAACGCGAGCACCATGATCTGGCTGTCGATCCTGATCGGCGCGCTGGTCCTGGCCATCGGCGCGATCGGTTACGCCTTGTACGCCAGCCGCCAGGCGCAGCAGGCGCTGCCCCGGAGCATCGAGGTCGACATCAACGTGCCGCGGCCGCCTTCGCCGCCCGACGCCCCCAGGCTCCCCGACGCCCCGCTGCCGGTTCCGAAATAGCCGTGAGCGACGAAGATCCTCCTCCGCCCCGGCGCAAACCGATCCCGCTGTTCCTGTGGGCCATCATCGGTCTGCTGGTGGCGCTGGCGTTCATGTTCACGATGCGGGCGCTCAACCCGCCCGGGATCGGCTAGCCCCGCGCAAAGGCCAGGGCCGCCACCCGACAGGCCGAGGCCAGGGGGCGTTCCCCCCGCGTCTCGTCGATCTCGGCGATCAGCAGGGCCAGGCTGATCCCGCGGCCGGCCGCCATCTCGTCCATCACCGCCCAGAACTCCGGCTCCAGCGCCATGGATGTGGCGTGGCCCGACAGCAGGATCGAACGTTTTTTCAACGAAGCCATGCCAGGAGTTGTGGCCCAGGCGCCACGTCCGGGCCAAGTCCTCAATTAGCGTCTTGCCAAAAGATGACGCAGGCGTCACTTTCAATCCGAACAGTGTTAGTTTGAAGGCTCTCTCCCCTATGGCCATGACTGCCGACGCTCTCGACGCCCCGATCCTGCGCCAGGCCCCGCCTGCGAACGCGCGCCTGCCCAAGCCCCGCCTGCAATGGGGCGCGGCGCTGAAGGCGCTGCGGCGCCTGCTGAACGACAAGGAAGACACCGGCCAGGTGTTCGAGATCATGCGCGCGCTGAACGGCACGTCGACCGCCGACGGCTACCAGCGCCTGCTGACCACCACCCAGGGCGGCCGCATCGCCTATGAGCGCCAGGAACTGGCCGCCAAGCTGATGGACGACGCCTGGCTCGACTCGATGCCGGCCGGCAGCGTCGGCGCGGCCTATCGCGAATTCATCCGCTCCGAGCAGCTTTCCGCCGAAGGCCTGGCCGAGGTCAGCCGCCGCGACAGCGGCGAGGTCGACATCCAGCATCCCTATGCGTGGATGGGCCGGCGCACCCGCGACGTCCACGACATCTGGCACATCCTGTCGGGCTATCACCGCGACGGCCTGGGCGAATCCTGCCTGGTGGCCTTCTCCTACGCCCAGACCAAGGGGCTGGGCTGGGCGCTGATCGCCCTGGGCGCGGCCTCGCGTTCGCGCGGCGCCGACTATCCCTACGTCAAGGCGATCTGGCAGGGCTACAAGCGCGGCAAGGCCGCCGCATGGCTGCTGGGCGAGGACTACGAGCGCCTGCTGCACGAGCCGTTGGAAGCCGCTCGCAAGCGCCTGGGCATTACGCCGGCCACGATCTACGATTCCATTCCGCCCGAAGCCCGCGACGCCGCGGTGCCGGCGCGAATGTAACCGGTTCTGCGCGCCTATCCGGGGGGAGGGCGCGCGGACGGCGCTGTGCACAGCGCCGGGCGGGTGGGGGAGTGTCGAGCCTTCCCCACCCACGCCCTTGCTTTTCAGTCGGTCTTGTCGCGCTTGGCCCCGTCCAGCGCCTGGTCTGCCTTCTGCGTCTCGGCCTTCGCGATATCCTTGTCGGCCTTGGTCCGGCCGAACCTGGCGCGGTTCTCCCGCGCCTGGTCGCGCGCCCTGTCACGTTCCCGCGCCTTGCGGGCCTTGTTCAGGTTGACGACGTTGCTCATGGGCCCTCCTGCCCCTCGGACGCTGGAAACCGGGGTGCGTCCGCCCCAAGGTACGCCGCCGCGGTCGCGGTGTCAGGCGCGCCGCCATTCGGGTAACGGTGTTCTTTCCAGGGCGCCTATTCGAGGTTAAGGCGTTGATGATCGGCTAGGATCGGAATTCGCCGTGGCGGCCAGCTTTCTTCAGACGGTGATAGAGCGGGTCCGCGGCTGGCCGGTCCTGACGTGGCCCGCCATCGTGGCCGCGGTCGGCCTGATCGCAACCATCGCGGGCACGTACGTGATGGAGGAGGGCCGCCAGACCCGCGAGCGCCTGCGCTTCGGCGCGGTCGTCGACCAGGCCAACGAGGCGGTCGCCAACCGGCTCGACACCTATATCGCCGTGCTGCGGGCCGGGGCGGGACTGTTCGCCGCCAGCGAGGACGTCAACGCCGCCGAGTTCCGCGCCTTCGCCCAGCGGGTCGAGCTGACCCAGCGCTATCCAGGCATCCAGGGCATCGGCTACACCCTGCGCGCGCCGCCCGGCGGCCCCCCGGCGGTCATCGCGCGGATGCGCGCCGAAGGCGTCCCGCCGGCCGAGCTGCGGCCGGCGGCCCAGGGCGACTTCTACGCCATCATCTATCTGGAGCCCCTGGACTTCCGAAATCGCCGGGCCCTGGGCTTCAACATGTACGCCTTTCCGGTGCGCCGCGAGGCGATGGACCGGGCCCGCGACAGCGGCCTGCCGGCGCTGTCGGGCAAGGTCGAAGCGATCGAGGAGGTCGAAGCCAGGCGGCAGCCGGGCTTTCTGATCTACGAGCCGGTCTATCGTGGCGGCGTGGTGCCCGAGACCATCGCCGAACGCCGCGAGCGCCTGGAGGGCTTCGTCTACGCGCCGTTCCGGGCCGACGATCTCCTGGCCAGCGTCCTGCCGGCCGCCAAGGGCGCGGGCCTCGACTATGCGGTCTACGACGGGAACCCTTCGATCAGGACGCTGCTCAGCCAGTCGCCGGACGCCGCGGCCCAGCGCGGCGGGCTGGTGGCGACCCGCAAGCTCGACATCGCCGGCCGCACCTGGACGATCGTCTACCGCGCCCGCGCCGACTACGACCACGCCTCCGACCGCTGGGTGTCGCTGGCGTTCATCGTCGGCGGGCTGGTGGCCACCACCCTGGTCAGCCTGGCGACCTGGCGCCAGGTGAGGGCGCGCCTGGCGGCCGAACGCGAGATCGTCGCCCGCATCGCCGCCGAGGCCCGCCAGAAGCTGCTGCTCGATGAACTGAACCATCGGGTGAAGAACACCCTGGCCACGGTCCAGTCCATCGCCGCCCAGAGCCTGCGGCACGGCGCCGACGTCAGCAGCGTGCGCGAGAGCTTCGAAGCCCGGCTGATCGCGCTGTCCCAGGCCCACAACCTGCTCACCCGCGACAACTGGAGCGGCGCCAGCCTGGCCGAACTGCTGCGCAGCGAGCTCAGCCCCTATGGCGGCGATCACGGCGAGCGGGTCATCGTGGCGGGCGAGCCGGTCTGGCTGGCGCCGAACACCGCCGTGGCCCTCGGCATGGCGTTCCATGAACTGGCGACCAATGCGGTGAAGTACGGCTCCCTGTCCAACGAGGACGGCTATGTCCAGGTGACCTGGACCGTGGCGCCGGGGTCCGGCCCTCGCCAGTTGCGGCTGGTCTGGCGCGAGGCCGGCGGCCCGCCGGTCGTCCGGCCCGACCGCAGGGGGTTCGGCACGCGGGTCATCGTGGGCGGGCTGGCGCATCAGCTCGACGGCGTCGTCGACCTCGACTTCGCCCCTGACGGGGTGGTCTGCACGATCGTCTTCACCCTGCCGGCCGCCGGGGTCGAAGATGAGATCCTGGACCTGGGTTCGGCCGCCTAGAAAAAGCCCGTCGCTCCACCTGAAAGGGCTATGTTTCAGGATGTTCCCACAGCGTGGCAGGAGTTTCACTACATGGCTGAACAGCGCGCGCCGCGCCTGGCGGTTCTCATCGACGCCGACAACGCCTCGCCGCGCATCGCGCCGGGCCTCTTCGAGGAGATCGCCAAGATCGGCGAGGCCAGCGTGCGGCGCATCTATGGGGACTTCTCCGGCACGCGGCTCAAGGGCTGGGCCGACATCCTCTCGACCTACGCCATCATGCCGCATCAGAACTTCGCCTACACCTCGGGCAAGAACGCCTCGGACATCGCCCTGGTGATCGACGCCATGGACCTGCTGCACAGCGGGCGGTTCGACGGCTTTTGCCTGGTGTCCTCCGACAGCGATTTCACCAGGCTCGCGGCCCGGATCCGCGAGCAGGGCGTCGACGTCTTCGGGTTCGGCGAGCAGAAGACGCCCGAGAGCTTCCGCCAGGCCTGCCGCCGGTTCGTCTACACCGAGAACCTGGCGCCGGAGGCTCCCGCCCCGGACCGGCCTGAACCCGTCGCGGCCAGCCCGGCGCACCGCCCGCCCAGCGCCGCCCGGCCGCTGATCCGCAAGGCCATCGCGCAACTGGACGAGGCGGAGGGCTGGGTTCCGCTCGGCCGCGTGGGCCAGCAACTGGCCATCCTCGCCTCGGACTTCGACCCGCGCACCTATGGCTGCGGCAAGCTCAGCGATCTGGTCGAAAAGGCGGGAGGCCTGGAGGTCCGCCGCGAGGAGGGCGCGCCGATCTTCATCCGCACCCGGCCGACGAAGCGCTGAGCGCCCCGCCACCTAATCTCCGGCCAAGCTGAAACCGCCCCGGCCGCCAGCCGTTCTTCCCCGACCCAGACATCGTCAGAGGAGAACGCCATGCACCCCGGCATTCGCGAGCATATGGAAGTCATCGGTTCGGACGGCGGTCACGTCGGCCGCGTCGACCACGTGATCGGCGACGACATCGAACTGGCCAAGCTGGATCTCGGCGCGGGCCTCAAGCACCACCTGATCCCGCTGTCCTGGGTCGAGGACGTGGCCGACGAGAAGGTCAGGCTCAACCTGACCAAGGACGCCGCCAAGGCGGCCTGGCGCGAAAAGCACTAGCGCCGACGAAAAACGGCCCGGAGCGATCCGGGCCGTTTCCTATTTCATGTCTTCCAATGTCAGCGCCGGCAGCACCGGAACGTCCAGCCCGGCGATTGCGGGCGGCATCGGGCCGCGCCAGAGCGCGCAGACCACCGCCACGGTGACTGCGCCAGCCTCGTCCAGCCGAGCCTTGGCGTCGCGCACGGCTCCACCGGTGGAGATCACGTCCTCGACGATGACCACTCGCTTGCCGGTCAGGTCGCCGCCCTCGACAGCCAGGCAGGTGCCGTAGGTCTTGGCTTCCTTGCGCACGAAGGCCGCCGGTTTGCCGCCGGCCAGCGACATGGCCGTGGCGATCGGCACGCCGCCCAGTTCGACGCCCGCCAGCACCTGCGCATCCTCCGGCACGAGCGGGATCATCGCCGCCGCCACTCGCGAGAGCAGGGCGGGATCAGCTTCGAAGCGGTACTTGTCGAAATACTCGGTGGCCCGCGCGCCCGACCGGAGCACGAAGTCTCCCGTCAGCCGCGCGGCCGCGTCGAGGTCCGCGGCGAGCTGGCGCCGCGCCGCGGGGTCGATCATTTCACGTTGGCGCAGAAGCGCTGGATGCGGGTGCAGGCGTCTTCCAGCACCTCGTTCGAGGTCGCATAGCTGATGCGGAAGAACGGCGAGAGGCCGAAGGCCGCGCCGAACACCACCGAGACGCCTTCCTGCTCCAGCAGTTCGACGGCGAAGTCCTGGTCGCTGTTGATCACCTTGCCGCTCGGCGAGGTCTTGCCCAGCAGCTTCTCGACCGACGGATAGACGTAGAACGCGCCTTCCGGGGTCGGGCAGGCGATGCCGTTGGCCTGGTTCAGCATCGAGACCACCAGGTCGCGGCGGCCTTCGAACAGCTTGGCGTTCGGCTTGATGAACTCCTGGGTGCCGTTCAGCGCCTCGACCGCCGCCCACTGCGAGATGGAGGCCGGGTTCGAGGTCGTCTGGCTCATCACCTTGGCCATCGACTTGATCAGCGCCTCGGGGCCGGCCGCATAGCCGATCCGCCAGCCGGTCATGGCGTAGGCCTTGCTGACCCCGTTCATGGTCAGGGTGCGGTCATAGAGCGCCGGTTCCACCTGGGCGATGGTCCAGAACTGGAAGTCGCCGAACACCAGGTGCTCGTACATGTCGTCGGTCAGGATCCAGACATGCGGATGGCGCAGCAGCACGTCGGCGATGCCGCGCAGCTCTTCCTTGGTGTAGGCCGCGCCGGACGGGTTCGACGGCGAGTTCAGGAACACCCACTTGGTCTTCGGCGTGATCGCTGCTTCCAGGTCGGCGGGCTGCAGCTTGAAGCCGGTCGCGTCCGAGGTGGCCACGGCCTTGGGCGTGCCGCCGGCCAGCAGCACGATGTCCCAGTAGCTGACCCAATAGGGCGTCGGGACGATCACCTCGTCGCCGGGGTTCAGCGTCGAGAGCATCGCGTTCCAGATCACCGGCTTGCCGCCGGGCGACACGTTCACCTGGCTGGTCTTGTAGGTCAGGCCGTTCTCGCGCTGGAACTTGGCGACGATGGCTTCCTTCAGTTCGGGAATGCCGTCGACGTTGGTGTACTTGGTCTTGCCCTCGCGGATCGCCTTGATGGCGGCTTCCTTGATGTTGTCGGGCGTGTCGAAGTCGGGCTCGCCCGCCGCCAGCGAAATCACGTTCCGGCCCTGCGCTTTCAGTTCCCGGGCTTTCGCGTCGGCCGCCAGGGTGGCGGACGGCTTAACGCGGGCGAGCGCGGCGGATTCGAGCGACATGGCGGGCAGACTCCCGGAACAGGTTGAATGGAACGCGCGCGGTTTAGCCGAAGGCTGGGCAAAGGCAAAGCGGGCATCGCCGCCGCCGCCGCATCGCGCGGGCGGCAAGCGGCCGGTGCGCCCACGTGTTCTCTTTTTGTTCGAAAAAAATGGCGTCGATCGGCTAAGCTTTGTTCGAAAACTGGAGCAAGCGATGACCACCTATTCCTCCCGAGACGCGCTCCTGGTCCTCGGCCGTTGAGCGGCGTGGAGGATCTGGCTCCTCCGCCGCGCCCATTGCTAAGCTTCGCCGATGGGAGAGACGACATGACAGTGGTGAGCCTGCGCCTGGCGGAGGCGGCCGACGCCGGAGCGATCGGCGCCCTGACGCGGGAGGCCTATGCGAAATGGGTTCCGCTGATCGGCCGCGAACCGTTGCCGATGACCGTCGACTATGCGCAGGCGCTGAAGGCCCATCGCTTCGACCTGCTGCATGTCGGCGGCGACCTGGCGGCGCTGATCGAGACGGCGCAGGACGGGGACGGGCTGCTGGTCGTCAATGTTGCGGTCCGGCCGGCCTTCCAGGGGCGGGGCCTGGGTGTTCGGCTGATGACGCTCGCCGAGCAGATCGCCGCCGAGGCCGGGCTCCTGCGCGTGCGGCTCTACACCAACCAACGCTTTGCGGCGAACATCGCCCTCTACGCCTCGCTCGGCTATCGGGTCGACCGCGAGGAGGCGCTGAACGGCGGCGTCGCGGTGCACATGTCCAAGCAGGTCGCAGGATCCTGAGCCGCCACGCCAACCTCTGGATCGTGACCTTCGAGGACGGCCGCTGGGGGATCAAGCAGCGGTCGTATTGAGTTCCGACGCGACGGCATATTGCGTAAGAACGCAACGCGTTGTTACTGTGTCCGGAGAGGCGATGGATCGCCGATCCGCGGCCATGGCCGGTCGCCGGATCGGATGCAGCCGCGGCGCGCCCCGCGCCGCGGCTGCCTGACGTCAGGCGCTGGTCCGCGCCGCCCGGGCGGCTTCGACCATGTTGACCAGCGCAGCTCGCGTTTCGGGCCATTTGCGGGTCTTCAGGCCGCAGTCCGGATTGACCCATAGCTGTCCGGGCGACAGCCGGCTTCGGGCCGCCTTCAGCAGGTCGCCCATCTCCTCGGCCGGCGGCACGCGGGGCGAATGGATGTCATAGACGCCGGGTCCGATCTCGGCCGGGTAGGCGTAGCCGGCGAAGGCGTCCAGCAGCTCCATCTTCGAGCGGGCGGTCTCGATGGAGATCACGTCGGCGTCCATCGCCCCGATCGCGGCGATGATGTCGTTGAACTCCGAATAGCACATGTGGGTATGGATCTGGGTTTGGTCGGCGACCCCGCCGGCGGTCAGCCGGAAGCACTCCACCGCCCAGGCCAGATAGGCGTCCCAGTCCGCCCGCCGCAGCGGCAGGCCCTCGCGCAGCGCCGCCTCGTCGATCTGGATGATCTTGGCGCCGGCCGCCTCCAGGTCGACCACCTCGTCGCGGATGGCCAGGGCGATCTGCCGGCAGGCCAGTTCCCGGGTCACGTCGTTGCGCACGAACGACCAGTTGAGGATCGTCACCGGCCCGGTCAGCATCCCCTTCACCGGCCGTGCGGTCAGGCCCTGGGCGTAGCGCCACCACTCCACCGTCATCGGCGCGGGCCGTGAAACGTCGCCATAGAGGATCGGCGGGCGCACGCAGCGCGATCCGTACGACTGCACCCAGCCGTGCCTGGTGAAGGCGAAGCCGCTGAGCTGCTCGCCGAAGTACTGGACCATGTCGTTGCGCTCGAACTCGCCATGGACCAGCACGTCCAGGCCGATCTCCTCCTGCCAGCGGACCGTGCGGGCGGTCTCCTCGCGCAGGAAGGCCTCGTATTCGGCGTCGCTCAGGCTTCCCTTGTCGTGGGCGGCGCGCGCCTTGCGGACCTCTTCGGTCTGCGGGAACGACCCGATCGTCGTGGTCGGGAAGGCGGGCAGCTCCAGCCGCGGGATCTGCAGGGCCTGGCGGCGGCTGAAGCTGGACGTCCGCTGGGCCATGGCCGCGGTCGTCGCCGCCAGCCGCGCGGCCACGCCCGCATCGTGGATTTTCGGCGAGACCGCCCGCGCCCTGGCGGCCGCGCTCGAGGCGGCCAGGGCCTCGGCGACGGCGGCGCGCCCCTCGTTCAGGGCGCGGGCCAGGACGACCAGTTCCTCGACCTTCTGGACGGCGAAGGCCAGCCACGAGCGCACGTCCGCGTCCAGCGCCTTCTCCTGGCCCAGGTCGATCGGCGTGTGCAGCAGCGAGCAGGAGGGGGCCAGCACCACCTCGCGATCGGTGGCCAGCAGCGGCTCCAGCCGGTCCAGCAGCCTGGCGAGGTCGGCGCGCCAGACATTGCGTCCGTCGATGACGCCCAGCGACAGCACCAGGCCGCTCGGCGCATTGGCCAGGACGCGGTCGAATTGCTCGGGCGCGCGGACCAGGTCGACATGCAGCCCGGCGACGGGCAGGGCCAGGGCGGTCTCCAGATTGTCGTCCAGCCCCCCGAAATAGGTGGTCAGCATCAGCTTCACCCCCGGCGCGGTCCGCGCCAGCAGGCGATAGGCCAGGTGCAAGGCCTTGCGATCGGCCTCGGCCAGGTCGGTGACCAGGCAGGGCTCGTCGATCTGCACCCAGGAGGCGCCGGCCTGCTCCAGCCGGTTCAGCACCGTCGCATAGACTGGCAGCAGGTCTTCCAGCAGGCTCAGCGGGTCGAACCCTTCGTCCTTGCTCTTGGCGAGCTTCAGGAAGGTGACCGGCCCCAGCAGCACCGGCCGGGTGGTGATCCCCAGCGCCCTGGCCTCGACGAACTCGTCGATCGCCTTGGTCGAGCTGAGCGCGAAGCTCTGGCCAGGCGACACCTCGGGCGTCAGGTAGTGGTAGTTGGTGTCGAACCACTTGGTCATCTCGGCGGCCGGAACATCGACCGCATGGCGATGGCCGTGGCCGCAATCGGCGTGATCGGCCTCGCCCTGGGCACCCCGCGCCATGGCGAAATAGGTGTCCAGGTCGAGCGGCCCGCCGCTCCAGCCGTAGACGGCGGGGATCGCGCCGACCATGGCGCTGGTGTCGAGCACGTGGTCGTAGAGCGAGAAGTCGTTGCTCGGGACATGGTCGACCCCGAGCTGCGCCTGGCGGGTCCAGGTTCTGGCGCGCAGCTCGGCGGCGGCGGCGAGCAGTTCGGCGCGGCCCGACCTGCCCGACCAATAGCGTTCGAGGGCGGTCTTCAGCTCGCGGCGGGGACCGATGCGGGGAAATCCAAGGGTGGCGACGGTGACGGACATTGCCTCTGCCATTCTGTTGTGGCGAGGCAAGGCCGGTCGCGAGCGCGCACGCGCCGGCGAGGGGGTGTCGGCGCGACAGGCTTGCGGCCTGACCGGACACCCCGCCGGAGGACGTTATCTGTCGGGGCAGGTCTCCTGGCTCACGGGTCAGCGCCTTGGTCCGGCCTTCCCGGCGCCAGAATGACGCCAGTGACGCGAAATGGACCTCGGCTCGCCGCTCACAGTTGCGGGGGCAGCTCCGGCATGGGCGAGGCGTCCTGAAGACCCCCGCCGTCACCGAATTCCCTCTTAGCTCTTGAAGCGCGAACGCCCCAGAGAACCACGACGCGGCGATAGAGCGCTCGACCGCGCCGGCCGTCAAGATGAATATAAAGATATCTTTATATCGTTATGCGATTTTCGCGCCGTCTTGCCTTCCGTCGGGTGTCGCCGATCACAAGCGCAAGCTCTACTTCTTCGAGTCGGCGCTGACGCCGAACACCTTCCGGGGGTTTGGAGTAGCGCCTAGAAGCCCATCGTCAGGCCGATCACCGGGCCTTGCTGGGTGACGTCCCAGCGGAAGCTCTGGCCGGTGAAGTCGCCGGTTTCGTACGACTGGTGGAGCACGCGATAGCCGGCCCGCAGCATGGCCGGCCGGCTGAGCAGACGGGTTCGGTAGCCGACGAAGGCCTGGGCGTTGGCGCTGCGCTTGTTGTCGATGTCGAAGCCGCCGACGTCGGCCTCGCCCGACAGGTTCCAGCGGTCGGTGAGGTCCAGGCTCGAGCGGACGCCGACGAACGGCTCGGTCCAGTCGGCCTTCTTCGAGGTCCTGAAGCCCAGGACCTCGACGTCGGCTTTCAGCTTGGTCCAGCGCATGCCGATCATCGGTTCGACCACGAACCGACGGGGTTCTCCGGCCACCGTGTCGCCGCCCTGGGGCGAGTCGTAGATGCGATAGAAGACGCCGCCCGTCGCCCCGGCCTTGACGATCCCCAGGCCCAGCTCCTGAGCCATGAGTTCTTCGTCCTGGCTGGTCTTCACGTACTGGCCGTCGAGATAGAGCCCCCAGCGCCCCTTCCGCACCTCGACCTCGCCCAGGGCCGCGAGGTCCAGATGCTCGAAGACGTCCGAGAACGGCACGTCCACATGGGTGCGAAAGCCCGCCAGCGTCGCCTTGCCGTCGAGCGAGGCGGCCCAGACGTAGGGACTGATGCTGACGCTCCAGGGCTCGGCCGCCGCGGCGCCCGCCAAACTCGCCGAGGCTCCGATGGCCGCGGCCGTCACCAGGATGCGAAGTCGCCGTTTCATCGTCCCACCCGCCAAGGTCCAGCTAGGGCGAAACACCCGCATGGGATGATTGTTCCGCCGGATGGCCGTTCCCGCCGCCTTGACCCGGCGGCTCGAACAGGCGACGGGAGGCGGCATGCGCCGCATCCTCCGCTTCCTCACCGAAATGGACGCCAAGGCATGGCGCACGCTGGCCGTGTCGTTCGTGCTGTTCGGCGGCGTGGGCATCGTCTTCCTGTTCGGGGCCCAGGTGCTCGGTTTCAACGGCGAAGCCACGGTCGAGCGCTGGCTGGGCCTGGCGTCCAACGGTCCCTGGGCCTTGCCGGTGGCGGTCGCCGCCTTCGCGATCCTGGCCTTCGTCGGTGTGCCGCAGTTCGTGCTGATCGCCGCCGCGGTGGTGGCCTTCGGCGCCTGGGCCGGCTTCGCCTATAGCTGGATCGGGACCATGGTCTCGGCCCTGGTCGGCTTCTATCTCGGCCGCGTGGCCGGCGCGCGGACCTTGCAGGTGCTGTCGAGCCGCGGCGTCCAGCGCTTCATGGACCTGGTCGGGCGCAACGGCTTCCTCGCCAGCCTGATCGTGCGGCTGGTGCCCTCGGCGCCGTTCATCGTCGTCAACATGGCCGCGGGCGTCACGCCGATGCGGATGCGCGACTTCACCCTCGGCACGGCCATCGGCATCGTCCCGAAGATCGTGCTCACCGCTTTCGCCGGCAACTCGATCGTCCAGGTGCTGAAGGGGGAGGGCGGCGCCCACCTGATCTGGCTGGGCCTCATCGTCCTCGTCTGGATCGCCATCGGCTGGTTCGCGCGCAACTGGCTCAAGACCCGCGAGGACGCGATCAGCGGCCCGATGAAGGACGACTGATGCTCAAGCTCTACTATTCGACCGGCTCCTGCGCGCTGGCCTCGCACATCGCCCTGGAGGAGGCCGGCGCCGACTACGAGGCCGTCCGCATCGACCTGCGCGCCGGCGACCAGCGCTCGCCCGAGTACCTGGCGCTCAATCCCAAGGGCCGGGTTCCGGCTCTCGTCACGAATCTGGGGACCCTGACCGAAAACCTGTCGATCCTGGCCTTCGTGGCGCAGTCGTTCCCGGAGGCGAAGCTCGCCCCGACCGACCCCTACGGCTTCGCCAGGATCCAGGCGTTCAACGCCTATCTCGCCTCCACCGTCCACGTCGCCCATGCCCACGGACGCCGCGCCGGGCGCTGGGCCGACGATCCGCAGGCCCAGCAGGCCATGCAGGCCAAGGTCGCCGAGAACATGGCCACCTGCTTCCAGCTCATCGAGGACGAGATGTTCGAGGGGCCCTGGGTGATGGGCGAGCAGTACACGATCTGCGATCCCTACCTCTTCACCCTGGCCAGTTGGCTGGACGACGACGGCGTCGATCCCTCGCAGTTCCCCAAGGTCAGCGAGCACATGGTGCGGATGATCACCCGTCCGGCGGTGTGGAAGGCGCTCGCCCAGGAGAACGCCTAGATCGTCCGTGACCGCCCTAACGGGGAAGGTTCTTGCTCATCGCGGGCCGTTGCGAGGTTTTTGTGCAAGAGTCTTGCGGCTGCGCCGCCCTTTGAGTACACACGGCGCCATGCGTATGCAGCCGAACAGCCTGCTTCTCCTTGACCTGGGGCTTAGCCGCCCCTGGGCGACCCTTTAGGCTGCGCGACTTCGCGGCCGGGCGCTCAGGGGACAGTTCACCCGTCGCCCGCCCCAACAGAATACCCGCGAAGAGAGTTCGCAAATGACCAACCCATCCGACGCCGCCGCCCGCGATTCCCGTGATCGCGTGATCGTCTTCGACACCACCATGCGCGACGGCGAGCAGTCGCCCGGCGCGTCCATGTCGCTGGACGAGAAGCTGGAGCTGGCGAAGATCCTCGAGGACATGCGGGTCGACGTCATCGAGGCCGGCTTCCCGATCGCCTCCAACGGCGACTTCGAAGCGGTCCGCGAGATCTCGAAGATCATCACCGAGAGCACCATCTGCGGCCTGGCCCGCGCCGGCATGGTCGACATCGAGCGCTGCGCCGAGGCGATCCGCCCGGCCAAGCGCGGCCGGATCCACACCTTCCTGTCGACCAGCCCCAGCCACCGCGACCACATCCTGAAGGCCAGCCAGGAAGACATCCTGGAGATGATCACCAAGTCGGTCAGCCACGCCCGCAACCTGTGCGGCGATGTGGAATGGTCGGCCCAGGACGCCACCCGCACCGAGCAGGAGTTCCTGCGCCGCTGCGTCGAGGCCGCCATCAAGGCCGGCGCCAGCACGATCAACATCCCCGACACCGTCGGCTACACCTATCCCTCGGAATATGCGGACATCTTCCGCGACCTGATCGAGAACGTGCTCGGCGCCGACACGGTGATCTTCTCGACCCACTGCCACAACGACCTGGGCCTGGCCGTCGCCAACAGCCTGGCCGGCGTCCAGGGCGGCGCCCGCCAGGTCGAGGTCGCGATCAACGGCATCGGCGAGCGCGCCGGCAACGCCGCGCTGGAAGAAGTGGTCATGGCGCTGAAGGTGCGCGGCGACGCGCTGCCCTACTACACCGGCATCGAGCCCCAGCACATCACCCGCGCCAGCCGCTACGTCTCGGCGATCACCGGCTTCCCGGTGCAGTTCAACAAGGCGATCGTCGGCAAGAACGCCTTCGCCCACGAGAGCGGCATCCACCAGGACGGGATGCTGAAGGACCGCGGCACCTACGAGATCATGAGCCCCGAGACGGTCGGGCAGGGCGCCTCGAACCTGGTCATGGGCAAGCATGCCGGCCGCGCCGGCTTCCGCGAGAAGCTGAAGGAACTGGGCTACGAACTGGGCCAGAACGCGCTCAACGAGGCCTTCCAGCGCTTCAAGGATCTGGCCGACAAGAAGAAGCACGTCTTCGACGACGACATCATCGCCCTGGTCGACGACGCCCTGGCCTCCGGCGCCGACCGCATCCAGGTCAAGCACCTGCGCGTGATCGCCGGCACCGACGGCCCGCAGGAAGCCACCCTGACGGTGACGGTCGACGGCGACGAGCGCGCCGCCACGGCCACCGGCGACGGCCCGGTCGATGCGGTGTTCAACGCCATCCACGAGGTCGTGCCGCACACCGCGATCCTGCGCCTGTTCCAGGTGCACGCGGTCACCGAGGGCACCGACGCCCAGGCCCAGGTCTCGGTCCGCCTGGAAGAGGACGGCCGCATCGCCACCGGCCAGGCCGCCGACACCGACACCCTGACCGCCTCGGCCAAGGCCTATGTCAACGCGCTCAACAACCTCTTCGCCCGCAAGGAAAAGAGCGCGCCCGACGCGATCGCTTCCGGCTTCTAGTTCAGCGCGTCATCCCGGTCTCCGCGCAGCGGACGACCGGGGCCCATCAACACCGATTTCTCCGGAAGGGCCTGTGCGAACGGGTCCCGGGCAGGCGCTGTCGCGCTTTCCGGGATGACGCCTCGCGCGGGGGATTGAGCCATGCTCTGGATCCTGCTGACAGCGGCCGCCGCGCCGCTGCAGGTGGCGCGCAATGCGCTGCAACGCGGCCTGGTGGGCGACGCCGGGCCGTGGGGCGCGACCCTGGTGCGCTTCCTGTTCGGCCTGCCGTTCGCCCTGGCCATCTTCGGCGCGGTCGCCCTGGCCACGCCCGAGGCCGACCCGCGCTTCTCCTGGCGGTTCGCCTTCGCGGTGGCCGGCGGCGCGGCCGGCCAGGTCGCCGCCACCGCGGCCCTGCTGGTGGCCATGCGCCGCTCGGGCTTCGCCGTGGCGACCTTCATGCAGCAATCGTCCCTGCCGCTGGCGGCGCTAATGGGCGTGGCCTTCGGCGATCATCTCGGGCCGCAAGCCTGGGCCGGCGTCGCCGCCACGACGGCGGGGCTGGCGGTGCTGTCCTGGCCCAAGGCCGGCGCGGAGCAGGGCGCCGCCCATGGCGCGCTGTTCGGCCTGGCCTCGGGACTGGCCTTCGGCGTGACGCTCAACGCCTATCGCCAGGCGGGCGTGGCCCTCGATCCCGGCCACCCGCTGTTTGCGGCCACCGCCTCGGTCTGCGTCGCCCAGACGCTGCAGTCCGTCGGCCTGGTGGTCTTCCTGGCGCTCACCCGGCCGGCCGCGCTGCGCGCCGTCGCCGCGTCCTGGCGGCAGTCCCTGGGGGCCGGCTTCTTCGGCGCGGCCGGTTCGGCCTGCTGGTTCGCGGCCCTGGCCCTGGCGCCGGCCGGCGCGGTGCGGGCGGTCGGGGTCATCGAGGCGCCGATCGCCGCCGCCGCGGGCCGCCGGCTGTTCAAGGAGCGCCTCAGCACCCGCCAGATCCTCGGCGGCGCGGCCACGGCGATCGGCGTGGTGATGACCGCCCTCGGTTGAGGCGGAAGCTGTTTGGTGTCATTGAGCGAGTCTCGTTATGTAGTTCGTCTTCATAACGTCACGGAGCTGCCCCTTGCGACGCCTAGCCCTTGTTCTTCTTTGCGCGGCGGCCACTCCGGCCCTCGCCGCGCCCGCCGACGACACCTACACCCTCGGCGAACTGCAGGTGACGGCCCGCACCCGCGGCGGCGACCTGATCGGCGGTTCGGTGATCGGCGACGAGGATCTGCGCCGCTTCGACAAGTACAGCCTCGATCGCGCGCTCGACCTCGCGCCGGGCGTGGTGGCCGGCAACTCCGGGGGTTCGCGCAACGAGCGGTTGATCTTCGTCCGCGGCTTCGACCGCTTCCAGACCCCGCTGTCGATCGACGGCGTGCGGGTCTTCCTGCCGGCCGACAATCGTATCGACTTCGCCCGCTTCCTGACCGCCGACCTGTCGGAGATCCAGATCTCCAAGGGCTATGTGTCGGTGCTGGACGGCCCGGGCGGGCTGGGCGGCGCCATCAACATCGTCACCCGCAAGCCGTCGAGCGCGCTGGACGGCGAGCTGCGCGTCGGCGCGGGCCTGGACGGCGACGGATCGCTGGGCGGCTATACCGTCTCCGGTCGCATCGGGACCCGGCAGGACCGCTTCTACCTGCAGCTCAGCGGCGCCAAGGCCGACCGCGACCACTTCAGCCTGTCCGACGACTTCCAGCCGACGGTGCTGGAGGACGGCGGGCGCCGGGCCCGCTCGGATTCCGAGGACTGGCGCGTCAACCTGAAGGCCGGGCTGACCCCGAACGACACCGACGAATACTCGCTGAACTTCATCCGCCAGGAAGGTTCGAAGAACGCGCCGCTGCACGTCACCGACACCGCCAGCACCCGCTACTGGACCTGGCCCTACTGGAACATCGACAGCCTGGCCTTCCTCAGCACGACCAGGATCGCCGACAACGCCTATGTGCGGACCCGGCTCTACCGGAACACCTTCGACAACGGGCTCTATTCCTACGACAACGCCTCGCAGACCACCCAGACGCTGGGGCGCGCCTTCCGCTCGTTCTACGAGGACGAGGCCTATGGCGGGAACGTCGAACTCGGTGTCGAGCTGGGCGCGACCAACACCCTCAAGGCGGCCGCCTACTACCGCAGGGACAAGCACGTCGAGTGGCAGCAGACCTTCAGCCCGCCGCTGGTCGAGCCGCGTCAGACCACCACCGAGACCACCGGCTCGTTCGCCCTGGAGGACACCCAGGAGATCGGCGACAACCTCGATCTGGTGTTCGGCGTCTCCTATGACTGGCGCCACCTGATCCTGGCCGAGGACTTCAACGCCGGGCAGTACGTCTTCTACCCCCTGACCGACGACGACGCCTGGAACTGGCAGGCCGCGGCCAAGTGGCGGCTCAGCGACGCCGCGGCGCTGCACGCCAGCGTCTCATCGCGCACCCGCTTCCCGACCCTGTTCGAACGCTTCAGCTCGCGGTTCGGGACCGCCATCCCCAATCCCGACGTCAAGCCCGAGCGCGCGATCAGCTTCGAGCTCGGCGGCGAGGCCCAAATCGCGCGCGTCAACCTCAGCGGCGCGCTGTTCTACAGCGACATCGAGGACGCCCTGATCCAGGTGCCGGTCGCGCTCGGCCCGCCCTTCGGCACGGTCAACCAGACCCGCAACGCCGGCGAGGGCGAGTACTACGGCGGCGAACTGGCGATCTCGGCCGACCTGACCGATCGCCTGCAGGTCGGCGGCAACTACACCTACATCCACCGCAGCCTGACCGATCCGACCAACGCGGCCTTCAAGCCGCAGGGCGTGCCCGACCACAAGCTGTTCGCCTATCTGGACTGGACCGTCACCGACGCGGTGCGGATCACCCCCAGCATCGAGGCGGCCAGCAACCGCTGGACCGTCACCTCCACCTCGGCGATCAACCCGCCGCGCTTCTACAAGACCGGCGACTACGTGCTGACCAACCTCTCGGTCCAATGGTCGGTGACGCCCAAGATCGACCTTGTGGTCGGCGGCCGGAATCTGTTCGACGAGAACTACCAACTGGTCGACGGCTTCCCGGAGGAGGGACGTAGCTTCTTCGCCGACCTCCGCATGAGGCTCTAGCCATGAGCGACGACGGCCACCTCGACGCAGCCTTCTTCCTTCGCCGCGGCGCCAGCCGGGTGGGGGCCGATCGCATCGCCTTGCTGGAGGCCGTCGCCGAACTCGGCTCGATCAGCGCGGCGGCCAAGCAGGTGGGCCTGTCCTACAAGGGCGCCTGGGACGGGGTGCAGGCGCTCAACAACCTGTTCGACGCGCCGCTGATCGCCGCCCAGCCCGGCGGCCGCAGCGGCGGCGCGGCCCAGGTGACCGAGCGCGGGCGGGCGGTGATCGCCGCCTTCCACAAGGTCCAGGCCGAGTTGGGCGAGGCGCTGGCCCGGCTCGAAGCCCGCATGGGCGCCAGCGAGAGCGACCTGGGCGGGCTATTCTGGAGTCTTGGCATGAAGACCAGCGCGCGAAACGCCCTGCGCGGCGTGGTGACCAATGTCACGCCGGGCGCGGTGAACTCTGAGGTGACGCTCCGCGTCGCCGACGGGGTGGAGATCGTCTCGATCGTGACCCGCCAGAGCGTCGAGGACCTGGGCCTGGCGCCGGGCAAGCCGGCGATCGCCCTGATCAAGTCCAGCTTCGTGGTGCTGGCCAAGGGGGAGGGGCTGCTCACCTCCGCCCGCAACCAGCTCCGCGCCCATGTCCTGCGCCGCGAGGACGGCGCCGTCAGCAGCGAGATCAGCCTGGCCCTGGCCGACGGCAAGACCCTGGTGGCGACCATCACCCGCGAGAGCGCCGAGCTCCTGGGCCTGGCGCAGGGCGAGGTCGTCACCGCCCTGGTCAAGGCCCCCCACGTCATCCTGGCCGTCGAATAGGAACCCCGATGCGCACGCTTTCCCTGATCACCGCGCTTGCGGCGCTGGCCCTGGCCGGTCCGGCCCTGGCCCAGACCGTGGCGCTGAAAGGCCCCGACGGCGAGAGCGCCAGCCTCTCGGCGGCCGACCTGGCGGCCCTGCCGCAGGTCAAGCTGACCGTCACCCATCATGGCAAGACCTCGACCTTTGAGGGTGCGCCGCTCGCCGACGTGGTCGCCCGTGTCGGCGCGGCCAGCGGCAAGGCCGTGCGCGGCCCCGAGCTCGCCACCGTCATCCGCGTCACCGCCAAGGACGGCTACCAGGTCGTGTTCGGCCTGGCCGAGACCGATCCGGGCACCCGCAAGGGCCGCATCATCCTGGCCGATCGCGGCGACGGCGGCCCGCTGAAGGACGACGGTCCGTTCCGCCTGGTGGTCGAGGACGACCTGCGGCCGGCCCGCTCGGCCCGCATGGTCGAGACCATCGAAGTCATCCGTCTGGCCAACGCCAAGCCCGCCGAGGCGGGCGAGCACAAGCACTAGGAGCCTTGCTAGCCATGAAGCTGTTCCGCTTGATCGCCGCGCTGGTCGCCGCTTCGCTGATGGCGACGGCGGCCCATGCCGCCCCGGTCACCGTCTTCGCCGCCGCTTCGCTGAAGAACGCCCTCGACGAGGTCGGGGCCGAGTATGAGAAGTCGGGGGGCGAGGCCCGGTTCTCCTACGCCGCCTCCTCGGCCATCGCGCGCCAGATCGAGCAGGGCGCGCCCGCCGACGTCTACGTGTCCGCCGACACCGACTGGATGAACTATCTGGCCGAGCGCAACCTGATCGTCGCCGCCAGCCGCCGGGACCTGCTGACCAATCGCCTGGCCCTGATCGCGCCCGCCGACTCCAAGGTGGCGCTGAAGGTCGGCAAGGGCATGCCCCTGGCCAAGGCCCTGGGGCCGGGCCGCCTGGCCGTCGCCGGCCCCGACGTGCCCGCCGGCAAGTACGCCAAGGCCTCGCTCACCGCGCTGGGCGTCTGGGACGGCGTCTCGGACAAGCTCGCCCAGGCCGAGAACGTCCGCGCCGCCCTGCAGTTCGTCGCCCGCGGCGAGAGCCCGCTGGGGATCGTCTACGACACCGACGCCAAGGTCGAGCCCAAGGTCCGCATCGTCGGCCTGTTCCCCGAGGGGACGCACCCGAAGATCGTCTATCCGGCCGCCGTCGTCGCCAGCTCCAGGAACCCGGACGCCGCCAGGTTCCTGGCGTTCATGAGCACGCCCAAGGCCGCCGAGGTGTTCCGCAAGTACGGCTTCACGGTCCTGCCGGCGCGCTAACGCGCCTTGCGCCGGGCCAGCCACATCGGGAAGAGGGCGGCGATCACGCCGGCGACATTGGCGACCAGGTCCTTCCACTGGAAGGTCCCCGACACGACGCCGAGGATCTGGGTCAGCTCCAGCCCGGCGCCCAGGGCCAGGTAGAAGCCGCCGATCTTCCAGGGCTTGATCTTGGGCAGGGCCAGGATCGACAGCACGGTCAGCAGGTAGCCGTAGATGACGTGCATGACGGCGTCGGCCGGCGGCGCCCACTTCCTGGCGTTGTAGTTCGGGTCCAGGGCGCCGACGACGCACACGGCCAGGACGACGAGCAGGGCCGCGCGGCCGGCCCAGGTGATCACCTTCTGCATGCGCCCCGGCTTAAGGCGTTTCGCCGCCCGCGCCTATTGGGCGGCGAAGAACGCCTCGGGCCCCTCGACCTCGATCAGCCGCCCCTTGCGGATCTCCAGGAACCGGGTCGCGGCGCTGCGGGTGAAATAGCGGTCGTGGGAGACGAAGATGCAGGCGTTCTCCGTCCCCTCCAGTTGCGCCTCCAGCTCCTCCTGGCCCTCGATGTCCAGGTGGTTGGTCGGCTCGTCCAGCAGGTAGAGGTTCGGCCGCGCCAGCTTCATGCGCAGGAACACCAGCCGCGCCCGCTCGCCATGGCTGAGGTCGCCGATCGGCCCCTTGATGCGGACATAGGGAAAGCCGGCCTTGGCCAGCAGGGCGTTGGCGTCGCGGTCGGTAGCGCCCTCGGCCGAGGCCACGAAGTCGAGCAGGCTGGTCTTCAGCGGCAGGTCGGCCATCTTCTGGTCGAAATAGACCAACCGGCTCTGCGGGTTGAAGCTGATCGGCGCCTGGCCGTCATAGTGCTCCAGCTCCGGATCGAAGGCGCGCGCCAGGGCCGAGAGCAGCATCGACTTGCCCGCGCCGTTGACGCCCAGCAGGGCGATGCGGTCGCCCCGCGCCACGTTCAGGCGCTCGATGGCGAACAGCCTGCGCGCCTCATCCGGCGTGCTCACCACATAGTCGCGGATGCGCAGCGCCACCTTGGCGTCCATCTCGCCCTCGCCCAGCTCCAGCCGCCGCTCGCGCGCCGCATAGGCGCTGGTGCGCTCGGTCTCGATCCGCTCGATCCGCTTCTCGGTCGCCTTGGCGCGCTTGTGGAAGGCGTCGTTCTTCACGCCCCAGACGCGGTAGCGGGCCGCCACCTTCTGCAGGCGCTCGATCTCCTTGCCCTCCAGTTGCCGGCGGGCGGCGTCGGCGGCGTCGCGTTGCAGCAGCGCCTGGCGAGCCTCGACGAAGGGCGTCCTGAAGCTGTGGGCGCCGTCCGAGCGCAGGAACAGGGTCCGCGTCGTGGTCCGCTGCAGGAATTCGCGGTCGTGGCTGACGATCAGCATCGGCAGCCGCCCGTCCTGTTCGAGCCAGGTCTCCAGCGTGTTGATGTTCGACAGGTCCAGGTGGTTGGTCGGTTCGTCCAGGATCAGCAGGTCGGGCTCGGAGAGCCGCGCCGCCGCCGCGATCAGCAGCAGCCGTTGCCAGCCGCCGCTCAGCGACCCGAAAGCCTGCTGCGCGGTCTCGTAGGCGACGCCGATCTCGTCCAGCAGGACGTCGACCTTCCAGTCCTCGGACCCGTCGGTCAGGGGGAGGGCGGCCTCCAGCACCTCGCGGACGGTCTTCTCGCCCAGGCCGGCCGGCGTCTCCTGCGGCACGTAGCCGATCTTCAGGCCGCGGGAGCGGACGATCTGCCCGTCCATCAGCTCCAGCTCGCCCAGCAGGCACTTCAGCAGGGTCGACTTGCCGGCGCCGTTCTCGCCGACCAGGGCGGTGCGCGCATCGTCAAGCTGGAAGCTGACGCCCTCGAAGACCTTGTTGGCTCCGTAGAAGAAGCTGGCGTTCTCGACGCCCAGTACAGCCTGGCGAGATGACATCTTCGTGCACGCAGTATTCGGCCATGGCGGCGGGAGGCGAGGAGCCCCTTTGTAGACTTGGGGTTGCGGCTTGGCTGTAGCGCCAGGGAGACAATCCACACTTCGCCCACAGCAGAGTCGTCAATGTCGCCGACTCGACGGAACAATCTCGTGTGCTGACTGATTTGAGGCCCCAAATGCGTAGTTGCGGGCGGCGATATGGACGACGTCGGGGGAATGCCGGTGGGTGACGCGGGCGTATACGGCCGTCACGCCGTCGCCGAAGTCCTGCTTCGGCGCGCCTTCCAATCCTGGGAGAACCTGCTCGAACGCCTGCCCATCGGGGTCTATGTCTGCGATCGCAAGGGCGTGGTGGCGCACTTCAACCGCCGCGCCGCCGAACTCTGGGGCGCGGCGCCGTCCCCGGCCGGCCGGCCGATTCCCTTCGACCGCGCCTTCCACGCCGACGGCGCGGCGATGACGCCCGAGCAGTCGCCGGTGTCGGAGACCCTGGCCACGGGCGCCGCGGTCAAGGACCGCGAGGTGGTCATCGTCCAGCCGGACGGCCGGCGCACCCATGTCCTGGCCAATGTCGAACCGCTCTACGACGAGGGCGGACGGCTGATCGGAGCGATCAACTGCCTGCAGGACGTCACCGAGCTGCGCCAGGCGCGCGAGATGCTGCGCGCCCGCCAGGCCTGGACCCAGCGCGTGGTCGAGACCTCGCCGATCGCCATCTACCAGACCGACCCGGAGGGCCGGGTGCTGAGCTTCAACCACGCCGCGGTGACCCTCTGGGGCCGCGAGCCGAAGCTGGGCGAGGATCGCTGGTGCGGCTCGCACAAGCTCTACGAACCCGAGGGCGCGCCGCTGCCCCTCGACCGCTGCTCCATGGCCCAGGCCATCAAGGAACGGCGGCAGATCGCCGGGGCCGAAGCCGTCTTCGAGCGGCCCGACGGCAGCCGCGGCGCCTTCCTGGCCTATCCGACCCCCCTGGCCGGGGCCGACGGCGAACTGGTCGGCGCGATCAACATGCTGGTCGACATCACCGAGCGCAAACGCGCCGAGGACCTTCAGAAGACCCTGCTGGACGAGTTGAACCATCGGGTGAAGAACACCCTGGCCACGGTCCAGTCGCTGGCCGCGCACAGCTTCCACGACGCCGGCGACCTGGTCGGCATGCGCCAGGCGTTCGAGGCGCGGCTGATGGCGCTGTCGGGCGCGCACAACCGCCTGGCCGAGCAACGCTGGGAGGCCGCCGACCTGGGCGACCTCGTCGCGGGCGTCCTGGCCCCCTTTGGCGCCGAGGCGGCGCTCTGCGAGGGGCCGGCGGTCCGGTTGTCGACCCGCGCGTCGGTGACCTTCGCCATGGTGCTGCACGAACTGGCCACCAACGCCGGATGCCATGGCGCGCTGTCCTCATCGGAAGGCCGGCTGCTGGTGCATTGGACCCGCGTGGAAGACGTCCTCTTCCTCGAATGGCGCGAGACGCAGGGGCCCCCTGCCGCCCAACCGGCGCGGTGCGGGTTCGGCCTGCGCTTCATCCGCGGGGCGGTGGAACGCGAGCTCGACGGCCAGGTTGTGTTCGACTTTGCGGACAGCGGCCTGCGCTGCCGTATTTCCGCCCCGATTTCAGCGACGGTTTGAGCCAGTTCCCCACCGCTGGCGAGCTCGCCCGAGCGCGTCCCCCGTCACACGTGCGACGCGAAACCACAGACGTGTCATTAAGCCTTGAAATCAACCCACTTGCAGGGCACACGGACCTTCTGTCCTGCAAGCGGAGGCTGGCGCCGCCTGGCGTTTCGAGTTTCGAAACGAAGCGTCGGCAGCCTGGGCTTTGCATACCCCCCATTCCGCTCCCCCACCTCCAGGGCCCTGCATGTTTTCGTCCCTCTTCGGCGCTATCTCCAACGACATCGCCATCGATCTCGGCACCGCCAATACGCTGATCTACATGAAGGGTAAGGGGATCGTCCTGAACGAGCCCTCCGTCGTGGCCCTGCGCAACGTCGGCGGCCGCAAGGTGGTCCACGCCGTCGGCATCGAGGCCAAGCAGATGCTGGGCCGCACGCCCGGCCACATGGAGGCGATCCGCCCCATGCGCGACGGGGTCATCGCCGACTTCGAAGTCGCCGAGGAGATGATCAAGTATTTCATCCGCAAGGTTCACAACCGCAAGGGCTTCGTGAACCCCAAGGTGATCGTCTGCGTGCCGTCGGGGGCCACGGCGGTCGAGCGCCGCGCCATCAACGATAGCTGCCTGAACGCCGGCGGTCGCCGCGTGGGCCTGATCGACGAGCCGATGGCCGCCGCCATCGGGGCCGGCCTGCCGATCCACGAGCCGACCGGCTCGATGGTGGTCGATATCGGCGGGGGAACCACCGAGGTGGCCGTCCTCTCGCTCTCGGGCATCGTCTATTCCCGCTCGGTCCGCGTCGGCGGCGACAAGATGGACGAGGCGATCATCTCCTACATGCGCCGCAACCATAACCTGCTGATCGGCGAGACCACCGCCGAGCGCATCAAGAAGGAGATCGGCACCGCCCGCGCTCCGGCCGACGGCGAGGGCCTCTCGATCGAGGTCAAGGGCCGCGACCTGATGCAGGGCGTGCCGCGCGAAGTGCGCATCAGCGAGAAGCAGGCGTCGGATTCGTTGGCCGAGCCGGTCGGCCAGATCGTCGACGCCGTGAAGATGGCGCTGGAAGCCACCCCGCCGGAACTGGCCTCCGACATCGCCGACAAGGGCATCATGCTGACTGGCGGCGGCGCGCTGCTGCGCGGCCTGGACGCCGAGATCCGCGACCACACCGGCCTGCCGGTGACCGTCGCCGACGACCCGCTCTCCTGCGTGGCGCTCGGTTGCGGCAAGGTGCTCGAACATCCGAAGTGGATGAAGGGCGTTCTGGAGTCCACCCTGGCGTAGGATTGCCGAGTCGCGGTCTGGGGGAGGGTCCTCAGGCTGCGCCTTTAGGGCGAGCATGTTCAGGTGCCTCTTCGCGAGAATCCGTTTGGCGAACTGAAGGTCCCCCTGGCCTGGACGGCGGGGGCGGCTCTCGTCGTGGCCATGGTCGTGGCGCTGGTCCTGCTGCTGTCGGACCGGCGTGAGACCTTCCAGACCGAAGCCTACGGCGCCTCGCGCAAGGTCGGCGATGCGATCGCCGCGCCGGTCACCGGCGTCCTGGCGACCCCGGGCGAATGGATCGGCGACGGCGTCGAAGGCGTTCGCGCCTACTTCTTCGCAGTCTCCGAGAACCGCCGCCTGAAGGAGGAACTGCGCGAGGCCCGCGAGTGGCAGGCCGCCGCCCTGGCCCTGCGCGACACCAACGACCGCTACAAGGCCCTGCTGGGCCTGAAGACCGACCCGCCGATCCCGATGGTCGCCGCGCGCACGGTCAGCGAGGCGAGGGGCCCGTTCTCCAACACCCGCCTGGCCAACGCCGGCCGGGAAAAGGGCGTCAGGCCCGGCAACCCGGTGATGAGCGAGAACGGCCTCGTCGGCCGCATCATCGGCGTGACCGACGGCGCCAGCCGCGTCCTGCTGCTCACCGACATCGCCTCGCGCACCCCGGTGATGATCGACCGGACCAACGCCCGCGCCATCCTGGCCGGCGACGGCGGCCCCAATCCGCGCCTCGAATACCTGCGCGGCCAGGACCCGGTGAAGCAGGGCGACCGCATCGTCACTTCCGGCGACGGCGGCGTGCTGCCGCGCGGCCTGCCGGTCGGCGTCGCGGTCAAGGGGCTCGACGGGCGTTGGCGCGCCGTGCTGGCCTCGGACGCCGCCCCGGTGGACTTCGTCCAGGTCATGCTCTTCCAGGACTTCTCGCAACTGGCCGCCGCCGCCGCGGCCGAGCTGAACCGCATGCCCGTGCCGCCGCCGGCCAACCCGGCGCCGACCGTGGGCGTGACCTCGATCCCCGTCGCCGCCGCGACCCAGGCGCCGGCCGCGCCGCGCCCGGCCGGAACCGCGCCTGCGCCGGCTCCGAAGCCGCCCGCGCCGAAGCCCGCCGCGCCCCGGCCCGCGGCCCCGCAGCCGCAGGTCAGCCGCCCCGCGCCGCCGCCCGCCGCGCCGAGCGCGCCGGCGGTCCAGCCGCCGCCGTCGGAGGTTCCGTTCTAGATGGCCGGCGCACGCCCCTTGGCCCCCTGGCGCTGGATCGGCGTCCCGCTCGTCCAGTGCCTGATCCTGACCGTCCTGTTCTCGCTGCCGTTCCGGCCCTTCGGCCTCAGCCTGCCTGAGCCGATCTTCCCGCTGGCGCCGACCTTCGCCTGGGCGGTGATCCGCCCCTCGATGCTGGCCCCGGTCGGGGTGCTGCTGATGGGGCTGTTCCTGGACATCTTCTGGGGCGCGCCGATGGGGCTGTGGGCGCTCTCGCTGCTGCTCGCCTACGGCGGGGGCCTGGTGGGGCGCAGCATGATGGCCGGCCAGAGCTTTCCGGCGATGTGGGCCTGGTACGCGGCCGTCACGGCGCTGGCCATGGGGGCGGCGTACCTGTTCACGATGGTCGGGGCGCATGCGACAGCAGATCCCGTCGCCGTCGGCTGGCAATTCCTCGCCACATTCATATTGTTTCCCTTCGCTCATCTGCTCATCGATCGGTTCGAGGATGCAGACGTGCGTTTCCGTTAGGGTCCCGAAGCGATGGCCGAGCCGTCGATCTTCTTTTCCGAGGTCAATGAACGGCAGGGGGTCTTCCACCGCCGGATGTTCCTCATGGGCGGCATCGCCGGGCTTGGCCTGACCGCGCTGGGCGCGCGCCTGGCCCACCTGCAGATCATCGAGACCCAGCGCTACGAGAAGCTGTCGGCCTCGAACCAGTTCAACTTCCGCCTGGTCCCGCCGCCGCGCGGCCTGATCGTCGACCGCAACGGCGCGGTCCTGGCCTCCAACCGCCCGAACTTCCGGCTCCTCGTCTCGCGCGAGGACAACAACATGGACGTCGAGGGCACGCTGAAGACCCTGGCGACCTTCGTGCCCCTGGACGAGGCGCGCCAGTTGCGGCTGATCAAGGACATTCGGCAGAGCCCCAAGCGGGTCCCGGTCTCCGTGGCCGAGGACATGAGCTGGGACGAGTTCTCGGCCATCAACGTCCGCGCCCCTGAACTGCCGGGCGTCACCGCCGACATGGGCGAGGTGCGGGTCTATCCGTACGGCGGCGCGTTCGCGCACGTCATCGGCTACGTGGCCAAGGTCAACAAGGAAGACCTGACCTCCACCGGACCGAACTCCGATCCCATCCTGCTCAATCCAGGCTTCCGCATCGGCCGCCAGGGGGTCGAGAAGGCCTTCGACCTGCAACTGCGCGGCAAGCCCGGCGCCAGGAAGGTCGAGGTCGACGCCAACGGCCGCGAGGTCCGCCAGGACGAGGCGGGCGACATCCCCAGCATCCCCGGCAAGCGCGTCGAGCTCACCCTCGACGTCGACGTCCAGAACCGCGCGCTCGAGGTGATGGGCGACGAGAGCGGGGCCATCGTCATGATGGACTGCCGCACGGGCGACCTGCTGTGCATGGCCTCCTCGCCCAGCTTCGACGCCAACCGTTTCGTCCGCGGCCTGTCGGGGCCCGAGTACCGGGCGCTGGCGCAGTACGAGCGCAAGCCGCTGCTCGACAAGGTGATGACCGGCACCTATCCGCCGGGCTCGACCTTCAAGCCGACCGTGGCCCTGGCCGCCCTGACCGCCGGGATCGACCCCGAGGCCCGGGTTCACTGCTCGGGCGGCTGGTACTGGGGCGGGCGCACCTGGCGCTGCTGGAGGCATGGCGGGCACGGCTCGCAGAACATGCACGACGCCATCAAGAACTCCTGCGACGTCTATTTCTACCAGACGGCGCTGAGGATCGGGCCGGACCCCATCGCCAAGGCGGCGCACGCCATGGGCTTTGGCCAGATCTTCGACATCGGCATTCCCGGCCAGAAGAAGGGCGTCGTCGGCTCGCGCGAATGGAAGCGCAAGGCGGTCAAGCGCGAGCCGGTCTGGCAGCCGGGCGACTCGGTCAGCTACGGCATCGGCCAGGGCTACGTCGCCGTGAACGCCCTGCAACTGGCGGTGATGACCGCGCGCCTGGCCAATGGCAAGAAGGCGCTCAATCCGCGGCTCATCAAGTCGGTCGGCGGGGTGGAGATGCCGCATGGCGACGACGCGCCGGACCTGCCGTTCACCAAGGAACAGCTCGACTATGTCCGCGGCGGGATGGTCGCCGTGGCCAACGACACCGGCGGCACCGCCTATCGCCAGAGCCAGCTCGGCCTTGGCGACATCCAGATGGCCGGCAAGACCGGCACCGCCCAGGTGCGCTCCTATGCGGGCCTGGCCTCGCGCAGCAGCGCCGGGGTCACCTGGCGGCTGAAGGACCACAACCTGTTCGTCGCCTTCGCGCCCGTCGACGATCCGCGCTACGCGGTGGCCGTCATCGTCGAGCACGGCGGCCTGGGCGGCGCGACCGCCGGCGCGCCCCGCGCCCGCGAGGTGATGCGCGTGGCGCTCATGAAGGATCCCGAGCTGCGTTCGCGCATCGAGACGGCCATGCCCATGCCCGAGGCGCCTGAGCCCGCAGAGGCCGAAGGCGTCGCGCCCGAGGCTCCGACGCCGACGCCCGAGCCGGCGCCCGCAGCGCCGGCCACGACCGCCGGAGGCGCGACATGACCGTCAGCGCCCTGACCCGGCCGGGCGAACGCGATCGCCTGGTCGTCAAGCTCACCGAGGTCGACTGGCTCTTCGCCCTGGCCCTGTGCCTGATCGCTGGCGCCGGCGCCCTGATGATGTTCTCCATCGCCGGGTCGTCGTGGGAGCCGTGGGCCGCGAAGCACCTGACCCGCTTCGCGCTCTGCTTCGTCCTGATGATCGGCCTGGCGATGATCGACCTGCGGGTCTGGTTCGCTATCGCCTATCCCTTGTACGGCATAGGCCTGCTGCTGCTGGTGGCCGTGGAGGTGGCCGGCGACGTGCGCATGGGCGCCCAGCGATGGCTGGCCTTCGGGCCGTTCAGCTTCCAGCCGTCCGAGATCATGAAGCTCGGCATCGTGCTGGCCCTGGCGCGGTTCTACCACGGCATCCCGGCCGACAGCGCCCGGCTGTCCTGGTGGCTGCTGGTCCCGGCGGCGATGATCGGGGCGCCGACCGTGCTGGTCATGCACCAGCCCGACCTCGGCACCGCCATGCTGATCGCCATGACCGGCGTGGCCATCGTGGTGCTGGCGGGGCTGTCCTGGCGGATCATCTTCGCGGGCGTCGCGGCGTTCGTCGCGGCCGTGCCGCCGATCGTGATGTTCGTGCTGCACGACTACCAGCGCAAGCGCGTGCTGACCTTCCTGGATCCCGAGAGCGACCCCTCGGGCTCGGGCTACCACATCCTGCAGTCCAAGATCGCGCTCGGCTCGGGCGGCTTCTTCGGCAAGGGCTACGGGCTCGGGTCGCAGAGCCAGCTCAACTTCCTGCCCGAGAAGCAGACCGACTTCATCTTCGCCACCCTGGCCGAGGAGTTCGGCTTCCTGGGCTGTTTCTCGATCCTGTTCCTCTACGGCGCGGTGATCTTCATGGCGCTGCGGACCTCGGCCCTGGCGCATTCGCACTTCGGCCGGCTGTCGGCCGCCGGCACCACCGCGACCTTCGCGCTCTACGTCCTGATCAACGGGGCGATGGTCATGGGCCTGGCGCCGGTGGTGGGCGTGCCCATGCCGCTGCTGTCCTATGGCGGCACCGTCATGCTGACCGTGATGATCGGCTTTGGCCTGGTCCAGGCCGTGCGCGTGCACCGCTATTCCGAAGTCACCAGCGGCAAGGGCGCCTTCATGTAGGTCAGGCGACCCTGACCACCGTCTCGCCTTCGCCGACCGGCGGCTCGAAGCTCCGCACGAACTCCGCCAGTTTCCGGTCGTCGATCGGCAGGGCGGCGTTGGCGTCGAACCGGGCGGTCCTGGCGCTCAGGCGCAGCCTCAGGACGTCGACGTCCGCCTTCAGATAGATCAGCCGCCAGGTCCCGCCGGCCGCCGCCACGGCCGCCTTGAAGTCCTCGCGATGCGATCGGCTCCAGAAGCTGGAATCGACCACGACCGCGTGTCCCTCCTGCAATTCGTCGTGGAGGCGCGCGCGGATCGCCGCCCGGGCGGCCTCGACGTGCCCGGGGTAGGCTTCGGGCGGATAGTCCAGCCCATAGCGGCCGTGGCGGCGCCAGATCTCCTCGTCGATCGACAGCCGCGAGAAGCCGGCACGCTCCAGCTCCATGGCGAAGGTGGTCTTGCCGCTGCCGGCGATCCCGCACATCAGCACGGCCAGGCCGGGCAGGGGCCTCAGCGAAACCAGCGCATCGGCGAGGGTGACGGCCACGGCCTTGCGGGAGCTCCTACAGCTTGAGCGCCTGATCGGTCGCCCGCACCAGGCCATCGACGATCCCAGGCTCGGTCGAGGCGTGCCCCGCGTCCCAGACGATGTCGAAATTGGCTTCCGGCCAGGCGGTCTTCAGCCGCCAGGCGCTGTCCATCGGGGTGACCACGTCGAACCGGCCCTGGACGATCCAGCCGGGGATGCCGCGGATCTTGTCGATGTTGTTCAGGATCCAGCCGTCTTCCTTGAAGAAGCCGCCGTTGGCGAAGAAGTGGCATTCGATCCGCGCGAAGGCGATGGCGAAGTCGATCTCGTTGAACTTCGAAGGCCGCGCCTCGGGCCCGCGGATCGAGATCGTATCGCCCTCCCACTGGCTCCACGCCGCCGCCGCCTCGGCCTGGATGCGCCGGTCGGAGTGGGTCAGGCGCTTGTGATAGGCGCTCATCATGTCGCCGCGCTCGGCTTCCGGGATCGGCGCGCAGAACCGCTGCCAGGCGTCCGGGAACAGCATCGAGGCGCCCTCCTGGTAGAACCAGCGCAGCTCGCGCTGGGTCAGCAGGAAGATGCCGCGCAGGACCAGCGCCTCGACCCGATGCGGATGGGTGATGGCGTAGGCCAGGGCCAGGGTCGAGCCCCAGGAGCCGCCGAACACCGTCCACTTCTCGACGCCCAGGTGGATGCGCAGCCGCTCGATGTCCTCGATCAGCGTCCAGGTGGTGTTGTCGTCCAGGCTGGCGTTCGGCCGCGACTTGCCGCAGCCGCGCTGGTCGAACAGGGCCATCCGCCACTTCGCGGGGTTGAAGAACCGCCGCATGGTCGGGTTGATCGCTCCGCCCGGACCGCCATGCAGGATCACGCATGGCTTGCCGTCTCGATTGCCGCACTCCTCGTAGAAGATCTCGTGCGCCCCGCCGGTCGGCAGCCAGCCATAGGCGTAGGGCTCGTTGTCCGGAAACAGCCCCTTGCGGTGCGCGGAGGTCGAGACGGTGAGCGGCGGGGTGTTTCGTTCCATCCCCGGCAGTCTACTTCGGGAAGCGCCGCTCCATCCAGTCAAGGATGAGGCGATTGACCTCTTCGGGCTTTTCCTGCTGCGTCCAGTGGCCGCTGTCCTTGATCAGCGCCTTCTCCAGGTCGCCGATCACCTCTTCCATGCCCTCGGCCATGGCGGGCGACAGCACCACGTCCTTCTCGGCCATGATCATCAGGCAGGGCACGCCGTCGATGCGCGTGGGCAGGTCCGCCGAGCGCTCCCAGTTGCGGCTGAAGTTGCGATACCAGTTGATCCCGCCGGTGAAGCCGCTGGCATGGAAGGTCTCGACGAAGGCGGCCAGTTCCTCGGCGTTCAGCAACTGGTTGGCGGTGTCGGACTTGTCCCAGGCCTTCAGGGCGTCGCCGAAGGCAAAGGTCGATCCGCCCTCCGGAGCCGCCGCCGCCTGCGCGACCGCCGCCGGCCGGCGCATGAAGAAGCGGATGGTCTTGTCGACATCGGCGGCCAGGGCGGCGTCGGCGATCCCCGGCTTCTGGAACCAGACGATGTACATGTCCTCGCCGAACACCTTGCGCATGCCCTCGATCGGATCCAGCGGCGCGCGGCGCATGAACGGGGTGTTGAGGCCGATGATCCCGGCGACGCGGTCCGGGTGCATCAGCGGCAGTTGCCAGACGACGATCCCGCCCCAGTCGTGGCCGACGAACACGCCCTTCTCGGCGCCCAGATGGTCCAGCAGCCCGACCAGGTCGCCGGTCAGGTGCTCCATGTCGTAGTCGGTGACGGCCTCGGGGCGCGAGCTCAGGCCATAGCCGCGCTGGTCGGGCGCGATCGCCCAGACGCCGGCCGCCTCGCAGGCCTTGAGCTGATGGCGCCACGAGAACGCCAGCTCCGGAAAGCCGTGGCAGAAGATCAGCGGCGCGCCCCGGCCGCGCGGTCCGACCTCGTAATAGGCCATGTCGATCCCGTTGACCTGGGCGTGCTTCACGGGCGGCATCTGGCGGGCGAGGGCGGACGACATGCGGGCTTCCTCCGGATCTGTTCGCGGCCACCATGCCAGGGTTCCTTGCGCGGAAGGCAAGCGGTGCTTGGCGCCGGCGCGGCGAATGGCGCTAGAAGGGCGCGATGACCAGCCAGCAAGCCGCCGCCGACCGCACGCCCTGGGGACTGGTGTTCCTGCTCGGAGCCCTGACCGCCTTCGCCCCCATGTCGATCGACATGTACCTGCCCAGCCTGCCGGCCATCGGCGCGGACCTGGGGGCCACCGCGGCCCAGACCCAGGGGACCGTCGCGGCCTTCTTCGCCGGCATGGCCATCGGCCAGTTCTTCTATGGCCCGGCGTCGGACCGGTTCGGCCGGCGCGGTCCGATCCTGTTCGGCGTGGTGATCTATGTGGCGGCCTCGATCGCCTGCGCGCTCTCGACCTCCGGCGACATGCTGATCGCCGCGCGGTTCGTCCAGGCCCTGGGCGGCTGCGCGGGCGGCGTCGTGGCCCGGGCCGTGGTGCGCGACCGCTTCAACCACACCGAGACGGCGCGGATGCTGTCGCTGCTGACCCTGATCATGGGGCTGGCGCCGATCCTCGCCCCGATGCTGGGCGGGGTGCTGCTGACGCTCGGCGGCTGGCGGCTGAACTTCTGGGTGCTGGCGCTGTTCGGCCTGGCCTGCGGCGCGGCGACCCTGCTCTGGCTGCAGGAGTCGCGCTCGGACGAAACCGCCGCCCAGGCGGCGTCGGAAAACCCGATCAGGGCCTACCTGGCCCTGCTGCGCCAGCCGCGGCTGGTCGGCTACGCCCTGGCCGGGGCGCTCAACGGCGCGACGCTCTTTACCTATATCTCCGCCTCGCCCGACCTGCTGATCGGGACCTACGGGATTTCGCCCTCGCACTTCGGCTGGGTGTTCGGCCTCAACGCCGCGGCGGTGATCGGCGCCAGCCAGGTCAACCGCTACCTGCTGCGCCGCTCCACCCCCGACCAGGTCCTGGCCCGCGCCAGCAGCGCCGCGGTGCTGGCCGCCATCGCCCTGGCGTTCGCGGCGGTCAGCGGCTTCGGCGAACGCTGGAGCGTCCTGCCGCTGCTGTTCGTGCTGCTGGCCAGCTACGGCTTCATGCAGGGCAACACCATGGCCGGGGCGCTGAACGTCGACCCGCGCCGGTCCGGGTCGGTCTCGGCCCTGATGGGCGGCGCCTCGTTCGGGGTCGGCGCCCTGGCCGCCAGCCTCTCGGGAGCGTTCCATGATGGCACGCCCCGGCCGATGGCGATCGTCATGGCCCTGGCCGTCATCGGCTCGGCCGCGGCCCTGCGCACGCTGGCCCTGCCGCGGAGGGCTCAGGCCTGAGGCTTCTCCAGCGCCGCCCAGGCCAGCATGGCCCAGCCGGCCAGGAACAGCAGCCCGCCGATCGGCGTGATCGCCCCGAACCAGCGCGGCGCGCCCAGGGCCATGGCGAACAGCGAGCCCGAGAAGATCGCCACCCCGGCCAGGAACAGGGGCGGGACCAGCCTCGCGCGCCGTCCGCCCTGGCCGGCCACGACCACGGCGGCGAACACCGCCAAGGCGTGCAGAAAGGCGTAGGTCGCCCCCGTATGCATCCATTCCCTGGCCTTGGGATCGGTCACGCCATGGGCCGCGAAAGCGCCGAAAGCCACGGCGAGAAAACCGCACGAAGCGGCGGCGGACATCCAGGCACGCAGATTGCTCATGCACTCTGCCTAGCGACTCTGGCTAACGATGGCCACAAGTACAGGGGAGGTGGGGAATGAACCCGGCATCGGTTGCGGACTATCGCGAGCTTGCGAAACGACGGCTGCCGAAGATGTTCTTCGAGTACATCGACGGCGGGTCCTACGCCGAGGTCACCCTGGAGCGCAACGTCGCCGACCTCGAGGCCCTGGCCCTGCGCCAGCGGGTCATGCGCGACATGACCCAGCTCGACATGTCGGTGGAGGTGCTGGGCCAGAAGATGACCATGCCCCTGGGCCTGTCGCCGGTCGGCATGGCCGGGATGTACGCCCGCCGCGGCGAGGTCCAGGCCGCCAAGGCCGCCGCCGTCGCCGGGGTTCCGTTCTGCCTGTCCACGGTCGGCGTCTGCTCGGTCGAGGAAGTCGCCGAGGCCGGCAAGGCCCCGTGGTTCCAGCTCTATATGCTCAAGGACCGCGGCTACATGCGCGAGCTGCTGGGCCGGGCCAAGGCCGCCGGCTGCCCGGTGCTGGTCTTCACCGTCGACCTGCCGCTGCCGGGCGCGCGCTATCGCGACGTGCGCTCGGGCTTTACCGGGGCGACCGCGCTGTCGGGCGCCATGAACACGGCATGGCAGGGGGTGACGCACCCCGAATGGCTGTGGGACGTCTGGCTCAACGGCCGCCCGCACAGCCTGGGCTCGGTCGCCGGCGCCATTCCCCAGGGCCGCAGCGTCACCGACTTCCTTAGCTGGATCGCCAAGAACTTCGACCGCTCCGTCACCTGGGCCGACCTCGATTTCGTGCGTGAGATCTGGGACGGCCCCATCGTGGTCAAGGGCGTGCTCGACCCGGAAGACGCCCGCGACGCGGTCCGCGCCGGGGCGCAGGGGCTGGTGGTCTCCAACCACGGCGGACGCCAACTGGACGGCGTGCGCTCCTCGGTCTCGGCCTTGCCGGCGGTGGTCGACGCGGTCGGCGGCGACCTGGAGGTGTTCATGGACGGCGGCGTCCGTTCGGGCCTGGACGTGCTCAAGGCGCTCAGCCTCGGCGCCAAGGCCTGCTTCATCGGCCGCGCCTGGGCTTATGCGCTGGGCGCGGGCGGGCGACCGATGGTCGCCAAGATGCTCGGAACCCTCCGTGCGGAGCTCGCGACGGCCATGGTGCTGACCGGCTGCAATGCCGCGCGAGACGCCGATAAGTTGCTACTAGACGTCGCACCTTAGAAAAACTTTTCAATTCCCGATGCTCGCGCCCATCGACAAGGGCTGATCTTGCCGGGTAAATGCGCGCCGAATTTGCGCGCAACAACGGTCGACGAAAGCCGGCCCTGGCGCGCGCCTGAGTTTTGAGAGCGAGGTATCCTGATGGGAGCTCCCGAGCGGCAAGGTCTGTACGACCCGCGCAACGAACATGATGCGTGCGGCGTGGGTTTCGTGGCCAATATCAAAGGCCGCAAATCGCACGAGGTCGTGACCGCCGGCCTGGAGATCCTGATCAACCTGGATCACCGCGGCGCGGTCGGCGCCGACCCGCTGGTCGGCGACGGCGCCGGGATTCTGATTCAGATTCCGGATCGCCTGCTGCGCGACTGGGCGTCCAAGGAAGGCGTCGACCTGCCGCCGGCCGGCGAATACGCCGTGGCCATGTGCTTCCTGCCCCGCGACGACGCGGCGCGCGAGGTCGTGACCGCGCAGTTCGAGCACTTCCTGAAGGTCGAGCATCAGCCGCTGCTGGGCTGGCGCGACGTGCCGGTGAACACCGAGGGCCTCGGCGCGGCGGTGCTGGCCGACATGCCGGTGATCCGCCAGGCCATCATCGGCCGCGGCCCGAACATCCGTAGCCAGGACGCGCACGAGCGCAAGCTGCTGGCGGTCCGCAAGCAGACCCAGAACCCGCTGGCCGAACTGGCCGTGAAGCACGGCCTTCCCAGCATCGCGGACCTGTACGTGCCCTCGCTGTCGACCCGCACCGTGGTCTACAAGGGGCTGCTGCTCGCCGGCCAGGTGGGGACCTTCTACCAGGACCTCCTGGACGAGCGCTGTGAATCGGCCCTGGCGCTCGTGCACCAGCGGTTCTCGACCAACACCTTCCCGTCCTGGAAGCTGGCGCACCCCTACCGGTTCATCGCCCACAACGGCGAGATCAACACCGTCCGCGGCAACGTGAACTGGATGAACGCCCGCCGGCGCACCCTGGAAAGCGACCTGCTGGGGCCCGACCTCAACAAGATGTGGCCGCTGATCCCGCATGGTCAGTCGGACACCGCCTGCCTCGACAACGCACTCGAGCTGCTGGTCGCCGGCGGCTATCCGCTGGCCCACGCGGTCATGATGCTGATCCCCGAAGCCTGGGCCGGCAATCCGCTGATGGACGCCAAGCGCAAGGCTTTCTACGAGTACCACGCCGCCCTGATGGAGCCGTGGGACGGCCCCGCCGCCGTGGCCTTCACCGACGGCCGCCAGATCGGCGCCACCCTCGACCGCAACGGCCTGCGTCCGGCCCGCTTCATCATCACCGACGAAGACCATGTGATCATGGCCTCGGAAGTCGGCGTGCTGACGGTTCCGGAGGAGCGCATCGTCCGCAAGTGGCGCCTGCAGCCCGGCAAGATGCTGCTGATCGACATGGAAGAGGGCCGCATCATCGAGGACGAGGAGATCAAGCGCTCCCTGTCCGAGGCCGAGCCCTACGCCGAGTGGCTGCGCGACACCCAGTTCAAGCTGGAAGAGCTGCCCGAGATCGCCTTCAACGAGGCGCTGTCGAACGACGCCGCCCAGTTGCTCGATCGTCAGCAGGCCTTCGGCTATACCCAGGAGGACGAGCAGTTCTTCCTGGCCCCGATGGCGGCCACCGGCGAAGATCCGATCGGCTCCATGGGCGTCGATACGCCCATCGCCGTGCTCTCCAAGCGCTCGAAGCTGCTCTACGACTACTTCAAGCAGAACTTCGCCCAGGTCACGAACCCGCCCATCGACCCGATCCGCGAGGAACTGGTCATGAGCCTGGTCTCGATGATCGGCCCGCGTCCGAACCTGCTGGGCCGCCACGCCGGCGCCCACAAGCGCCTGGAAGTGTCGCAGCCGATCCTCACCAACGAGGACCTGGCCAAGATCCGCTCGATCAGCGAACTGCTGGACGGCTCGTTCCGCACGGCCACCATCGACACCACCTGGCCGGCGGACGAGGGCGCCGAGGGCCTGGAACGGGCGCTTGAGCGTCTCTGCCGCGAAGCCACCGACAACGTGCTGGCCGACAAGAACATCCTGATCCTGTCGGATCGCCGCGTCGGTTCGGACCGCATCCCGATCCCGGCGGCGCTGGCCACGGCCGCCGTCCACCATCACCTGATCCGCCAGGGCCTGCGCATGCAGACCGGCCTCGTCATCGAGACCGGCGAAGCGCGCGAGGTGCACCACTTCTGCGTCCTGGCCGGCTACGGCGCCGAGGCGGTGAACCCCTATCTGGCCTTCGAGACGCTGGAGAACCTGCGTCAGCGCGAGGGCATCGGGCTCTCGGCCTACGAGGTCCGCAAGAACTACATCAAGGCCATCGGCAAGGGCGTGCTGAAGGTCATGTCCAAGATGGGCATCTCGACCTACCAGTCGTACTGCGGCGCCCAGATCTTCGACGCCGTGGGCCTGTCGTCCGAGCTGATCGAGACCTACTTCACCGGCACCGCCACCACGATCGAAGGCATCGGCCTGATCCAGATCGCCGAGGAGTCGGTGCGCCGTCACCGCGACGCCTATGGCGACAATCCGATCTACGCGACCATGCTGGACGTCGGCGGCAGCTACGCCTTCCGCCTGCGCGGCGAGCATCACGCCTGGACGCCGGAAACCGTCTCCAAGCTGCAGCACGCCGTCCGCGGCGGCCGTTCGGACGACTACCGGGCCTTCGCCGAGGGCATCAACGAACAGTCCGAGCGCCTGCTGACCATCCGCGGCCTGATGCGCTTCAACTTCGACCAGACCCCGGTGCCGCTCGATGAAGTCGAACCGGCCAGCGAGATCGTCAAGCGCTTCGCCACCGGCGCGATGAGCTTCGGCTCCATCAGCCGTGAGGCCCACACCACGCTCGCCGTGGCGATGAACCGGATCGGCGGCCGCTCCAACACCGGCGAGGGCGGCGAGGAAGCCGACCGCTTCAAGCCGCTGCCCAACGGCGACTCGATGCGCTCGGCCATCAAGCAGGTGGCCTCGGGCCGCTTCGGCGTCACCGCCGAGTACCTGGTCAACGCCGACGACATCCAGATCAAGATGGCCCAGGGCGCCAAGCCGGGCGAGGGCGGCCAACTGCCCGGCCACAAGGTCGACAAGAACATCGCCCGCGTGCGTCACTCGACGCCGGGCGTCGGCCTGATCAGCCCGCCGCCGCACCACGACATCTATTCGATCGAGGATCTGGCCCAGCTCATCCACGACCTGAAGAACGTCAACTCGGGCGCCCGCATCTCCGTGAAGCTGGTCTCCGAAGTCGGCGTCGGCACCGTGGCCGCCGGCGTGGCCAAGGCCCGCGCCGACCACATCACCATCTCCGGCTTCGAGGGCGGCACCGGCGCCTCGCCGCTGACCTCGCTGACCCACGCCGGTTCGCCCTGGGAGATCGGCCTGGCCGAGACCCAGCAGACCCTGCTGCTCAACGGCCTGCGCACCCGCGTCGCGGTCCAGGCGGACGGCGGCCTGCGCACCGGCCGCGACGTGGCCATCGCCGCCCTGCTGGGCGCCGACGAGTTCGGCTTCGCCACCGCGCCGCTGATCGCCGCCGGCTGCATCATGATGCGCAAGTGCCACCTCAACACCTGCCCGGTGGGGGTGGCCACCCAGGACCCGGTGCTGCGCGCGCGCTTCACCGGCCAGCCCGAGCACGTGATCAACTACTTCTTCTTCGTGGCCGAGGAACTGCGCGAGATCATGGCCGCCCTGGGCTTCAGGACGGTCAACGAGATGGTCGGCCGCGTCGACCGCCTCGACGCCCGCGACGCCGTCGACCACTGGAAGGCCGAGGGCGTCGACCTCTCCAAGCTGCTCCACGCGGCGGCTCCCGAGGGCGCCAAGGGCCTCTGGAACATGGATCGCCAGGACCACGGCCTGGGCAAGGCGCTGGACAACACCCTGATCGCCGACGCCGCGCCGGCGCTGGAACGGGGCGAGCCGGTCCTGCTCGAGTACCCGATCAAGAACATCAACCGCACCGCCGGGGCGATGCTGTCGGGCGAGGTGGCCAAACGCTATGGCCATGCCGGCCTGCCGGAAGACACCATCGCCATCAAGTTCCGCGGCCAGGCGGGCCAGAGCTTCGGCGCCTTCGCGGCCCGCGGCGTCACGCTGGAGCTGACCGGCGACGGCAACGACTATGTCGGCAAGGGCCTGTCGGGGGGCCGCGTCGTCGTGCGCCAGCCGCCCGAGGCGCGCCGCGACCCGACCCAGAACATCATCGCCGGCAACACCGTCCTCTACGGCGCCATCGCCGGCGAGGCCTACATCCAGGGCGTGGCCGGCGAGCGCTTCGCCGTCCGCAACTCCGGCGCCGTGGCGGTGGTCGAGGGCGTGGGCGACCACGGCTGCGAATACATGACCGGCGGCGTGGTCGTCGTCCTGGGCGACACCGGCCGCAACTTCGCGGCCGGCATGTCCGGCGGCGTGGCCTATGTCTACGATCCCGCGGGCCGCTTCGCCGAGCTCTGCAACAGGGCGATGGTGGACCTGGAAAAGGTCGAGGCCGCCACGCCGGCGACCCGCGAGGACGAGCCCTTCCGTCCCAGCCAGCGCTCGCTCTCGGTCGAGAACAACGGCATGGGCGACATGCTGCGCTTCGACGCCGAGCGCCTGCGCATCCTGGTCGAGCGGCACCACCTCTATACGGGCTCGGCCCGGGCCCGCGAGATCCTGGAGAACTGGGACCAGGCCCTGACCTCCTTCGTGAAGGTCATGCCCAAGGATTATCGCCGCGCCCTGGTCGAAATGGCAGCGGAACGGCAGGCGGCTGCGGCCGTCGCGGCCGAATAGTTTGAAAGTCGGAGGACAGCATCATGGGTAAGGTCACCGGCTTTCTCGAAATCGAGCGCCAGGAACGCACTTACGTCGCCCCGCAGGAGCGCGTGAAGAACTGGAACGAGTTCGTGCACGCCATGCCGGCCGCCGACGTCGCCAAGCAGGCGTCGCGCTGCATGGACTGCGGGATTCCGTTCTGCCACCAGGGTTGCCCGGTCAACAACCAGATCCCGGACTTCAACAACCTAGTCTATCACGACCAGTGGAAGACGGCGCTGGAGAACCTCCAGTCGACCAACAACTTCCCGGAGTTCACCGGCCGCGTCTGCCCCGCCCCGTGCGAGGCGTCCTGCACGCTGAACATCATCGACACCCCGGTCGCCATCAAGACGGTCGAGTGCGAGATCGTCGATCGCGGCTGGCAGGAAGGCTGGATCAAGCCGCAGATGTCGCCGCGCGGCACCGGCAAGCGGATCGCGGTGGTCGGCTCGGGCCCCGCGGGCCTG
The DNA here is from genome assembly GCF_031984885.1 of Phenylobacterium sp. Lineage (GTDB taxonomy): Bacteria > Pseudomonadota > Alphaproteobacteria > Caulobacterales > Caulobacteraceae > Phenylobacterium. The sequence continues at coordinate 124,116 of NZ_DAMABV010000004.1, forward strand.
GCCTGCGCCCAGCAGTTGGCCCGCGCCGGCCATGCGCCCACGGTGTTCGAGAAGAACGACCGGATCGGCGGCCTGCTGCGCTACGGCATCCCCGACTTCAAGATGGAAAAGCACCTCATCGACCGCCGCATCGCGCAGATGGAAGGCGAGGGGGTGATCTTCCGCACCAACTTCGAGGTCGGCAAGACCGTCTCGGTCCAGCGCCTGCTGGATGACTACGACGTGCTGGTCATGGCCGGCGGGGCGGAAGACCCGCGCGACCTGCCGGTTCCGGGCCGCGAGCTCGCGGGCGTCCATTTCGCCATGGACTTCCTGACCCAGCAGAACAAGCGCAACGCCGGCGACGACGAACTGCGCGCCGCGCCCAGCGGCGGCATCTCGGCCACCGGCAAGCATGTGGTGGTCATCGGCGGCGGCGACACCGGCAGCGACTGCATCGGCACCTCCAACCGCCACGGCGCGGTCTCGGTGACCCAGTTGGAGATCATGCCCCAGCCGCCGGTGCGCGAGAACAAGCAGCTCACCTGGCCCGACTGGCCGCTGAAGCTGCGCACCTCGTCCAGCCACGAGGAAGGCTGCGAGCGCGACTTCGCCGTCCAGACCAAGCGGTTCATCGGCTCGAACGGCAAGGTCGAGGCGATGGAATGCGTCCGCGTCGAATGGGTCGCCGGCGAGGACGGCCGCCAGAGCCTGCAGGAAGTCGCCGGCAGCGAGTTCCAGATCAAGGCCGACCTGGTGCTGCTGGCCATGGGCTTCGTCGGCCCGCGCCACAACGAGTTCATCGCCCAGTCGGGCGCCGACCTCGACCCGCGCGGCAACGTCAAGGCGCCGGTCACCGACTACAAGACCAGCTCGCCGAACATCTTCGCCTGCGGCGACATGCGCCGCGGCCAGTCGCTGGTGGTCTGGGCGATCCGCGAGGGCCGCCAGTGCGCCCAGGCGGTCGACGAGTACCTGATGGGGACCAGCAAGCTTCCCCGCTGACGCTTGGCTTGAAGGCCGGCCCAGGGCAGGGGCGTGATCGCCTCCTGCCCTGGCGCGCTCACGCGCCTCAGCCCATGAAGCGGCCCGCCGCCCAGTAGGCGAGGGCGCTGATGATCGCCGCGGCGGGCAGGGTGATCACCCAGGCCGTCACGATCTCCTTGGCCACGCCCCAGCGCACGGCCGACACGCGCTTGGCCGCGCCGACGCCGACGATGGCGCCGGTGATGGTGTGGGTGGTCGAGACCGGCACGCCCAGGCTGGTGGCGGCGAACAGGGTCATCGCCCCGCCGGTCTCGGCGCAGAAGCCCTGCATCGGGGTCAGGCGGGTGATCCGCGAGCCCATGGTGTGCACGATCCGCCAGCCGCCGAACAGCGTCCCCAGCCCCATCGCCGCCTGGCAGGACAGCACCACCCACAGCGGCACGTGGAACTCGCCGCTGGCCGGGCCCATGCCGTGCGCGATCAGCAGGGCGGCGATGATGCCCATGGTCTTCTGCGCGTCGTTGCCGCCGTGGCCCAGCGAATAGAGCGAGGCCGAGACGAACTGCAGCTTGCGGAACACCCCGTCGACCGCGAACGGCGTCAGCCGCACGAACAGCCACGAGACGATCAGCACCAGGAACAGCGCCAGGATGAAGCCGGTGGCCGGCGACAGCACGATGGCGAACAGGGTCTTGGAGAGGCCGCCCCACATGATGGCCCCCATGCCGGCCTTGGCGACGCCGGCCCCGACCAGCCCGCCGATCAGGGCGTGCGAGGACGAGGAGGGGATCGCCGCCCACCAGGTCAGCAGGTTCCAGCCGATCGCCCCGATCAGCGCCGAGAAGATCAGCCCGTCGCTGATCAGGTCGGGCATGACCAGGCCCGCGCCCACCGTCTTGGCCACGTGCAGGCCGAAGAACAGGAAGGCGATGAAGTTGAAGAACGCCGCCCAGGCCACCGCGGCGAAGGGCGGCAGCACCCGCGTCGCCACGATGGTGGCGATCGAATTGGCCGCGTCGTGCAGGCCGTTCAGGAAGTCGAACGCCAGCGCGACGAAGATCAGGAAGATCAGCAGCGGCCCGTAGCCGGTAAGAAGCTCCACGCGGCTAGACCTGCTCGATCACGATGCCGCTGATGCGGTTCGCCACGTCCTCGAACCGGTCCATGACCTTTTCCAGGTGGCTGTAGACGTCCACGCCGACGACGAACGCCATCGGGTCGTCGTGACGATGGGCCAGGAACAGCGCCTTGCGGCCCGCGTCGTAGATCGCGTCCGAGCGGTCCTCGATGTGGGTGATCTGCTCGGTGAGCTGGCTCAGCCGCGTCACGTTCTGGCGCATGTTGCTCAGCAGGCCGACGGCTTCGCGGGTCAGCAGGGCGGCCTCGACGATGATGTCGGCCATCTCCCGCATGGGGTCTTCGAACTCGCGCAGTTCGAACAGGTTCACGACCTTCACCGTCTTGTGCATCTGGTCGATGGCGTCGTCGAGCGAGGTGATCAGGTCCTGGATGTCGCTGCGGTCGAACGGGGTGATGAACGAGCGGCGGACGCTCAGCAGCACCTCGCGGGTGATCGCGTCGGCTGCATCCTCGTGCGCCACGACGCGCGCGCAGGCCTCGGGAACGCCCTCGCCCCCCTGCAACACCTCGCGCAGTGCAGTCGCGCCCTCCACGAGCTTTTCCGCGTGGGCGCTGAAGAGGTCGAAGAATTTCAATTCCTTAGGCATCAAGGCCTGGAACCAGGTCAGCATCTGTCCGTCCGTGTCTCTACTTGTCGCGACCGCGGCGGCGCGATGATTCTGCGCGCTCTTAGCCGCTTCCTGGCTCCGACTGAAGTCCTCCACCGCCCGCGACCAATGCGCGCGCCGAGACCGCAACCCCCGTTTGACGGGTGAAGACCGTCAACTGCCTGCCCCGGAAAGCGACCCTCCACTCGGCCCCGGGGGCCTGCGACCCGGCGGCGACGACCGTGTCGATCTCGCCCAGTCGGGCGGCGTCGGGCGCCGCCAGGATCGTGATCGGGCGCGCCCGCAGGCGCCAGTAGATCATGCGCGCTTGGATGGGGTCCGGCGAGATCACCGCCACGCCGCCGGGGCGCTGCTCGACGATCACCGCCGCCCCGGCCAGCTCGTCGGCGAGGGCCCGGCGGCTGGCGGCGTTCGACCGCTCCCAGCCGACGTCGAGCACTGTGGAGAGCACGGCCAGCGCCGCGAAGGCGGCCAGCCAGATCGTCTGCACGGGCCGCCGGCCGAAGGCGGTCGCCGCGCCGGCGGCGACGACGGCCAGCGCCGCCAGGCCCGCGGCCACGGGATGATCCAGGGCGAAGGCGCTCAGCGCCGCCGCGTCCCAGGCTCGCGGCGCCACCCCGCCCAGCAGGCAGGCGGCGAGGACCGCCAGCCCGACCACGGGCGCCGCGCCCATGGCCAGCCGCCACCAGCGCCCGCCGGCCCGGTCGAACTCGCCGATGAACGGCGCCGCCGCCAGCCACAGCATCGGAACCAGCGCCTCGAACTGCCGGCCCCAGATGCGGCTCGGATCGGCGCTCTCGCCGGTCGCCAGGAGCGCGGTCAGGCCGAGCGTGGCCGCGAACGAGAACAGCACCAGCAGGAAGGTCGCCTCGTGCGAGGCCAGGAAGAAGCGGCCGCGCCCCCGATGCCAGCGCCAGCGCATCTCCACCCGCAGCAGGCCGGTGAGGGCGGGGACCGCCGCCAGCATGACGCTGGCCGCCGCCATCGCCGCCAGCGCGCGCCCTCCCGCGATCCAGCCGTGCGGGGTGATCGCGCCGGCCAGCAGGGCGTCGTAGCGATGGCCCAGATAGAAGCTGAACGGTTCGCTCGCCGCCTGGCCGGCCGCCAGTTGCAGCAGGTTGACGCTGGCCAGGAAGGCGGCGGCGAACATCGCCGTGCGGCCAAGGAATATCCTCAGGTCGCGCCGGCCCAGCAGCAGGTCAATGAGCGCCAGGAGCAGGAAGGCCGCGCCGATCGCCAGCCCCTGGGGCTTGAGCAGGGTCATCGCGCCCACCAGCGCCCCGGCCAGCGCCGCATGGGCGATCGGCCGCGCGCCGTAGAGCCTGGCCGTCGCGAACACCGCCAGCCCCAGCAGCCCGACGTACCAGCCTTCGGGCAGGGCGGCCGCGGCGAACCGGTAATAGGGATAGGCCAGGGCCAGCAGCAGGGCGCCGACCGCCGCGCTCCGCTCCAGGCTCGGCCGCACGCTGGCCAGCACCAGGGCCAGGCCGCCGAAATAGGCGCAGGCGCTCAGGATCCGCAGCCAGGGCAGCAGGTTCTGCGTGCCGTAGGTCAGGGTGCGGACGATCAGCCCGAACAGCGTGTCGCCCAGGTCGCGGGTCTGCGGCAGCAGGTCGGCACGCGCCGCCAGCGTCTTGCCATACAGCGCCTGGACCAGGTGCGCGCTCTCCGCGCCGGCGTAGAACGGCAGGTCCAGGAAGACGCGATTGGCGTAGACCAGCGCCACGGCCGCGGCCGCCAGCGCCAGCAGGCCATGGGCCGCCGTCGCGCCCGGCCCTCGTGGCCGCCCTGCATCCCCCTGAGTCATAGCTCCACTGTGGCGGCTCCTTGGGCAGGTGGCCATAGCGCGCGGTACGAATGCTCATGCTTGTTTGCGGCGGCCCGCGGATCGTCGATCAATGGGGCTCGGCGAGTCGGACCACGGGGGAAACATGCGCACGGCTTTCGGACTACTGGCCCTGACGGCGGGCCTCGCCCTGGCGGCGCCGGCGAGCGCCCAGGACCTGCTGATCCATGGCGGCCCGATCTATACGGGGAGCACCAAGGTCGAGGCCCTGGCGGTCAGGGACGGCAAGGTCGCCTTCGCCGGGCCGCTGGCCCAGGCCCGCGCCGCGGCGCCGGGCGCCCGCGACGTCGACCTGAAGGGCGCGGCCGCCTATCCCGGCTTCGTCGACGCCCACGCCCACCTGGCCGGGATCGGCTTGCGCGAGATGACCCTGAGCCTGGAGGGGACAGCCTCGATCGAGGCGCTGGTCGATCGGCTCAAGGCCTGGGCCGCCGCCAATCCAGGGACCGACGTCATCTCCGGCCGCGGCTGGATCGAGACCCACTGGCCCGAGAAGCGCTTCCCCACCCGCGCCGATCTCGACCGCGCGGTTCCAGACCGGCCCGTGGTGCTGACCCGCGCCGACGGCCACGCCCTGGTCGCCAACTCCGCCATGCTGGCCCTGGCCGGGATCACCGCCCAGACCGCGGCTCCCGCCGGCGGCCAGATCCTCAAGGACGCCCAGGGCGAACCCGACGGCATGCTGATCGACAACGCCATGGCTCTGGTCCGCGCCAAGGTCCCGCCGCCCAGCCCGGCGGCGCAGGCCGAAGCCGTCAGGCGCGGCGCCCAGGTCTACGCCTCGCGCGGCTGGACCGGCCTGCACGACATGAGCGTCTCCACGGACGAGGTCGCGATCCAGCAGTCCCTGGCCGCGCGCGGCGAACTGCCCGTCCGCATCGACAACTACATGTCCCAGGGGGCGTCCGAGGCGGTGCTTCGCGACGGCCCCTCGCAGGACCCCACCGGCCTTGTCCGCGTGCGCGGCGTGAAGCTGTTCATGGACGGCGCCCTGGGTTCGCGCGGCGCGGCGCTGCTCGCGCCTTATTCGGACGCCGAGGGGACCGGCCTGATCGTCACCCCGCGCGAGACCATCGACGCCATCCTCGTCAAGGCGCGCAGGTCGGGCGCGCAGATGGCCGTGCACGCCATCGGCGACCGCGGCAACCGGGTGATCCTCGACGCCTACCAGCAGGCCTTCGCCGACGACCCCGCGGCGCTGAAAGCCGCCCGCTGGCGGGTCGAGCACGCCCAGGTCCTCGCGCCCGAGGATCTGCCCCGCTTCGCCGGGATGGGCGTCGTCGCCTCGATGCAGCCCTCGCACGCCATCGGCGACCTCTATTTCGCGCCCGCCCGCCTCGGCCCCGAGCGGCTGAAGGGCGCCTATGCATGGGAGAGCCTGCTGAAGTCCGGCGCCGTCGTGGCCGGCGGCTCCGACGCCCCGGTGGAGAAGGGCGATCCGCTGGTCGAGTTCTACGCCGCCGCCTATCGCCACGACCTCAAGGGCTTCGCCGGTCCCGACTGGGGCCTGGACGAGACGGTGACCCGCGCCCAGGCGCTGGACATGCTGACCCGCGGCTCGGCCTATGCCGGTTTCCGCGAGAACGACCTTGGCCAGCTCGCCGTCGGCCGCGACGCGGACGTCTCGGTGTTCTCGGTCGACCTGATGACCGCGCCCTTCGCCGACATCGCCCAGGCCCACGCGGTCATGACCATCGTCGCCGGCAAGGTGGTCTATGAGGCGCCGTAGGCCAGGGCCTGCGGTGGTTCAGCCGGTATAGGCGTCGATCAGCCTGGCGGCCGCGCGGGCGACTTCGGCGGTGGGCCGGTCCTCGTCGAACAACTGGCTGGTCAGGAACGCGCCCTCGATCAGCAGCAGCAGCGCGTCGGCCAGGCCGTGGGCGTCGCCGGCGCCCATTTCGGCGGCCATCGTCCGCAGCCGCTCGCGCAACTCGGCCTTGTGGTCCTGGGCGGTGACGCGGGCCAGATGTCCGCGCTCGGGATACTCCACCGCCGCATTGCTGAGCGGGCAGCCGCGGTAGTCGTCCTGCGCGGCGCGCTGGGCCAGGCCCTCCAGATAGGCCAGAACCTGGGCGCGCGGGTCGCCCGGATGTTCGGCCGCCGCCGCGTCGAAACGGCTCCAGAAGGTGTCGGCGCCTTCGCGCAGCACCGCGGCGGCCAGTTCGTCCTTGGACCTGTAGGTCCGATAGAGGCTGGGCTTGGTCGCCCCGGCCTTGGCGACGATCTCGTCCACCCCCACCGCCCGGATGCCGTCGCGATAGAACAGCTCCTTCGCCGTCGCGCGGATCTTGTCGGCGGCGCGCAGGGAAGGGGCGGTGTCTGGCGTTTTCGGCTCGATCATGAAAGTCTGCTTGACGATGTAACTGACCGGTACGTATTCATCCGCGATGAAACTTACAGGTCAGTAACGTGACGATAGCGCGCCCCAGGCCCTTTGGCCAGAACTACGCCTTCGTCGCCGTCGCGGCGGTGTTCATCGCCCTGATGGCGGCCGCCGGCCTGCGCTCGGCGCCGGGCGTGCTGATGCTGCCGCTGGAGCGGGCCTTCCAGTGGGATCGCGGCACGATCTCGACGGCCGCGGCGGTCGGCATCTTCCTCTATGGCCTGACCGGCCCGTTCGCCGCGGCGCTGATGCAGTCGTTCGGCGTGCGCCGCACGGTGACCATCGCCCTGGCGGTGATGGCCGCCTCGACCGCGGCCTCCTCGCTGATGACCCAGCCCTGGCACTATGTCGCCACCTGGGGCGTGATCAGCGGCGTGGGCTCGGGGGCGGTGGCGATGGTGCTGGGCGCGACCGTGGTCAACCGCTGGTTCGTCGCGCGGCGCGGTCTGATGATGGGCCTGCTCAGCGCCTCGGCCGCCACCGGTTCGCTGATCTTCCTGCCCGGCATGGCGGCGCTGGCGCAGGCCGGCGGCTGGCGGCCGGTCGTCCTGGCGGTCGCCGCGGTCATGGCGGTGCTGACGCCGGTGGTCTGGTTCCTGCTGCCCGAGGCCCCGGCCTCGATCGGCCAGAAGCCCTACGGCGCGCCCGACAGCTATGTCGCGCCCCAGCCGGTCGCGGCGCGCGGCGCCCTGCGCGGGGCCTTCGGGGCGCTGTTCCGGGCCGCCCGCACGCGGACCTTCTGGCTGCTGTTCGGGGGCTTCTTCGTCTGCGGCCTGACCACCAACGGCCTGATCGGCGTGCACATGATCGCCATGTGCGCCGACCAGGGCCTGCCCGAGACCCGCGCGGCGACCCTGCTGGCGGTGATGGGGATCTTCGACCTGATCGGCACCACGCTCTCGGGCTGGCTCACCGACCGCTACGACCCGCGCAAGCTGTTGTTCGTCTATTACGGCCTGCGCGGCGTCTCGCTGATGGTGCTGCCGTTCACCGACTTCTCCATCGTCGCCCTGGGGATCTTCGCGGTGTTCTACGGCCTCGACTGGATCGCCACCGTGCCGCCGACCGTCCGCCTGGCGACCGAGGCCTTCGGCGACCACGACGGGCCGATCGTCTTCGGCTGGATCGCCGCGGGCCACCAGGCCGGCGCAGCCACCGCGGCGATCACCGCCGGCGTCATCCGCGCCGCCCAGGGCCGCTATCTGGAAGCCTTCGCCCTGGCCGGCGTCGCGGCCCTGGTCGCCGCCGTCGCCTCGCTGATGATCCGTCGCCGGACGGCGCCTGCTCCCGCGCTCGCCTAGCGCCGCGAATCCAGCGCCATGCGCACGGCCAGCCCGCCCAGCACCGTGCCCATGATCCAGCGCTGGACCATCGCCCAGGTCGGCCGCGCCGCCAGGAAGCCGGCCACCGAGCCGGCGGCCAGGATCATCACCCCGTTCACCGCCACGCTGGCGGCGATCTGGGTGGCGCCCAGGGTCACGCCCTGCAGCAGCAGGTTCCCGCGCTCGGGATGCATGAACTGCGGCAGCAGCGACAGATAGAGCACCGCCGCCTTCGGGTTCAGCAGGTTGGTGAACAGCCCCATGGCGAACAGCTTGGCGTCGGAATGCGGCGCCAGCGCCCGGATCTCGAACGGCGAGGCCGCGCCCGGCTTCAGCGTCTTCCAGGCCAGCCAGGCCAGGTACATCGCCCCGCCGATCCGCAGCGCGTCGTAGGCCAGCGGCACGGCCATCACCAGGGCGGTCAGTCCGACCACCGCCGAGAGCATGTAGAAGATGAAGCCCAGCGCCACCCCGGCCAGCGACATGAGGCCCGCGCGCTTGCCCTGCGAGATGGATCGGGAGATCAGGTAGATCATGTTCGGGCCGGGCGTCAGCGCCATGCCCAGGGCGATCAATCCGAAAGCGACCCAATCGGTCCAGGCGACCATGCCGTGCTCCTCAAGCTGACGCCCTCACAGCCAAGGTCGCCGGCGCGGTCGCACGACTTTTCCGCAACCGAAGGGCGCTTTAGGCGGGCGCCCAGGAAATAGGCGGCCGCTCAAGCTTACTAAGATGTAATGCAAGCTACCTTGCAATGAACACTACCGTGCGATACACGATAGGCGAACTGGAGGTTCGCCGTGGCGGAAACCGTGCAAGTCCAACTGAAGAAGGGGGTGCTCGAGCTCTGCGTGCTCGCGCTGCTCTCTTCCCATGACAGCTACGCCTACGAGATCGCGAGCCGGCTGGCCGAGGGGATCGATATGGGGGAAGGGACGATCTATCCGCTCATGCGGCGGATGCAGAGCGACGGGCTGGTCGAGACCTATCTGGTCGAGAGTTCGGCCGGCCCGCCCCGCAAGTACTACAAGCTGACCGAGGCCGGAAAAGAGAGCTTCACCGCGCAAAAGGCGGAATGGGCTGCGTTTTCCCGCGCGGTCGCCAACATTCTGGGAGACGCCCAATGAACCGTCAGGCCTTCATCGACCGGCTGCGGTTGGGCCTCTCGGGCCTGCCGCCCGCCGCCATCAAGGACGCCGTGGCCGACTACGAGGCCCACTTCGCCGAGGGCGAGGCCGCCGGCCGCACCGAGGAGGAGGTCGCCGCCGCGCTCGGCGATCCGGCCCGCCTGGCCCGCGAGTTGCGCGCCGAGAGCGGCCTCAAGAAGTGGGAGGAACAGCGCAACCCGACCTCCGCGGCCGGGGCGATCTTCGCGGTGCTGGGCCTGGGCGCCATCGACATCCTGATCCTGCTGCCGATCCTGATGACCGTCGGCGGGGTGCTGTTCGGCCTGATCGTCGGCGCCATCGGCGTGTTCGTGGCCGGCGGCGTGGTCTTCGCGGCGGGGCCGTTCATGGGACCGCCCGGCGGCCCGGCCGCCGCCCTGCTGGCCGGCATCGGCCTGATGGCCCTGGCCGCCTCGGCCGGAGCCGTCCTGACCATCATCGTCATCGGCCTGGTCAACGCCCTGGTCTGGTACGGGCGCCTGCACTACCGGCTGCTGAAGCCGGCCATCGAACCGCAGTCCTGAGCCAGGAGCGCCCCATGATCCGTGTCCTTGTCATGATCGCCGTCGCCGGCTTCTTCGCCGGCGTCGTCGCCCTGGCCGGCGCCGCCGCCATCGGCGGTCCGGAGCTGGCCACCCGCAACTGGGATTGGTTCGTCGACTGGCATGACCACGACCAGCGCCCGCGCCGCGATCGCGATCGCGAATGGCGTCAGGAACGCCTCGGCGACGACGCCGGCGAGATCACCCGCGAACTGGCCTGGGACGGCTCCAGCAAGGTCGAGTTCGGCATCCCCGCCGCCATCGAGTACACCCAGGCCCCCGGCCCGGGAAAGGTCACGATCTACGGCCCCAAGGCGGTGGTCGAGCGCGTCCGGCTCTCGGACGGCCGCCTCAGCCTTGACCAGCCCCCGGTCAGGCACGCCCGCCTGCGCGTGGTGATGTCCGCCCCGGCCGTCACCCGGTTCGAGATCGGCGGCGACGACCGGCTCGAAATCCGCGGCTACAAGCAGGATCAGTTGGCCATCGTCGCCAGCGGATCGTCGGAGGTCGTGGCCAGCGGCCAGGCCCGCGCGGTGGACGTCGAGCTCTCGGGCTCGGGCGAAGCCGACCTCACCGATCTCGTCATGGACACCGCCGAGGCCGACATCTCCGGCTCGGCCGAGGTCACCCTGGGTCCGAAGGAGTCCGCCAGCCTGGAGGTCTCGGGCTCGGCGACCGCGCGCCTGCTGACCCGGCCCAAGCATCTGGAGACCGACGTCGCCGGCGCCGGCTCGGTGATCTTCGAGGACGGCGGCAAGGCCACGGGAACCGGCGCGCGGGCCAGGCCCGTCCCCGGCGGCCCGAAGGAGACCTAGCCGCGCGTGGCCAGCGCCTTGGCCAGGATGGGGGCCAGCCCCTGGGCGATCACCGCCACGCCCTGGGCGTTCGGGTGAAAGCCGTCCTGCTGGTTGAGGCGCGGGGTCTGGGCGACCCCGGCCAGCAGGTTGGGATAGAGCGTGATCCCCTGGGCCTTGGCGACGGCGGGAAACACCGCCTGGAACTCGCGGGCGTAGGCCCGGCCGATCACCGGCGGCGGCGCCAGCCCGGCCAGCACCACCCCGATCTTCCGCGTCTTCAGGCGGGCGACGATCCTGTCCAGATTGGCCTGGGTCCGCTTGGGATCGATCCCCTGCAGCAGGTCGTTGCCGCCCAGCGCCACCAGGCAGACGTCGGTGTCGCGCTGGACGCTGAAATCCACCCGCGCCAGCCCGCCGGCGGTGGTGTCGCCCGACACCCCGGCCCCGCGGACCACCGCGTCCGCCCCCAGCTTGCGCAACTGCGCCTGCACCTGCGCGGGCAGGGCGGCGCTGGCGGGCAGGCCGTAGCCGGCGGTGATCGAGTCGCCGAGTATCGTGACCACCCGCCGCTGCTGGGCCAGGCCATGTGCGGGCCAGGCGGCCAGGGCGCCGGCGATCATCAGGCGGCGGGTCGGAAATCGGCTGGGTGTGGCGTCCATTCTGCTGTCTATCTAAGCGCTAGCCTGTGAAGCTCAATCTCCCCGAGGCCGACTTGTCCGACGCTGTTCCGCCGCTCGCCGTCACCAACGTCTCGCTCACCCTGCCGTCGGCGGCCGGACCGGTGGAAATCCTCAAGGACCTGAGCTTTTCCGTGGCCCCGCGTGAGCGGGTCGCCGTCACCGGCCCCTCCGGCTCGGGCAAGTCCAGCCTGATCGCCGTCGCCGCCGGGCTGGAGCAGCCGACCTCGGGCAAGGTCGAACTGCTGGGCCAGGACCTCGGCCGCCTGGGCGAGGACGGCCGCGCCCGCCTGCGCCGGGGCAAGGTCTCGCTGGTGTTCCAGTCCTTCCACCTGCTGCCCAACATGACCGCCCTGGAGAACGTCGCCGCGCCGCTGGAGATCGCCGGCGTCGCCGGGGCCGACGCCGTGGCGCGCGGCTGGCTCGACCGCGTCGGGCTATCGGCGCGCCTGCGCCACTATCCGCACCAGCTTTCGGGCGGCGAGCAGCAGCGCGTCGCCCTGGCCCGCGCCCTGGCGCCGCGTCCGGCCCTGCTGTTCGCCGACGAGCCGACCGGCAATCTCGACGCCGCCAACGCCGCCAAGGTCGCCGACCTGCTGTTCGGCCTGGTGGCGGAGGAGGGCGCGGCCATGGTCCTGGTCACCCACGACCCGGCCCTGGCGGAGCGCGCCGACCGCCAGGTGCGCCTCAGCGGCGGCCACGCCTGATGAGCCTGCTCGCCTTCCGCTTCGCCGGGCGCGAGCTGCGTTCCGGCGTCAGCGGCTTTCGCATCTTCCTGGCCTGCCTGGCGCTCGGCGTCGCCGCCATCGCCGCGGCCGGCTCCACGGCCGAGGCCTTCCGCCAGGGCCTCGCCAGTCAGGCGCGGGAGATCCTCGGCGGCGACATCGCCGTCACCGTAGAGCAGCGCCGCTTCACCCCCGCCGAGCGCGCGGCGATCGAGAAGGCCGGCCAGGTGTCCTGGGCGGTCGGCAGCCGCGCCATGGCCCAGACCTCGTCCGGCCTGCGCCGCCTGGTCGAACTGCGCGGGGTCAGCGACGCCTATCCGCTGGCCGGCCAGGTCACCCTGGAAGACGGCGGCGACTTTCACAGGGCGATCGCCCCCGCCGCCGACGGCGCGGCCGGGGCGGTGGTGGAGCGCGTGCTGCTGGAGCGCCTGGGCCTGAAGATCGGCGACCGCATCCTGGTCGGCGAACTGCCGGTCGTCGTCCGCGGCGTCTTGGTGAAGGAACCCGACCGGCTCTCGCGTGGCTTCGCGCTCGGCCCGCGCGTCCTGGTGCGGCGCGAGGCGGTGGAGCAGGGCGGCTTCCTGGCGCCGGGCCTGCCGTTCCTCGAAACCGCCCGCATCGCCCTGCCGGCGGACGTCACCCCGGCCCAGGCGCGCAAGGCGCTGCGCCAGGAGGTCAAGGACCGCGGCGTGCGCATCCGCGACCGCGACGACGCCGCGCCGGGGATCCGCTGGCTGATCGACCAGCTCGAATACTTCCTCGGCTTCATCGGCCTGGCCTCGCTGGTGGCCGGGGGCCTCGGCGTCTTCGGCGCGGTCACCGCCTTCCTGGAGGAGCGCAAGCCGTCCATCGCCGTGCTCAAGGCGCTGGGCGCCGAGGGGGCCTTCGTGCGCAACCTCTATCTCATCCAGATCGGCGTCCTGGCGCTGCTGGGCGTGGCCATCGGCCTGGTGATCGGCGCCGCCGCCCCGTTCCTGCTGGCCGGGCTGATCCCCGACGATCTCACCGTGCCGGCGCTGTTCGCGGTCTATCCCGAGCCGCTGCTGCGGGCCGGGGCCTTCGGGTTGCTGTCGGCCGCCGCCTTCTCCCTGGCGCCCCTGGCGCGAGCCAGGGCCACGCCGCCCGCCAGCCTGTTCCGGCGCGACAGCCGCGGCCGCCTGGGGTTCGGCGTCGAGACGGCCGTCGCGGCCCTGGCCGCCGTCGCCCTGGCCGCGCTCTCGGTGCTGACGGCCCCGACGCCGCTCGCCGCGGGGCTGATGATCGGCGGCGTCGCCGTCTCGTTCGTGCTGCTGTGGGGCCTGGGCCTGCTGGCCGCCCATCTGGCGGGCAGGCTGCGCGGCCGCACCCGCGGGGCGGTGCGCATGGGCCTGGCCAACCTCGCCGGCCCGCGCTCGGCCGCCAGGACCGCCGCCCCCGCCATCGGCCTGGGCGTCGGCCTGCTGGCCGCCGTGGTGCTGATCCAGTCCAGCCTGCTGCGCCAGGTCGCCGAGGTCGCGCCGAAGACCGCGCCGGCCCTGGTCTTCACCGAGATCCCCGGCGCGCAAGCCGCCCGTTTCGACCAGGTCGTCCGCGCCGCCTTCGGACAGGAGCTGAACGCCGACAACTACCTGCGCGCGCCGTTCCTCACCGGCCGCATCGTCCGCATCAAGGGAAAGCCGGTCGACCGCAAGGCCATCGCCGAGCGCGAGCGCTGGGCCTACGACAACGACATCTCGGTCTCGGCCATCGGTCCGAAGCCGGCCGATCCGCAGATCGTCGAGGGCCGCTGGTGGCCGGCGAACTACCAGGGTCCGCCGCTGCTGGCGATGGAGGTCGAGGCCGCCCGCGCCGGCGGCCTGAAGGTCGGCGACATCGTCACGCTCTCGGTCCTCGGGCGCGAGATCGAGGCGCAGGTCGCCGTGCTGCGCAAGGTCGACGTCGGCGGCTTCGGGGCCAGCTTCCCGCTGATCCTGACGCCCTCGACCCTGGAGGGCGCCGAGCCGCGCCATGTGGCGATCGCCAAGGCCAGCCGGGAGCAGGAGGCGCGGGTGACCCGCGCCCTCGGCGCCGAGTTCCCGGAAGTGAACGTGATCTCGGTGCGCGAGCAGTTGGAGGCGGCGACCGATCTCTTCGATCGCCTGGTCCTGGCCATCCGCAGCGCCGCGGCGGTCGCGGCCCTGGCCGGGCTGCTGGTGCTGACCGGCGCCATCGCCGCGCGGGCCCAGGCCAGGACGCGCGAGGCCTCGATCCTCAAGGTGCTGGGCGCCTCGCGGCTGCAGGTTTTGGGTGCCTATGTGCTCGAATACGGCGCCGTCGGCCTGATCGCCGGCGTGACCGGCGTCGGTCTCGGCGCCGTCGCCGCCTGGCCGGTGGTCACCCAGGTCTTCAAGGCCGAGTGGGCGGTGGACTGGTCGGGCGTCGCGGCCCTGGTCCTGGGCGCTGCGCTCCTGGCCGGGCTGGGCGGCCTGCTGGCCTCGCTGCACGCCCTGGCCAGGCGTCCGGCCGCCGCGCTGCGATCGGAGTGAAACAGAGTGAACCGGCTTTAAGATTCTGGTCACCGACGCAGGGCGTATTTCCTCCTCATGAGGTCCGCCCGTTCCAATCCTGCTTTCGATCACGGCGCTGCGCTTCGCGTGCCGCCGGCCAACGACACCCGTAGCTGGCACAAGCTCTGGGCCTGGCTGGGCGAGGACGCCCAGGCCATGACCGAGGCCGGCGCCGTGCAGGTCTGCACCCCGGAGGGCTGGGCGATCGCCCAGGCCGGCGACTGGATCGTCCTGTCGGTCAGCGGCGACTTCCACGTCGCCCACAGCGGCCGCGTCTGGGACGCCTGAACGCATCGCCCGTCGGGATTGGTGGGAATTATGTCGTTCCGCCGCTCCGCCGCGTGAAGCTATCTTTCCGGCGTCGAACCCCGGAGAGCCCGATGCTGCTGCTCAAGCCGAACTGCGAATGCTGCGACCGCGACCTGCCGCCCGAGACGGCCGACGCGCGGATCTGCTCGTTCGAATGCACCTTCTGCGTCGACTGCGCCGAGGGGGTGCTGAAGGGCGCCTGTCCCAACTGCGGCGGGAACTTCGCGGCGCGCCCGGTCCGGCCCGCCGCCGCGCTGGCGCGTTTTCCGGCCTCCAGCGAACGCCATCTGGGTTCGGCCGCCGCCTGCCTTGAGAGGCGAACCGCAGCCTAGGCGGCGCGCAGGGCTTCCCAGGCTTTCTGGACGCCGGCCAGCCGCTCTTCGGTGTTGGTCTCGATCTGGGTCTGGGCGTCGAACGAGACGCCGGTCATGTCGCCCCGCCGCCAGCGCACGCGCACGTCATAGACCACGCCGCCCAGCAGTTGCAGCACCACGAAGCGCGAGGGCAGGGGATAGATCGCCGAGATCTGCAGCCGCGCCCCGCCCTTGCTGAGGTCGACGATCGTGCAGTCGGCCCAGTGCGCCATGTCCTTGCCATAGAAAACGCGCGCGCGAAGGTTCGTCGGCTCGCGCGGGTGCTCTCGGCGGTCGGTGTAGTCTGGGGCGCTCACGAGAGCATCCTGGCAGGAAACGCTTTAGGCAGGCTTAATTATCCGCTCGCCGCGACGGGCGTCGCCCCGCCTGAAAAACTCCACCGGCGGATAGAGATTCCAGGGGGCGCAAAGCCGCGGCTTTGGGCATAAGCGCCGCGATGTTCAGCAGGTTCTTCAGGTTGCTGACGGGCAGGGCCCCGATCAGGTTCGACGACGTGTTGCGCGCCGGCGTGGGCAGCCTGCTCGGCGTGGCGCTGGCCGGGGTGGCCGCGCGCCTGGCGTCCGGCGGCGACCTGGCGCTCGGGCCGCTGCTGGTCGGGCCGATCGGCGCCTCGGCCGTGCTGCTGTTCGCGGTGCCGGCCAGCCCGCTGGCCCAGCCGCGCGCCGTGCTCGGCGGCAACGTCGTCTCGGCCCTGGTCGGCGTCGCCTGCGCCATGTTCGTTCCTGAGCCGGTCGTCGCCGCCGCGCTCGCCGTGGCGCTGGCCATCGTGGCGATGCTGCTGCTCGGCTGCCTGCACCCGCCCGGCGGCGCCATGGCGCTCACCGCCGTCATCGGCGGCCAGGCGGTCAGCGAGCTCGGCTTCGGCTTCGCCCTGGTCCCGGTGGGTCTCTGCTCGCTGCTGCTGGTGCTGGCGGCGGTCGGGCTCAACCGGCTGATGGGCCGCTCCTATCCGCACCGCGTCCCCGCCGCCGTCAGCCCGCACGCGACCAGCGACCCGGCCCCGCAGGCGCGGGTGGGCTACACCCCCGCCGACCTCGACCAGGCCCTGGCCCAGTACGGCGAACTGCTCGACGTCAGCCGCGAGGACCTGGACGCCCTGTTCCGCCAGGTCGAGCTGCAGGCCCACAAGCGGCTGCACTCGGCCATCCTCTGCGGCGCGATCATGTCCCGCGACGTGATCGCGGTCGATGTCGACCAGAGCGCCGCCAGCGCCCTGGCCTTCCTGCGGGCCCACGACCTGCGCACCGCCCCGGTGATCGACGCCCAGCGCCGGGTGGTCGGCATGGTCCGCCGCGCCGAGCTGCAGGCCGCCGGGCAGCGGCCGGTCGAGGTCGCCCTCGACCCCTTCGTGCACAAGGTCCGCGAGCGCACCCCGATCGAGGCGCTGCTGCCGCTGCTGTCCAGCGGCGCGGTGCACGAGGCCCTGGTCGTCGACGAGAACCGGGCCCTGGTCGGCATCATCACCCAGACCGATCTGCTGGCCGTCCTCTACCGCGCGCACATCGTCGAGGCGGTCGTGGCCGAGCGCACGGCGGCCTGATCGGCGATAAGTCGGCATCACGGCTAGGAATTCGGTCGGCGTGGGCTAGAAACCTGCCTTCGCCCCGTCGTATCGAAGGCCCGCGCGGGACCAAGCCCCCGCGCGTGGGTCGCTGTATGGAAGGAACCGGCTTTGGATGACGCCCTGCGGCGCGCTGCGCTCGCCTATCACCAGTTCGGACGACCGGGGAAGCTGAGCGTCGAGCCCACCAAGCCCATGGCCACCCAGCGCGACCTGGCCCTGGCCTATTCGCCCGGCGTCGCGGCGGCCTGCGAGGCGATCGTCGAGGACCCGGCCTGGGCCGAGCGCGTCACCGCCCGCGGCAACCTGGTGGCGGTCATCACCGACGGCACCGCGGTCCTTGGCCTTGGCAACATCGGCCCGCTGGCCTCCAAGCCGGTGATGGAGGGCAAGGCCGTCCTCTTCAAGAAGTTCGCCGGCATCGACGTCTTCGACCTGGAGGTGACGTCCTCCGACCCCGATCACTTCGTCGAGGTCGTCGCGGCCCTGGAGCCGACCTTCGGCGGCATCAACCTCGAGGACATCAAGGCTCCGGAGTGCTTCTACATCGAGCGCGCCCTGCGGGCCCGGATGAACATTCCGGTCTTCCATGACGACCAGCACGGCACCGCCATCGTCTGCGCCGCGGCGGTCCGCAACGCCCTGACCATCCAGGGCAAGCAGCTCGGCGACGTGAAGCTGGTCACCTCGGGCGCCGGCGCGGCGGCCCTGGCCTGCGTCGACCTGCTGGTCAGCATGGGCCTGCCGGCCGACAACGTCACCCTGACCGACATCAACGGCGTCGTGCACAAGGATCGCGGCGACCTGACGCCGGAACTGGCGCGCTACGCCCGCAAGACCGACGCGCGCCTGCTGCCCGACGTGCTGGCCGGGGCCGACATCTTCCTGGGCCTCTCGGCGCCCCGCGTGCTGAAGGCCGAATGGCTGCCGCTGCTGGGCAAGAGCCCGCTGATCATGGCGCTGGCCAATCCCGAGCCGGAGATCCTGCCCGAGCTGGTCATGGCCAGCCGCCCGGACGCCATCGTCGCCACCGGCCGCTCGGACTATCCCAACCAGGTCAACAACGTCCTCTGCTTCCCGTTCATCTTCCGCGGGGCGCTGGACGTCGGCGCCACCGAGATCAACGAGGCGATGAAGAAGGCGGCGGCCGAGGCCATCGCCGAACTCGCCCGGGCCGAGATCAGCGACGTCGTGGCCAGCGCCTATGCCGGCCAGGTCCCGCTGTTCGGCCGCGACTACGTGATCCCCAAGCCCTTCGACCCCCGGCTGATCCTGGAAATCGCCCCGGCGGTGGCCAAGGCGGCCATGGACTCCGGCGTCGCCCGCCGTCCGATCGCCGACTTCGCCGCCTATCGCCGCGAGCTGGAGGGTTACGTCTACCGCTCGGGCCAGCTCATGCGCCCGGTGTTCGCCCAGGCCCGCGACTGCAAGCGCCGCATCGCCTATGCCGAGGGCGAGGACGAACGGGTCCTGCGCGGGGTGCAGACCGTGGTCGACGAGCAGTTGGCCCGCCCGGTGCTGATCGGCCGCCGCGCGGTCATCGAGGCCAAGGTCCGCGAACTGGGCCTGCGCCTCACCCTCGACCGCGACATGGAGATCTTCGATCCCGCCACCGACGAGACGGTCGGGGCGATCACCGCCGAATACCAGGCCATCGTCGAGCGGCGCGGCGTGCCGCCGGCCGCGGCCAGCCGCCGTGTGGCGACGCGCCCGACCGTCACGGCGGCGATGCTGCTGCGCCGGGGCATGGTCGACGGCGCCCTGGTCGGCGGCGGCGGCGACTGGTGGCGGCACTTCACCTACGCCACGCCGGTGGTTCCGGCCCGTCCGGGCGTCTCGCGCATCTCGGCCCTGTCGGGGGTGATCATGCCCAAGGGCGCGCTGTTCTTCTGCGACACCCACGTCAACGTCGACCCGACCGCCGAGCAGATCGCCGAATCGACCATCCTGGCGGCCGAGGCCGTGCGCGGCTTCGGCATCACGCCGAAGGTGGCGCTGCTGTCGCATTCCAGCTTCGGCTCCTCCAACTCGCCCTCGGCCCGCAAGATGCGCCAGGCCCTGGCCATCGTCCGCCAGTTGGATCCGGGCCTGGAGGTCGACGGCGAAATGCACGGCGACGCCGCGCTGAACGAGCAGGTGCGCACCCGCTACATCTCCGGCGGCGCCTTCGCCGGCGACGCCAACCTGCTGATCGCCCCCTCGCTGGACGCGGCCAACATCGCCCTGACCCTGGTCAGCGCGGTGACCGAGGGCATCGAGGTCGGCCCCCTGCTGCTCGGCCTCTCCAGGCCGCTGCACGTGCTCAGCCCCACGGCCACCGCGCGCGGCGTCGTCAACATGACCGCCCTGGTGGCCAGCCAGGCCGCCGCCAAGGCCTAGCTTCGGCGGCGGCCCGCCGTAAGTCGTCTTCGAACCGAGAGAGGTCACCATGCCTGCAGACCTTCCCCCGCTTGTCGACGTCGTCACGGTCGAGGCCGCCCGCCTGCCGCCGTCCCCGGCCGAGAAGGCGTTCGCCATCGTCACCATCGGCGGGGAGGCCATCGCCACGGCGCCGCGCCTGGACGAGGCGCTGACCGCCACGCCCGGCGTGCAGCTCTTCCGGCGGACCTCCAGCCAGGCGTCCAACCCGACCACCCAGGGGATCAGCGTGCGCTCCATCGCCGGGTCCGGCGCCAGCCGCGCCCTGGTGACCCTCGACGGCGTGCCGCAGAACGACCCGTTCGGCGGCTGGGTGCTGTGGACCGGCCTGCCGGCCATCGGGGTGGAGCAGGCGCGCGTCGTGCGCGGCGCGGGGGCGGGGCCCTACGGCGCCGGCGCCCTGACCGGCGTCATCCAGCTCTCCGAGCGCACCACCGCCCCCAGTGGCGGCGAATACGAGGTCTATGGCGGCGAGCGCGGCCTGGCCGGCGCGGCCGCCGCCGGCGCCGTCGGCGACCTCTTCCTCTCGGCCGCGACCGAGCGCAGCGACGGCTGGATCCCGCTGGGCGAGGGGCGCGGCGGCGCCGACACCGAGCTCTACTATCGCGGCCTGGGCGGCGCCCTGCGCTGGACGCCCGACCTCGGCGGCCGGCAACTCGCCCTGCGGCTGTCGGGCTATCAGGAAAAGCGCGGCGCCGGCCTGGTCGGGGCCGATTCCCGCGCCACCGGCGCGACCCTGTCGGCCACCCTGGCCCAGGCCCCGGTCGAGGACGGCCTGGGCTGGCGCGTCCAGGGCTGGCTGAAGCGCTCCGACTTCGAGAACCGCTCCGCCGCCGTCGCCGCCGGCCGCAACGCCACCACGCCGGCCAGCGAGCAGTACGCCACGCCCGCCACCGGCTATGGCTTCAACGCCGCCCTGCGCCGCGACGGCGCGCAAGCCGGCTGGGAGCTGGGCGGCGACGCCCGCGTGTTCGACGGCGAGACCCGCGAGAAGTTCCGCTACATGGCCGGCGCCTTCACCCGCGACCGCGTGGCGGGCGGCGCGCAGTCGGTGCTCGGGGCCTATGGCGAGGCCTATCGCAATCTCGGCGGCTGGCTGCTGACCGGCGGCGTGCGGCTGGACCGCTGGGCCACCTATGACGGCCAGCGCATCGAGCGCGACGCCGCCAACGGCGCGGTGACCCTCGACGACCGCCCGCAGGACCGCGACGGCTGGCTGCCCACCGGCCGCCTGGGCGCGCGCTATGACCTCTCCGACCAGGCCTATCTCCGCGCCGCCGCCTATGCCGGCTTCCGCCCCGCCACCCTCAACGAGCTCTACCGGCCCTTTCGGGTCGGCAACGACGTGACCGAGGCCAATGCGGCCCTGGAGCCCGAGAAGCTCTACGGGATCGAGGTCGGCCTGGGCGGGGAGGGCGACCGGCGCTGGGACGTCACGGTCTTCGCCAATCGCCTGGACGGCGCGGTGGCCAACGTCACCGTCGGCTTCGGCCCCGCCACGTTCCCGATCGCCGGTTTGATCCCGGCCGGCGGCGTGCTGCGCCAGCGCCAGAACGCCGGGCAGGTCGACGCCTATGGGATCGAGGCCGAGGTCGAGCGCCGCTGGGAGACGCTCTCCCTGCGCCTGGCCGGCGCCTATACGAAGGCCGAGGTCGACGGCGGCTCGGCCGCGCCGCAGCTCACCGGCCTGCGCCCGGCCCAGACGCCCCGCGTCACCGCCACGGCCGAGGCGACCTGGCGCCCGCTCGACGCCCTCAGCCTGCGCGCGGTGGCGCGCTACGAGGGCGACCGCTTCGACGACGACCTCAACACCCGCGAACTCGCGGCCGCCACCGACGTCAACCTGCGCGCCGACTGGGCGCTGTCGCGCGCCGTGACCCTCTACGCCGCCGCCGAAAACCTCTTCGACGCCAGGATCGAGACGGCGCAGACGGGCGACGGCCTCGAAAGCTACGACCAGCCCCAGACCTTCCGCCTGGGGCTCGTCCTGCGGCGCTGAGCGGCCGGGCCATCGCGCGCGATCAGGCCCGCTGCGCCGGCCGCCGCTTTGTCGGAGGGGGAGTTTACGCCGGGTTGGTCACGGCGAAGGAATGGTGGGTGCAGTAGGATTCGAACCTACGACCCGCTGATTAAGAGTCAGCTGCTCTACCAACTGAGCTATGCACCCATAACCGTTACGCCATAAGGCTTTGCGGTTGGTTCTCCGGTGGTTTCGAAGAGGTGGTTTCTTCGGCCCCGCTGGGGAGGCGTCCTGTTAGCGGGTCTCGCCGAGCGTTGCAAGCGTCTTCTGGCGCTGCTGTCGATCCGGGCTGCTCCAGCCGGAATCTTCATGTGCGCAGCCGCTTGTCAGGCCCGCGGCGATCCAGGCAAGTTCGCTCCGGGCGGGTGCGCGTGGCCGCCGAGCGGGAGGATGACAATGGCGAGGCGCGATCTCACCGGGGCGGTCGACTTCCAGTATCTGGAGAGCTTCACCGCCGGCGACGGCGACGTGATCGACGAGGTGCTGAGCCTGTTCCGCGAACAGGCGGCCATCTGGGCTGGCCTGCTCGACCCGGCCTCGGAAGGCTGGCGCGACGCCGTCCATACGATCAAGGGCGCGGCGCGCGGCGTCGGGGCCTTCCAGCTCGGCGACGCCTGCGCCTACGCCGAAGCGCAAGGCCCCGCCGGCCTGGAGAGCGTGAAGAACGCGCTGGACGCGGCGCTGGCCGACGTGGCGGCCTATGCGCACGAGCGGGCGCTTCAGTCGTTGCGCACGCCGCGCAACTGATCCCAGATCCCGAACTCGTAGGCGATGCAGCGGTCGATCAGCAGCCGCCAGACCGGCTCGGCGATCTCTTCCGACAGGCCCGCCTCGCGGGCGGCGGCCTTGACCTTGGTCACCACGTCCTCGATCCGCGCGGTGTCCAGCACCGTATGGCGTTCGGACTTGATGCGGGCGGCGGCGTCCATGTAGCGCTGGCGCTCGGCCAGCATCAGCACAAGCGCGCGGTCCAAGGCGTCGACGCCCTTGCGGACGTCGAGCATGGTCTCGCAGTCGGCCGGCAGCGGCCGCTCATCAACAACGATTTTCATGGGCGCTTAGGACTAAATCCCGGCCCCGTTGTCCAGCGCTCTTAGCGCCGCCTCATGGGCTTCGGCCTCGGCGGCGATCCAGTTGATGAACGCCTTGACCTGCGGAAGCCGGCCCTTGGCCTTGGGATGGACCACGTAATAGGCGAAATCGACCGCCGTCGCGATCTGCAGCGGCACCACCAGGCGCCCGGCGTCCAGGTCGGCCTGGGCCAGGGTCCGCTTGGCTAGGGCCACGCCGCGTCCGTTCACCGCCGCCTCGATCACCAGGCTCGACTGGTTGAACCGCGGGCCGCGGGCGCCGTCGATGCCGCGCAGGCCGCGGGCCGCCAGCCACATGGTCCAGTCGGGGCACGAATCGTCGGGCTCGGGCGAGCCGTCGTGCAACAGGATATGATTGGCCAGGTCGGCTGGCTCATTGAGCGGGATATTCGCCGCAAGCTCCGGAGAAAGCACGGGAATCACCGTTTCGCCGATCAGCCGGCGGACCTCCAGCCCGGGGTAGCGGCCGGCCCCGTAGCGGATCGCCACGTCCACCTCGCCGGCGGTCAGGTCGACCAGTTCCAGCCCCGCCGACAGCCACACGTCGACCTGCGGGTGCAGTTCCTCGAATCGGCCCAGCCGCGGCACCAGCCACTTGGCCGCGAACGACGGCGCCGCGGTCAGGGTCAGGCGCCGGCCGTCCACCGCCGCGGTCAGCATCGAGGCGGCCTCGGCCAGCCGGTCGAAGGCCTCGCGCAGGGCGGGCAGGGCGGTCTGGGCCGCGTCGGTCAGCAACAGACCCTTGGGCGTGCGCTTGAACAGCGCCGCCCCGACATAGTCCTCGAGATTCTGGATTTGCTGGCTGACCGCCCCAGGGGTCACCGACAACTCGTCGGCGGCCCTGGAGAAATTCAGGTGCCGCGCAGCCGCCTCGAACGCCCGCAAGGCGTTGAGTGGCGGCAATCGGCGGCGTTCCGCGTTACGCTCCATCGAGTTTTCCTGACACCCCCGGCAGAAGTCCTTGGGTTGCGAATTGGCGCTTTCACGACCAATTTGCAACCGTTCGCCGAGGTATTGGCCCTTTTCGTCGGCGGATAATGTGGCGGGGCGGGTGCGAGCCCGTCCCGCTCTCACATTCAAGCTAGGCGTTTAGAGAAGCTAAAAACAATGCCCGACCGCAAGCCCAAAAACGAGAGCGACAAACGCCTCGTCGTGCTGGGCGGGGCGCGTCGCCGCGCGGCGGGCGCGGTCTGGCTGGTGGGCGCCGGCCCCGGCGATCCCGAGCTGCTGACCATCAAGGCCCTGAAGGCGCTGCAGGGCGCCGAGGTCGTGGTCCATGACGGCCTGGTCACCGGCGAGATCCTCGACCTTGCGCCCGCCTCGGCGCGGCGGATCTCGGTGGCCAAGCGCAAGTCGCGCCATTCCTACGCCCAGTCCGAGATCAACCGCATGCTGGTCGCCTTCGCCCAGGAGGGGCTGAAGGTCGTTCGGCTGAAGGGCGGCGATCCGTTCATCTTCGGCCGCGGCGGCGAGGAGCTGGAAGCCTGCCGCGAGGCCGGCGTCGAGTGCCACGTCGTTCCCGGCGTCACCGCGGCCCTGGCCGCCAGCGCCAACGCCGGCGCGCCCCTGACCCACCGCGGCTCGGCCCAGGCGGTCACCTTCGTCACCGGCCACGCCGCCTCGGGCGGCGAGCCGGACCTCGACTGGGAAAGCCTGGCCAAGGCCAACCAGACCGTCGTCATCTACATGGGCGTCTCGACCGCGGCCGGCGTCGCCGCGCGCCTGATCGGCGCGGGCCGCCAGGGCTCGACCCCGGCCCTGATCGTCGAGAACGCCAGCCGCCCGGACGAGCGCCGCATCGTCACCACCCTGGCCGGCCTGCCGCAGGCCGCCGGGCAGGTGGCCGGCCCGGCCCTGCTGATCGTCGGCGAGGCTATGGCCTTGGCGCAGTCTTCCGGCGATACCGCCGTCCTTGAATCGAAACTTGAGCGGCGCGTGAAATGAAAGCCCTGACCGGAAATCGCCTGACCGACGGCGAAGTCGTCTTCTGGAAGCAGGGGGCCTGGGTCGAGCGCTTCGCCGACGCCGAGCTCTTCGCCGACGCCGCGGCCGGCGAGGCCGCCGAGGCGCACGCCAAGAGCCAGCAGACCGTCGTCGTCGACCCCTACCTGATCGACCTGGTGGAGAGCGAGGGCCTCTGGGCGCCGCTCAGCTATCGCGAGCGCCTGCGCGCGCTCGGCCCCACCAACCACCTGCACCACGGCAAGCAGGCCGAAGGCGGCGCCGCCATCGAGGCCTTGCAGCATGCATCCGGCTCGGCCCGTTCCACCGGCCGCGTCAACCTGATCAAGCGTTAGAAGAGGGGAGGGCCATGTATCAGTACGACACCCTCGACAAGGAATTCCTGGCCGACCGGGCCGCCGAGTTCCGCGAACAGGTCGGCCGCCGCATGCTCGGCGAGATCACCGAGGACCAGTTCAAGCCGATCCGGCTGATGAACGGCCTTTACCTGCAACTGCACGCCTACATGCTGCGGGTGGCGATCCCCTACGGCTCGCTGAACCCGACCCAGTTGCGCGCCCTGGCCGAGATCGGCCGCAAGTACGACAAGGGCTACGGCCACTTCACCACCCGCCAGAACCTGCAGTTCCACTGGATCAAGCTGGCCGACACGCCCGACATCCTGGACCGGCTGGCGGCGGTGGACATGCACGCCATCCAGACCAGCGGCAACTGCATCCGCAACACCACGGCCGACCCCTATGCCGGCGCCACCGCCGAAGAGATCGACGATCCGCGCGTGTGGTCCGAGGCGATCCGCCAGTGGTCCAGCCTGCACCCGGAATTCTCGTTCCTGCCGCGCAAGTTCAAGATCGCCATCACCGGGGCGGCCAAGGACCGCACGGCGGCGAAGGTGCACGACATCGGCCTGATGATGCGCCGCGGCCGCGACGGCACGCTGGGCTTCGAGGTCATCGTCGGCGGGGGCCTGGGCCGCACGCCCTTCGTCGGCCCGACGATCAAGGAATTCCTGCCCGCCACCCGCCTGGTCTCGTACCTGGAGGCGATCCTGCGCGTCTACAATCGCCACGGACGCCGGGACAACAAGTACAAGGCCCGCATCAAGATCCTGGTCTCGGCCCTCGGCGCCGAGGAGTTCGCCCGCCAGGTCGAGGAGGAGTGGGCCAAGATCGGACCGGAGGGCGACCTGCCGGACGGCGAGATCGCCCGCATCCGCGGCGCCTTCGCCCCGCTCGCCTTCGACACCCTGGTCAACCGCTCCGAAGCGTTCGAAGCGGCCAAGGCCTCGAACCCCGGCCTGGCCCGCTTCGCGCGCAACAACCTGCGTGAGCACAAGCGCGCCGGCTACACGATCGTCGAGATCTCGCTGAAGGGCATCGGCGACACCCCCGGCGACGCCACCTCCGACCAGATGGACGTGATCGCCGACCTGGCCGAACGCTACGGCCAGAACGACATCCGCGTGACCCACGAGCAGAATCTGGTCCTGCCGCACGTCAAGCTGGACGACGTGCCGGCGCTGCACGCGGCGCTGCAGGCGGCCGGCCTGGCGACGCCGAACGTCAACCTGATCACCGACATCATCGCCTGCCCGGGCCTCGACTACTGCGCCCTGGCCAACGCCCGGGCCATCCCGATCGCCCAGGACATCGCCCGCACCTTCGCCGACCAGGACCGCGCCGAGCTGATCGGCGAGCTGAAGATCAAGATCAGCGGCTGCATCAACGCCTGCGGCCACCACCATGTCGGCCACATCGGCATCCTGGGCGTCGATAAGAAGGGCGAGGAATTCTATCAGCTCACCCTGGGCGGCTCGGGCGCCGAGGACGCCGCCGTCGGCTCGATGCTCGGCCCGGCCCTGCCGGCCGACCGCGTGGCCGGCGCCATCGACACCCTGGTCGACGTCTATCTGCGCGAGCGCCAGGGGCAGGAGCGCTTCCTCGACACCTTCCGCCGCACCGGCGTCGTCCCGTTCAAGGAGGCCGTCTATGCCGACGCGAATTAAGCTGACGGACGGCCAGTTCTCGCTGGTCGAGGACCCGTTCACCTACGTCACCGACGACGAGGACCTGGTCCGCGGCGACCTGATCATCTCGCTGACCCGCTTCCAGAGCGAGGGCGAGCGCCTGCTCGCCGAGGGCCGCTCGGTCGGCGTGCGCCTGGAGCCGGCCGAGGAGGTCGAGGTCCTGGCCTACGACCTGCCGCGCCTGGCCCTGGTCGCGGTGGCCTTTCCGAAGTTCAACGACGGCCGCGCCTACACCGCCGCGCGCCTGCTGCGCGAGCGCTACGGCTTCAAGGGCGAGGTCCGCGCCGTCGGCGACGTCCTGCGCGAGCAGGCCGGCTTCATGGTCCGCGTCGGCTTCGACGCCTACGAGCCGGCCGATGGCTCGACCCCCGAACAATGGGCCCACGCGGCCCATCGCCAACGCCACGTCTACCAGCGCGCCGCCGACCATCGGCCGCCGGCCTTCGCCGAAAGGGAGTGAGCTGACCATGGCCTTCGATCAGTTGGAGCGTCCGTCCCCCGCCGCGCGGCTCGACGCCGAGCTGCGCCACGCCCATCCGGCCACGGTGCTGGAATCGGCGGTCGAGGCGTTCGGCGACAAGCTGGCCCTGGTCTCGTCCTTCGGGGCGGAGTCCGCGGTGCTGCTGCACATGATCTCGAAGATCAAGCCGGACGTCCCGGTGCTGTTCCTCGACACCGGCATGCTGTTCGGCCAGACGCTCGACTATCGAAAGAATCTGGCGGCCCGGCTCGGCCTGACCGACGTGCGCGACCTGCGCCCGGCCTATAACGACCTCGCCGTCGCCGATCCGAACGCCAAGCTCTGGCAGACCGACACCGACGCCTGCTGCGAGGTGCGCAAGGTCGTCCCGCTGGACCGGGCGCTCGCCGAGTTCGACGCCTGGATCACCGGGCGCAAGCGCTTCCACGGCGGCGACCGCCTGTCGCTGCCGGTGGTCGAGCAGGCCGACGGCCAGGTGAAGTTCAATCCGCTGGCCAACTGGGGCAAGGCCGAACTGGACGCCTATATGAGCGAGCATGACCTGCCCGCCCATCCGCTGGTCGCGCAAGGCTTCCCCTCGATCGGCTGCTGGCCCTGCACCAAGCCGGTGGAGGAGGGCCAGGACGTCCGCGCCGGGCGCTGGGCCGGCCAGGACAAGACCGAATGCGGCATCCATGTCGCGCGCGCTCCGGGCGCCGTCGCCAATGTCGGCGGCGACATCTGAAGCCTGAATAGCTAAAGACGCATCATGACCGACGTAATCGCTCCGGCTCCGGCCGCATCCAAGGCGCGCGGCGCCTTCATGGTCGAGACCGTGACCTGGGTCCAGCACTGGACCGACGAACTGTTCTCGTTCCGCACCACCCGCGACCCGGGCCTGCGCTTCTCGTCCGGCCAGTTCGTGATGGTCGGCCTGGAGGTCGAGGGCAAGCCGCTGGTCCGCGCCTATTCGATCGCCAGCCCGTCCTGGCACGACGAGCTGGAGTTCTACTCGATCAAGGTCGCCGACGGCCCGCTGACCTCGCGCCTGCAGAAGATCAAGGTCGGCGACGAGGTGCTGATCGGCAAGAAGCCCACCGGCACCCTGGTGCTGGACGGCCTCAAGCCCGGCAAGCGCCTCTACATGGTCGGCACCGGCACCGGCCTGGCCCCCTGGCTGTCGCTGGCCCGCGACCCGGAGGTCTACGAGCGCTTCGACGAGGTGATCGTCACCCATACCGTGCGCAACGTCGCCGACCTGAACTATGCCGAGCTGTTCGAGAAGGACCTGCGCGAGGACGAGATCCTCAGCGAGGTGATCGGCGACAAGCTGCGCTACTACCCGACCGTGACGCGCGAGCCGTTCCGCACCCAGGGCCGGATCACCGACCTGATCACCTCGGGCAAGATCTTCGAGGACCTCGGCGTGCCGCCGCTGGACCCCGCGGTCGACCGCCTGATGCTCTGCGGCGGCCCCTCGGTGCTGGCCGACCTCAAGACCCTGCTGCTCGAGCGCGGCTATGTCGAAGGCTCGATCTCGGCCCCCGGCGACTTCGTGCTGGAAAAGGCCTTCGTCGAGACCTGAGGCGGCTCAGGCGCCCTCGAACAGGCTCGGCGGGTCGCTGCGCCCGGCCAGCCGCGCGCGCATCGTGCAGACGAGGCCGCCCGGCTCATAGCTCATCCTCGCCGTCCCGCGCAGGTCGCCGCGCAGGCCGCGTTCGATCAGCCGCGTCCCGAACCCCTTGCGCGTGGGCGGCGAGACCGGCGGCCCGCCGTGCTCGGCCCAGGTCAGGGCCAGGTCGGCGCCGTCCAGCGTCCAGGTCAGGTCGACCCGCCCGCCCTCGACCGACAGCGCCCCGTACTTGACGGCGTTGGTCGCCAGTTCGTGGAAGATCAGCGCCATCGACAGCGCCGCGCCCGGCTGCAGCCAGGCCGAGGGCCCCTGCAGCACGATCTGGCCGGGCGTCGAGCCCAGGAACGGCCCCAGCGCCCGATCGGCGACGTCCTGCAGCTCCGCGCCATGCCAGCGCTCGCGGGTCAGCACGTCATGCGCCTGCGACAGCCCCATCAGCCGGGCTTCCAGCTTCTCGTAGACCACGCGCGGATCGCTTTCGCCGCGCAGGGTCTGCGAGGCCATCGACTGCACCGTGGCCAGGGTGTTCTTCACCCGATGGTTCAGCTCGTTGATCATCAGCCGTAGCTGGTCCTGGTAGCGCTTCTGCTCGGCCTCGGCCTGCTTGCGCGCGCCGATGTCGTCGATGATCGAGATGAAGTAGTCCGGCTCGCCGGCGCTGGTGCGCACCAGCGCCACGGTCAGGTTGTTCCAGACCACCTCGCCGTCCTTGGTCAGGTAGCGCTTCTCCATCGAATAGGTCTCGATGGAGCCGGCCAGCAGGGCGGCGGTCAGGGCGATGTTGGAGTTCAGGTCGTCCGGATGGGTGATCTGCTGGAACGTCATGTCCTTCAGTTCGTCGCGGCTGTAGCGCAGCATCGCGCAGAACCGGTCGTTGACCTCCAGGAAGCGCCCGTCGGGCATCACCCGCGCGACCCCCATCGCCGCCTGGTCGAACACCGCGCGATAGCGGGCCTCGGCGGCCTCCAGCCGCG
This sequence comes from Phenylobacterium sp., assembly GCF_031984885.1. Lineage (GTDB taxonomy): Bacteria > Pseudomonadota > Alphaproteobacteria > Caulobacterales > Caulobacteraceae > Phenylobacterium. The sequence continues at coordinate 153,641 of NZ_DAMABV010000004.1, forward strand.
CCCGGGCCTCCACGCTCGGGGTCACGAACTCGGTATAGAGCACCAGCCCGCCGATCTCCCCGTCGTCGGTGCGCCAGGGTTTCAGCGACCAGCGGATCCAGTCCACATGGCCGTCGGCGCGCTCGAACGGGTCGGCGTCGTGGCTGAGCTCGGCGCCCTCCATCAGGGCGCGGGTGTGGATCTCGCGCCAGCGCTGCGGGATGTCGGGAAAGACGTCGTAATGGCGCCGCCCGACCAGCGGCAGGTCGCCCGGCAGTCCCTGTTCGGTGAGATACCGGCTCGAGGCGGCGAGATAGCGCATCTCGCGGTCGAAGATGGCGATGCCCAGCGGCGCCTGGCTGAGCGCCGTCAGCACGCCCGCAGACACCTGCAACGCCGTTTTCGTCTCGCCGACCACGCCTGGTGTCTGCCGTTTCGCGCCCACAGCCGCCAGCGACGACGGTCGCTGGACGCAACCTAAAGGATACAGCCCAGGCCCATGGGTCAAGGGGCGTCAGGCTTCCTACGCGCCCCGATCGCCCATCCCCGTGGCGCGCGCGCCCGGCCGCGCCCCGGACCCCAGGCTCGCGGCGGTCTCCAGCACGAACCTCGCCCGCGCCTCCACCGGGCCGGGCGGTATCTCCACCGGCTCATAGCCCAGCGACCTCAGCCGCCGCGTGACCGCCTCGTGCGTGGCCAGGCAGTCCTCGAAGCTCTGCCTGCGCTCGGCGTCCTGGGTGTAGATCTCGCGCCAGGGCGGCGGGACGAAGACTCTGGCGTTGTAGCGGTGGGTCCGCGCGGCTTCCTCCATCCAGGCCGGCGCCTGGCGGTCGATCAGGCTGTCGATGATCCCGCGGTCGAAGAACACCGGCTCCTCCACGCCCGCCATCGCCTCGAATATGGCGATGTCCTCGCGCGCCGTGCGGGCCAGATAGGCGTCCTGGTCCAGCCAGGGCAGGGCGCTCCCGCCGCTGGCCGCCTGCTCGCGGATCACCCGCCGGTGCGTCTCCTCCACCACGCGCGCGCCGCGCCGGCGCAGGTCCTCGATCAGGGCGGTCTTGCCCACCCCCGGCCCGCCGGTCAGCAGGAAGAAGTTCGGCTTGTCGAGGATCATGCGCGCGGCTCCGTCCATTTCGCCGATCACGGTTCGGTTTTCTCGGGGGAAGACCCGATGGTCAGGCCTTGGTCGCGCCTCGCAGATCAACGAGGCGATCAGGTTGGCCTTGACGGGTAGATCTTGCGCAAGCGACCGGCGTCCCAGCCGCAGTCCGCTGCAGGCTGCAGCAGCTCGGTGTCAGCCCCTTGAGGCGGACGCGGGCGCCGTTCCCCACGGGGCGGATGCTGGTGACGATGTAAAGCGCCCGGCGGTCGGTACGGCGAGATGCTCAAGGCGCGGGGACGGTCCCGCGCCGTCGAGATCATTCAACGGCTGAAGGAGCTGGGCCATGCGGCCTGTCGCCGCTTGGCGGCCTAGGCGGGCGGGCAGCCCTTGAATTCGCCGACCTTGGCGACGGAGAGCTTGGCCAGGTTCAGGGCCATCAGCGGGCGCATCGAGGACGAGCCGTGGCCGGTGAACAGGTCGATCTTCTCGCCCTTGATCGCGCCGCCGGTGTCGGAGGCGTACCAGAAGCCGTCGTGCTTGGAGCCGTCGGGCATCGGCAGGCCGACGGTTTCCTTGATGAACAGGCGCGTGCGGCGGGGGATGACCTTGGTGTCGACGGCCACGGTGCGCATGGCGACCACCTTGCAGCCGAGCGAGTCCAGGGCGCCCACGCCCTTGGCGCCGGCGTGGTAGAGCGTGGCCTTCATGCTGAAGTCGGGCGTGCCCGGCAGCGCGCCGGTCAGGGCCGAAACGATCAGCTCTCCGATCGGGTCGGATTGGGGCGCGGCTTGTGCGCTTTGTGACAGCCCAAGGAAGAAAGGAAGGGCGGCAAGGGCGGCGAGGCGACGTCGCATGACGGCGGCTCCTTCGTCGTTGATCTTGGCAGCGACGGGCTTCCTACCCGGAATCCGAGCGCCTGATCAACCCCGCGTGAACGGCGGCCCTTCGCGACAAATCGACACCATCACTTTTCCAGCGGCCGCCGAACGGCTATCAACCCGTTGCTGAGCAAGGGGTTGAGGCATGCGCATCTATGGCGATTCCATCTCGGGCAACTGCCTGAAGGTAAAGTGGGTGGCCGACCATCTTGGCCGTGAATACCAGTGGATCGAGACCGATATCCTCCAGGGCGAGTCGCGCACGGCGGCGTTCCTGGCGATGAATCCGGCCGGCCAGGTGCCCGCCGTGATCCTCGACGACGGCCGCCCCCTGGCCCAGTCCAACGCCATCATCATCCACTTGGCCGAGGGCTCCGACCTGATCCCGGCCGACGCCTACGACCGCGCCCGGATGCTGGAATGGATGTTCTGGGAGCAGTACAGCCACGAACCCTATGTCGCGGTCGCGCGCTTCCACGTCCGCTATGGCGGCAAGGCGGTCGCCGATCTGGAGCCGCGGCTGGTGGAGCGGGGCGAGGGCGCCCTGCAGCGGCTGGAGGACGGCCTGGCGGCCTCGTCCTTCCTGGTCGGCGAGGCGCTGACCCTCGCCGACGTCGCCCTGGTGGCCTACACCCGCGTGGCCCACGAGGGCGGCTTTGACCTCGCCCGCTACCCGCGCGTGCAAGCCTGGGTGAAGCGGGTAGAGGGCGCGCTCAAGATCGCCTAAACGGGTGCCCATGAAAGCTCTGCTGCTCGCCGCCGTCGCCGCGCTCTCGCTTCTTCCCGCCCAGGCCCTGGCCTGGGGCGCGATGGGGCATCGGATGGTCGGGGAGGCGGCGGCCCAGGCCCTGCCGGCCGAGGTCCCGGCCTTCCTGCGCACGCCGCAGGCGGCGCGCGACATCGGCGAGCTCTCGCGTGAGCAGGACCGCTCCAAGGGCGCAGGCCGCATCCACGACCACAACCGCGACGCCGGCCACTTCCTCGATCTGGACGAGGAGGGCAAGCTGCTGGGCGGCCCGTCCTTCCTGCCCCTGCCGGCCAACCGCGCCGAGTACGAGAAGGGCCTGCAGGCCGCCGGGCTCGATAGCTGGAAGGCCGGCTATCTCCAGTACTCGATCATCGACCGCCATCAGCAGTTGGCCAAGGACTTCGGCTACTGGCGGGTGCTGACCTACGCGGCCGCGCGCGAGCAGAACCCCCAGCGCAAGGCCTGGTACGAAAGCGACCTGGTCCGGCGCGAGGCCCAGATCGCGCAGACCATCGGCGACCTCTCGCACTTCGTCGGCGACGGGGCCCAGCCGCTGCACGTCACCGTGCACTACAACGGCTGGGGCGAGTTCCCCAATCCGAACGGCTACACCACCGCGCGCGTGCACGGCCCGTTCGAGAGCGAGTTCGTCTTCGCGAACGTCAAACCTGCCGATGTGACGGCAAGGATGGCCCCGCTGAAGTCGTGCGACTGCCCGATCGAAAGGCGCACGGTGGATTATCTAATGGAAACAAGCACTCAGGTGATCCCGTTCTATGAACTGGAGAAGGCCGGCGGCCTGGCTCCACGCGATCGGCGCGGGATCGAGTTCGCCGCCGAGCGCCTGGCGGCGGGCGCCTCGGAGCTGCGCGACATGATCGTCTCGGCCTGGCGGGCCAGCGAGCAGGTGACGGTCGGCTGGCCGGTGCTGCGGGTCGACGACGTGCTCGCGGGCAAGGTCGACCCCTACGACTCCTTGTACGGCAAGGACTGAGCGGGTGCGCGCGGTCCCGCAGTTCGGAGAGCGCAGGGCCGGGCGGACCTATGCCGACCGCCCCGCCGCCTTCGGCATCCTGGAGCGCGACGGGCAGGTTGCTGTAGTGCGCATCGAAAAACCTGACGGTGCGGTGTGGGTCGACCTGCCCGGCGGCGGGGTCGATCCGGGCGAAACGCCCGAGCAGGGCGTGGTCCGCGAGTACGGCGAGGAGGCCGGCCTCAAGGTCGCCGTCCGCGAGGGCTACGCCCTGGCCGACCAGTTCTTCGTCAACACCGAGGGGGAGGCCTGGAACAACCGCAGCGCCTTCTTCGTCCTCGACCTCGTGGCTGAGGACGCCTCGCTGAAAATCGAGGAAGATCATACGCTTATGTGGATTTCGCCGCTGGAGGCGATCGCGTCCCTGCGCCACGACTCGCACGCTTGGGCCCTGGCCGCCTGGCTGAGGCTCTAGCCGGCTCATGCCGCGGACTCCCGCCGCATTGCGCGGCGCAGGCTGAACGGGTAGTGGCGGGGCCAGTTCCGACCAGGAGAGCGCATGTCCCAGGCCCAGATCATCGACGGCAAGGTCACCGCCGAGCGCTTGCGCGCCGAGGTGGCGCAAGAGGTTGCGGCGCTCAAGGCGCAGCACGGCCTGCAGCCGGGCCTGGCCGTGGTGCTGGTCGGCGAGGACCCCGCCAGCCAGGTCTATGTCCGCTCCAAGGGCGAGCATTCCAAGGCCGCGGGCATGCACTCGGTGACCCACCGGCTGCCCGCCGACGTCGGCCAGGACGAGCTGCTGGCCCTGGTGCGCCAGCTCAACGCCGACCCGCTGATCCACGGCATCCTCGTGCAACTGCCGCTGCCCAAGGGCCTGGACGAGAAGGCGGTCATCGAAACCATCGACCCGAACAAGGACGTCGACGGCCTGCACGTCGTCAACGCCGGGCGCCTGGCCCAGGGCCTGCCTTCGCTGGTCCCGTGCACGCCGCTCGGCTGCATGATCATGCTCCGCGAGACCCTGGGCGACCTCGCCGGCAAGCGCGCCGTGGTCGTCGGCCGCTCGGTGCTGGTCGGCAAGCCGGTGGCGCAACTGCTGTTGCAGGCCGACTGCACGGTGACCATCGCCCACTCGCGCACCCAGGATCTGGCCGCCGTCTGCCGCGAGGCGGACATCCTGGTGGCCGCGGTCGGCCGCCCGCAGATGATCAAGGCCGACTGGATCAAGCCGGGCGCCACGGTGATCGACGTCGGCATCAACCGCGTGCCGTTCCGCGATCCGGTGAAGGCGGCCGAGGGCAAGACCAAGCTGGTCGGCGACGTGGCCTACAAGGAAGCGCTGGGCGTCGCCGGCCACATCACCCCGGTTCCGGGCGGGGTCGGGCTGATGACGGTGGCGTGCCTGCTGCAGAACACCGTCACCGCCGCCAAGCGGATCGCGGGCCTGACGGCCTAGGCGCCCTTGCCGTTGGTCCAGGCGACCAGCTCGCCCAGGGCCTGGGCCACGGCCTGATCGTAGGCCGCGACGATCGCCGAGACGCGGTTGCTGCCGGCCCGCACGCGCGCCTCGAAATGGGTCGAGCCGGCCAGGCTGCGGTTGGCGCCGGTCAGGGTCGCGCGCATCGACACGACCACCTCGGGCGCGGCCTTGGCCCCGCGGTCGTAGTTGGCCTCGAACTGGGTCACGTCGACGCGCAGGATGTAGTCGGCCTTGCCCGCGTCGCCGCGCGTCAGCAGCCGCGCCGGGCCGGCGTTGGCGTCGAACGCCCGCGACAGCGCCTCGTTGAACAGCACCGAAGCCGGCGAGACCCAGCGCGACTGGGCGATATAGGCGACCTGGCTGCCGGTCGTGGTCATGATCCGGTCGTTCGACGCCGCCTGCACGAACGAGCCGCCGAGCCGCGCGACCGTGAACTGCGAGCCCTGGGCTGCGACGGGCGGGGCGATGTCGCCGTCGAAGCGATAGAGCTGGGCGGCCTTCTCCTCGGGCAGCAGCGTGATGCAGGCCGCCAGGCTCGAGGCCAGGGCCGCCAGGCTCAGGGCGGCGAGCGTGCGTTTGAACATGTTCATGGCTTGACCTTGACCTCCTGGGCCGGGGACTTGCCCACCAGGCCGCGGGGATTGGCTTCGACGTCGCGGATCAGCCGGTCCAGGGAATCGGCGGTCTGCTGAAGGGACTGGATGGCCGAGGTGAGCTGCGGCAGGCCGTTGCTGGCGAAATCGTTGGTCGGGCCGTCCAGGCGCCCGACCATGGTGCGGACGTCCTTGGCGGCCACCTGCGCCTCCTGGGCGGCGTCGGCCAGGTTCTTCAGGGTGCGTTTGCCGTCGGAGTCGAGCAGGTCCTGGCTGGACTTGCTGAGTGCGGCGATCTGGGCGGCGGCCGCGTCGATGTTCTGCAGCGCCTTCTGGGCGTCGCCGATCAGCGCCTTGCGCGCGCGCAGTTCGGCCGTCACCGACTGGGCGTCCTCGATCGCCGCGCCGAACTTCTGGATGTTCTGGTCGGACAGCACGCGGTTGACCCGGTCCAGGGCCTCGACCGTCCGCGTCAGCACCGTGCCGCCGCCCTCCAGCAGGTCGGAGAGGGCGCTGCGCTGGGTGCGCAGCTTGGGCACCTTGCCCGGATCCACCGTATCCTTGAGCAGCCGCTTGGCCGGGGTGCCGGCGGTGATCTGGACATAGTTGATGCCGGTGATGCCCTGCGGCTCCAGAGTGGCGTAGGAATCGACCCGGATCGGTACGTCGGAGGTGACGCGCGCACGGGCGATGACCCGGTTCGGATCGGCCGGATCGAGCTGGATCTTGGTCACTTCGCCGACCTTGATGCCGTTGAAGTGCACTTCGCCGCCCTGGCTCAGCCCGCGGACGGGCCCCTGGAAGATGATGTCGTAGAGATCGTAGTCCTGGGCGAAGCTCAGGCGCGCCAGCCAGACCACGAAGATCAGCAGGCCGGTCACCAGCAGCAGGGTAGAGAAGCCCACCAGGGCGTAGTTGGCGTCTTTTTCCATCAGGCTGACGTCCCGGCTTGCTTGGCCGCGACAGCCGCAGCGCGACCGCGCGGACCAAGGAAATACTCTTGGATCCACGGATGTTGTGAACGCTCAAGCTCGCCGACCGGCGCCGTCGCGATGACGTGTTTGTCGGCCAGCACCGCCACTCGGTCGGTGATGCTGTAGAGCGTGTCGAGATCGTGGGTGATCATGAACACAGTCAGGTCCAGGCTGTCGGAGAGGTCGCGGATCAGTTCGTCGAAGGCGCCGGCGCCGATCGGGTCGAGGCCGGCCGTGGGCTCGTCGAGGAACAGGAGCTCGGGGTCCAGGGCCAGCGCCCGGGCCAGGCCGGCGCGCTTGCGCATGCCGCCCGAGAGCTCGGCCGGCTTCAGGTCGCCGGCTCCCGCGCGCAGGCCGACCAGGGCGATCTTGAGGTCGGCCAGTTCGTGGATGATCCGCCGGGGCAGCTTGGTGTGCTCGTACATCGGCGCGGCGACGTTCTCGCGCACCGTCAGGTTGGAGAACAGGGCGCCCTGCTGGAACAGCACCCCCCAGCTACGCTCGATCTCGGACCAGCGGCGGCGGCTGGTGCGCTGGATGTCCTGGCCCAGGACCTTGACCGTCCCGGCGTCCGGCTTGCGCAGGCCGATGATGGTGTTGAGCAGGACCGACTTGCCGGTGCCCGAGCCGCCGACCACGCCCAGGACCTCGCCGCGCCGGACGGTCAGGTCGAGATCGTCGTGCACGACATGATCGCCGAACTGCGAGCGCAGGCCGCGGACCTCGATGGCCGGGCCATCATCATCGAGCAGGGATTGTTCTGCCAATTCCGCCATCTAGACGTTCAACTGCATGTAGATCAGCGCGAATATGGCGTCGATCAGGATGATGGCGAAGATGGCGTGGACCACGGCGGCGGTGACCCGGCGGCCCAGCGATTCCACGTCGCCGCCGACCTCCATGCCCTGCCGGCAGCCGATTCCGGCGATGACCGCCGCCATGATCGGCGCCTTGGACAGGCCGATCCAGAAATGGGTCGGCCCGACATTGTCGAGGATGCGCTGCAGGAAGAAGGCGGGGCCAAGATCCAGGACCGTCCAGGTGACCAGCAGCCCGCCCATCAGGCCGGCGATGGTCGCCACGAAGGTGAGCAGCGGGATGATGGCCAGCAGCGCCGCGAAACGGGGGAACACCAGGGCCTCGAACGGATCGACGCCCAGTACCTTCATGGCGTCGACCTCCTGGTTCATCTTCATCGAGCCGATCTCGGCCGCGAAGGCCGAGGCCGAGCGGCCCGCCAGCAGGATGGCGGTGATCAGGATGTTGAATTCACGGAAGACCGCGATGCCGATGAGCTCGACGGCGAACACCTCCGCCCCGAACTGGCGCAGCATGTTGGCGCCCAGCAGGCCGACCACCGCCCCGATGAAGAACGAGGTCAGGGTGACGATCGGAATGGCGTCCAGGCCGGCGCGCTCGGCCAGCGATATGCACGCCGCCCATCTGATGCGGGCCGGATTGACGATGATCCGGCCGACCACCACCAGCAGGTGGCCGACGAAGACCATGGTCTCGAAGATTTCGGCGCCGAGGTTGAACACCCCCCGGCCGGTACGGATCGCCAGCTCGTAGAAGCCGCGCGGCTCCTGGCGCTGGGGGGGCTTCTCGCGGGCCGCCGCGCCGACCAGTTCGAGCAGCCGATGGGTCTCGGGCCGGGCCTGGATGGCGTCGGCCGCGGGATGGTCGGCCACCGCCTGCAGGATGCCGTAGGCGCCCGCGGTGTCGAGGCGGCGGATGGTGGTCAGGTCGAGGCCGGAGAGAGCTTCGGAGCGCACCGCTTCGCCCAGCCGCTTGACGGCGTCGCCCGCGGCGGTCGCCGTCCAGTCCCCCGACAGCACGGCCTGCTGGCCGCCTTCGGTCTGCGTCAAACTGAAATCGGCGGGTCGTTCCATCGGCTCGCGTCGTGGCCTCACCAGGGGTGCGTCTACCAGAGTCGAAACGCCTCGAGCTTGAAACTAGCAGAACCGCCTCATGACGCCGAACGCCTTATGGCGAAGGTTGTTCCGAGATTCCAGGGCGCCTTTTGCGTATCGCGACAAGGTGATCCTAGGTCGCAGTCCGCGGCCTAGATTTCGCCCAAGTCGCAAGCCTTACAGGGGCGCGGGGGCGGCTCGTCCGGCCCCGGAACATCTGTCTCAAGGTCGGGAGCGTGCATTGGCCCGTCAGATCGAAATCGCCGGCAAGTCCGGCGCCCTCTACCGGTATACAGCCCTTGAGGAGGACCGCATCCTGCCGCCGGCCGGTGCGAACTACGTCATCTGCAAGCCCGCGGAGCGGGGCGTCGACATCCTGTTCGTCGGCGAGACCGACAGCCTGGCGCGCCTGGCCTGGCGCGAACAGCTCGCCTATGCCCGCGACACCTATGGCGACGAGGCCAACGTGCTGACGCGCCTCAACGTGCGCAGCGCCGTGCGCCTGGCCGAGCAGGAAGACCTGCTGGAAGAATACCGGCCGCCGATGAACGCCGGGGCCTAGCGTCTGGCGCGTCCGGCGGCCATTGTCCGGGCCGTGTCAGATCCTCTCATCGTCATCCTCGGCGCGGCCGTCCGACCCGACGGCCGTGCGAGCCCGGCCCTGATCCGTCGGATCGACGGCGGCTTTCGCCTGGCCGCGGCCCATCCGCGGGCGCTGGTCTTCTGCTCGGGCGGGGTCGGGCGGCATGGCCCGTCCGAGGCCTCGATCATGGCCGAACGCCTGACGGCCATGGGGTTGGCGCGCGAGCGGCTGGTGCTGGACGAGGACAGTCTCGACACGCTGCAGACGGCGGTCGCCGCCACGCGCTGCATCCGCGCTCGCGATCTGCCCGGCGCCGTCGTCTGCACCGACAGCTATCACACGCCGCGCACGCGGCTGATCTTCGCCGCGCTGGGGGTGTCGACGCTGGACGGATCGGTGAAGGCGGGGCCGCGGCAGATGGGCTGGCCGGCCTGGGTCCGCATGCGCCTGCGCGAAATCCCGGCGATCCCCTATGACGGCGTTCTGGCCCTGACCAAGCGCGGCGGGCTCTAGCCACGCCCTAGATCGGCTCGGTCCGGAAATACCGTTCGGCCTGCTCGCTCCAGCCATAGGCGGTGTCGTTCAACTGTTCGCGGTCATAGGCTGGGCTAGTCTTCAGCAGGTCCCTGGAGAGGTCGGTCAGGTAGCTGTCCGACGTCTCGTCGTAGCGCAGCGCCCGCCAGGGGATGGGGTGGTACTTGCCGCTGGTCCCGAACAGTCCGCCGAACTCCAGCGCCACGAACCGGGCCTGGCCGGTGTCGCGCTCGAAATAGATCTCGCGGATCGTGCCGAGCTTCTTGCCGGCGGCGTCCTTCAGGGGCGCCCCCAGCAGGTTGGCGCTGCGGATCATCAGGCTGTCGAGGCTCATCACGTCCCTCCGGTTTGCGTGGGGAACGCCTAGCTGCGCCGTTCGATCCCGGCGTTCGGTGGTGCGAAAAGGCAAGCCGGGATCCGGCCCGGCCTGAAGCTAGGCGGCGCTGGCCTTGCGGTCCTTGGTGCGCCGCTCGGCCACCGTCTCGGGCGTGAGCGGATGGCGGCACTCGCTGCAGATCACCACGGTGTCGACCGGATGGCCGCACTGGTTGTGGGTGACGATCACCGGCGGCTGATCGTCGTTGAGAAGCCACTTGTCGGCCCAGATCAGCAGGGCCAGGGCGTGGGGATAGAGATCCTTGCCCTTCTTGGTCAGCCAGTACTCGTAGCGCGGCGGCGACATCTCGTAGAGCCGCCGCTCGAACACCCCGTTGGCCACCAGCACCCGCAGGCGGTCGGTGAGGATGTTGGTGGCGATGTCCAGCATCGACTGGATGTCGTCGAACCGGTGGATGCCGAAATACTGGGTCGAGATGACCAGGCCGGTCCAGCGGTCGCCGGTCATGTCGACGACGTCGGCGACGGTGCGCGAGGCGTCCTCCGCGCTGGACTGGCGGCGGCGGTGCAGGCGGGCGATCTCGACTTCCTCGAAGCCGGCGCCGGGGCCGGGATGGTGGCTGCAGCTATGCAGCGAGACGTCGCCCCCGCAATGGCGGCAGACCATGATCGGCAGCATCGACTTGCCGCATTCGGTGTGGACCAGGCCGGCCGGGCCGTTGGGGGCGGTGGCGTCCCAGCGGATGCCCCAGCACCAGGCGATCAGCACCGAGTCGAACAGGTCCAGGCCCATCGGGGTCAGGTGATAGGACTGGCGGGCCGCGCCCTCGCGATGCGCGCGCTGCTCGAAGATGCCGCTGGCGACCAGGCCGCGCAGGCGGTTGGAGAGGGTGTTGCGGGGGGCGCCGGTGCGGGCGCGGAACTCCTCGTACCGGGTCGCCCCACGGAAGGCTTCCTGGATGATCAACTGGCTCCAGCGGTCGCCGATCGTGTTCAGCGCCCGGTGCACGGAGTTCTTGATGATCTTGCGGGTGCGGGCCATCCTGCGTCCAGGCCTATCGCCGCTCAACCCTACTGTCCAGTCGGGATTAGCGAACCGGAGGCGGCTGCGCGTGGAGCGCGAGCGCAGGCAAGTCTCTTTTTGAAAGTGCTTAGAAGTCCCTTTGTGCAACCTGCTGAATCGAGGCGCAGCATCGAGCTCCTCGCGGCCTGACCGCCTTCCGCCAGGAGGGCGGCCTTGGCCGCTTACGGCCGGCCGACGCGTGACGCTACTGAGGCTGCGGCACGATCCGCAGGTAGGGGCGCGGGGCGTCCCAGCCGTCGGGATAGATGGTCTTGGCTTCGTCGTCGGACACCGAGCCGGCGATGATCACCTTGTCGCCGTGCTTCCAGTTCACCGGCGTCGCCACCCGATGCTTGGCGGTCAGTTGCATCGAGTCGAGCACCCGCAGGATCTCGTCGAAGTTCCGGCCCGTGGTCATCGGATAGGCCAGCATCAGCTTGATGCGCTTGTCGGGACCGATGATGAACACCGTCCGCACGGTGGCGTTGTCGGCGGCCGTGCGCCCGTCCGAGCCGCCTTCGATCTCCTCGGGCAACATGTTGTAGAGCTTGGAGACGGCCAGGTCGGTGTCGCCGATCATCGGATAGTTCGGCGCGGTCCCCTGCGTCTCGGCGATGTCCTGGGCCCAGCGGGCGTGGTTGTCGACCGGGTCGACCGACAGGCCGATGACCTTGGTGTTCCGCTTGTCGAACTCGGGCCTCAGCTTGGCCATGTAGCCCAGCTCGGTCGTGCAGACCGGGGTGAAGTCCTTGGGGTGGGAGAACAGGATCGCCCAGCTATCGCCGATCCAGTCGTGGAAGTTGATCGTCCCCTCGGTGGTGTCGGCCGTGAAGTTCGGCGCCTCGCCGTTGATACGAAGTGTCATCACCCCATTCCTTTCATCAAGGCCGAGGCGATCACGGCTCCCGCGGCGCAGGGCGACCGGCTGACGCTCGGCGAAGTGTCTCCCTGCTAGGGAACCCCCGCGCGGCGCGCGATGCAATCCCGGCATGAACCTGGGGGGCGGTTCAGGGCGAGCGAGGTCCGAAGACGATCTCGGCGGCGCGCCCTTGCTCCTCGATGTCCTTGGCGGCCTTGGAGGCTGCGCTCCGCGCGGCGTCCTGCGAGAGATAGTCGCCGAAAAAGACGTCGTCGCAGGTGACGTGCCAGACGCCATGAGCGCGGGCGCTGCGGATCACGACGGGCGAGGGGACGTGCGTCGGCATGATGTGCTCGAACTCTCCGATGGGGGCCTCCACGAAAGCGGATCCTCCAGGCTGGGGCCCGGCCTCGACGGCCGCGCGACGGCGCGAAAGCCATGCCTCATATCTGGGGGTTTCGATGCGGGCCGCCACTCGAATAGAGAAAATACGCCGAGTTTTCCGATCACGATTATGAATGACTGCGTATTATTCCAGTGAACGTGATATGTTGTGGTGATCAAAAGCGCTGAATTGGCGCCTTCTCTCAGATAGATACGCGCGGCGTAGCTCTGGGGGAGATTGTGAAAGCTCACCCCATGAGCACTTTATCCAACCGAATTGATATAGCGAATGCTCCCGGATACTGGGCGATCGAGATCCGTCTGGGCGAGGCCGGGCAGGGACGCCGCTATCTGTGCCACGCCGAAAACGACCGCGCCGCCGTCAACATGGCCGGCCGCCTGATGGGATCGGCGGTGGAGGCGCGCGGCTTCGACAGCCTGTGGATCCAGGAAGCGCTGCTGGAGCGGGAGCGCGCGTCGCTGCCGGGCATGGGCGCCCACCAGGTCGTGTCGAGCTCTGCGGAGTGGGACGGGCTGGTCGCGGCTCACAACGCCTCCGAAGCCGCAGACCCGCTGCGGTCCTAGGGCGCTCGCCGATGACCCAGCACCTGAAGCTCTATCCCGGCGCGACGGCGAACGACTCGTCGCGCAACCGGCGTTGGATCTCGCAAGAGAACGTAGTCCGCCAGCCCGGCCACGGCCGGGCGGCGGCCGAGCCGGCTGGGCCGGTCGCGGTCAACCCTGTCGCGGTGTGGGAGGATGACGGCGGCAATGCTTCGTTCCCGACCGGAAGCGACAGGACCGCGCGCCGCCCCCGCTAGGGCCGACGCGCAATCCATGGGCTGTTGAGCGTCAGAACCCGAGTTGGCGTCCGGCCAGGTCGCGCAGGATCTCTTCCGAGCCGCCGCCGATGACGAAGATGCGGGCCTCGCGGTAGATGCGCTCGACGCGGTTGTCGCCGGTATAGGCGCGGCCGCCCAGAACCTGCAGGCTCTCGCGGGCGACGAACTCCAGGGTCGTGGTCGCCTGCACCTTCATCATCGCCAACTCGGCGACCGGGGTCTGCCCCTGCTGGAAGCGCCAGACCAGGATGTCGAGGAAGGCGTAGCAGGCGTTCACCCGCTGGATCATCTCGACGATCTTGTGGCGGATGGCCTGGTGGTCGATCAGCCGCTGGCCGAAGGTGTGGCGCTGGCGGGCCCAGTCGATGGCCTCGGCGATGGCCGTGCGCGCCATGGCCAGGGTGGCGGCGATGCCGCTGAAGCGCTCGATGTTGAACTGGTTGGCCAGGCCCGCGAAGCCGCGGTTCTCCACCCCGATGAGGTTGGCGGCCGGGACCTCGACATTGTCGAAGGTCAAGGACCCATTGTTGCCGTTGTACCAGCCAAGGCCCTTGACCGGGGCGCTGGAGACGCCGGGACGGTCGGCCTCGATCATCAGCAGCGACAGGCCGCCGACGCCGGGGCCGCCGGTGCGCACCGCGGTCAGCAGGTAGTCGGCGCGGGTGGCGCCCGAGATCAGCGTCTTGCCGCCGTTGACGATGTAGCTGTCGCCGCGCTTCTCGGCGGTGGTCTGGAAGGCGCCGACGTCGGAGCCGCCCGACGGCTCGGTCACGGCGAAGGCGATCTTCTTCTCGCCGCGCAGGATCGGCTTGGCGACCCGCTCGCGCATCTCCTGCGGCCCGAAGGCGATGATCGGGGGCAGGGCGATCCAGTGGGTGGCGAGGTCGGCGAACACCACCCCCGAGCCCATGCGGAAGAACTCCTCGGCGAAGATGATGCGGTGGTAGAGGTCGATGTCCTCGCCCGTGCCGCCCAGGTCCTCGGAAAAGCCCATGCCCAGGACCCCGGCCTTGGCGGCCTTCACATAGAGCTCGTCGGGGAAGGTGGCGGCCGCATCCCAGGCGTCGAGGTGCGGATTGATCTCGGCGTCGATGAAGGTGCGAAGCTGCCGGCGCCAGGCGTCGTGCTTCTCGGTCAGGAAAGGGCTCGGCGGGCGCAGCCCGTCGAAATCAAGGCGAGGTTTCTCCGCCGCGGCCATCCGTTCGTCCTCCCGGCTTGTTACTTGCGAAATGATACTAATGAGGCGGGGCGGGGCGGGCAATGGCTGGTTTGCGGGGCCGTGCGATTTCTGCGGCGGAGAGAATGAGATGCTCCCCCTCTGGGGGAGCTGTCAGCCGAATGGCTGACTGAGGGGGACTTTGACTCTGCAGACTTGAGAGCAATCCCCCTCCGTCTCCATGCTGCGCATCGATCCACCTCCCCCAGGAGGGGAGGAGCTAGGCCAGCGTCGCGCGCAGTTCGCGCTTCAGCACCTTGCCGACCGGGTTGCGGGGCAGGGCGGGCAGGATCTCCAGACGCTCGATCTGCTTGAAGACCGCCACCTTGCGCTCGCCGGTCAGGAAGGCGTTGATCGCCTCGCGGTCGAGCGTCTTGCCCGGCCGCGGCACCACGAAGGCGCAGACCCGCTCGCCCAGCCGCGCGTCGGGCGAGCCGACCACGGCGGCGTCGGCCACCTCCGGGTGGGCCATCAGGTGGTTCTCCAGTTCCTCGGACGAGATGTTCACCCCGCCGCGGATGATGATGTCCTTCAGCCGCCCGACGAAGTGATAGTACTGGCCCCTGTCGCCGGCGATTTCGAACAGGTCGCCGGTGCGGAACCAGCCATCGGCGTCGAAGGCCCGCGCCGTCAGTTCCGGCGCCCGCCAATAGCCGGCGAAGACGGTCGGTCCCTTGATGCGCATCTCGCCATGGCGGCCGGGCTCGGTGATCTCCTCCTCGGTGTCGGGATCGACGATGCGGCTGAAGAAGCGGTCGTTGAGCGGATAGGCCCAGTCGAAGCCGGGCGCGCCGACCCGCGGGAAATAGGTGGCGCGATCGCCGGGCGCGGGGATGTCGGCGGCGGTCCCGCACAGGGACATGCCCTCGTTGGAGCCGAAATAGTTGACGATCTCGACCCCGTAGCGGTCGAAGAAGGCGCGGATCATGGTCTCCGACAGCGGCGCCGAACCCGAGCCGATGGCCCGCAGGCGGCCGAAGTCGACGCCTTCCAGCAGCTTGGGATCCTGGGCCAGCAGGTTCAGCACCGCCGGCGGGGCGATGGTGTAGTCGATGGCGTGGTCGCGCATCTGCTGCAGCATCACGGCCAGGTCGAAGGGGTGGTGCTGGATCAGCACGCCGCCGATCAGCAGCCAGCCGGCGACGGCGGTCGAAACGCCGCCCATATTGACCATCGGGAACGGGTTCAGCACCCGCGCGCCCATCGACAGGCCGCCGGCGGCGACCACGCCCTGGGCCATGATCAGCCATTCGTTGTGGCTGCGCGGCACGCCCTTGGGCTCGGCCTCGGTGCCGGAGGTCCAGCAGATGGTCGCCACGTCGTCGGCGGTGATGGCGGCGGCGTCGGCCGCGGCCTGCGCGGCGGCGAGCTGGCCGGGCGTCATGGCGGCCATGGCGGCGCCCAGCTCCTGCGCGCCCTCAGCTTCCCCGACGCTGAAGACGTGCGCCAGCGGCAGGCCGCGCAGTTGGGTCACGTGGTCGTGCCCGCCGATCGTCGCGCCGGTGATCGCCGCCTTGGCGTTGGTGCGGCGCACGATGCTGGAGAGCTCGTTCTCGCGGTACTGCACCGGGGCGGGGGTGACGATGATCCCCAGCCTGAAGGCGGCGAGATAGGCGAGGCTCAGCTCCACGACATTGGGCAACTGCACCAGCAGCACGTCGTCCTTGGCCAGGCCCGCGGCGTGCAGCACCGCGGCCAGGCGCTCGACCTCGGCGCCCAACTGGCTCCAGGTCAGGCGGCGCGGGGGCCGGCCGATGATCGCTTGCGTGTTCGGCGGGTCGATCAGGGCGTCGTCGCCGGGCCGCTCGGCCACGTGGCGGTCCAGCAGGTCGATCATGGTGGTGTCGCCCCACCAGCCCTTGGCGCGGTATTCGGCGATGCGGTCGGCGGGAACGAGGATCATCGTCGGCTCCGATCAGGCCAGGCGCTCGACCACCATGGCCGCCCCGACCCCGGCCGCGCCGGTGGCGACGACCAGGCCCAGCCGGCCGTCGGCGTCATCCAGGGCGTCCAGCAGCGAGGAGAGCAGGATCGCCCCGGTGGCGCCCATCGGATGGCCCTTGGCCAGGTGGCCGCCGCCGACATTGACCTTGGCCGGGTCGGCCGGCCGGTCGCGCAGGAACTTGGCGATGGTGACGGCGAAAGCCTCCATGAACTCGATCCGGTCCATGTCGGCGAGCGTCAGGCGGGCGCGGGCCAGCGCCTTGTCCATGGCCGAAAACCCGGCCAGCAGCGAGGCCTGCGGATCGCCGCCGGATTCTGCGTAGGCGAGGATGCGGGCGCGGGCCTTGCGCTCGCCCGTCGGCGCGCCGCCGACGAGCGCCAGGCCGGCGCCGTCGCAGACCGGCGGCGCGTGAGCGATGGTGTGACGGTGGTCGATCGGGCCTTCCAGCGCCTCGGCATAGTCGGCCGCCAGCGGGGCGAAGGCGGGGGGCATGGCGGCCAGGGATTGGGCGGTGGTCTGCGGCCGGGCGCACTCCTCGCTCGCCGCCGCGCCGACCGCGATGCGCGAGGCGACCAGGGCGCGGTTCGCCTCGGCCAGGCCGGTGCGGACCTGGGAGACGAGGGCGACCGCGTCCAACTCCTCACGGCTGACGCCCTCGGCCTGCGCCAGCCGGTCGGCGGCGACGACGACGGGGATATAGCGCGAGCGCTTCGGGAAACTGGCGTCGGTATAGTAGCCGGCGTTGTCGCCCATGAACGGCACCCGCGACATCATCTCGACGCCGCCGGCCAGGGCGCGGTCGATCGCGCCCCCGGCCGCCATGGTCGCCGCATGGCCGATCGCGGTCAGGCCAGAGACGCAATAGTTGTTGAGCGTGAAGGCGTAGGCGTCCTCGGCTACGCCGGAATGCAGCTTCGACACCAGGGCGATGTTGGCCCCCTGGTCGCCGATCTGGCCGACGCAGCCCAGCACCATCGCCTGGCTGGCGCGCGGGTCGCAGCCGCGGGCCTCCAACGCGTCGACCAGCGCGCCGACCAGTTCCTGCGGCTTGTTGGCGGCCAGCGCGCCGTCGGGGCGGGCCTTGCCGCGCGGGGTCCTGACGGCGTCGTAGATCCAGGCGTCCACGTGCGTGTCTCCTCCCGGCCGCGCCCTTGATCGGGCGTCTGGCCAGGCTCCGGCTTGCCACGATAAGTTCAGGAATGCAAGCTAACGAAAAGTGGGTTGGGAGCGGTCATGGCGCGCAGGCTGCGGGTCGTCCAATGGGCGAGCGGATCGATGGGAAAGACCTGCCTGCGGGCGGTGCTGGATGCGCCGGACCTGGAGCTGGTCGGGCTCTACGTCTACTCGCCGGCCAAGGCGGGCGTGGACGCCGGCGAGATCGCACGGCGGCCCACCAGCGGCGTCCTGGCCACCCGTTCGATCGACGCCATCCTGGCCCTGGACGCCGACGTGGTGCTGCACTGCCCGATGCTGGCCAGCCCCTATGACGGCCACGACGCCGAGGTGAAGCGGCTGCTGGAGAGCGGCAAGAACGTCATCTCGATCAACAACTACTTCCACCCCTGGGCGCTGGGCGCGGCCTACGCGCAGGATCTGGAGGCCAGCGCGCGCAAGGGCGGGGCGACCCTGGCCGGCGTCGGGGTCAATCCCGGCTGGGTCGCCGAGAAGGTGGCCGCGGCGGTGGCAGGCATATCGCTCCGCCTGGACCATATCGCCACCCGCGAAGTCATCGACTGTTCGGGCGTCCCCAACGCCGCCTATGTGTTCGGCGCGCTGGGCATGGGCGCCGATCCCGCCGGCCTGGACCTCAAGGATGGCCCGCTCGCCCGCACCTTCACCGCCATGTACGCCCAGCCGGTCGCGGCCCTGGCCCGGAAGCTGGGGATCGAGCTGGACGCGCTCGAGGTCGACCACGCCGTCATGTTGGCCGACCACGACCTCGACGTCCGCGCCGGGGTGGTGCGGGCCGGAACGGTCGCGGCGACCACTTGGCGCGTGCATGGCCTCAGCGACGGCGTCCGCCGCATCACCCACGCGGTCAACTGGGTGATGGACATGAGCCTGCCCGCCTTCGCCGGCAAGCCGCACTGGGAGATCGAGGTGACCGGCCTGCCGGGCGTGCGCCTCTCGATGGACCTGACCGAAGCCGCCGAACCGGGCGTGCGCACCAGGCCCGAGCAGTACGCGCTCGCCGGCATGGTCCTGGCCGCGATCCCGCAGGTGGTCGCCGCGCCGCCGGGCCTTTGGCGAGGCTAGAGCCCTCCAATTGCTCCCCGCTGGGGGAGGCCGATCGCATGTGCCCCGTTTTCCTCCCCTGCGCAGCGGGGGAGGGGGGAGGAAAAATGCGGCGACCTCCATAGCGATACCCCCCGCTGGGGGAGCTGTCAGCCGCATGGGCGCATATGGCGCTGTCGTCTCGCCCCCACGGCCCGGCCATGACGAAAGATGGAGGAAAGGGGGTTTGAGCGCCTACGCCGCCCGGCCGATCACGAAGCTGACCACGGTCCCCAGCGAGCCGCCGATGTTCAGGGTCTGGTAGGTGCGCGCGCCTTCGACCTGGTAGTCGCCGGCCGTGCCGGTGACCTGGCGGCCGGCGTCCAGCAGCATCCGCGCGCCGGTGGCGCCGACCGGGTGGCCGACGCCGATCAGGCCGCCCGAGGCGTTGACCGGGCACTTGCCGCCGAAGTCGATCAGCCCGTCCTCCACCGCCTGCCAGGACTGGCCCGGCGCGGTCAGGCCCAGATGGTCGATGGCCATGTACTCGGTCGCGGTGAAGCAGTCGTGGGTCTCGACGCCGCTGAGGTCCTGCGGCCCGGCGAGGCCGGCCCGGCCCCAGGCGTCGGTGATCGCCTTGCGCACATGCGGGAAGACGTAGTCCTCGCCCTTCGAGCGCTCCAGCTTGTCGAGGAAGCGGATGCCGGCGTTGGTGTGGCCCCAGCCGAGGATCTGCGGGAAGTCGCTCGCCTTCACCCCGCGCCGGGCGGCGTAGCGCTCCATGAAGCGCTCCGAGCACAGCACGATGGCGCAGGTCCCGTCGGTGATCTGGCCGCAATCCATGCGCCGGGTGCCCGGCTCGATGATCGGGTTGGCGGTGTCGTCGTCGGTGAAGTTCTCGGGCGTGAACGCCCACTTGCGGGTCTGCGACAGCGGGTTGCGCTTGGCGTTGGTGAGGTTGATCTCGGCGATGCGGTTGAGGTGCCTGCGGTCCAGGCCGTAGCGCTCGCCGTACTCCTGGGAGAGGCGGCCGAACACGGCCGGCCACATGAAGCGGCAGTCGATGCCCTCGCGGCCCTGCCAGGAGGCGGCGTTCTGGACCTTCGACGCCTCGTCGCCGGGCAGGTTCTTCTCTTCCTCGACACCGGCGATCAGCACGCAGTCGTAGCGTCCGGCCTCGATCTCGGCGGTGGCGGCCAGCACGGCGATGGAGGAGGAGGCGCAGGCCGCCTCGTGGCGCATGGCCGGCACGCCATGCAGTTCGGGGACCACCTGGGCGACCATGGCCGCCAGGTGCCCCTGGCCGCGATAGAGTTCGCCGAAGGCGTTGCCGACATGGACCGCGTCGATGTCCGACGGATCGAGCTGGCAGGCGTTCAGCGCCCCCAGGACGCCGTCGCGCATCATGTCGGAGAGGTCGAGCCCTTCGCGGGACCAGGCGCGGGCGAAGTCGCTCTGATGACCGCCCAAGAGATAGATCGCCATGGCTTCCTCCAAGCTCGTCTTTCGTGATCTTGCCGGCGAGCCTAAGGTGTAAGTTCGTAAATGCAAGTGATAAGGCGCCGGGCGTCATCGCTGGCCCAGCCGGGCGTGCCCGAGACCCTGGCCAGGGCCACGTCTCTGGGCCGCGCCGGCCGCCCGGAAGAGGTGGCGGAGGCCGCCGCCTCCCTGTGCAGCCCGGCGTCCGCCTACGTCGCCGGGACCAGCCTGCTGGTCGACGCCTCTCGTGTCATCCCGGAAAGCCCGGAGGGCTTGTCCGGGACCCATTCGCGCCGTGTCTGACGAACGAGGCGCCGCCCCGCCGCATCCCCTTCCATCCGGTGTTCATGGGTCCCGGTCTTGCTTCGCAAACCGGGATGACACCTGCTTTTCCTCCGGTGGCGTTTGGCGCAAGCTGCTCGGCGGATTTTGAAACACCAAGACCACGAAGGACACGAAGAGCACGAAGGCGCCGTGCGGGTGGAGGGCGTGGTGCGAGGGGTGGAGTGCGCCTTTGGCGCAGTTGTCGCCTTCGTCGCGGGCGTGCTCCCCGTGTCATCCCGGAAAGCCCGCAGGGCTTGTCCGGGACCCATTCGCGCAGCGCAGGCAGGACGAGGCGCGGCCCCGCCACTTCTGGCGCCACTAGGCGTGGCTCGGGCAGATCGCGCTCCGACGGCCCTTGCACCGCAGCAAGGTTCGTGTAGCTTTCATATAAAGACTAAAAGACGGCGCGGGGAGGAAACGCGCGCTCATGCAGCTTGAGGGGCCTTCATGCAGGTCAAGGATTCCGTCGCCCTGGTCACCGGGGCCAACCGCGGCATCGGCGAGGCGTTCGTGCGCGAACTGGTCGCCGCCGGCGCCGCCCACGTCTATGCCGCCGCGCGCGACCTGGCCTCCGCGGCGCATCTTGAGGCCGAGTTTCCCGGCAAGGTCACGGCCATCCAACTCGACGTCGGCAAGCCTGACCAGATCGCCGCCGTCGCCGCGGCGCGTCCGGACGTCTCGCTGCTGGTCAACAACGCCGGGGCCTTCACCCACGGCCTGCTGATCGGCTCGGCCAGCCTCGACGGCGCCCGCGAGGAGATGGAGGTCAACTATTTCGGCCCCGTCGGCCTCTGCCGCGCCTTCGCGCCCGCCCTGGCCAGGAACGGCGGCGGCGGGATCATCAACGTGCTGTCGGTCGGCGGCATCCTCGCGGCCCCGAACATGGGCGGCTACAGCCCCTCGAAGTTCGCCATGCGCGCGGCGACCCAGTGCATCCGCGCCGAACTGGCCGACCAGGGCACGAGCGTCTGCGCCCTCATCGTCGGCTCGGTCGACACCCGCATGGCCGAGCACGTGAAGGGCGCCAAGGAGCCGCCCTCGGTGATCGCCAAGGCCGGCGTCAGGGCGATCGAGCGCGGCCAGGACGAAGTCGACACCGACCGCATGGCCATCGAGACCCGCGCCGCCCAGGCCCGCGATCCGAAGGGCCTGGAACGCCAGATGGCCAGGATGCTCAAGGCCACAGAAATCTCGACCGGCCGCTAGGGGGAACGACCATGCCTGAACTGTCCCAGATCGCGACCTTGCTCGCGGTCAATTTCGGCCTGCTGGTCGCCGCCTTCCTGATCCTCTGGATGATCGGGGTGGCGATCAGGGACGTCACCTTCGTCGACGCCTGCTGGGGGCTGGGCCTGGCCGGCATGGCGGCGGCGAGCTTCTTCCAGACGCCGGACGGCGCGCAATCCCGCCGCTACCTGCTGACCGGCCTGGCGCTGGCCTGGGGCCTGCGGCTGGGCCTGCACATCCTCGGCCGCTGGCGCCACGAGGGGCCGGATCGCCGCTACGTCAAGATGATGGACCGCGCCAAGTCGGACAAAGGCTGGAGCTACGCCCACGCCTCGCTGCGCATGGTCTTCGCCTTCCAGGCGCCGCTGCTCTGGGTGGTCAGCCTGCCGGTGCAGCTCGGCCAGATGTCGTCCCAGCCGGCGGCCATCGGCGTCCTGGGTTGGATCGGCGCGGCCCTGTCGGTGTTCGGCGTCGCCTTCGAGACCACCGCCGATTCCCAGCTCAAGCGCTTCAAGGCCGACCCCGCCAACAGGGGCCAGGTGCTGTCGAGCGGCCTGTGGCGCTACACCCGCCATCCCAACTACTTCGGCGACATCTGCGTCTGGACCGGCTTCTACCTGATCGCCGCCGAGACCCAGCTCGGCCTCTGGGCGCTGCCCGGCCCGCTGCTGCTGATCTTCCTGCTGACCCGCTGGAGCGGCGGGCCGTCCTACGAGCGCCGCCTGACCCACCAGCGGCCCGGCTATGACGACTACATCCGCCGCACCAGCTCGCTGATCCCCTGGCCGCCCAAGCCCGCCGAAAGGAGCGCTCCGTGAGGACCCTGCTGTCGCCGACCATCGCCGCGCCGGCCCCGCGGCCGATCGGGACCTTGCCCGGCCTGCACGCGGCCCGCGACCCGCATGCCCCGGCCATCACCTGCGAGGGCCAGACCCTGACCCGGGCGCAGTTCGCCGCCCGCGTGAACCGCCGCGCCCGGGGCCTGGCCGCCCATGGCGTGCGGGAAGGGGACTTCGTCGCCATCGCCCTGCCCAACGGCCCGGCCTTCCTGGAGCTGGCCTTCGCGGCCTGGACGCTGGGCGCCACGCCGGCCCCGGTCTCCTACCGCCTGCCGGCGCCGGAACTGAAGGCGATCATCGAGCTGATGCAGCCGCGCGTCGTCATCGGCGGCGAGGCGACCCGCGCCGCCGGCGTCGACTTCCTGGACGAGGCGGCGACCCACGACGAGGCGACCTCCGCCGATCCGCTGCCCGAACTGATCGCCAGGCACGTCAAGGCGATCGCCAGCGGCGGCAGCACCGGACGCCCCAAGGTCATCGTCGACCACGCCACCTCGGTCTGCGACCCCGACGCGCCGTCGCTGGGCATGCAGCCGGGCGACACGGTGATCATCCCGGGCCCGCTCTATCACGCCGCCCCCTTCGGCCTGGCCTACATGGCGCTCTGCTGGGGCTGCCATCTGGTGGTCACCAAGCGCTTCGATCCGTCCGAAACCCTGCGCCTGATCGGCGAGCACAAGGTCCAGTGGGCCTATCTGGTCCCGACCATGATGCACCGCATCTGGCGGCTGCCGGAGGAGGGGCGGGCGGCCGCCGACGTCTCCAGCCTGGAGATGATCGTCCACATCGCCTCGGCCTGCCCGGTCTGGCTGAAGGAGAAATGGATCGAGTGGCTGGGCCCCGACGCCGTCTGGGAGGTCTATTCCGGCACCGAGGCCATGGGCGGCACCTCGATCGGCGGCCGCGAATGGCTGACCCACAAGGGCTCGGTCGGCCGCCTCATGCCCGGCAGCCAGATCCGCATCCTGCGCGAGGACGGGAGCGAGGCCGCGCCGGGCGAGGTGGGCGAGGTGTTCTTCCTGCCGGCCGGCGGCCGCGGCGCCACCTATCACTACATCGGCGCCGAACCGCGGGCGAAGGGCGAGTGGGAGACCTTCGGCGACCTCGGCCATATCGACGGGGAGGGCTACCTCTATCTCGCCGACCGCCGCACCGACCTGATCATCTCCGGCGGGGCCAACATCTATCCGGCCGAGGTCGAGGCTGCGGTCGACGCCTATCCGGGCGTGCTTTCCAGCGTCGTCGTCGGCCTGCCGCACGAGGACCTCGGCCAGAGCGTCCACGCCATCCTGGAGATGGCGCCCGGCGGCCCGCCGCTGGACGAGGCGGCGGTCAAGGCGTTCCTGGCCGAGCGCATCGCCCCCTACAAGATCCCCCGCAGCCTGGAGGTCACCCACGAGCGCCTGCGCGACGACGCCGGCAAGGTCCGCCGCAGCGCCCTGCGCGACCAGCGGACGAAGGTCGAGGCTTGAGCATGACCTGAGAGGTAATCGCCCCCGCCGCCCCTGCCGCCTAGCCTGGCGTCGTGCAGATGGAGGTGCGGTCGATGTCGGGTTTCTGGCGGACGTGGATGGCGGGCTGGTGCTGGGCGGTCGCCGCCTTCGGCGCGCTGCTGGCCGGCGGAGCGGTGGAGGCGACCAGCGGGCCGGTGCGGCTGTTGCTCGAGGTCCTGAACGGGCCGGCCGTGGTGACGTTGGACGACACCGCCCGCTTCAGCCTCGCCGTCCTGGGCGCGGTCACCATCGGCTGGAGCCTGACCCTGCTGGCGGCGATCGATGCGGCCTGCCGGCTCGGCGCGCAGGGACGCCCCATCTGGCGGCTGATCGCGATCAGCCTCGCGGTCTGGTACGTGATCGACTGCGTCCTCTCGGTCGTCACCGGCTTTGGGCTGAACGTGATCCCCAACACGGTGCTGACCGCCGCCTTCCTGCCGCCGATCGTCGGCCTGCTCCGGCGGCCCTCAGCCGCATTCCATTCGCCATAGGAGAACCCCGGCTGGACCGCCCCCCATCGGCTCATCCCGGCGAAGGCCGGGCCCCAGGCGGCGCTTGCGCCAGGGCGGGAACGCTGCTGGCTTGTTTGCGATTCAGCTTGGGTCCCGGCCTTCGCCGGGATGAGCGGTATTGAGTGCGGCCATGCGCCTCTTCCACTTCAGCGAGGATCCGGGGATCACCCGGTTCGAGCCGCGTCCGGTCCGGGTTCCGTCGGCCCGCGCGCCGGGCCGCGAGTGGCTGAACGGGCCGCTGGTCTGGGCGATCGATGAGCCGCACCAGGGCATGTACCTCTTCCCCCGCGACTGCCCGCGCATCCTGATCTGGCCGGTGGCGGCGACGACCGCCGCCGACCTAGCGCAATGGTGGGGCGAGCGATCCTGCGCGATGCTGGCCCATGTCGAGCGCGGTTGGGCCCAGGCCCTGCACGCGGCGCGGCTCTATCGCTACGAGCTGCCGCCAGAGGCTTTCGAGAGCCTGGACGACGCCGGCATGTGGGTGTCGCGCCAGGCCGTCACGCCGTCCGCGGTGGACGAGATCGCCGACCTGCCGGCCGCGCTGGCGGCCTGCGGCGTCGAACTGCGGGTGGTCGGCAGCCTCACGCCCCTGCGCGGGGTCTGGGAGAGCAGCCTGCACGCCAGCGGCGTCAGGCTGCGCAACGCCGTCGGCTGGTAGGCCCTCCCTCCGCCGCGCGGCGGCAGGGCAGGCGCGCCGGTCAGTGCGTGGCGTTGGGATCGGCCATCTGGAAGTAGTCGCGCCAGCCGACGATCTTGCCGTCCGGCTTGAACTCGATGACGCCCATATAGGGATGGGTCACCGTCTGGCCGCTGGCGTTGACGTATTCCTCCCGGCCCTCGGTGAAGAGGTGGGTGTCGGTCTCGGCGTGGCGCTCGATCACCCAGGTCGAGCCTGAGTTGTCGGCCCAGTACTTGGTGATGAACTTCTCGACCCAGTCGCGGCCCATCAGCGGGCGGGTGCCGACGTGATAGTGGTACTCCACCTCCGGCGCGAAGAAGTCGAGGAAGCCGGCCTTGTCCTTGGCGGCGATCGCCTGCTGCAGGCGGCGGATGACGTCGATCTTGGCCTCGCTCACGCGGCGGTCTCCTTGCGGGGCGGCGCCTGGATGCGCGCCGAGTCGTAGTAGTCGCGCAGCTTGCAGATCTTGCCGTCGCGGAATTCGATCGCCTGCATGAACGGGTTGTCGATCAGCACGTCCTTGGCGCGGTCGTAGAGCTTCTCCATACCCTCGACCAGAATCTTGTCGTCCTTCTCGGCCCAGTTCAGGACCGTCCACTCCTGCTGATCGAAGCCCTGCTCATAGTTCCGCAGGAACTTGCGCATGGTGGCTTTGTCGCGGATGGGCTTGGTTCCCATGTGCCAGTGATACTCGATATCGTCGGTCAGGGTGTCGAGGAAGGCGTCGTGGTCCTTCCGTTTCGAGGCCGCCATCATGGCCTCAAGGGTCTTCATGTTTTCGCTCATGGCGCGTTTCCTGCGTTTCCCTGCACGCAGGCTATTTGCGTTAGTTCGAATTTGCAAGTAACAACGCCGGGGCGGTTGACGCTGCTTCGTGCGGCAAATAAGTTGCGATTTGCAAGTTAATGGGCGCGGGGGCTCGCGCCTGGGGATATAAGGATACCCGATGCAGGATTTGGTTTCGCTCAAGGGGCGGCTGCGGCTGCCGGCCATCGCTGCGCCGATGTTCCTGGTCTCCGGACCGGAACTGGTGCTGGCGGCGTGCAAGGCGGGGATCGTCGGCTCGTTCCCGGCCAACAACGCGCGCACCATCGAGGTGCTGGACCAGTGGCTGGGCGAGATCAAGGCGGCGGTGGGCGACGCGCCCTGGGCCATCAACATCATGGTCCACCGGACCTATGAGCGCATGGCCGAAGAACTCGCACTGATGATGAAGCACAAGCCGCCCATCGTCATCACCGCCCTGGGCAGCCCAAGGGAGCTGGTCGCCGAGGTCCAGGCCTATGGCGGCAAGGTCCTCGCCGACGTGAACAGCATCGGCTACGCCCGCAAGGCGGCCCAGGCCGGCGTCGACGGCCTGGTGCTGATCTCGGCCGGCGCCGGCGGCCACACCGGCCAGCTCTCGGCCTTCGCCTTCGTGCCGGCGGTGCGCGAGTTCTTCGACGGGGTGATCGTGCTGGGCGGGGCCATCGGCTCGGGCCAGGCGGTGCGCGCGGCCGAGATTCTCGGCGCCGACTACGCCTATCTCGGCACCCGGCTGATCGCCTCGGAAGAGAGCATGGCCCACCCGGACTACAAGACCATGCTGGTCGAGGCGAGCGCCGACGAGATCATCCTCTCGGCCTCGCTGACCGGGGTGCCGGCCAACTGGCTGAAGGGCAGCCTGGTCGCGGCCGGCTTCGACCCGGCCCAGATGGGCGCCAAGGCCGAGATCGACCTGGGCCGCCCCGAGAACAACGACGCCAAGCGCTGGAAGGACGTCTGGTCGGCCGGGCAGGGGGTCGGCGCGGTGCGCGCCATCGAGCAGGTCGGCGCCATCGTCGACCAACTGGTGGACGAATACCAGGCCGCCAAGGCCCTCTAGGCGGGCTCGGGGGCGTCCTGCCGCAGCGGCGAGGCGCCCATCAGCGAGCCGATCACCCGCCGTTGCTCCATCGGCACGGGCCTGGTCCCGAACACGTCGGACAGCCACAGGCCGTCGGCCACCAGCCGCTGGAGCAGGGCGTCGTCCGCCCCGACCACGTCGTTCGGCTCGTCGCGGGTGATCCTGTCGGTCCACCAGCGCCAGCGATCGGCCAGCGCCGGCTCCAGCAGGCAGGCGATCAGCACCACCTTGCTGGTGCGGACGTCCTCTTCGCTCATCGTCAGCTCGACGGTGGCCGCCAGATAGGCGCGCGCATAGCGCCCGACCCGATGCGGGTCCCTGGCCGCCTGGGCCTCGACGGCGTTGGCGAACTTCTCGCCGGCCTCGTCGACCAGCGCCTTCAGCAGTTCGGCCTTGCTGGGAAAGTGGTGCAGCAGCGCGCCCTTGCTGACCGGCAGCCGCGCGACCACGGCGTCGAGCGTGAAGCCCGCCGCCCCGCTCTCCTGCAGGGTCCGCATCGCCGCCCCGATGATCTGGGCGCGGGTGGCTTCGGGCTGGCGTCGGCGGGGCTGCTTCATTGCGCCTACATACCAATCGGACGGTAATTATCAACGGCCCTTGCCGTTGCGTCAGGTGGTGGTCGCCAGCCACCGGCGCAGGACCGCGCTTGTCTCTTCCGGCTGCTCGATCGCCGGCAGGTGGCCGCAGCGGTGGAACAGGTGGAACGCCGGGCGGGGCAGGGCGCGGAACATCCCCACCGACTCGGCCGGCGGGGTCAGCACGTCGCCGTCGCCGACCGCGACCAGCACCGGGATGTCGATCGAGGCGAGCAGCGGGCGGCTGTCGGGCCGGTGCATGATGGCGGTCTGCTGGCGCACGAACGCCTCGCCGCCCACCCGCAGGGCCATGGCCTTCAGGTCCTCGCCGACCGGCCCGCCCAGGTGCTGCTCATCGACCAGCCGCGGCAGCAGCCGGTCGGTGACCCCCGCGAACCGCCCCGAGCCGAGCGAGGCCAGCGCCGCCTCGCGTTCGGCCGAGCGCCCCGGCGCGTCGGGCGCGGCGCTGGTGTCGAGCAACGCCGCCGCGCCCACCCGCTCGCGCGCCTGGCGCAGGACCTCGAACGCCACATAGCCGCCCATCGACAGGGCGATCAGCGTGAATCGCGGCGGGGCGGCGGCCAGTAGCCGCGCGGCCATGGCTTCGACGCTGTCGTCCAGCGTCACGTCGGCGATGCTTGCGGGGGCGAGGGCGGCCAGCGACTCGCGCTGGTCGCGCCACAGCCGCTCGTCGCAGAGCAGGCCGGGGATGAAAACGATGGGAAGCATGCCGCGGTTTTAGCGCGGGCCGGCCTCAGCTGTCGCCCTCGACCAGGACCAGCTTGCTGAGCGTGGTGCGTTTGCGCAGCGCGAACAGATCCTGCGCGTCGGGATCGTTCAGGAACGCGCGGGCATGATCGCTCGTGGGGAATTCCAGCACGACCATCCGCTCCGGCGCCCAGTCGCCCTCCATCACCTCCGCCTCGACGCCGCGGACGATGTAGCGCCCGCCGTGCTTGGCGATGAAGGCGGGGATGGCCTCCACGTACGGCATGAAGCCGCGGAGGTTCTTGATCGAGAAGTCGAGCACCAGATAGGCGGTCATCGTCGCTCCCCATGTTGGGCGCCGGAGCCTAGCATCACCAGCGCGCCGAGCCAGCCGCTCGACGGCGCCGGCGCGGCGCGGCTAGGTTCACCCCGACCGGCGGCGGCGTGCGCTGGCGGCGAAGGGGCGAGCGATGGCGCGACAGGCGGAACGACGGGCGGCGACCAGCGCGGCGATGCTGGCGGCGGCGCGCGACCTCTTCTGCGCCGAAGGCTACGAGGCGGTCAGTATCGACGACATCGCCACGGCGGCGGGCGCCACCAAGGGCGCCTTCTACCACCACTTCGCCACCAAGCAGGCGATCTTCGACCATCTCGTCGACCAGTTGCAGGGCGAGATCGCCAGCCGGCTGGCCGCCCGCAAGCCCGCGCCTGGGGGACCCGAAGAGGCCATGGCCGCCAGCATCGGCGCCTATCTCGAGGCGGCCAACCAGCCGCATGTACAGCGGATTTTGCTGATCGATGGCCCGGTGGTTCTGGGCTGGCGGCGCTGGCGTGAGATCGACGACGCCCACTTCGCCGGCATGGTGCGCGCCGGCGCGGCGCGACTGATGGGACCGCAGGCGCGCCCAGCCGAGGTGGACGCCGCCGCGCGCCTCGTTCTCGGCGCGGTCATGGAGGCGGCGCTGGCGCTCGGCGATGCCGACGACAAGGGCGCTTCGGCGTCCGACTACGGCGCGTCGCTGACCCGCCTGTTGCGCGGCCTTCGACCGGGGTGACAGGTCCGTGGTTGACTTGCATACCGCGGGTCTGCAAAAACAGACTCAAAGTATGTAAATCAACGGAGGAGACGTCATGGCTATCGACACCGCGGCCCTGTTCGCCCGCTATCACGCAGCCTGGGAAGCCAAGGATCCGGCCCGCATCGCGGCGCTGCATTCGGAGGACTCCAGCTTCATCCTGCACGACGGCTCGGCCCGCGTGCATGGCCGCGCGGCGCTGGAGGCCGACTTCGCGGAATTGTTCCGCAAGCTCCCGGGGTTCGGCTTCAAGATGCGCCGCACGATCTTCGGCGAGCGCCACTGGGTATTCGAGTGGGCGATGACAATGCCGCTGCCGGGCGGCGGAACCGCCAGTGTCGACCTGCTGGATGTGGTCGACCTCAACGAGGCGGGCGAGGTCGTCCGCAAGGACGTCTACATCAACGGCGCCCAGCAGGCGGCCTTGTATGCGCGGCTGGAGGCGGCCTAGCCTTCGCGGAGCGGCGCCTGCCCAAGGGGCGCAGGGCAGGCCGCCCGCCTGACTAATGCGTCGACAGCTTCTCGCGCTTCACTCGGATCCCCGCGGCCTCGCGGTCCCAGGTCTGCGCGGTGACGCCTTCCTTGCGCAGCTCGACCTTCTGGATCTTGTTGGTCGGGGTCTTGGGCAGCTCGGCTTCCACCCGCACGTAGCGCGGCACCATGAAATGGGCCATGCGCGGGATCAGGAACTCGATCAGCGCCTTGGGATCGACGCTTGAGCCCTCGCGCGGGGCGACGCAGACCATCACCTCCTGCTCGCCGCCGGGCAGGTCGACGCCATAGGCCGCCACCTCGCGCACGTGCTCATAGGCGCTGACCTCGATCTCGATCTCCAGCGAGGACATGTTCTCGCCCCGCCGGCGGATCGCGTCCTTCTTGCGGTCGACGAAGTAGAAGCGGCCCTCGGCGTCGCGCCACAACAGGTCGCCGGTGTGGAACCAGCCGTTGCGCCAGGCCTGGGCGGTGGCGGCCGGGTCGCCCAGATATTCCTTGAACAGCTCCCAGGGGCGGTCGGTGCGGAGGGTCAGCTCGCCGACCTCGCCGACCGGAACCTCCTGGTCGAAGGCGTCGACGAGGCGGCACTGCACCCCGGCGCGCGGCCGTCCGCAACTGCGCATGGTCTGCTCGTTGACCTCGCTGATCAGCGGCGAGGAGACTTCGGTCATGTTGAAGCCGGAGACGTAGTCGAAGCCGAACCGCTCGGCCAGGGCCACGGTCTCCTCCGACACCGGCGACAGCGTGCAGATCCGCAAGGGATTGTCCCGGTCGTCGGGGCGCGGCGGCTCCTTGTGCAGGAAGCTGGTCAGGGCGCCGATGAAGCCGCTGCAGGTGGTCGAGCCGGTCTCGCGCACCAGGTCCCAGAACCGGCGGGTGTCGAAGGCCTCGAACAGGGCGATGGAGCCGCCGCTGGCCAGCGCCGCCATGATCCCGCTGATCCCGCCGACGTGGAACATCGGCAGGTTGACCAGCATCCGGTCGTCGGCCCGCATGTAGCCATAGGTGACGCGGGCGGTGGTCCACTCCTGGACGTATGAGGTCACCACCGCCTTCGATGGCCCCGTGGTGCCGGAGGTGAAGATGATCACCGGCGTGTCCCAGGGCTGCGGATCGGCCAGGACCGCCTGCGCGGCGTCGCCGTCCAGCGCCGAGGGCGGCTCGATCGCCTGGGTCAGGTCCAGGGCGTTGGGGCCGGGCGCGGTCAGGATCACCCGCTCCAGCGCGGGCAGGGAGAGGCCGGCCAGGCGCGGGGCCAGGTCCGGATGGACGATCGCGACCTTGGCCCCGGTCTTGTTGACCGCGTGCTCCAGCAGCCGGCCGCGGAAGCTGGTGTTGATCGGGGCCAGGGCCGCGCCGGCGTAGTTGGCGCCGAACCAGGCCCGGCAGAGGGCGGCTGAGTTGGGCGCCCAGGCCGCCACGATGTCGCCGGCCTCCACCCCGCGCGCCCGCAGGGCGGCGGCCGTGCGCAGGGCGATGTCGCGGGTCTGGGCCCAGGTCCATTCCTCGCCGGTCTCGAACCGCAGGAACACCTTGTCGGGCGTCGCCGCCGCATGCCGGTCGATCAGCCGCGGAACCACGCAGTCCGCCGCGCTCGGCGCAGCCTTGGGGTCGAACCAGACGGGGTGGGACATGCGTTTCCTCCAACAGACGCGTGACGCCCGGGCGGCCGCTTCGGTCGGCGGCGCTGCCCTGCGCACGGATTGAGATACATCAAATCAGTCTCGAAATGAAAGTGATATTCGGCGCCGGGCCGGATCGGATCGCGGACTGGCGAATTCTAACTGGCAAATTGGAACTAACTGCGCCTATCATGCGCCAACGACGGACGGCCGTGAGCCGTCCAGCCAAGGGAGAACGACATGCCCGTCGAACTGGTGAACCGGGTCCAGACCACCATCGCGCCGAACGACCATCCGTACATGAACGGCGCCTGGGCGCCCCAGCACGAGGAGTTCAACGGCACGGAGCTCGAGGTGATCGGCCAGGTTCCGGCCGACATCGACGGCGTCTATGTGCGCAACACGGAAAACCCGGTGCACGAGCCGATCGGCCGCTATCACCCCTTCGACGGCGACGGCATGCTGCACGTCATGAGCTTCAAGGACGGCAAGGCAGCCTATCGCAACCGCTTCGTCCGCACCAAGGGCTTCCAGGCCGAGGAGGAGGCGGGCCGCGCCCTGTGGGCTGGCCTGGCCGAGAACCCCGCCAAGTCGACCCGTCCCGGCTGGGGCGCGCACGAGCGGCTGAAGGATTCGTCCTCGACCGACGTGGTCGTGCACGCCGGCAAGATCCTCTCGACCTTCTACCAGTGCGGCGAGGGCTATCGCCTCGACCCCTACACGCTGGAGCAGGAGGGCATTGAGAGCTGGACGCCGATCGACGGCATCTCGGCCCACCCGAAGGTCGACGAGCACACCGGCGAGCTCCTGTTCTTCAACTACTCCAAGCACGCGCCCTACATGCACTACGGGGTCGTCGGGCCGGACAACAGGCTCAAGCACTACGTCCCCGTGCCGCTGCCGGGTCCGCGCCTGCCGCACGACATGGCCTTCACCACCAACTATTCGATCCTCAACGACCTGCCGGTGTTCTGGGAGCCGGAGCTGCTGGAGAAGAACCTGCACGTGGTCCGGTTCCACCGCGAGATGCGCTCGCGCTTCGGCATCCTGCCGCGCTACGGCCAGCCGCAGGACATCAAGTGGTTCGACGCCGACCCGACCTACGTGCTGCACTTCCTCAACGCCTATGAGGACGGCGACGAGGTCGTGCTCGACGGCTATTTCGAGGAGAACCCGGAGCCGAAGTCGTCCAACAGCGCCCCGGCCGGCTATGAGCGGATCATGGCCTACCTCGACCAGAACGAGCTGCGGCCGAAGCTGCACCGCTGGCGCTTCGACATGAAGACCGGCGAGACCCGCGAGCAGCGTCTGGACGACCGCATCCTGGAGTTCGGGGTGATCAACAACCAGTACGCGGGCCGCAAGTACCGCTACGGCTACAGCGCGGTCTCCAAGCCGGGCTGGTTCCTGTTCACCGGCCTGGTCAAGCACGACCTGGACACCAGCGAGAGCTGGGCGATCGACTTCGGCGAGGAGCGCTACGGCAGCGAGCCGGGCTTCGCCCCCCGCGTCGGCGGCGTGGACGAGGACGACGGCTACCTGGTGACCTTCGTCACCGACATGATCGCCGATCGCTCGGAATGCGTGGTCTATGACGCCAGGAAGCTGGCCGACGGCCCGGTGTGCCGGATCGTGCTGCCGGGCCGCATCTCCAGCGGCACCCACGCGACCTGGGGCCAGGGCGAAGCGATCCGCGCCGCGCAGGACCGCTAAACCCCCGCCTCGAGCGCCATCCCGGAATGCGCCACGCGCATGTCCGGGATCCGTTCGCGGCATCTGTCACGAACCACAACCATTGGCCTCGTCAGTCGCCGTCGCCGAAACGGCCGAACCGCTGTCCGCGCGACCGGGAATGTCTGCGAGGGGGGGTTAGGAGGCATTGGATTGCCTCCCTTGGCGAGAGGACGCCCGCCGGCCCAGTGAGCTATGATTGCATATTACGCAGGCATATCCCCTCTGGCAGGCTTAAGCTGGAACTCAGGTGTCAGCGACATCAACACGATTGCGATCAACGATAAGCCTGCCGTGGCGATCAGCGGAGCGCCCAGCGACGCCCCGCCACTCTGGTGAGACACCGTAGTGAAAAACCCAAACATGAGCGGCGGTCCCATCATCGCGGCGAGAGCTGCAATGGCGCTCCTCACCCCCGTAAACCGGCCTTGTTCTTCGGACGTCACCTGCCCGCTGAGGGTGGCGATCAAAGCGGGCCCGCCCACGGCGCCCAGAAGGTTCAAGGGGACGCCGCACCACAGAATGGTCGCGTTGTCGGCGAAGGCGAAGATGAGCAAGGCGGCCGCCCTGAGGCCGACGCCGATAATCGCAGTAAACTTCAATCCCAACCACTGGGCGGCCAGTTGAGTCCCTCGAATCTGTGCGATCGCATCGCCAAAGCCGAGGACGGCGAACAGGAGTCCATTTTGCGCGGCCGAGAAGCCATATCTGTTTGAAGTATACAGGACCAAATACACCGTGACCCCAGCAAGGCATAGCTCCAGCAGAAAACCTGCAACCATTAATCCACGTAGTTCTTTGTAGTCTTTCATGAAGGACCAAATCGCCGCGAGGGGGTTCATATGCTTCCAACTCAGTGTGAGCTTGGCCGATTTCGCCGGCAGGGACTCGCGAAGAAGGACGATTGCCGAAGCCCAATTGATAAAGCTCAGCATCGCCGCCGCCGCAAAGGGCAGGCGTTCGTGGACTTCGCCGAGCGCGCCGCCAAGCAGCGGGCCGACCACGGCCCCAACACTTGCCGCTGCGCCAATCCAGCCAAAGCCCTGGATGCGCTTATCCGCAGGGAGGCAGTCGGCGATATAGGCATAGGCTAGAAACGACGCCCGCCCCACCACCCCGGAGATGGCGCGCCCGACGATCAACCACACCATGGTTGGTGCTAGAGTCATCAATAGATAGTCGAGCGCCAAGCCGAGGTTAGACAGCAGCAGCACTGGGCGCCGGCCAAATCTGTCGGACAATGATCCGAGAAGCGGCCCAACGGCGAACTGACCCATTGCGTAAATCACTGCGAAGACAGTGAGTGACCGAGCTGCGCGCGCTGTGTCGCCGCCCTCCAGTGTCAGGGCTAGCTTCGGGAGCACCGGATAGACGATACCCATCGAGAGGCAGGCGAGAAATACCGTAGCTAGGACAATGCTGATGGATCGGGTCAGCAGCGGAGGCTGCGAACCTCTTGGAGGCGCGCCGCCGCGGGTCATAGGTGCAGGTTGGCTCATGGCTCGAATGACGCCACCCTAGGCTGTGGAATGCAAGGAGCTTTGCCT
Organism: Phenylobacterium sp.; assembly: GCF_031984885.1. Taxonomy (GTDB): domain Bacteria; phylum Pseudomonadota; class Alphaproteobacteria; order Caulobacterales; family Caulobacteraceae; genus Phenylobacterium. Next base: position 188,452 of record NZ_DAMABV010000004.1, read on the forward strand.
TGGGCTCAAACCGCCCGCCATGTAGGCGGGCTACAGTTCTGAAAATCGGTCGCTCGTTTGCGATGGAACTGGCCGGCCGCCGAAACTTCAGCGGGCAATGCGGACATTGACGCGTTCGCCGAAGACCGGCGATCCTGCAGCGTGAGGCAGGGGATGACATGAGCAAACCCGTTATTTCGGCACTTCTGTTCGATGCCGACGGAGTTATTCAGCGCGCGCCCCATTTCGCTCAAAGACTCGAAAAGGCCTTCGGAGCCGCCCCGACGGATTTGGCCGGCTGCGTCGCGGAGATATTCGCGGCCGAGACGCCATGCCTCTCCGGGAAAGGTGAGTATACGGAGGCCTTGAAACCGGTTCTCCAGCGGTGGGGCGCAGGGTGCGATCCGCTAGAGTTTCTCGAGGCTTGGCACCTCATCGACGCTGACGCCGGTGTCCTATGCTTGATCGAGACGCTACGTGCGACCGGCGTCTACTGCGCCCTTGCGTCCAACCAGGAAGCTCATCGCGCGCGTCGGATGTCTGATGCTCTCGGTTACAGGACCATGTTCGACGCGGAATTTTACTCCTGCGATATCGGGCACGCAAAGCCTGATCCTCGTTACTTCGAGCACATCCTGAGCAGCGCCAGCCTCGATGCTCGAAGGACGCTCTTCATTGATGATCGTCCTGACAACGTGGATGCTGCGCGGGCTGTCGGCTTGAACGCGATGCTCTTTGAGTTGGAGGGACGGCCGGAATGCGCAGATCGCTTGGCTATATGCTTGAGCGCCTACGATTTGCGCCCGATATGATTGGCGTCCGATAGCGGACCTTCCGAAGGACGGGTGGGAAAGCGGAACCGACTGCGCGCATCGTGCCACCATGCAGGGCAAGGCATATGGACCCGAAGATATTACTCGGCTGCTCAAGGAGCGTGGGCGGCTCGTGGAATTTGTTCAGACGATTGAGTCACGAGACCGTAGTCGGGTCGCAAAGCTGCTTGAGGAGGTGCTGCGTCACGATGATGGGACGCTGACCGCACTCTACTTGAGCGAGCCGGAGCTGCTTGCCGATCTCCGCATGCACCTTTGAAGCCGCGAGGTCCACGACGCCCGCCACGGGTCGATTTCGGTCCTGCGCCTTGTGGCGGAAAGCGGACATCGGTCGAGTGGTCGAGGACCGGACGCCAGAATTGTCAGCAACGCGTGCGACGGACCTAACCTCGGAGCGGGCTTCGTTGACGCCACAGGCGCTCTCCGCAGGCTCCAACTCGGAAAACCAACCGCCCCGACCACAGTGGCGAGCGCCAAGCTGGCAATCCAGCTAGGCCAACAGGTCAGCGCCCCCATGATGCAAGGGCGGAAGGTTCGACACCAAGACCACGAAGGACACAAAGGACACAAAGGGACTGGCGATCTGGCAGCCCCGAAAGATCCTGGGAGCGCGCCTCCGGCGCGGGCCTCTTGGTGGTCTTCGTGTCCTTCGTGGTCTTGGTGTTTCCCTTTTTGCAGCCCCCGCCCGAGGCAATCGAGCCGGCCGTCTACAACGGGTCGGGGCGATCCGCTTCTGGCCGGATAGCAGCGGTCGTTGCGGGCAGCCTTGCCTCAAGCTCCGGCGCTATGGCCCTATGGTCGGCCCGCGTCGCAAGTTGGAGTTCGCGTGCCTTCGCCTGACCTTCCGCTCCTCGCCTTTCCGCACGCCGAGGCGTTCGAGGCCTGGCTTGCAGATCAGCCGCAAGCGGCGGCGGGCGCCTGGATCAAGCTTGCCAAGCCCGGCGCGCCCGAGGCGACGCTGAGCAAGTCGGACGCGATCGACAGCGCGCTGGCCTACGGCTGGGTCGACGGGCAGCTCGGGCGCGTGGACGAGCACTACTACAAGGTCAGGTTCACGCCCCGTAAGGCCCGCAGCGCCTGGTCTCAGGTGAACCGGGAGCGCGTCGAGCGCCTGATCGCGGCTGACCGGATGAAGCCCGAAGGCCTGGCGCAGGTGATGCGCGCGAAGGCCGATGGCCGTTGGGACGCGGCGTATGCGCCGCAGGGCCGCGCAACGCCGGATCCGGACCTTTTGGCCGCCCTCGATGCGCAGCCTGATGCGCGCCGGTTCTTCGACAGTCTCGACGCCGCCAACCGCTATGCGGTGCTCTATCGCGTTCACCAGGCCAAGGGGCCGGAAAAGCGCGCCGCGAAGATCGCCGAGATGGTGGCGCGGCTGGCCTCGGGCGAGGCCTTCCATCCGATCCGAAAACGCCGCGCCTAGCCGGCGCGAGCGCGCATTCGGCCGTCCCGGAGGACGACGACTGCGCCTACCAGGTCTTCAGCGGCTTCACAGCCATCGGGGCCTTGTAGATATAGACGGGTTTGGCGGGGGTGCTGGACGCCGGCCTGGACGTGAACCTGACGGTGTTGTCGGTGGCCGCGCGGTTGGGCGTGATCTTGTAGGCGACGGCCGTCAGCAGGCCGACCGGCTTGGCGTCGTTGCGCACCTGTCCGCTGCTCTGCGCGGACGCCGTCCCCAAAGCCAGCAGGCTCAGGACGGCGGTCAAGGCGACGATCTTCACGCGCCTTCCTCCCATGTATTTGTCTAGTCACGGACCTTCTTGCGGGTCCGGTAAGCAGGCTGCACCGGTTTTGACGCCGGTGCAAACCCGCAGATCACAAACCTCAGTGATCGGACGTTTGCGCGATCTCTTCGTCGGCGGCGCGGACATAGGGCCTGATGGCCGCCAGCAGGGCCGCGACGCCCAGCGGCAGGACCACGGCGGTGACCACGGCCACGGCCACGCCGATCTTCCTGGGGTCCTTCAGCCAGTGGTCGCTGATCAGCGCCACGGCCGTCGGCCCGACCGTGAAGGCGACGATGTTGCCGATCAGCAGGTAGAGCGCGATCACCCGGGCGCGCACGCGGTTGGGCGTCACCGCCTGGAACGACACCGCCGGCAGGCCCTGGGTCAGGCCAAAGCCCAGGCACATCAGCGCCAGCATGACCGCGGCCATCTCGCCGGTCTTCATCAGCGGCGCGGCCAGGGCGAAGGGGAAGGCCGACACCGCGCCGATGATCGCCACCCGCAGCACCGCGTCCTTGCGGCCGGCGGCGGCGAAGCGGTCGGTCCACCAACCGCCGATCAGGACCCCGGCCGTGCTGCTGACCAGCAGGATGCTCCCGTAGACCGCGCCGACCTTGCCCACCGGCCAGCCGTGCGCGCGCATCAGGAAGGCCGGCGCCCAGGTCAGGTAGGCGGCGATCGCCACCCCGACCAGCGAGTAGCCGGCCGAGAGCAGGGCGAACACCACCCAGCGGCGGCGCAGATAAGGGGCGAGGGGAGCCGACGGCGCGGCGCCCGCGCCCTGGCGGGCCGGCTCGCGCAGGAACATCATCGCCAAGATCAGCACCGGGCCGGGCAGGCTGACGATGATGAAGGCCATCTGCCAGCTCTTCAGGGTTCCGATCACCGGCAGGGTCACGGGCGGGGCCGTGCTGGCCCATTCGATCACCGCGCCGCCGATGATCAGCGCCATGCCGACCCCGGTGATGGCCCCGATCGCATAGACCCCCATCGCCCGCGCGCGCTTGGCCGGCGGGAAGGAGTCGGCGATCAGCGAATAGGCGGCGGGCGAGAGGCCGGCCTCGCCGATCCCCACCCCCACGCGGGCGGCGAACAGCGAGATGAACGAGCTGGCCAGGCCGCAGGCCGCGGTCATCGCGCTCCACACCCCGATGCTGATCATGATCAGGTTGCGGCGCGACCCGCGGTCGGCCAGCCAGGCCAGCGGCACGCCCATCAGGGTATAGAACAGGGTGAAGGCCAGGCCGCTGAGCAGGCTGAACTGCGTGTCGCTGATTCCAAGGTCGCGGCGCAGGGGCTCGACCAGCAGGGTGAGGATCTGGCGGTCGACGAAACCGACCGCATAGGCCGCCATCAGCACCAGCACCGTGGCCCAGGCACGGGCCGGCGCCGGCCAGTCGGGGGCGCCGATGTCGGCTGGGGCGACGAAATCCGTTGTCTTTTGAAGCATTCCTGCGCCCCCGATGCGTGGCCGTCTGCGCGGCGTCGGGGGAAACGTCACTCGAATGGTATTAAAATGCAAGCCAATCCCTAGCGACTTTCAAAAAGGGACTTGTGCATAAACGTCTTTTAATGCAAGTCTCTGATCACGGGCCGTAGAGCCCGACGGAACAGCGGCTCCAGACGCCGGAAAAGCGGGGGAAATTCCTATGACCAGGCAAGCGATCTTTCTGTTGGCCACCTGCGCCGTCGGCGCGCTCTCGACCGCGACCACGGCGATCGCGCAAACCGCGCCTGCGGAACGGCAGGTGTCCGTCGAAGAGGTGATCGTCACCGCCGACCGCCGCGAGCGGCGTCTGCAGGACGTCCCCACCGCCATCAGCGCGATCACCGAACAGGCGCTGGAGCGGAGCCGCATCGTCGATCTCAGCTCGCTGTCGACCAGCGTGCCGTCGTTCTCGATGACCGAGAGCTCGGCCCTGGGCAAGGAGCTCAGCATCCGCGGCGTGACCAGCGTGCGGATCCTCGACGCCACCGCCGAGCCGTCGGTCGGCATGTTCGTCGACGAGGTTTACCTCTCGCGGATGGGGTCGGCCTTCACCGACTTCTACGACCTGGAGCGGGTCGAGGTGATCCGCGGCCCGCAGGGCGTGCTGCTGGGCAAGAACGTGGTCGGCGGCGCGATCAGCGTCATCACCGCCAAGCCCAAGTTCGACCCGTCCGGCGCCACCACCATCTCGTTCGGCAACTACGACTCGGTGATGGCCACCGGCTATGTGACCGGGCCGCTGACCGAGGACCTGGCTGGCCGCGTCGCCTTCCAGGTGCGCAACCGCTCGGGCTACAGCGAGAACGTCGTGCTCGGCGGCGACATGGACAACCTGAAGTCCTACCAGGGCCGCGGCGAGCTGCTGTACCGCGCCCCCAACGCCGATCTCCAGGCGCTGCTGACCTTCGACTACGGCTCGGACGAGACCGACGGGACCGCCCGGGTCATGAGCGACGATCCCTTCGCCGCCGGCGTCGGCGTCGTGGCGGCCTGGCGCGAGGCCCAGGGCCTTGGCCCGCGCGACGCCACCAGCCCGCAGCATGAATACAGCCGCCGCATCACCCGCGGCGCCAGCCTGCGGATCGACTGGGGCGTGTTCGAAGGCGCCAAGCTGACCTCGATCACCGGCTGGCGCAGCTCGAAGGGCGTGATGGGCTACAACCAGTTGGGCGTCGGTTCGCCGCCCGGCCTGGCCGACACCTTCTATTCGACCAGCGAGCGCCCCGAGACGATCAGCCAGGAACTGCGGCTGGTGTCCGACAACCCCGACAGCCGGTTCGACTGGATCGTCGGCGCCTTCCACCAGAGCGACGACGTCACCCGCTACGACTCCAACGTCGCCACCACCTCGACCACGATCGCCGCGCTCAGCGGCACCTTCCTCTACACCAACGAGGCCGACCTCAAGACCACGGCGGTCTTCGGCCAGGTCGGCTACAAGTTCACCGATCAGCTCAAGGCCACCGTCGGCCTGCGCTACACGATGGACGACAAGAGCGGCGTGCGCCTGGCCGAGTGCCTCGAGGACGGCGGCGACGGCCTCTGCGTCGCGGCCCTGGTGCTGGCCAAGGGCCAGTCCTTCACGGTCGACTACGGCAAGGACTGGAACGCCCTGACCCCGCAGGGGATCATCGAGTACCGCCCGACCGAGAGCATCATGATCTATGCGAGCGCCGCCAAGGGCTTCAAGGGCGGCGGCTGGGATCACCTGCCGTCCACCGCCGCGGCCGCCAGCATCGGCTATGACCCCGAGAAGGCGACCAACTACGAGCTCGGCGTGAAGTCGGACCTGTTCGACCGCCGGGTGCGCCTGAACCTCGCCGCCTTCCAGATGGACTACAAGGACCTGCAGTCCCAGCAACTGGTCCTGGAGTGCCTCTGCCTGATCACCAGCAACGCCGGCTCGGCGAAGATCAAGGGGCTGGAGGCCGAAGGCACCTGGGCGGTGAACGAGGACCTGACCCTGACCGCCTCGGGCTCGTGGCTCGACGCCAAGTACAAGGACTTTGTGGACGGCGCCGGCGTGGTGTTCTCGGGCAACCGCATCCAGCGCTCGCCGGAATACAAGTTCGACCTCGGCGCGAACTACGTGTTCGGCGTCGGCCAGTGGGACCGCGCCTTCAGCCTGCAGACCAACTACACCAAGCAGGGCAAGAGCTACTGGACCCCGGCCAACACCTTCTACCAGAAGCCGTTCGGCCTCTGGGACGCCTCGCTCCGCGTCCAGCCGCCGAACGCCCCCTGGTCGGTCACGGTCTGGGGCAAGAACCTCACCGACGAGCTCTACGCCGTCGCCGCCCAGACCTTCTTCGGCGACCTGATGAACTACTACGCCCCGCCGAAGACCTACGGCGTGGACCTGAAGTACGAGTTCTAGGCCCAGCCCCTGACCCTGGAGGAAAGCCGGCGCCCGCACCGCGGACGCCGGCTTTTCTCGTCGCGGGCAGTACGGGGAGCCGCGGGGGGGCTGGGTGAACCCTTCGAGGTAGGGTTCCCGCGGCTCCCCGCTGCCCCAAGGCGCGCCCCGGAAGGCGCCGCCCCTAGAACCTCTGCGGGTCGCCCGACGCGGCGATCAGACCTTCGCGGCCTGCGTGCGACGCGTGCGGCGTTCGTGGCGGAGCAGGGCGCCCGCGCTGGCGAAGCCGACGATCATCACGATCCAGATGGCGAAGATGTCGCCGAGCCGGCCGCTGGCGGCGGCTGCGGTTCCCACGGCCATCACCGACATTGCCGGCAAGAGCTTCAACATCTGCGTCACGTCCTGTGTTCGTGACCGCAGGTATGACGTGCTTGTGTGTGGATGCGCCAACAAGTATTTGAAAAATAACGTAAAGAAGTGTAACGCGCGCAGGCCCAGGGTAGCGACGGGCCCGCGGCGCCACCTTGAGGCGGTCAGAGTTCGACGAAACTCTCGAAGCCGCCGAAGATCATCCGCTTGCCGTCGAACGGCATCTTGTCGGGGTCGTCCGGCATCCGCGGGTCGGCCATCACCTTGGCGTTGATCTCGTCGCGCTGGGCGCGCGAGTTGTAGACGATCCACGAGAACACCACGATCTCGTCGTCCTTGGCCTGCACCGCGCGCGGGAAGGACGTCACCTCGCCATAGGGCGTGTCGTCGCCGACGCATTCGACATAGGCCAGCGCGCCGTATTCCTTCCAGATCGCGCCGGCCTTGCGGGCGATCTCCTTGTAGGCCTCGATATTGGCCTTCGGCACGGCGAGTATGAAACCGTCGACATAGGACATGGGACTTCCTCCTTTGGGCTGTGCAGACCAAAGGACGTTCGCGCGGCGTTCGATCCGACAGCCGCGCGAGTTTTCTGGTCCCTAGCCGCTGTTCCTCAGGCCCGCGGCCACGCCGTTGATCGTCAGGTGGATGCCCTCGCGCACGGCCTCGTGGCTGTCGCCGGCGCGGCGGCGGCGGATCAGTTCGATCTGCAGGTGGTTCAGCGGATCGATATAGGGCAGGCGGGTGCGCAGGGCCTCGGCCAGGTCCGGGTGCCGGTCCAGCAGGGCGCTCTGGCCGCTGATGGTCAGCAGCGCCTGGACGGTCCTCTCCCACTCGGCCTCGATGCGGCCGAAGATGGTCTGGGCCAGCGCCTTGTCCTCGACCAGGCCGGCATAGCGCCGGGCGATCAGCATGTCGCTCTTGGCCAGCACCATCTCCATATTGGCCAGGGTGGTGGCGAAGAACGGCCAGGCCTCGTGCAGTTCGTTGAGCTCGCTCAGCGACACCCCCGAGGCTTCGATCGCCGAGCCGAAGCCGTACCAGCCCGGCAGCATGGTGCGCGACTGCGACCAGGAGAACACCCAGGGGATGGCGCGCAGGCCCTCGATGCTGCGGGTCGGCTGGCGCGAGGCCGGCCGGCTGCCGATGTTCAGCTCGACGATCTCGGTCAGCGGCGTGGCGCCGTAGAAATAGTCCACGAAGCCGGGGGTCTCGTAGACCAGGCTGCGATAGGCCTCCATCGAGGCCTGCGAGAGCCTGTCCAGCACCGGGGCGTGCTTCTCCCCCAGCCGCTCGGCCGAGGGCTTGCGCAGCGAGGCCAGCACCACCCCGGCGGTGATGGTCTCCAGGCTCTGGTCGGCCAGTTGCGGGTCGGCGTACTTGTTGGCCACCACCTCGCCCTGTTCGGTGATGCGGATGCGGCCGCGCACCGTGCCCTCCGGCTGGGCCAGCAGCGCCTCGTAGCTGGAGCCGCCGCCGCGGCCGACCGTGCCGCCCCGCCCGTGGAACAACTGGAGCCGCAGGCCCATCTCGTCGGTCGCCGCCAGCAGCGCGCGCGAGGCCTGGTGCAGCTCCCAGGTCGAGGTCAGGTAGCTGCCGTCCTTGTTGGAGTCCGAATAGCCGATCATCACCTCCTGCAGGCGGCCCTCGGACAGCAGCGACCTGATCAGCGGCAGGGAATGATAGGCCCGCATGGTGTCGGGCGCGGCGCGCAGGTCGCCGATGGTCTCGAACAGCGGCTCGGCGAACACCTCGGTGCGCGGGGTCTCGCCCGGATGGAACAGCCCCACCTCCTTGAGCAGGACATAGACCTCCAGCAGGTCCGAGACCGAGGTGGTGTTGGAGACGATGTAGGCGACGATCGCCTGGCGTCCGTAGCGCTTGCGCGACTGCGCCGCCTGGGACAGCACGGCGTACTCGCGGCGGGTCTCCTCGCTGTAGTCGGCATGGGGTGAATAGAGCAGCCGCCCATGCGCCAGTTCGGCCAACAACAGGTCGCGCCGGGCCTGTTCGTCCAGGGCCTCGTAGTCGGCGCAGACCCCGGCCACGGCCATCAGCTCAGCGATGGTGCGGGCATGGACGGCCGAGTTCTGGCGCAGGTCCAGCGTCGCCAGGTGGAAGCCGAAACAGTCCACCGCCCGGATCAGCTCGGGCAGCGGGCCGATGGCGAAGGTCTCGCCGTGATTGGCGATCAGGCTGTCGAGGATGACCTGCAGGTCGGCCTTCAGCGCCTGGGCCGTGGCGTAGGGCTCGGCGGGCAGGGGCGAGGGGCGCGGCGGCGCCTCGCCGGTCAGGATCGGATAGGTGGCCGCCAGCCGCGCATAGACCCCGCGCAGGGCCCGGCGATAGGGCTCGTCGCCGCGCTGGGGCGAGGCGTCGCCCGAGGCGTCGGCCAGGGCCTGCAAGGCCGGCGTCACCTGGGCCAGGGTGCTGGACAGCGACAGCTCCGCGCCCAGGGCGTGAATGCGCTCCAGATAGTTCAGCAGCGCGGCCTGCGACTGGCGCGCGAAGGCCTGGCGCTGGACGGCGTCGGTGACGAACGGATTGCCGTCGCGGTCGCCGCCCACCCACGAGCCGATGCGCAGGAAGCTGGGCAACTGGGCGTCAAGCTGGCGCGTCCAACGGGCGTAGAGCCGCGGCAGTTCGGCCAGGAAGCTGCGCTCGAAATACGAGACCGCGGTCTCGATCTCATCGATTACACCCAGGCGAACGCCGCGCAGCAGCCGCGTGCGCCAGAAGATCGCCACTTCGCGCAGCAGCTCCAGCTCGCGGTCGTGGCGGGCGGCCTCGCCGCTCGCCTGCTCCAGGGCGGTCAGGGCCGCGGCGATGGCGCCGGTGCGGTCCAGCACGCTCTTGCGCCGCACCTCGGTCGGGTGGGCGGTGATGACCGGGGCGATGAAGGCGGTCTGCAGCATCTTGGCCACCGCCGGCGCCTGCACGCCCTCGGCGGCCAGCGCCTCCAGGCTGCCGGCCAGGGTGTCGGGCCGCGCATCGCCGCTCTTGCGGCGCTGGACATAGTCCTCGGCGATGTTGGTGATCTGCAGGAAGCAGGCGAACGAGTGGGCGAAGCGGACCGTCTCGTTCAGGTCCAGGCTGCGCAGCCGTTCCTCCAGCAGGGCGGCGTTGGCCGCGCCGCCTTCGCGATGGAAGGCGACCGAGGTCTTGCGGATGTCCTCGATGCGGTCGAACAGCACCTGGCCGTCCTGGGATTTGATCACGTCCCCCAGCACGCGGCCCAACACCCGAACCCTGGCCCTCAGCTCCGAGGGCGGCGACTTCACAGCTCTTTCCGGCACGCTCGCACTTCCAGAATGTCGTTACGTCAATTTCGACGCGCGGCGTTGTCTACAAGCTGACGGGCGCGGCGTCGCGGATGACTTTCGCATCTGGCGTATCGGCGGTCGACTTTCCGGCGGGCGGCCCAGCGAAGCGTATAGCCGCGGCAGGCGCATAGTGCATCTGATCCATTTTGGAGTGGAGTGAAGCAATGGGGAGGTCGCAAAAAACAACCGTCAGGCGAAGGGTTGGCGATCAATTGTAAATTGTCCAGCAAGCGTGTTGTGAAGCCGCTTCAGCAAACGCTAAGGCCCCCTGGTCAGGATTTATCGACAGGGGTGCGAAGTATGAATAAGCAAAAGAATAGCCTGAAACTGCCGGCGCCTGTCGCGATTTCAGCAATTGTCCTTGGTCTGGCCTTGGCCAGCCCCGCGGCGGCGGCCGTGCAAGTAGAGTTCAAGAATGTCACCGGCGCCTGGTTCGATCCCGTCGGCGGCACGAACGTCAACATTTCGCCGAACGGCGGCGACGGCACGATCCGCTGGGGCGTTTCGACCGGCTATGGCCAGAGCGGCTACAACTTCATCGGGACCGACTTCTCGACCGTCCTGAACCAGGACATCGACTCTTCGGGCGCGGTGAATATCGGCGAGTTCCAGCACCTGAACTTCCCGATCAGCACCGGCGGCGCCATCACCAATGTCGGGCTGAAGTTCACCACGGACGTCTGGGCGGACGACAATTTCCTCGGCACGAAGACCTTCGAATACAACTTCTCCCACTTCGAAACGCCGAACCAGGACAACTCCTGCGCCAACGGCCTGCCCAACAACGCGGGCGTCAACAGCGCCGGCTGCGCCGATCGCGTGACGATGAACTTCAACTCGAATTCCCAGGTCTTCGACATCGGCGGCAAACAATACACCCTGAACCTCGACGGCTTCCTGGTCGACGGCTCGCCCTCGGGCGGCTTCTGGACCCAGGAACAGGCGCTTAACAGCGCCTTCATCCGCGGCAAGGTCGACCTCTACAGCGTCGCCAGCGCGGTGCCGGAGCCGGGAACCTGGGCGATGATGATCATCGGCTTCGGCAGCGTCGGGACCATGGTCCGCTCGGCCCGTCGCCGGCAGGCGCTCGCCGTCTGATCGGCGCTCCGACCTGGATACCGAAAGGCCCGCTCGGATCGAGCGGGCCTTTTGCATTTGCGAGGTTCGTGCGCCGCCGCCTTCAGTGGTCCAGGTGTTCGCGGATCAGCGCGCGGGCGGCGCGGGGCAGCATGCGGGCCGGGCCGTCGTTGGCCAGGGTGATGCGGGCCATGTACGAGCCCTCCAGCAGCAGCAGCAGCCCGTCGCCCAGGTCGTCGTCCTTCGCGCCGGCCGCCTTGGCCATCTCGATCAGGCGGCGGCGGGTTTCGAGCTTGTGCTCCTTGGCCACCAGGAAGGCCGGGTGGTCGGGCTCGTGCAGCTCGACGGCGGCGTTGCACAGCGCGCAGCCATGCTCCTCCACGTTCTCCGACTTCTCGGCGAAGGCGTCGAACAGGCCCTCCAGCTTGGCGCGCGGGGTGTCGTAGCGGGCCAGGACCTCGTCCCACCAGGCCCAGCCCTCGCGCGACTGCTCGCGCAGCACCTCGGCGACCAGCTCGTCCTTCGACGGGAAGTTCCGGTAGAGGCTCATCTTGGTCGCGCCGGCCTCGGCGGCGATGCTCTCCACGCCCACCGCACGGATTCCCTTGCGATAGAACATGTCGCGCGCGGTCTCGAAGATCCGGTCGCGGGCCGGCCTGCGTGACGTTTCCGCCACGGCGCCCGCCTCAGTTTCTCTCCCCGATATTTTCATATTTCCTCTCATTGACGTGAGAGTGACCGGTCAGTATCTATGCTCCACCGCGTTACCGACCGGTATCGTCACATTCTTCCTAAATCACCTACTGCCCGACGCGTCAAGCGCGGGTCTCCGCGACAGTTTGGCTGGAAACATCGCATGTCCGTGAAATCATTCGTTTCTATCGGGTCCGTCCTGGCCTTGGCGCTGCTGGTCGCCGGCTGCGGCGCTCAAGCCCAACAGAACACCAACGATCCGCCGCCGCCGCAGGTTTCCGCCGCGCCGGCCGTCTTCAAGTCGCTTCGTCAGTGGGACGAGTTCACCGGCCGCCTGGAGCCGGTGGAGCAGGTGCAGATCCGCTCGCGGGTCGGCGGCTATGTCGACAGCGCCCGCTTCCAGGAAGGCGCCCAGGTCCGCAAGGGCCAGGTGCTGTTCCAGATCGACCCGCGGCCGTTCCAGGCCGAGGTGAACCGCCTGGCCGCCGAAACCGACTCCGGCCGCGCCAAGCTGGAGCTGGCCAGCGCCAACCGCCTGCGCGGCGAGCGGCTGGTCGAGCAGAACGCCCTGGCCCGCAGCGAATACGAACGGCTGATCTCCGAGGAGAAGGCCGCCCGCGCCGCGCTGGAGGCGGCCTCCGCCGCGCTCAACGCCGCCAAGCTGAACCTGGAGTTCACCAAGGTGACTTCGCCGATCGACGGGCGGGTCTCGCGCGCCATGATCACCGCCGGCAACCTGGTGACCAGCGCCGACCTGCTGACCACCGTGGTCAGCGAGAACCCGGTCTACGCCTCGTTCAACACTGACGAGCAGACCTTCCTGAAGTATGCGCAAGGCGCCCGCGGGCGGCCCTCGCCGGTGTTCATGGGGCTGATGACCGAGGACGGCTATCCCCACGAGGGCAGGCTGGTCTTCGTCGACAACGCCATGGACGCCGGCTCGGGCACGATCAACGGCCGCGCCCTGTTCACCAACCCCGACGGCCGCTTCACCGCCGGCCTCTTCGCCCGCATCCGGCTGGTCAGCGAGGCGTCCGAGACCGTCGCCCTGATCCCCGACCGGGCGATCGGCGCCGACCTCGGCAAGCGCTTCGTGCTGGTGGTCGGCCCCAAGAACCTCGCCGAGTACCGGACCGTGACCCTCGGCCCCAAGGTCGGCGACCTGCGCATCGTCCGCACCGGCCTCAAGCCCGGCGAGGTGGTGATCGTCGGCGGCGGCCAGAAGGTGAAGCCCGGCCAGGCCGTCGTCCCGACCCGGGTCGCCTTCAAGCTGCCGACGCAGGCCCTGGCCCAGGTCGAGGTCGAACCGCTGCGCACCGCCCAGCTTGAGACCGCGCCCACCGCGAACTGATCAGCTCGGCCTCGACGCGCCGCGTCGATCCACTCCCCAGATGCTCCCCCGCTGGGGGAGCCGTCGGCGAACGCCGACTGAGGGGGACTTTGACTCCAAATTCCATCGCGCGGCCGCCTCAAGCCGCCAAGGACCCCCGACCATGAACTTCTCACGGTTCTTCGTGGACCGGCCGCGGTTTGCCGCCGTGCTGTCCATCATCATCTTCGTGGCCGGGCTGATCGCCCTGCCGCGGCTGCCGATCAGCGAATATCCCGAGGTCGTCCCCCCGACCGTGGTGGTGCGCGCCGCGTTCCCCGGCGCCAACCCGTCCGTCATCGCCGAGACCGTGGCCTCGCCGCTGGAGCAGGCGCTGAACGGGGTGGAGGGGATGCTCTACCAGTCGTCCCAGTCGACGGCCGACGGGGTCATGACCCTGACCGTCACCTTCGCCCTCGGGACCGACCTCGACAAGGCCCAGGTCCAGGTCCAGAACCGCGTCGCCCAGGTGCTGCCCAAGCTGCCGGCCGAGGTGCAGCGGGCAGGGGTGGTGACCAACAAGGCCTCGCCCGACCTGACCATGGTCGTGCACCTGATCTCGCCCGACAAGCGCTACGACATGCTCTACCTGTCGAACTACGCGCAGTTGCGGATCAAGGACCGCCTGGCCCGCATCGACGGCGTCGGCGACGTCCAGATGTTCGGCTCGGGCCCCTACGCCATGCGCGTCTGGCTGGACCCGGAAAAGGTCGCCTCGCGCTCGCTGACCGCCGGCGACGTGCTCCACGCCATCCGCGAGCAGAACGTCCAGATCGCCGCCGGCCAGCTCGGCGCCCCGCCCGCGCCCGGCCAGGCCGACTTCCAGCTCGCCATCAACGCCCAGGGCCGGCTGACCGACGAGGAGGACTTCCGCAACATCATCATCCGCACCGGCGCCTCGGGCGAGATCACCCGCCTGGGCGACGTGGCGCGGATCGAGCTGGGCTCCTCCAGCTACGCCCTGCGCTCGCTGCTGGACAACCAGCCGGCCGTCGCCCTGCCGATCTTCCAGCGCCCCGGCTCCAACGCCCTGAACATCTCCCAGGACGTCCGCGCCGCCATGGCCGACCTGAAGAAGGACTTCCCCCAGGGCGTCGACTACAAGATCGTCTACGACCCCACCGTCTTCGTCCGCGGCTCCATCGACGCGGTCATCCACACCCTGGTCGAGGCGATCTTGCTGGTCGTCATCGTGGTGGTGCTGTTCCTGCAGAGCTGGCGCGCCTCGGTGATCCCGCTGATCGCCGTGCCCGTGTCGCTGATCGGCACCTTCGCGGTCATGCTGCTGATGGGCTTCGGGCTCAACACGCTCACCCTGTTCGGCATGGTGCTGGCCATCGGCGTGGTGGTCGACGACGCCATCGTCGTGGTCGAGAACGTCGAGCGGAACATCGAGAACGGCCTGCCGCCGGGCGAGGCCGCCCGCAAGGCGATGAGCGAGGTCACCGGCCCGATCATCTCCACCGCCCTGGTGCTCTGCGCCGTGTTCGTGCCCGCCGCCTTCATCAGCGGCCTGACCGGCCAGTTCTACCGCCAGTTCGCCCTGACGATCGCCATCTCGACGATCATCTCGGCCTTCAACTCCCTGACCCTGTCGCCGGCCCTGGCCGCGGTGCTGCTCAAGGCCCACGGCGCGGAGAAGGACCGCTTCCAGAAGCTGATCGACGCCGCCTTCGGCTGGCTGTTCGGCCCCTTCAACCGCTTCTTCGCCCGCTCCTCGCACGGCTATGTCGGGCTGGTCTCGCGGGTGCTCGGCAAGTCGGGGGTCGCCATGGCGGTCTATGGCGTGCTGATCGCCTTCACCGTGGTCGGCTTCATGCGCACCCCGACCGGCTTCATCCCCGGCCAGGACAAGCAGTACCTGGTCGCCGCCGCCCAGTTGCCGGACGCCGCCTCCCTCGACCGCACCGAGGCGGTGATCCGCCAGATGAGCGACATCGCGCTCAAGACGCCCGGCGTCGAAAGCGCCGTGGCGTTCCCGGGCCTTTCCATCAACGGCTTCACCAACAGCCCCAACGCCGGGATCGTCTTCGTCACCCTCGACCCGTTCGAAAAGCGCAAGGGCAAGGACCTCGCCGCCGACGCCCTGGCCGAGCAGCTCAACGGCAAGTTCGGGGCGATCGAGGACGCCATGGTCGCGGTCTTCCCGCCGCCGCCGGTCATGGGGCTGGGCACCATCGGCGGCTTCAAGATCCAGATCGAGGACCGCGCCGGCCTGGGGGCCGAGGAGCTCTACGCCCAGACCCAAGGGTTGATCGACAAGGCCGGCCAGGACCCGTCGCTGACCGGCCTGTTCACCGGCTTCCAGATCAACGTGCCCCAGGTCACCGCCGACATCGACCGCGAGAAGGCGAGGGCGCAGGGCGTCTCCCTGACCAACCTCTTCGAGACCATGCAGGTCTACCTTGGTTCGGTCTATGTGAATGATTTCAACCGCTTTGGGCGGACTTATGAAGTCGACGTCCAGGCCGACCAGCGGCACCGCCTGGAGCCCGACGACATCCTGCGCCTGCAGACCCGCAACGGCGAAGGCCAGATGGTGCCGCTCGGCTCGTTCGTCACCCTGCGCCAGACCACCGGCCCCGACCGCGTGACCCACTACAACGGCTACCTCTCGGCCGAGATCAACGGCGCGGCCGCGCCCGGCTTCTCGTCGGGCCAGGGCGAGAAGGCGATGGAGACCCTCGCCAAGTCCGAGCTGCCCAACGGCATGGGCTACGAGTGGACCGAGCTGACCTACCAGCAGATCCTGGCGGGCAACACCGCGGTCTTCGTCTTCCCGCTCTGCGTGCTGCTGGCCTTCCTGGTGCTGGCCGCCCAGTACGAGAGCTGGAGCCTGCCGCTGGTGGTCATCCTGATCGTGCCCATGACCCTGCTGTCGGCCCTGGCCGGCGTGGCCATGGCCCGCGGCGACAACAACATCTTCACCCAGATCGGGCTGATCGTGCTGGTGGGGCTGGCCTGCAAGAACGCCATCCTGATCGTCGAGTTCGCCCGCGACCGCGAGGCGCACGGGGTTCCGACCCTGGAGGCGGTGCTGGAGGCCTGCCGCCTGCGGCTGCGCCCGATCCTGATGACCTCCCTGGCCTTCATCATGGGCGTCGCGCCGCTGGTCTTCGCCCATGGGGCCGGGGCCGAGATGCGCCATGCGATGGGCGTGGCGGTGTTCGCCGGCATGCTCGGCGTGACCTTCTTCGGCCTGATCCTGACCCCTGTCTTCTACCTGCTGGTCCGCCGCTTCACGGGACGCACCCGCGTCGCGGCCGGCCAGGCGGCCATCGAGGAGGCCCGCCCTTGAACCCGTTCCGCCTGACGGCTCCCGCCCTCTTCGCCCTGGCCTTGGGCGCCTGCGCGGTGGGCCCGGACTACAAAGCCCCCGACACCGCCCCGGCCGTGTTCCACAACGCCGACGCCGCGGCCTTCACCGCCGCCGGCCCCGAGGCCGACTGGTGGCGGCAGTTCGAGGATCCGGTGCTGGACCAACTGGTCGCGCGCGCGCTTTCCGCCAACCTCGACCTCAAGGTGGCGGTGGCGCGGGTCGCCGAGGCGCGGGCGATCTTCACCGACACGCGCCTCGACCAGGCGCCGCGCGTCGGCCTCGCCGGCGCGTCCAGCCAGAGCCGCCAGCAGCAGCCCGGCTCGGGCGACGCCCGGGTCGAGAGCGAGACCTACAGCCTCGGCTTCGACGCGGCCTGGGAGCTCGACCTCTTCGGCCGCGTCCGCCGCGGCGTCGAGGCCGCTGGGGCCGAGGCCGGCGCGGCCCGGGCCGAGTTGCGCGACGTCCAGGTCACCGTCGCCGCCGAGACCGCCCGCAACTACTTCGAACTGCGCGGCGCCCAGGCGCGGCTGGACGTCGCCCGCCGCAACCTGGAGACCCAGCGCGAGACCGTGCGCATCACCCAGGCGCGCTTCGACGTCGGCGGCGCCGACCCCATCGACATCGAGAGCGCCACCGCGCGGATGAAGGCGACCGAGGCCACCATCCCGGCCCTGATCGCCGCCGAGCGCGCCGCCGCCTACCGCCTGGCGGTGCTGACCGGCCAGCGGCCCGGCGCGCTGGACGACCTGCTGCTCGCCCATGGCGGCCGCGCCGCCCCGTTCGCCAGGGCGCTGCCGATCGGCGAGGCCGGCGACCTGCTGCGCCGCCGCCCCGACGTCCAGGCGGCCGAGCGCCGGCTGGCGGCCCAGACCGCCCGGGTGGGCGTCGCCACCGCCGACCTTTTCCCGCGCGTGCGGGTGACCGGCTTCGTCGGCTTCCTGGCCGGCGACCTGTCGTCCCTGGGCGAGGCGGCCAGCAACGCCTGGTCGGTCGCGCCGGCCGTGACCTGGCCGGGCCTCGACATCGGCGGCGCCCGCGCCCGGCTGAAGGCGCAGCAGGCGAGGGAGGACGCCAGCCTGGCGATCTACGACCGCACGGTGCTGACCGCGCTGGAGGACGTCGAGAACGCCCTGGTCCGCTACAGCCAGCGCCAGGCGCAGCTCAAGTCGCTGACCGAGCAGGCCGCCGCCTCCCGCCGCGCGGCCGAACTGGCGCGGGTCCGCTACCGCGAAGGCGTGCTCGACTTCCTGGTCCTGCTCGACGCCGAGCGCACCCTGCTGGCCGCCGAGGACGCGGTCAGCGTCGCCGAAACCGGCGTCAACACCGACGTCGCCGCGCTCTACAAGGCGCTCGGCGGCGGCTGGCCGGCGGCCTAGTCGGACGTGTCGTCCCGGTTTCGGCGCAGCCGGAGACCGGCGACGGCGCCGCCCATCCAAAGGCTCCGCGACCCTTTCCCGCAAGGCGCTGAAGCCCATTTGGCGAACGCTGTCCGACAGCGCATGATGTCGAACAATTGTTTGAGGAATCCCGGCCGGGGGGCCGGGACGCGAACGCAAGGATGGCACTGGTGGGCAGCGAGCATTTCGACGTTCTGATCGTGGGGGCCGGCCTGTCCGGGATCGGGGCCGGCTACCATCTCCAGGCCAACTGTCCGGGCAAGACCTACGCCATCCTGGAAGGCCGCGAGGCCAGCGGCGGCACCTGGGACCTGTTCCGCTATCCCGGCATCCGCTCGGACAGCGACATGTACACCCTGGGCTACGCCTTCAAGCCCTGGCGCGAGGCCAAGGCCATCGCCGACGGCCCCTCGATCCTGAAATACGTCCGCGACACCGCTGCGGAGAACGGCATCGACCGCCACATCCGCTACGGCCACCATGTCAGTTGCGCCTCCTGGTCCTCGGCCGACGCCAGGTGGACGATCGAGGCGCAGGTCGGGCCGAACAAGGAAGTCGTGCGGCTGACCTGCAACTTCCTCTTCATGTGCACCGGCTACTACGACTACGCCGAGGGCTACACCCCGCAGTTCGCCGGGACCGACCAGTTCCAGGGCCAGATCGTCCATCCGCAGAAGTGGCCGGAAGACCTCGACTATTCGGGCAAGAAGGTCGTGGTGATCGGCAGCGGCGCGACCGCCGTCACCCTGGTGCCGGAAATGGCCAAGACCGCCGCCCACGTCACCATGCTGCAGCGCTCGCCGACCTATGTGGTCTCGCGCCCGGCCGAGGACGCCGCCGCCAACTGGCTGCGCGCCAAGCTGCCGGCCAAGCTGGCCTATGCGATCACCCGCTGGCGCAACGTCCTCTTCGGCATGCTGTTCTACAACCTGGCCCGCAAGAAGCCGGAGAAGACCAAGGAACGCATCATCGGCATGGTGCGCGAGCACCTGGGCCCCGACTACGACGTCGCGACCCATTTCACCCCGCGCTACAATCCCTGGGACCAGCGCCTGTGCCTGGTGCCCGACGCCGACCTGTTCGACGCCATCAAGTCGGGCTCGGCCTCGGTGGTCACCGACCACATCGACAGCTTCACCCGGACGGGGCTCAAGCTGAAGTCCGGCCAGGAGCTCGAGGCCGACGTCGTCGTCACCGCCACGGGCCTGAAGCTGCAACTGCTCAGCGGCCTGCAGGTCAGCGTCGACGGCGAGCGCGTCGATATGGCGGGGACCATGAGCTACAAGGGCATGATGTACAGCGGCGTGCCGAACCTGGCCTCGGCCTTCGGCTACACCAACGCCTCGTGGACGCTGAAGTGCGACCTGACCTGCGAGTACGTCTGCCGCCTGCTGAACCACATGGAGCGCACCGGCCAGCCGATATGCACGCCCAGGCCCGACCCGTCGGTGGGCGAGGCCCCCTGGCTCGACTTCTCCTCCGGCTACGTCCAGCGCGCCATCGACCAGTTCCCCAAGCAGGGCACCAAGAAACCCTGGAAGCTCTACCAGAACTACGCGCTCGACCTGGTCACCCTGCGCTTCGGCGCCGTGGACGACGGGGTGATGGTCTTCTCCAAGCCGACGGCCCGCGCGCGCCAGGACCTCGCGGCCTGACGCACGCTGCGCCGCCGCCGACCGCGCCCGGAAAGTAACATCTCCCGCCAAACCGCCCCGGCGCGCGTGTCGGCTTCGTGACATTTCCGTTGCGGTGCGACAGGTTGCGCCTCCGCCGGCCCGGAGCCGGCGTGGGGTGGGCATGGTCGATCTGCTGTCGTCGCGCGCCGAGGTTCGCGACATCTATGACGGGTTCAACGGGCACGTGGCCGAAGGGCCGCGCGCGCCGCGCCATGGCCCGGCCTCGGCCCGCCTGCCGGTCGAGCACGGCGCCGGCCACTGGGACGTGGTGCGGCTCTACGACTACCTGCTCGTCTGCGTGGCCGACAGCAGCTACGACGACCACTACACCTTGCCGATCCGCGCGCCGGAAGACCTGGTCTCCCTGCGCTTCGTGCTGGCCGGCGGCATCGGCCTGCACGACGCCGGCCCCAATGCGGTGCGGGTGGAGAAGGGCTACGCCTCGGTCCTGACCCTGCCGGCCGGGCGCGACTACGACCTGCACATCCACGGCCGCGAGCGGCTCGCCTCCCTGACCCTGCACTTCCACGCCGGCAACCTGGCGCGGATCATGGGGCTGGAGCCGGACGAGCTGCCCAGGCTGCTGCGCGACCTCGACCGCCGCGGGCAGGGGTTCAATCACCTGGGCATGCGGCTGACCCCGGCCATGCACAGCGCGGTCGGCGACATCGTCGGCGCCTCGTTCAAGGGCGCCCTGCGCCAGCGCTATCTCGAGGCCAAGGTGATGGAGATGCTCTGCCTGCTGGTCGATTCCATCGACAGCGGCGAGCAGGGGCCGCGCGCCGCTTCGCCGGTCCGCCGCAGCGAGCGCGACAGCCTCTATCAGGCCCGCGAGATCCTGCTGGCCGAGTTCGCCGATCCGCCGACCATCGAGGTCCTGGCCCGCCGCGTCGGCCTGAACCGCACCAAGCTGCAGGGCGGGTTCAAGGAGATCTTCGGCGCGACCGTGTTCGACTTCTGCCAGGCGCGGCGGATGGAGCTGGCCAAGGACCTGCTGCGCGAGGGCGGCATGACCATCGCCGAGATCGCCGAATCGGTGGGCTACGAGCACCCGACCAACTTCACCGCCGCCTTCCGCCGCCGGTTCAACGCCGCGCCCAGGGACTTCCGCCGAAGGTAGCGGGCCGGGCCTGCTGCACTTCAGGTTGCCCCGTCGCGGCGACTGATTGCATCGCGCATCAGAATGGCTGCTTGGCGCATCATTCGCCGCGGCGTCGCACGCCTATGTTCCGGCTCGAAAATTGCGCCCGCCGTCTGGAGCGGCCGGTGCGAACGTCATTCGGGAGGGGATCCTATGAACATGAGCACCAAGACGCGCCTGCTGGCCGCGTCGGTCCTGGTTTCGGCGACGGCGCTGACCGCGGCGCCGTCCTTCGCGCAGTCGGCCCGCGACGGCGCCATCGTCGACGAACTGGTCGTCACCGCCCGCAAGCGCACCGAATCCGTGCTCGACGTGCCGATGAGCATCAACGTGGTCGGCGAGCAGGCCATGCAGAACATGGGCGCCGAGAGCTACACCAACCTTCTCGGCTCGGTGCCCAGCCTGACCGCCTACCAGAACGGTCCGGGCCGCACGCGCCTGTCGATCCGCGGCGTCACCAACGGCGGCGGCAACGACAACGACACCCAGAACCAGGAAACCGTCGGCATCTATATCGACGAAATCCCGATCTCGATGGGCGCCCTGAACCCGGAACTGGCGCTGTTCGACCTGGAGCGCGTGGAAGTGCTGCGCGGCCCGCAGGGCACGCTCTACGGCGCCGGCTCGATGACCGGCACCGTGCGGATGATCACCCATCGCCCGCAGTTCAACGAGTTCTCCGGCAAGCTGGACTACGGCGTCTCGCGCGTCAGCGAGGGCGGCGACGGCTTCTCGCTGAAGGGCCTGCTGAACGTGCCGGTCGTGACCGATCGCGTCGCGATCCGCGCTTCGGGCTACTACACCAAGACCCCGGGCTACATCGACAATGTCGCGACCGGCGAGAGCGACCTCAATGACGGCCTGGCCCGCGGCGGCCGCGTCGAGGCGCGCTTCCAGGTCACCGACGACTTCACCGCCGACCTGTCCTACTTCAAGCACCACTACAAGGACGGCGGCCGTCCCGAGGATCTGGAGCGCGTGCCGGGCCTGGGCCGCGACTACACCTCGAACGACGGCTACGACGACAAGCTCGACATCTACAACCTGACCCTCAACTACGACCTCGGCTTCGCGAACCTGGTCTCCTCGACCTCGTATTTCGACCGCACCACGGTCAACAAGCGCTCGCTGGACGGCCTGCTGGCCGCCTTCCCGGGCGTGACGCCCAGCCCGCTGGTCGACACCACGGATTCCACCTATTTCGCCCAGGAGATCCGCCTGGCCTCGCAGGGCGAGGGCCCGTTTAGCTGGGTGGCCGGCGCCTTCGCCGACAAGAAGGACATCTACTACCTGAACACCGTGCCGGTGCCGGGCTTC
Source organism: Phenylobacterium sp. (assembly GCF_031984885.1). Classification (GTDB taxonomy): domain Bacteria; phylum Pseudomonadota; class Alphaproteobacteria; order Caulobacterales; family Caulobacteraceae; genus Phenylobacterium. The sequence goes on from NZ_DAMABV010000004.1 coordinate 210,523, forward strand.
GACGCCGCCATGGGCGTCAACTCCAACGACTTCGGCGCGCCCACGGACAATCCGTACTGGGGCTATGACGACCTGGAGGTGAAGACCTACGCCCTGTTCGGCGAGCTGACCTACGAGATCGGCAAGTTCAGCGTCACCGGCGGCGTGCGCTACTTCAACTGGGAACAGAAGTACAAGCTCTACGCCTCGGGCTTCTTCAACGGCGCGGTCCCCAGCGACCCGCCGCGCCGCACGTCCAAGGAAGACGGCTTCAACCCGAAGCTCAACGTCTCCTACGACCTGACCGACGACTTCATGGTCTACGCCCAGGCCGCCCGCGGCTTCCGCTACGGCGGCATCAACACCCCGGTGCCGCAGGACGTCTGCGCCGCCGAGCTGGCCGATTTCACCCGCACCGGGACCGACCCGAACACCTTCGCGGCCGACAAGGTCTGGAACTACGAAGTGGGCGGCAAGGGCTCGTTCGCCGGCGGGCGCGTGCGCGTCAACGGCGCCTACTTCCACCTGGTCTGGGACGACATGCAGACCCAGCGCCGGCTCGACTGCGGCTTCGGCTTCCGTGAGAACGTCGGCGGCGCCACCAGCGACGGCGTCGAGCTGGAACTCACCGCCAACCCGATCCAGGGCCTGACCCTGACGGCCGGCGGCGCCTACATCGACTCCAAGCTCTCGACCGACGTGGTCAACCTGAAGGCCAAGGAGGGCGACAAGGCCCCGTTCGTGCCGGAGTTCACCTTCAGCGGCTCGGCCGAGTACGTCTTCACGCTCAGCGACGACCTCGACGCCTTCGTCTACGCCGGCTACCAGTACATGGGCGAGCGCTTCACCGAGTTCAGCCCGCAGCTCAGCACCTATCGCAAGATGGACGCCTACAACGTGGTGAACCTGCGTGCGGGCGTCACGCACCAGGGCGTGGAGCTGTCGATCTATGCGAACAACGCGCTCGACAGCCGCGGCGTGATCCGCGCGCTGCCGGCCAGCCCGTTCGATCCCGAGGCGCGCATCCGCATCACGCCGCGCACCATCGGGGCCAACATCCGGGTGGCGTTCTGACGACCAGGGCCGGCGGGGCGACCCGCCGGCTCGCAAGCTGGGCAAGGGGAGGGCCGGGCATGGCCATGAAGCTCGTTCGACGCGCCGTGCTGGGCGCGGCCCTCTTTCTGGCGGCGGCAGGCCCCGGCCCCGCCGCCCCGCCGGCCGCCGTGCCGGTGGTGATGACCACCGACCTGGGCGTGGTGGAGCTGGAGCTCTATCCCGACCGCGCGCCGCTCACCGTCGCCAACTTCCTGCGCTATGTGGACGAGGGCCGCTACGCCGGCGCGACCTTCTACCGGGTCGTGCGCGCCGCGACCGATCCCAATCCCAAGGCGCCGATCCAGGTGATCCAGGGCGGAATCGACAGCGACGCTCGTCGCGGCCAGATGCAGCCGCCCATCGCCCACGAGACCACCGCCACGAGCGGGCTGAGCCACACCGACGGCGTCATCTCGATGGCCCGCGACGGCCCGGGCTCCGCGACCTCGGAGTTCTTCATCACGGTCGGCGACAACACCAGCCTCGACTTCGGCGGCGCCCGCAATCCCGACGGCCAGGGCTACGCCGCCTTCGGCCGGGTGACCGGGGGCATGGACGTGGTGCGCAGGATTCAGGGGCAGCCTTCGGACGCTCCGACCGATGTGGTCTACGTCAAGGGACAGATTCTGGAACGTCCCGTCGAAATCCTGACGATACGGCGCAAATAGGAGCCCGATTGTGAAGTTCAGCGCACTTTCCGCCGTCGCCCTGACGATAGGCCTGATGGCCGGTCCGGCCCTGGCCGACGACCGTGCCGACGTCGCCAAGGTGCTGGCCGACGCCAGCGCCGGCTGGAGCCGCGGCGAGCTCGACACCTTCATGGCCAGCTACGAAAAAGCCCCGCAAATCAACTATGTTAGCGGTGGAAAGGTCATCCAGGGCTATGACGCCATCCGGGCCATGTACGCCCCCCGGTTCGCCGACCCGACGGCCATGCCCAGGCTCTCGACCGAGGTGGTCGACTTCGACCCGCTGGGCCCCGACTACGCCGCCGTGATCGGCAGGTTCAATCTCGACCTGCCGAACGGCGAAAAGGCCACCGGCCTGTTCAGCCTGGTGTTCCACAAGACCGCGGACGGCTGGCGGATCGTCTCCGATCACTCCGGCTGACGAGGCAAGCTAGACCACGCGGTCGACGATGGGGCCGATGTCCTTGGCCTCGATCGCGCGCACGTCCTCGCGCCACAGCCGCGCGCGGTAGGCCCGGCCGGTGATGCGGAAATCGCCTGCCAGCACCGCTCCGATCTCGCGTGGCGGCGGCCGCGGGCCTCCGGGCGGGGCGTTGGAACGTTCGGAAGTCATGCTCCTTCAACGCCGCGCCGGCCCTTGTGGTTCTTGGGATGGTGAACGCCGCGCCTAGGCCGCGCCCAGTTCGGCCGCCAGCCAGTCGAGGAAGGTCCGGGCCTGGGCGGACAGCGGTCGCGAGCGGTGCGGAATGGCGGCGAAGCCGTCGGGAAACGTCGTGAAATCGGCCACCGCCGCCAGCCGACCGGCCGCCAGCTCGGCCTGGGCCAGGCGGCGCTCGGCCACCGCCACGCCCATGCCGGCCACCGCCGCCTGCAGGCAAAGGTGCGTGTGCGGAAAGCTGATCTGGGCCGGGGCCTCGAGCGCCAGCCCCGACAGCCTGCTCCATTGCGCCCAGGCCCCGGCGGCATGGTCGTGGACGATGCGCCGGGCGACGCGCAGGGTTCCGTCCCGGGGGCGTCGTTCGACCGGGTAGTCGGGCGCGGCGACCGGCCCGAAGCTGGCGTCGGCGAGGCGGATGGCGCGCGCCTGGTCTTCGGGCGGATAGGCGCTGCGGTCCCACAGGATCACCAGGTCGGCGTCGCGTTCCTCGCGCATGTCCTTCGCCGAGGTCATCGAGAGTTCGAGCCGCACGTCCGGGTGTCGTTCGGAAAAGCGCGGCAGGTGCGGGACCAGCCAGCCCATGGCGAAACTGGCGCTGCACGCGATGCGCAACGCCGGTGCGCGGGCTTCGCGCACCACCTCGGCATAGGCTTGGCCCAGGTCGTCGAACGCGCGCCCCACCGCCTGCGCCAGCCGCTTGCCGGCGGCGTTGGCCTGCAGGCCGGTCCCGACCTTGTCGAACAGCGGCGCGCCGGCGTCCAGGCGCAGCGCCTGCAACTGCTTGCTGACCGCGCCGTGCGTGCGGCCCAGCTCCTCGGCGGCGCGGCCGACCGAGCCGAGCCTGGCGACGGCCTCGAAGGCGCGCAGGGTGGCGAGCGGCGGCAGGCGTGGACGCGTCATGGCGATCTCACAGTTGAATTTGCCTCACCTATAGCACGACCCGTTCTCGATTTTTCGGCGAAAAGGAACGGGGTAGACATCTCTTCATCGGATTCAAACGTGAGGAGAATTGACGAATGGCGGTAGGCGGAGACGTGGACTACGACCGCACGGGCGGCGGCTATGCGGCGCAAAGGCGGCCCGACCCGGTGCTGGCCCACCGCATCCGCCAGGCGCTCGGCCCAGTGCGGACCGTGCTCAATGTCGGGGCCGGGACGGGGTCCTATGAGCCCCAGGACTGCTACGTCCTGGCGGTCGAGCCTTCGGCGGTGATGCGCGCTCAGCGACGGCCGGGCGCCGGCCTAGCGATCGAGGCGTTCGCCGAGGCGCTGCCGCTGGACGACGACAGCGTCGATGCGGCGATGGCGGTGGCCACCGTCCATCAGTGGCGCGATCCGGCCAAGGGGCTGGCGGAGTTGCGGCGCGTGGCGCGCGGTCCGGTCGTGGTCGCCGCCTTCGACGGGCCGGCCCTGTCGCGCTGGTGGCTGAACGACTACGCCCCCGAACTGATCGCCGCCGAGCAGCGGCGCTATCCGGGGATCGAGGCGATCGTCGACGCCCTCGGCGGCCAGGTGAGCGTCGAAACCGTGCCGATCGCCATCGACTGCGTCGACGGCGTCACCGAGGCCTTCTACGCCCGGCCCGAACGCCTGCTGGAGCCGGCGGTGCGCGGGGCCCAGTCCTCGTGGGGCTTCGTGGCGCCGGAGGTCGAGCCGCGGTTCGTCGCCGCGCTGTCGGCCGACCTCGCCTCGGGCGCCTGGGACGAGCGCTACGGCCATTGGCGGCGGATGCCGACCTATGACGGGTCGCGCCGGCTGGTCATCTCGCGCCCCTGAGGCCGGCGGACTGTCTTGCGCCCGTCACGAACCGATATGTAGTCTGGGGTGACAACGCCAGGAGCCGCCCCATGAAGTTCAAGCAGCTTGGCCGGACGGGCCTCTACGTCTCCGAGATCTGCCTGGGGACGATGACCTTCGGCGGGAACGAGGACGCCGGCATGTGGAAGGCGATCGGCTCGCTGCCGCAGGCCGACGTCGATGCGATCGTGGGCAAGGCCCTGGCCGCGGGGGTGAACTTCTTCGACACCGCCGACGTCTATTCGTTCGGCGCGTCCGAGCAGCGCCTCGGCCAGTCGCTCAGGAACCTCGGCGTCAAGCGCAGCGACGTGGTGCTGGCGACCAAGGTCTTCGGCCAGATGGGGCCGGGCCCCAACGACCGAGGGGCCTCGCGCGGGCACATCCTGGACTCGGTCAAGGCCAGCCTGGAGCGGCTGCAGACCGACCACATCGATCTCTACCAGATCCATGGAAACGACACGGTGACCCCCATCGACGAGACGTTGCGCGCGCTCGACGACCTGGTGAGCCAGGGGCTGGTGCGATACGTCGGCGTCTCGAACTGGTCGGCCTGGAAGATCGCCAAGGCCCTGGGGCTTTCGGAAGCCAAGGGTTATGCGCGGTTCGAAACCTTGCAGGCCTACTACACCGTCGCCGGCCGCGACCTGGAGCGCGAACTGGTCCCGATGCTGACGTCCGAGCAACTGGGCCTGATGGTCTGGTCGCCGCTGGCCGGCGGGCTGCTGTCGGGCAAGTTCGGGCCGGGCTCGAACAATCCGGAGAACGCGCGGCGCACCAGTTTCGACTTCCCGCCTGTGAACCTGGATCGCGCCTGGGCCTGCATCGAGGTCATGCGCGAGATCGCACAGGCGCACGAGGCGTCGGTGGCCCGCGTGGCCCTGGCCTGGCTGCTGGCCAAGCCGCATGTGATGAGTGTGATCATCGGCGCCAAGACCGTCGAGCAACTGGACGACAACCTGGCCGCGGTCGACCTCGAACTGACGCCCGAGGAGATGCAGCGCCTCGATGCGGTCAGCGAGCTGCCGGCCGAGTATCCGGGCTGGATGTTCGCACGCCAGGGCGCCAACCGCGTCCCGGCCCCCTTCAAACCCAAGGAATGATGGGAAACCCGACGCCGGACCTGGCCAGGCCGATCGCGGTGGTGCGCGGCGCCCCGACCCCGGCGATTCAGTCCCTGTTCTGCGCCTTCGCCCAGCGGCTCGGCCCCCGCGTGCGCGTCGCCGGCGTGGTCGAGGAGGAGCCCGGGGAGGGCGAGGCGCAGTTGCGCAGCCTGGTCGACGGCCGGCGCTTCCCGGTCTTCCAGGAGCTGGGCGGCGGCTCGACCGCCTGCGGACTGGACGCCGGCAGCATCGTGACCGCGTGCGAGGCGGTGCGCCAGGACATCGCCGCCGGCTGCGATCTGGTGGTGCTCAGCAAGTTCGGGCGGCTGGAGGCCGAACGGACCGGCCTGTCGGATGCGTTCGCCGCCGGCCTGGCCGCCCGCACCCCGATCCTGACCTCGGTGGCGCAGAAGTTCGACCCGGTCTGGTCCGCCTTCGCCGCGCCGCTCTACGTGGTCCTGCCGCCCGACCTGGCCGCGATCGAAGGCTGGTGGCGCAGCCTGCATCGCCAGGTCGCCTGACCGACGCTCGGCTAGGCCGCGACCAGGCGTAAAAGGCCGGCCGGCCGGATCACCTGGAAATTCCTGTAGCCGACGAACTTCACGAGGCCGTCCGACTGGAGCTGGGTGAGGGTTCGCGACACCGTCTCGATCGTCAGGCCCAGATAGTCGGCGATGTCCTGCCGGCTCATCGCCAGGGGGGTGAGATCACCCTTGGCGCGATCGGCGGCGCTCATCAGGAAGCTCGCAACCTTTTCGCACGCGCCCCTTCGGCCAAGGAGGAACAGGTGTTCCTGGGTCCGGGCGAGTTCCCGCGTCGTGGCCGTCCAGATCAGGCGCTCGAGCCGCTCGCGCTGCTCGCCGCAATGGTGCACGGCCGAACGCTTGGCCACCAGAATTGTGCAGGCGCCCAAGGCGTCGGCGGAAAAGCTGTGCTTGTCGCCGGCCTCCATCCCGAAGAGTTCGCCGGGATAGTAGAAGTCGCCGATCTGGCGCCTGCCGTCGCTGAGCAGGCGGCTGGTGCGGACCACGCCCTCCAGCACCTGATAGATCAGGTCGGCGTCCTCGTCCTGAGCATAGATTTCCTCGTCGGCGGCGAAGTGCATGCGCACGCCGATGGGCCCGAAGGCGTCGACCGTGCTGGACCGTGAGGAAGAAGGTTCACTGAGCGCCTGGGGGGGCATCGTCGGTCTCCCTGTCGATGACCCGAATTGTTAAGGCTGGCGGCCGAGCGGCGATATTCGTGGCCGGTGCTTAAGGGGCGCTGCTTAAGTAGATCTACGGAAGGGGTCAGCTCGCCAGAGGCTCCAGGCGCCAGTCCTCGATCACCCGCATCAGTCGTCGGGACCCCGGCGGCGCCGTGTAGTCGACCAGCGAAATGATCACCGGCCTGGCCTCCATGATGGCGACCGAGGGCGAGCCTGGATGGGGCATGAAGGCGGCGGGCCCCGATCGCGCCTCGATGGCCCGGTTCAGTTCCTTGATCCGTTCGCTGTCCCGCACTTCCATCGCCCGCGCCGCAATGGACAGGCCGCGCGGGTTCTGGCTTCCGCCCAGGGCGATGGAGACGCGGGGATCGCGGTCGATGTTCGCGAATTTCTGGCTCTCGCGAGAGATCACGAAGTACAGCGCGTGGCCCAGGCGCAGGTAGTTGACCAGGGTCACATGCGGCCAGCCGTCGCCCCGGACCGTTCCGATCGACATGACGCGGTTTTCGTCCAGGATTTCCAGGCACAGCGCGCGAGGGTCGAGGCCCCCGACCGCCTCGGGGGCGGCAACTGTGGAGTGTCTTGAGGACGCCATCCCGTTTCTCGCCCGTTTGCTGGGTTCCCGCTCCCGGGAGGAGAAGGAACGCCACATCAACCCCCGGCGAGGCGCATTGGTTCTTGGGATGCGCCTCGCCGGCGGCTATCTCTTGTAAGGATAGGCTCCGCCAACGCCTTGCGCCGGATCAATCCGGTCGAACCGGGGTGGCGGCCGAACCTGCGGTTGACCCACGTCAAGTCGGCGTCGCGGCCAGGCGTTAAGCTGCACGCCAACGGAGGCGCTCATGACCTATCGCGACATCCTCGTTCTGATGGATTCCACGCCGGCCGGGTCCTATCGCGCCCAGTTCGGCGCCGATCTCGCCCGCCGCTGGAAAGCCCACCTGACGGGGCTCTTCCTGACCAGCGAGTTCATACTGCAGTTCGGCGCGGGGGAGGCCCTGTATGGCCTTCCCTCCGGCGACATCGACCGGATCCTGCGCGACCACGCCAAGGGCGTGGCGCAGGCCAGCGAGGCCGCGCGCCAGCGGTTCGAGGCCGCGGCGGGAGATGCGGGGATCGAATCCGACTTCATGACCGCGAGCGGCGACTATCCCGACACGGTGATCGCCTGCGCCCGCAGGGCCGACCTGGTGATCATGCCCAGCCGCATGGCGATCCACATGGGGCAGAAGCACGTGGCGGCGGCGGATCTTGCGATGGCCAGCGGCGGCCCGGTGCTGGTGACGCCGGCTGACGACTACGCGCCGCCCGCCGGCAAGCGCGTCCTCGTCGCCTGGAATGGATCGCGCGAGGCGGCGCGGGCGCTCCGCGACGGCTGGCCCTTCATCGAGGGCGCGGAGGAGGTCCATGTCCTGGTCGTCTCGCCCTCGGGCGAGGGCGGGCCGGACGGCATGTTGCAGCGCCTGCTGGAGCGGCACGGGGTCAAGCCGAACATCATCCTGGACACGAGCAGGGACGAAGACGCCGCCGAAGTGATCGAGCGGCACATGGCCGAACTGGACATCGACCTGTTGATCGCCGGATTGTACGGCCGTCCGCGGCTGCAGGAGCTGGTTCTCGGAGGCGTCAGCCGGCAGCTTCTGCAGGACGTGCCGGCGCCCCTTCTCCTGTCGCATTGAGGGCGTCCCGTTCGGGAAAGGACATGATGATCGTCGAAAAGCCCGCCGACGCGCCTATTGCGGCCAGCCAGCTCCAGAGGCTGATGCGCATGGCCGAGTCGCAGCCGCCGCTGCTGACGGCCGTGGCGCACCCGGTCGACGTGCTCTCCCTGACCGGCGCGGTCGAGGCGGCCGAACGCGGGCTGATCACGCCGATCCTGATCGGACCCAAGGCGCGGGTCGAAGCCGCCGCCCGGGACGCGGGCCGCGACATCTCGGCGTTCGAGCTCATCGATGTCGAACACAGCCATCAGGCCGCCGCGACCGCCTGCGCGATGGCCGCCAAGGGGCAGGCGGCCGCGATCATGAAGGGCGCCCTGCATACCGACGAACTGCTCGAAGCGGTGGTGGCGCCGGGCTCGGGCCTGCGGACCGACCGCAGGATGAGCCACGTCTTCGTGCTCGACGTGCCGACCTATCCGCGGCCGCTGCTGGTCAGCGACGCCGCGCTGAACATCGCGCCGGACCTCGCCGCCAAGCGGGACATCGTGCAGAACGCCATCGATCTGGCCCATGCGATGGGGACGCCCCAGCCCAAGGTGGCCATCCTCTCGGCGATCGAGACCGTCAATCCCAAGATGATCTCGACCCTGGACGCCGCGGCGTTGTGCAAGATGGCCGACCGGGGGCAGATCGTCGGCGGACTGCTGGACGGCCCGCTGGCCTTCGACAACGCGATCTCGCTGGAGTCGGCCAAGGCCAAGGGCATCGTGTCGCTCGTGGCGGGGCAGGCCGACATCCTGATCGTCCCGGACATCGAGTCGGGCAACATGCTGGCCAAGCAGCTCTTCTACCTGTCCAACGCGCAGTCGGCGGGGATCGTGCTCGGCGCCCGGGTCCCGATCATGTTGACCAGCCGCTCCGATCCTGAGGCCTCACGCCTGGCCTCCTGCGCGCTCGCCATTCTCGTCACCCAGCACAAGCCGACCAAGTATCTGCGATGACGGCGGGCGACATCCTGACCCTGAACGCCGGGTCGTCCAGCCTGAAGTTCGCCGTCTATGGGGCCGCCCCGGGCCTGCCGCTGAAGCTGGCGGGACAGGTTTCGGGCCTGGGCGGCGCGCCGCGGATGCGGGCCGGCGCCGACGGCGTCACGCTGGCCGACGAGTCCTGGACGGGGGAAGCCGACCTCGACGCGGTGCTGGAGCGGCTGTTCGACTGGCTGGCGGCCGAGGGAAGGGCGGCCGGCGTCGTCGCCGTCGGCCACCGCATCGTTCATGGCGGCCGGGACTTCCGCGAGCCGCAAATCCTGAGCGAGGAGGTCCTGTCGAAGCTGGAGGATCTGTCCTCGCTGGCTCCGCTCCACCAGCCCTTCAATCTCCGCGGCGTGGGGATCGCCGCGCGGCGCCTTCCCGGCGCCCTGCAGGTCGGGGTCTTCGACACCGCCTTTCACGCCGACCAGCCGGAGGTGGCGCGGCTCTACGCCCTGCCGCGCGATCTGATCGACGAGGGCGTCCTGGCCTACGGCTTCCATGGCCTGTCCTACGACTATATCGCCGGGGTCCTGCGCCAGCGCGACGGCCAGCGGGCCGGCGGTCGGGCCATCGTCCTGCACCTCGGCAGCGGCGTCTCGCTCTGCGCCATGGACCAGGGGCGCAGCGTCGCCACCACCATGGGCTTCTCCGCGCTCGAGGGCCCGCCCATGAGCACCCGCAGCGGCTCCCTGGACCCGGGGGTCATCCTGTATCTGCTCCAGGCGAAGGCGATGAGCCCCGCCGCCGTAACCGACCTGCTCTACCAGCGGTCGGGTCTTCTTGGCCTGTCGGGGCTGAGCGGAGACATGGTCACGCTGCTGGCCAGCCCCGCGCCCCATGCACGCCAGGCGCTGGAGGTGTACGTCTACCGCATCGCGCGCGAAGTCGCCTCGCTGGCGGCGGCCTTGGGCGGGCTCGACACCCTGGTGTTCACGGCCGGGGTCGGGGAGAACGCGGCGGCGATCCGCGAGCGGATCGTCGGCCTCTGCGGCTGGCTTGGCGCGACGCTTGACCCCGAAGCGAACCTGTCCGGCGCCGAGCGGGTCGACGCCGCGGAGAGCCAGGTGGAGGTTCTGGTCATTCCCACCGACGAACAGGTGGTGATCGCCCGAGGCGTCGACAGCCGCCTGAGGGCCGCCGCCGCGTCCTAGCTCCGCCCAGCCCCGAAATGCTCGGCGACGGCCGCGCGGACCCTGGCGAACACCTCGGCGGCGGCTTCTTCGGTGATGTCCGAGACCATGCCCCCGAAGTGAACGTGATCGACGACGGTCAGGCCGCAGGTTCCGGCCAGGTGGTTGTCGAACAACTGGGTCAGGGCCCTCATCGCGCCGGTGTCGCGCACCCAGCGATCCGGGGCGCCGGAGGTGGTGAAGCTGATCAGCCTGCGCCCGGCCAGCGCGGGGCTGTTGCCGCCCGGGCCCGGCTGAAAGCCGAACCCCATGCCGAAGATCCGGTCCACATAGCCCTTCAGGATCGCCGGCGGCGCGTTGAACCAGAACGGATAGACGAAGGCGAACACCTCGACCTCGGCCAGCAGCGCCCGCTCGCGCAGCACGTCGTCCTCGAACACCGGCGCCTGCGGCCCGGGGATCTCGGCGGCCTTGAGGCACGGGTCGAACCCCATGGCGTACAGATCGCGGACCTCGACGGCGTGGCCCAGCTCTTCGGCCGCCGCGCGATAGGTGTGGGCGATCGCCTTGTTGAGGCTCTCTTTGGCCGGGTGAGCGAGGACGACGGCGTGTTTCATGGTGATTTCCGTAGTCTGCGGCAGCCGCCAGACCATCGGCAGCCTCGTCCCTCGCCAGCCCGGAGTCCAGGCGCCTTGAGTTCGTGGGGCGGTGCGAAGCCTTGGCGGCGTCCTTCCTCGCCCCGGTCCAGGTGCGCACAGGCGCTCGACAGGTCGGCGGACTTCGGATCAGTTCGGCAAGACGCCGATGCGCGCGCGCCGGATCTGAACTGCGGGATCAGTCATGGGTTTGAACCTCACTTTCCACGGCGCGGCCGAATGCGTCACCGGCTTCTGCGCACGCCTCAGCGGTGACGGGTTCGAGATCCTGGTGGACTGCGGCCTGTTCCAGGGCCCCAAGACGCTGAAGGCGCTGAACTACGAGCCGTTCCCCTTCGACGTCTCGTCGATCGACGCCGTGCTGCTGACCCACGCCCACATCGACCATTCGGGCCTGCTCCCCAAGCTCATGCGCGCCGGCTACAGAGGGCCGATCTACGCCACGGCGGCGGCGCGCGACCTCTGCTCGGTCATGCTGGCCGACGCCGGCGGGATCCAGGAAAGCGAGGTGCGCTCGCTCAACTGGCGCAACCAGCACCGCGGCCGCCCGCTGGTCGAGCCGATCTACACCGAACGCGACGCGCGCAAGGTGATGGACCAGTTCGTCAAGGTGAAGATCGGCGACGTGGTCGACATCGCCCCCGGCCTGCAGGCCAGATACTGGAGCGCCGGCCACATGCTGGGCGCCGCCTCCATCGAGGTGATGGCCGGGGAGGGCGACGAACGGGTGCGCCTGCTGTTCTCGGGCGACCTCGGCGCGGGCGCGCAGGACTACCTGCCCGAGCCCACCGGCCCGCAGGGCGTGGATCATCTGATCCTGGAATCGACCTATGGCGATCGCGAGCGCCAGCGCGTCAATACGGCCGAACGACGTCGCCAGCTCGCCGAGGAACTGCGCCAGGCCCATGCGGCCGGCGGCCCGTTGCTGATGCCGACCTTCGCGGTCGGCCGGGCGCAGGAGCTGCTGCTCGACATCCTGGCGGTCATGGAGTCCGGGGATGCGCCCATGGGCGAGATCTTCCTGGACTCGCCGCTGGCGATCGAAGCGACGGACGTGTTCCTGGAGCGGGGCTGGAACCGCGACAGCCAGGTCAACCCGTTCACCCCGCTGCGGGGCGCCTCGCACCTGCACTACCTCATGAAACCCGCGGACAGCGATCGCCTCGAGAGGCTCCGGGACTGGCACATCATCCTCGCCGGCAGCGGCATGTGCGACGCCGGGCGGATCCGGGGGCATCTGAAGCGCCTGCTCTGGCGTCGCGAAGTGACGGTCCTGATCACGGGCTATCAGGCCGTGGGCACGCTTGGCCGCCTGCTGGTCGAGGGCAAGACCCAGGTGCGCATCCAGGGCGAAGATTACCGGGTGAAGGCCCGGATCTGCGTTCTCGACGTCTACTCGGCCCACGCCGACGCCAATGGTCTCGTGCAGTGGGCGAGGGAGCGCCGCCCCGTCGACGGCCAGGTGTTCCTCGCCCATGGCGAGCCGAACGCCCTCAAGGGACTTTCCGAGCGCCTGGCGGCGGCGGGCTTCGACCCGGCCAGGATCACCATTCCGGTCCTCGATCAGAGCTTCGAGCTCGGTCGCTCGGCCGTCCGTCCGCTTGAGGTCGAAACGCCCCGCCTGGCCGCGGGACGGGCCGCGACGCTCGACTGGCACAACGCCCGCGCCGACCTGCTGGGCCGCCTCAACGATCGGCTCGAGGAGGCTCCCGACGACGCTTCGCGTCTGCGACTGCTACTGGCGCTCGAGCGGGCGCTGAAGGAAGCCGATTGGGAGCACGCGCCCGAAGCCGCAGCCTAGCGCTGCAGCTCCTTGAACCACCCCAGGCGCCGCATCAGCAACTTTTCCCCCTCGAGGAACGCCATCAGCGCCGCGCCGATGGCGACCAGCAGCGCGCCGTCCTGAAGCGTGAGCGGGCGGCTGTCGAAGATCGCCTGCATGAACGGGGCATAGGTGAACATCGCCTGCGCGACGACCAGCACCGCGATCGCGGCCAGCACTGGCGGCGTCCCCAGCGCGCCGCGCCAGGTCAGGGAAGTCATGTGCAGGTAACGCACGTTGAACAGGTAGAAGATCTCCGCGATGACGAACAGGTTCACGACCATGGTCCGGGCGGTCTCGACGCCCCGCCCGGTATGGAGCGCGTGAAAGAAGACCCCGAGCACCGCCGCGCCCATAAGCACCGAGACCAGCACCACGCGCCAGACGAGGAACGGCGAGAGCAGCGGGGCATCCGCCGCGCGCGGCGGGCGGTGCATGACGCCAGGCTCGGGCGGCTCGAAGGCCAGCACGATCGCCAGGGTGGCGGCCAGGATCAGGTTCGACCAGAGGATCTGAGTGGCGGTCATCGGCAGGGTGAAGCCGAAAAGGATGGCCAGCACCACGGCCAGGGTCTCGGCGCCGTTGGTCGGGATCTCCCAGGAGATGACCTTGCGGATGTTGTCGTGGACCGTCCGGCCTTCACGGACGGCGCTCACGATCGAGGCGAAGTTGTCGTCGAGCAGCACCATCTCGGCGGCTTCCTTGGAGGCCTCCGTTCCCTTGATCCCCATGGCTGTTCCGACGTCGGCCTGTTTCAGGGCGGGGGCGTCGTTCACGCCGTCGCCGGTCATGGCGACGATGTGGCCGTTGGCCTGCAGGGCGCGCACGATCCGCAGCTTGTGGGCCGGGCTGGTCCGCGCGAACACCGAGATCCGTTCGACCGCGTCCCTCAATTCCAGGTCCGACAGCGCGTCGATGTCGACGCCTCTCAGGGCCTGCGGGTCGTCGGCGATGTCGAGCTGACGCGCGATCGCGACGGCCGTCGCGGCGTGGTCGCCGGTGATCATCTTCACCGCGATCTGCGCCGACCGGCATTCGGCGATGGCCGCCCGGGTTTCCGAGCGCGGGGGATCGATGAAGCCGACGAGCCCGAGGAACTCGACCCCCTCGGCCAGGTCCTCGAAGGCGAGCCGGTCGGGGGCATGGGCCAGCCGCTTCATGCCGAAGGCCAGGACGCGCTCGCCTTCCGCGCCCGCGGCGGCGATGCGCCTGTTCCACGCCTCCGCATCGAAGGGCTTCGCCGCCCGCTCGAACAAGGCTTCGGCCGCGCCCTTGAGAAACACCACGATCTCGCCGGCCGGGCCGCGGTGCATGGTGGCCATGAACCGGTGCGCCGCATCGAACGGGATCTCGTCAAGTCGCTCCCACTCGGCGTGCAGGGCCTCACGCTCCACGCCCGCCTTCGCGCCGAGCGTCAGCAGGGCGCCTTCCATCGGGTCGCCATGGACGCACCACGGACCGTGGTCGTGGACGAGCGCGGCGTCGTTGCAGAGGACGCCGCAGCGGACCACGTCGAGGAGGCCGCCTTCGATCCTGGTCTCCAGCCCCGTCTCAGGGCAGGTCAGCGAGCCGTCCGGCGCATATCCCGAACCGTTCGCGACCACCTCGCGATCGGCGGTCATGATGCGGCGGGCCGTCATCTCGTTGTGCGTCAGGGTGCCGGTCTTGTCGGTGCAGATCACCGAGGTCGCCCCGAGCGTCTCCACGGCCGGAAGCTTGCGGATCAAGGCGTTGCGCGCCGCCATGCGCTTCACCCCGATCGCCAGGGTGACGGTGATCACCGCCGGTAGGCCCTCCGGAATCACGCCGACGGCGAGCGCGACGATCGCGATCAGCGCGTCCACCCACTGGAAGCCGCGAACCAGGACCGCGAAAGCGAAGAGCGCGGCCCCGCCCAGGAAGACCAGCCAGGTGAAGCGCTTGGCGAAGCTGTCGATCTGGCGCAGCAGGGGGGTGTTCAGCGGCTCCACGGCCTGGAGCATCCCGCTGATCTGGCCGACCTGGGTCCGCGGCCCGGTCTCGACGACCATGCCGGCGCCCTGGCCGGCGGCGACCAGGGTGCCGGAGAACGCCATGCAACGGCGATCGCCGAGCGGCGCGGCGGGCGCGACCGGGATCTCGTCCTTCTCCGCCGCCACGGATTCTCCGGTGAGCAGCGCCTCGTCGATCAGCAGCCGCCGGGCCTTCAGCAGGCGAAGGTCCGCCGGCACGCGGTCCCCCGCCTCAAGCAGGACGACGTCGCCCGGCACGAGATCACGGGCAGCCACCCGCGTCCTGTGGCCTTCGCGGAGCACGGCGGCGTCCGGGGCGATCAGGTCGCGAATGGCGTCCAGCGCCTGCTCGGCCCGGCCTTCCTGGATGAAGCCCACGAGGGCGTTCAGGATGACGACGGCGACGATGACTCCGGAGTCGACGAGGTGACCGAGCAAGGCGGCCGCGACCGCCGCCACGAGCAGGAAATAGATCAGCACATTGTTGAACTGGGCGAGAAAGCGCCGGAGCGCCGATCGCCGCTGCGTCTCGGGCAGGCTGTTGGGGCCATGGCGCTCGCGCCGCGCCGAGGCGTCCATCTCGGACAGGCCGATGTCGCTGGAGTCGAGCTCGCGAAGGATCGCGCTGATGGCGAGGTGATGCCACAGCGGGGCGTTGCGAACATCGGCCATGAACTCAAATTCCTTGTCTGGGCGGCCGTAACTTCAACCGCCTTCGCCAGGTCTGGGTTGGTCTGGTGAAACGCCCGTCAGCGCGGGGTCGAGCGGGGCTCGCGGATGAGCAGCACGTCCGAGGGAGCCTGCTCGAGGATCCGCTTTGCGGTGCTGCCGATCAGGACGTCGAAGACGGCGCTATGGCCGTGCGTGCCGAGCACGACCAGGTCGGCGCCCATGTCCTCGGCATACAGCCGGATCACGCGCTCCGGGGGGCCGTACTCCACCAGCACCTCCACGCCGCGGCGCTGGTCGTCCGTCAGCATGGTCGCCGTCATGAACTCGCCGGCGGCCTCCAGCCCCATCGCCCGGAACTGCTCCTCGGCTCGCCGCTTGTCGATGAAGCCGGCGAACGGGACCTCGAAGGCGTGGATCAGGGTCACGGGATGGAGTGGGAAGAAGGTCATCGCCGCGGTCAGCGCATGGCGCGACGAATCCGAGAAGTCCGTGGCCACGACGATCTGGCGGTATGGCTTGGCCCGCGCCTTGACGACCAGGACCGGCACGGGGCTGCGCCGCACAAGCCGATCGACCGTCGCGCCCAGGACCGAGCGGCCGAGCGTCTCGTCGCGGGCCACGCCGGTCACGATAAGCTCGCACCCCTCCGATCGGGCGGTCTCGTCGATGACGGCCGCCGGATCGCCTTCCTTGACGAGCACGGTGAAGGCGCCGTGGGCTTCGGGGAGGTCACGACGGACGCGGGCTTCCGCCAACGCCCGCCGGTCGGTCGGCCGGCGCCAGCTCGGCAGGTCGTCCAGATGGCGCCTCTCGATGAAGCCCTCGGCGGGGTCCAGGACGTGGAGCACCAGGAGCTCCGCCCGCCATTCCGCCGCAAGCTGGCTCGCCCGGTCGAGGGCCCGGTCGCACCGCGCGCTGAGGTCGGTCGCGAGAAGGATCTTCTTCGGCGGATTATGGGTCCAACCCGGATCGGACATGGCGAGCGCTCCATTCTATCGTGGTCCGGCCCATCCTAGCGGGCCGTCGGACAGCGTCCTTGATCCGAAACAATGCGCTCGCTGGCGTTTTCGACCCACCTTTTGTGTAGGCTGACCTCCCATTGCCCAGAGAGGGATGATGATCGGGCCCTTGGCGCTCTGCTTGGCCGGCCTCGTCGTGTTGCTGGTCGGGGCTGAATTCGTGACGCGGGGAGGCGGCAAGCTGGCGGCCCAGCTCGGCGTTCCTCCGATCCTGATCGGCCTGACCGTGGTCGCCGTGGGAACGAGCGCGCCCGAGTTCGCCGTCGGGGTGGACGCGGCCCTGCGCGGCGCCGGCGCGCTGGCGGTCGGCAACATCGCCGGCACCAACACCGTCAACCTGCTGCTGATCCTGGGCCTGAGCGCGGCGATGAGGCCGCTGGAACTGCAGATGCAGACCATCCACCTGGATCTGCCTGTGATGATCGTCGCCGCCCTGATGATGCTGGCCCTGGCGTTCGACGGATCGCTGTCGCGCCTGGACGGCGTCGTCCTCGTCCTGGCGGGCGTCGCCTATACGGTCGCCCTGGTCGTCATTGCCCGGCGCGAGAGCCGCCGGGTGCGGCGCCAATTCGAGCAGGAGTATCCCGCGCCGCGCCGGCGCCGGCCGGACTATCTGGCGATCGCGCGCAGCGCCGCCAGCTTGCTCGTCGGCATCGCGGTCATCGTCGTCGCCGCCGATTGGCTCGTGGACGGCGCGGTGAGGCTGGCCCGCATCTGGGAGGTCTCGGACGCCTTCATCGGACTGACGATCGTCGCGATCGGCACGTCTGCGCCCGAGCTCGCCACCACGATCGTCTCGACGCTGAAGAACGAGCGGGAGATCGCGCTCGGCAACCTCCTCGGCAGCAGCATCTACAACATCCTGATCATTCTCGGCGGCACCGCGCTGATACCCTCGTCCATTCCCGTCCCGCCCGAGCTGATCGCGATAGACATTCCGATCATGGTGGTCGTGGCGCTGGTCTGCGCGCCGGTCTTCCTTTCCGGCCGCCGGGTTTCGCGCTGGGAGGGCGGCGCCTTCGTCGGCGCCTACGCGCTCTATCTCACCTACCTGCTGGTGGCGCGCACGTAAGCTTCATCGCCAGGGCCTGCGCTTGTCACGGGAACGTCCGCAACCTGGCCTGGCGGCGCGGCGTTCAAGTGTCCCGGCCTTGATCTCGCGCAAGGCCCCCACGGTCGCATGCGCTCAATGTGGCGGCAGGAAGGAACCCTGCACATGGCGTTGAACGACATCCTGCTGCAACTCGACTGCTATACTGAGCCAACACGGCCGGCGGCCGTCGATTGGGCCGTGGATTTCACCGCACGGATCGGGGGCAAGGTGTCGGCCCTGGCTGTCGAGGTGAAGATTCCGGCCCCGACCAACTGGGCGGCCGAGCGATTGATCGGCATTTCCGACCTCGCCCGGGCCGAGGAGGCCAAGAGCCGTCAGGCCGCCAATGAACTGCTCGCGCACTTCGAGGCGCGCGCCAGGGGCGCCGGGGTGTTCCAGGACCGGCTGCACCATTTGGCCCACTATGTCGACGTGACCGAGCACACCGTGACTGTGGCGCGCACGCGCGACCTGACCATCGTGCCTGTCGCATCGAGGATCGACGGCCAGGCCAGCGTCGCCGACGGTCTGATTTTCGGATCGGGACGCCCGGTCCTCGTCGCCCAGACGTCCGCGGACCAATCCCCCCCGTCAGGCCGGCTCGATCATGTGGTGGTCGCCTGGGACGGCGGGCGTCCGGCCGCGCGGGCCCTGGCCGACGCCCTCCCGATCCTGGCTCACGCCAAGGAGGTGCGCGTCCTGACGATCCTCAACGAGAAGCCGGTCACCGTCGCCGGCGCAGGAGCCGAAGCGGTTCGTCACCTTCAGGCCCATGGAATCCCCGCCCTCCTCGATGAGGTGGACGCGGAGGGCGCGCGGATCGGCAAGGTGCTGGAGCGCTATCTGAAGGCGCAGTCCGCCGATCTCCTGGTGATGGGCGCCTTCGGCCATTCGCGTCTGCGGGAGTTCATCCTCGGCGGCGCCACCCAGAGCATGCTCGAGTCCGCCCCAGCGCCGATCATGCTGGCGCACTAGCGCTGGCGGCCATTGATCTCGCGCAAGTCGGCGATGGCGATTTTCGACGAGAATGAAAGCGAAGGAGACCGTTATGTCTGAAGAAATGACGACCCCGATCGCGTCCCCCGCGGCCTCGGTCCTGCCCTGGCCGTTTTCCGTCGTCTGGCTCGGCGACCATCTCTCGCGGGACTACGCCAGGTTCTGGAGCCGCCTGGCCGGTGCGAGCGATCCGGTCGAGGCGGCCCAGGCGGAGGCCAATCTCGGTTTCAACCTGTTCCACGACTGGAGCACCGCCATGGGCGAGATGTGGCTGCTGCCGCTGAAGGTCTGGGCCGCGTCGGCGGCTCCAGTTACGACCACCGAGACTCCCTCCTGAGCCGAGAGCGTCAGGGCACGAGCACGGCCGCGCCGGTGAAGCGGCCGTGACGCAGGTCGTCCAGGGCCGTGTTGGCCTCGATCAGCGGGTAGATCGTCGTCTGGGCGTGGACGCCGGCCTTGGCGGCGAGCGGCAGATACTCTTCCGCGTCCTGGCGCGTGAGGTTGGCCACCGAGACCAGCCGGCGTTCCTGCCACAGCAGCGAATAGGGAAAGCTGGGGATCGGGCTCATGTGGATGCCGCCGCAGACGACGGTTCCACCCTTTCGCACCGCGCGCAACGCCAGCGGCGCCAGCTCTCCGAGGGGCGCGAAGATGATCGCCGCGTCGAGCTCCGTGGGCGGGCGTTGGTCCGAGCCGCCGGCCCATAGACATCCGAGCTCTCTCGCCAGGGCCTGGGCCGCGTCGTCGCCGGGCCGCGTGAACGCGAACACGGACTGCCCGTCGGCGATGGCCAGTTGCGCGAGCAGGTGGGCGGCCGCCCCGAAGCCGTAAAGGCCGAGATTGACGACCGGGCGGCTTTCGCAGGCCTTTCGCCAGCACCGATAGCCGATCAAGCCGGCGCACATCAGCGGCGCCGCCTCCGCATCGCTGTAATTGTCGGGGATGGGAAAGCAGTAGCGTGCGTCCGCGACGACCTTGTCGGCATAGCCGCCGTCCCGGGTCCAGCCGGTGAACTGGGGCCTGTCGCAAAGGTTTTCCGCCCCTTCTGCGCAGTAGGGGCAGACGCCGCAGGTGTGTCCCAGCCAGGGCGCCCCGACCCGATCGCCCAGCGCGAACCCGCTCACGCCGGGGCCGAGCGCCTCGACCCTCCCGATGATCTCGTGACCTGGCACGACCGGGGCCTCGATCGGCAGGTCGCCGTCGGCGAGGTGCAGGTCGGTCCTGCAGACCCCGCACGCCAGGACCCGGAGCCTGAGCTCGCCTGGGGCCGGCTCGGGGTCGGGCCGCGCAACCCTTTCCAGCGGCGCGCCGGCGCCCCGCAGCAGCATGGCGTACATCGTTCACGTCTCCTCGACGCAGCTCGCCGCCACAATCGCGCTTCGCCCGCCTGCGGCATTGATCGAAGGCAAGGCGGCGCTCGGCGGGGCCGGTAGGGTAGTAGGCGAACGGAGCGCACCCTGCATGGCTGTTCACAACGCATATGTCGCCTGGCTGTTCTACCGCATGGCCGAGCTTCTCGAACTGCAGAACGCGAACCCCTTCCGGGTCCGCGCCTACCGGCGCGCGGCCGCGACCATCGAGGATTTCCCCGGGAAGATGACCGAGATGGTCGCGGCCGGCCGCGACCTTTCCGAACTGCCCGACATCGGCGCCGACCTGGCCGAGAAGATCGAGGAGATCTGCACCACGGGGCGGCTTTCGGCGCTCGCCGAAACCGAGGCCCAGATGCCCGAGGCGCTCGTCAAGCTGTCGGCGATCCCCGAACTGGGGCCGAAACGGCTGGCCGAGCTGCGCGACCGGCTCGGCGTCACGACGGTCGAAGACCTCGTCAAGGCGTGCGCGGCCGGCGAGGTGGGCCGCCTGGCGAGCTTCGGGCCGGAACTCGAGGCAAGGCTCCTGCGGGCGGCCTCACGCAAGACGGGCCGTTGATCGGCCGGTGCGCGGCGCCTGCAGGCTGGTGGACTGCGCCGATCAGCTTGCGACGAGGCCCGCGTTTGCGACCATCCGCAGGCGAACCAGACTTCCGACCGGTGGAGGGGCGGTGGTCATGTTGATGCGCACGGCCTGGCCGTCGAGCACGAGTCTCACCTCGCGTGTGGCGCCGGCGAACCGGACGGTTTCGATCCTGGCGACGGCTCCTTCATCGGCGACCTGAAGGTCCTCGGGACGCACGAGCAGTGCGGCCGGTCCGTCGGGCAGGGCCCCCGCGTCGAACGCGCCGAACGGCGTACAGGCGCGGCCGGCCCTTACGTCGACGGAGAGGACGTTGATATCGCCGAGCATCCGCGCGGTCGCGATCGAACCAGGACGCCGATAACAGTCCTCCGGATCGCCGCGGCGCAGGATCTTTCCAGCCTGCATCAACGCCAGGTCGTCGGAGATGAGCAGGGCGTCCTCGGCGTCGTGGGTGACGACCAACACAGCGGCTTCGGCCGCACGCAGAGTGGCCAGGAGGGTGTCGCGGAGCTCGCCCTTCAGGTGCCGATCGAGGCCTGAGAACGGTTCATCCAGCAAGATCACGGCCGGCTGCGGGGCCAGGGCGCGGGCGAGGGCGACGCGCTGCTGTTCTCCGCCCGACAACATATGCGGCCAGGCGTCGGCGCGATCTTGCAGACGCATCCGCTGGAGGAGATCCATGGCGATGCGCCGGCGCTGCGCGCCTGGCCGGCCGCGCAGGCCGAAGGCGACATTCTCCAGGACCGTCATGTGCGGGAACAGGGCGTAGTCCTGAAAGACCAGGCCCACGCCCCGGTGTTCCGGCGGCGCGAACCCGGTCGGTCCGGACAGGGCGGCGCCAGCGGCGATGATCTGGCCCGCGTCGGGAACCTCCAGTCCCGCGATCAGCCGCAGCAGCGTGCTCTTGCCGCAGCCCGATGGGCCTAGCAGTCCGGTGATCCGGCCGCGCCGAAGGTCCAGGTCGACGGCGTCGACGGCTATCCGGGCGCCATAGCGTTTGGTGACGGCCTGGACGGAGAGGTCGGGCGGGGCGGCGGTCAAGCGGAGGTTCCTGGGCGGGCCTGGGCCATCTTGCGGTTCAGCCAGAGGACGGCGGGCAGCACGGCGAGGATGATGAGCAGGGCGGGCCAACTGGCGTTGGCCAGCCGTTCGTCCTGGGCGTAGTTGTCGGCCATCACCGCCAGGGTGTCGAAGTTGAACGGCCGCAGGATCAGCGTGGCCGGCAGCTCCTTCAGCACGTCGATGAACACCAGCAGCCAGGCGGTGGCGATGGCTCCGCGCGCCATTGGAGCCTGGATCGCGAATGCGGCGCCTAGTTCGCCGCGCCCCAAGCTGCGGGCGGCGTCGAGCATCGAAGGCGACACCCGCGCCAGGCCCGCCTCGATCGGCTCCAGCGCCGCCGCCATGAGGCGGGCGACATAGGCATAGGTGAGCAGCAATAGGCCCAGGACGAGATTTGAGGCGCCGCCAGGCACGAGCGTCCAGGCCCAGGCGGCCGGCAACAGGAGGCCTACGGCCATGACCGCGCCAGGCGTCGCGTAGCCAAGGCTCGCGATCCGCGCCGTCACCGGCAGGCGCGCGGCTCCTAACGCGAGGAACAGCGCGGCGGTCACGGTCGCCGCGCCGCCCAGCGCCGCCAGCAGCAGCGATCGCCCCGCCGCCTGGGTCAGGCGCGGCCATTCGGGCGTCGTCTCCAGCGCTGAAGCCGCCAACACGCCCACCGGCAGCAACAGTCCGGCCGTGACCAGCGACAGGCAGAAGGCGCAGGCGAGGGCGCCCTTGACGCGGCCGAGGCCTATGGGTTCGAGCGGCCGCCAGCGCGCCCGACCGGTGTCATGGGTGCGGCCGCGGCGGCTCAGGCGTTCGAGCCACAACAGCAAGGCCGCGACGCCGAGCAGGGGCAGGGCCAACTGCGCGGCCGACGCCAACGAACCGTAGACGAACCAGGCGCGGATCACCCCCGTGGTCAGGGTCTGGACCCCGAGAAACTGCACGGCGCCGTAGTCGGCCAGCGTCTCCATGACCGCCAGGGCCATGCCCGCCGCCAGGGCGGGCCTGGCCATCGGCAGGGCGATGCGGAAAAAGGTCCGGGCCCGCGGCGCGCCCAGGACGCGGGCCGCCTCGAGCGCCTGCGCGGACTGGTTTACGAACGCTGCGCGCATGGCGAGATAGACGTAGGGGTAGAAGGCGCACGAGAGGACGAAGGCCGCGCCGGGCAGGGTCCGGATATTGAGGGGAAGGTCGAACCCCGCGCTTGCGCGCAGCCATATGCGTAGGTCGCCGGCGATATCCAGCAGGTCTGCATAGGCATAGGCGATGGCGAAAGCTGGCGCGGCCAGCGGCAGGGCCAAAGCCCAGGCGAAGACGCCTCGGCCCGGAAAGCTGTGATTCACCACCAGCCACGCCGCGAGCGTGCCGACGACGCCGGTGATGATCGCGACCAGTGCCGCCAGGATCGCCGAGCTGGCCGCATAGCGGCCGAGTTCGCGCATGGCGATGTCGGCCGAGCCTCCGCCGGCGGCGGCCGCGACCACGCCGGCCAGCGGCAGCACGGCCACGGCCGCCGCGAGCAGGGCCAGCGTCCGCAGCGGCGAGTACGTCCGGTGGAGCGCGAGGGCGACCATTCTCCAGCCTACACGGGCAGCCCTAGCGCCAGCCCGCCGCGCTCATCAGGGATTGGGCCTGGGCCTGACGGGGGCCGTAGGCGGCCACCGACATCGGGTGGGCCGTGAAGCTGGCGTAGGCGTCGACCGGCGCCGGCGCCGGCACGGCCGTGACGGCCGGGAACTCGTAGTTCATCCGCGACACGGTGGTCTGGGCCTCGTTCGAGGCGAGGAATTCCAGGAACTTCACGGCGTTCTCGGGATTGGGCGCATTGGCTGCGACGCCGCCGCCAGAGACATTCACATGCGCGCCGCGGCCCTCGAGCGAGGGGAAGGCCAACTTGGCGCGGTCGGTCATGGCCTTGTCCTTGGCGTCATCGCCGCTGGCCATGCGGATGTAGTAGTAGCTGTTGGTCAGGGCGATTTCGCAGACGCCGGCCGCTACGGCGCGGATCTGGTCGCGGTCGCCGCCCTCCGGCGGACGGGCCATGTTGGCCACGACGCCGCGCACCCATTGTTCGGTCTTCTCGGGCCCCCAGACCTCGAGCAGCGCGCCGACCAGGGACAGGTTGTAGACGCTGTCGGCCGATCGCACGCAGAGCTTCCCCTTGAAGCGCGGCGAGGCGAGCTTTTCATAGGTGTCGACCTCCTCCGGCTGGACCCTGGTGCTGTCGTAGGCGACGACCCTGGCGCGGCGCGAGAAGCCGAACCAGCGCCCTTCCGCATCGCGCAGATTGGCGGGGATGGCGTCGTTCAGCGCCCTGGAACTGGTCGGCTGCAGAAGGCCCGCGTTCTGCGCGCGCCAGAGCGCGCCGGCGTCGGCGGCGAGGAAGACGTCGGCGGGGCTGGCCTTCCCCTCGCTTTGCATGCGCGCCACGAGCTGGTCGGGTTTCCCCTCGATGCGGTTCACCTTGACGCCGGTCTGGCGGGTGAAGGCGTCATAGAGGGCCAGGTCGGCATCGTAGTGGCGGGCGGTATAGACGTTCACGACGCCGCCGCCGTCTCCCGACTTGGCCGCCTTTTCAGAACCCTGCGGACTGCAGGCGCAGAGCGCGAGCGCGGCGAACGCGATGAGGCTGAGGCGGTTGCTCATGGGGGAACTCCGGCGGCTAGTGTTCAGGTGCGGATCGCGGTGCGGTCGATGTCGGCGAGGGTCGGGCGGCCGGTCAGGGCCATGGCGAGCTCCAGCTCCGCGCGCAGCATGTGAAGCACGTGGGAAACGCCGAGCGCGCCGGCCGCAGCGAGCCCATGTATGGCCGCGCGCCCGACGAGGACGGCGCTTGCGCCCAGCGCCAGGGCCTTGAAGGCGTCCGCGCCGCTGCGGACGCCGCCGTCCAGCAGCACAGGCATGCGCCCGCCGACGGCGTCGGCGACCTCAGGCAGCACGTCGAGGGTGGCGGGCTGGTCATCCAGAATGCGGCCGCCATGGTTCGAGACGATCAGGCCGTCGAGGCCTTCAGTGACCGCCTGAGCGGCGTCCTCGGCGGTCATGACGCCCTTGAGCAGCACGGGCAGGGACGTCTGACCGCGCAGCCAGGCGACATCGGTCCAGGTCGGCGCGGCCGCCAGCAAGGGGCCGCTCAGCAGGACGGCGCCGCCCACTGCGGCGGTGTGGGAAAGCGGCGGTGCGCCACGCAGGTTCACGGCCTCCACGTCCGCCGGCAGCCGGAAGCCGGCGCGTTGCTCGCGGGCGCGCAGGCCGCTGACCGGCGCGTCCGCCGTCAGGACGATGGCGCGGTAGCCCGCCGCTTCGGCGCGTCGGACCAGGGACAGGGTGAACGCTCGATCCGGTTGCATGTAGAGCTGGAACCAGAGCGGCGTCTTCGCCTGGGCGGCGACGTCCTCCAGCGAGACGCTGGCCTGGGTGCTCACCACCATGGCCGCGTTCGCGGCGCTTGCCCCCAGCACGGTCGCCAGTTCGCCGTCGGGATGGGCGAGGCGATGAAAGGCCACCGGCGCCACCAGGATCGGCATGTCCAGAGTCTGGCCGAACAGCTCCAGGCGGCAATGCCCGCCGCTGAGGTCCCGCAGCACCCGACTGCGCAGCTTCGTCCGAGCGAAGGCGGCGAGGTTTTCGCGCAGGGTCGTCTCGTCCGACGCGCCTCCGGACAGATAGGCCCAGGTCGCGGCGTCGACGCGATCGCGCGCCGCCGCCTCGTAGTCCCGCACGGAGGCGATCTCCGCCGGGATGGTCGTCAGCCGTGGGAGGACGCCCGTCACGTATCGGCCCATTCACGCAGCAGGTTGTGATAGAGGCCGGTGAGCCGCAGGACGGCCGGGTGGTCGGGCGTGTCGGCGCGCAGGCTGCCGATGGCTTCATCCAGATCCAGCAGCATCGCCCGCCGATCGCCTTGCCGGACCATGCTTTCGATCCAGAAGAACGCGGCGAAGCGGGCGCCGCGCGTCACCGGCGTCACCCGGTGAACCGTCCGGGCCGAGTAGAGCACCATATGCCCGGCCGGCAGCTTGACCCGTGTCTCGCCGAGCCCGCTGTCGATCACCAGTTCGCCGCCGTCGTAGTCTTCCGGATCACTGAAGAAGACCGTGGCCGACAGGTCGCCGCGCAGCCGCAGCGGCGCGCCGGGAACCGACAGGACGGCGCTGTCGACGTGATCGCCATAGGCGCCGCCGCCGACATAGCGGTTGAACCTGGGGGGCAGCACCTTCAGCGGCAGGGCGGCCTGCATGAAGCGCTCGCTTCGGGCCAGCCGCTCAAGGATCAACCCGCCGAGCCGGGCGGCCAGCGGGTTGTCGTCGGCAAGCTGTTGATTGTCCTTCACCCGTCCGGCGAGCGCGCCGGCGCTGGCGCGTCCGTCGGACCAGGCCGTCTGTTCCAGTTCGAGGCGGAACATGCGCGCCTCGTCCGGCGTGAGGATGTCGGGGATCGCCAGCATCATGCGGGGAGATCTTCCTTCATCGTTTCACCGAACGGGCGCGCGCGTCCGTCATCAGAACTGGAGGGCCGCCGTGAGCAGCACCGTGCGCGGCGCGCCGAGGGTCGCGCGGCTGCCGTTCCAGTTGGTGGACACCGCGTAGGTTTCATCGGTCAGGTTGTCGATGTTCAGACGAAGCTCGACCTTATCGGTGACATCGTAGGCCGCATAGGCGCTGATGATCGTATAGCTGGGAAGCTTGCCGAAGGCGCCGTTCGGGATGATGCGGTTGGCGTCGTCCGGACGGCCCAGGTACGACGAGCCGACATGCTGCAGGCCGCCCCCCAGGGTCAGGCCGAACGGCAGGCTGTAGGTCGTCCACAGGTTGGCGGTGAAGTCCGGGGTGAAGGCCAGGCGATCGCCGTCGGTCCGCAGGACGGTCCCGTAGTCGGCCGGATTGGCGCGGCGGCGGACTTCATCGAGATAGGCGCTGTGCTTGCGCTCGCTCTCCATCCAGGCCGCGCCGGCGAAGACGGTCCAGGCCTCGGTGATCTTCCCGGCGACGCCGACTTCCAGGCCCTGCACGATCTGCTCGCCGTAGCCCTTCAGGCTGTCGGCGGTGTCGCCGACGTCACGGCCGGTGATCGGCACGTCGCGCTTGACGGTGCGGAACAGCGCCGCGGTGGTCGACAGCCGGCCCTCCAGGAGCGCCCACTTCACGCCGACCTCGTAGTTGTCCAGGCGGACGGTGTCGGCGCCGGCCACGAAGCCTGGAAAGGCGTTGTCGCCCGTGCGCGAGATGTCCGGGTTCGACAGGTAGGAGCCTGGCGGCTGCGCGGCCGTCCCGATCGAGGCGTAGACGCTGCCGTTCGCGACGGGCTTGTAGACGACGCCGAGCTTGCCGGCCCAGGTCGTGTCGGAGAGGTCGAACCCGCCCAACCCGGCGAGCGCGCCGGCGGCCGTGCGGCTGCTGATGGCGGCGTCGTAGTTCTCCACCCGCACGCCGCCGGTGACTTCCCAATGCTCGCCGAACGAGACGGTGTCGTAGAGGTAGGCCGCAATCGTGTCGATGGTGACGGAGGCGACCTCGGTCACCGGCAGGTTGGCGCCGGGCGCGCGATCCGGATTGGGCGAGAGCAGGCTCGTCGCGGGCGGGTTCGACGTGCCGCGGCGATCGGCGCGCGAGGTCTCCCGCGTGATCTCGAGACCGGCGGAAATGCTGTGCGCCAAGGCGTCGCTTCCGAACCTGGCGCTCAGGTTGGTGAAGTTGCCGAAGCTCTCGTTCTCGCGGTCGTAGAACTGGGTTTGGGTGGCGACCGCCCCGGAACCGGCATTGAAGCTGGTGGGCACGGTGAAGCGGGCGTTGCGCTCGACCTGGGCGAAGCGAGTCTGGTTGCTGACCCGGATGTTTTCGCCGATCTTGCCCTCGACGCGGACGAGGAAGGCGTCGCTCCGGGTCTCGTCGAAGTCGGAGCGCAGGCCGAAGAAGCTGTCGCGCGACCACCCCGACGTGGCGGGATTGTAAGCGGCGGTGTCTTTGATCGCCGCGCCGGGCACGCCCCAGTCCGGGCGGTCATCCTGGTTCAGGTGCTCGTAGGACAGCAGGACCCGCAGATCCGGCGTCAGGCTGATGGCGAGTGAAGGCGCGACGCCCCAGCTCTGCTTCTGCGCCAGCTCGCGGCCGGCGACGCCGCTGTCCTCGACCATCGCGTTGATCCGGACGGCGAGGCCCTCGCTGACCACCTGGTTGAGGTCGAGCGTGGCGCGGCGGCGGTCGTCGGAATCGTATTCGTCGAAGCCGTAGCTGACCGAACCGCTGATGGCGTTCTCGGTCAGCGGACTCTTGGTGATGATGTTCACGTAGCCGCCGGCGTTGCCGCGGCCGTTGTCGGCGCTCGGGCCTTTCACCACCTCGACCCGATCGACGTTGAACATGTCGCGGCTGTAGCTGCCGGAGTCCCGGGCGCCGTCGACGAACACCGATCCGCTGGCGTCGAAGCCGCGCATGCTGAAGTTGTTGGTCGAGGTCGAGAAGCCGTTTTCCCCGGCGTTGAAGCTGATGCCGGGCGTGTTGCGCAGCACCTCGGTCAGGGTCCGGGCGCCCTGTTCCTCGATCACCTGGTGCGGGATCACGCTGATGGTCTGGGGCGTGTCGAGCAGCGGCGCCGTGCGCTTGTCGCTGTCCTCGGCGCGGCCGACGATGGTCACGCCGCTGACCGTGTTGGCCTCCGCCTCGGCGAGGGCCGGCGAGGCCGCCGCGAAGAAGCCGACGCAAGCCAGGAACGCGGTTCCCCCATGGCCGGTGACGAGTTTCCAGCCGCCGTTGACGTCGCTTGCTGTCTTGTCCACTGATGAACCCCCGGGCAAATAATGATAGTCAGTTGCAGGTGCTCTGGGAGTCATCGGGGCGCAGTGTCAACGGCCGCAGGCGCGAGTGGAGCCGCCAGCAACACTTTGAAACATTTGAGATGCTGAACAGACAAGAAAGCCAGGAGAGGCAGGTCTTCGCCCCGCCGCCGCCGACGGTCCTGATCGCCGACGACGACCCGAACATGCGCGTCCTGCTGTCCGATCTGCTGCGCAAGAACGGGTATCACGTCGTCAGCGCCGCCGACGGGCACCAGGCGAGGACGAGCGCTCTGGCCGGCGGGGTCGACCTCGTGCTGCTCGACGTGATGCTGCCGGGGATGAGCGGCTTCGACGTCTGCCGCGAGCTGCACCGGACGTCCGAAAGCGGCCCGGCCATCATCATGATCAGCGCCCGCGGAGAGGAGGCCGATCGGGTCACCGGTCTCGAACTCGGAGCTGACGACTACATCTCCAAGCCCTTCAGCCGCAGCGAACTGTTGGCCCGGGTGAGGGCGGTCTTGCGCCGCGGCGCCCCGCGTCACTCCGCCTCGCGGACCCGTCCGAGCCGGTACCATTTCGCGGGCTGGCGCGTCGAACTGCGCCGCCGGGAGGTGTTCGCCGCATCCGGCGTTCGTGTCGATCTCTCGGGCGCGGAGTACGACCTGCTCATCCGTCTGCTCGAAAATCCGCAGCGCGTCATTAGCCGTGAAGCGCTGCTCGAAATGGCCCGAACGCGACTGGGAAGCCCGTCCGATCGCAGCATCGACGTCCTGATCAGCCGCCTGCGCCAGAAACTCGAAGGCGACGAGGGCGTCGAACTGATCCGTACAGTCCGCAGCGTCGGCTACATGTTCGTGCCGGATGTCGAACATAGCTAGCCGAGGGATCCGGGTCTGGCCGACGGGTCTGGGCGCGCGGATCGTGCTCACCCTGCTGGTCGCGCTGCTGCTTGAGTTCGTCGGCAGCGAACTTCTGTTTCGGCGGGCGGAAGACGACCGAACCAGCCGGGCGCACGCCATGCGGCTGGTCGATCATCTGGTGGTGGCCGAACGGCTCGTCGTGGATCTCCCGCCTGAAGTTCGTGACGCTGAGCTGCGGCGGCTCTGGCGTGATCCGCTGGTGGTGGGTTGGTCGCCCGACAGCCGCCTGCCCGATGCAAGGTCCGAACGCGGTCGATTGGATGAAATCAAGCGGACGGCGCTCGCCTCCGCGCCGGAGTGGTCCGGCAGGGGCCTTCGGCTGGCGTCGATCGGCGATAGCGACAAGCTGAGAGGCGCCCTTCAGTTGGAAGACGGCTCCTGGTTGGAATTCGAAGAGACCAGCGATCTGCATCCGCCGCCTACGCTGGCGCGTCATGCCGGCCCGTTGCTGCTGCTGGCGGTCTGCATCGCCCTGCTGGCGCTGGTCTTCACCTGGATGATTGGGCGCCCGTTGCGCCGGCTTGCAGAGGCCGCCGATCGTGTGGGACAGGGCGATCAGTCGGTCATCGTGCCCGAGGAGGGGCCGCGCGAGGTCCGGCAGGCGGCGGTGGCGTTCAATGCAATGCGCGGGCGCCTGCTGCAGCAGGTCGATGAACGGTTGCAGTCCCTCGCGGCCGTCTCGCATGACCTGCGCACGCCGATCGCGCGGCTGAGGCTGAGGGCGCCGGACATCCAGCCCCTGGAGGTCCGTGACGGGGTCGAGCACGACCTCGGCGACATGGAGAGGTTTATCGCCTCGATCATGGATTTCCTCCGCGGGACCGACGCCGAAGCCGAGGCTCCGATCGATCTCGCCAGCTTGGTGAAGACCATCGTCGATGAGGCTTTCGATCTCGGCGGCGATATCCGCTACGTCGGGCCCTCGCGTCTCGAGGCGGTGACGCGACCGGTCAAGCTGCAGCGCGCGATCCTCAATCTCGTGCAGAATGCGTTGCACCAGCGCGCCCAAGTCACGGTGTCGCTGTCGAGTTCGAATGGCGTGGTGATCATCCAGGTCGAGGATGAAGGGCCGGGCATTCCACCCGATCAGTTGGAAAAGGTGTTCCAGCCGTTCTACCGGCTGGACGTCTCCCGCAGCAGCGGGATGGGCGGCGCGGGCCTGGGCCTCTCCATCGTCCGACGCTCGGCCGAGAGGCTGGGCGGCGGCGTCGCCCTTGAAAATCGACCCGGCGGCGGCCTGCGCGCCACGCTTCGCCTGCCGGCGCGAGCGCCGTGAGGCGGCAAAAGCGCGCCTTCGCGGTTGAGATTGTGGAAGAAAATGGTGGCGTGGGTAGTGCGCAGGTGACTGGTCTCCGCCTCAGCACTCAGGCGGGGGCTCAGCCAGCGGGATGAGTTCTCGCCGAATGAAATCGATACGACCCAACAGCATTTTCGCATGCTCTCGGGTCGGCGCGACGTCGACGGGATAGCTGTCGGAGAGATCGCGGCCCTCAAAGATATTGTCGGCCCAATCCTGCGCGATCGCGCAGTAGAGCTGCAATGCGAGAGCCGGTGTTGGCGTGTCATCGGTCTCGAAGTGCATGGAGGGTAGATTGCCGACGACCGCCCATCGCTCGGCTTCTTCGGGCGCCGTAGGGTTTTCGAACTTCACCAGAAAGAGCGCTACGATCGGCGCAACGCCAAATGCGAGTACAAGGTCAGCGATGGGCGGCGCCCAGCTGTCGCTTTCGATAAAGACCCTTGCCTCCGCCTGCAGCGCACGAAGGCCCTCAACTTCCTCGCCGCTGTCGTAGTCAATATTTCGGCCGAATGGAAAGCGGGATGTGTCAACCAGCATGGCCATGCGACCTTAGCTGCGGCGAGGATCGAAGAGAAGAGCGAGGGGGATCGACATGACCACCTGAGTCGGAAGTCCGCCACTGCGAGTTCTGATGGATACAATCAAAGGTCGAGAATGGCGGACGATTTTGACACCCGCCCCGATGACGCAGCTATGCGACCAGATCCCCAGGCTTTGAATTGGGAAAATACCGTCGGCGCAGTTCCTCGTTGCGACGGCGGATATCCTCCTGACTTGGGTAGCCGAGCATGTCGCTCGTAAAGTTGTCAAAGCTGTCAGTGCGAATTCGTCCGCTGAGGATTCCGGTAATATTTGGGATCAGACCCAGCAGGCCAAGACCATTCACCCTCGGGCTTCGAGCCGGCTTTGGTGCATGAGCTGGAGGTTCGACCTTTCCGCCGAACGCGCGCGCAATTCCGGGCCGTTTTCCATAGCGCTGCGGATCACCATCCCTCTGGTGCTTCGCGCGATGTTCGTCCGGGTCCATGGGTTCAATATTGTCGAGTGTATTTGTGCCGCCGTCAGCGATGGCTCGAATATGCGAGACGTCGTAGTCCCTTCCGTCGGCGGCTTTTGGCCAGTACCCGTGCTTCTGGATGTATTCTTGCTTCAGTCGCTTGTTTTCGGGGTTACCGACATTGAGGAACGCGGCAAACTCAGGCGCCGCGGGCTCGGCGGGCAGTGCGCCCGGCCACACGGGTCCCTCGTCGATGCTAGACCAGCTGCCACTGCTCCCTCCACGGACGGCGCGGTAGCCGCCACGCCCGGTAGGCATCCAAAGAACGTCATCGTCGCCCGCTAGTGTGTGCTGTGGTTGCATCTCCGGCAGGGCGAGTTCTGGCCCCAATTGGGGCTGTCCGAAGAATTCCTGATGGCGCTGGTCCGCCGCGACCCTCCGCTCGACTTCGACGTCAGTCGGCGTCCGCAGGTACCATCGATTGAGCGCCTCGCCCTCAAGGTTTGCGGGATCAACGGCCCTTCTAGGCATGCGCGCCCTCCATGGGAGTGTGATGTCATCCCCCATCGCTATTGGGGAGCGAGGTGATGCCAAATCTGTGGGGAAGCGGTCGTTCCGCAGCGTGGCCGCAGTTTCCAACCGTACTAAAATTCTCGCACAATCGCGCTGGCACGTCAAGAACAAAAGGGGAACAATTGCACCGGTACGTCCCTGCCGATCGGATCTCAAGTGAGACGCCAGAAGGCAGGGCGGCGCGGGTGGCCCGGCACAGATCTTTCGCGCAGGCCCGGAGCTGCCGGAGATTTGGCCTCTTCGCGGAAGTCAGATTAGGCGCGAAGGGTTCGAATGCTCCCGCAACGCTCAGGCGCCGCCGCCGGTCCGCTGCGGTCCAGATGGCATCCGCTCCTCACTATGCGACGCGGCAAGGCGTTCCCAACCTGCGTAGAAGTCACGGCCTAGCCGGATCACCGCGGCGGCGTCGTAGTGCAAGCCGTCGGACTGCAGCGTGTAATCGGCCGTATCGAAGCTGACGATCCGTGGATCGGCCCAGTCCAATTCGGCCAGGCCGCGCCGGACGACCGCCGCATAGGGCGCGGTGTCGTCGGGAAGGCCAACGATCCACGGGACCCCCGCCCCCCATTTCGCCCGACTGGCCTGGACGAGTTCCCTCATGTTCTCGCGCACCCGGCTGGCCTTTTCCTGGCTCAAGCCATCGTGATGGTTGCCCATCCAGAAGACCGCATCCAAACGGAGATGGCAGCTTGCCAGGGCGGCGTCCGTCATTGCGGTCAGGCGGTCCCAGGCCTCGTGTCGGCTATGCACGTTCCAGTCCCGCTGGTCGGGATCGAGCGCCACACCGGTCTGACCAGGCGCGTATTTGATGACCGCAAGTGGAGCCGCCGGGTAGCGGGCCCGAAATTCGCGGATCAGCTGCGCTTCTGGCCCCCAACGGCCCTTGGGGGCGGAGTTGATGCTAGGCGCATAGGCTTCCCATCGGCGCCGGTTGGCGGCTCTCGGAGAGCCGGGCGCAGGGATGCTTAGCCGCCTAACCGGCGGACTTCTCGGAGGTATTGGCGAGGAAGGAACTTACGCCGGTCTAGCGGCGGAAGGAATGGTGGATGCGACAGGGATTGAACCTGTGACCCCCTCGGTGTGAACGAGGTGCTCTCCCGCTGAGCTACGCATCCGCCGCAGGAAGGGTGCGCCTATAGCCGCTCGCTCTGCGCCGGGCAAGCGGTCAGAAGCCGAACGCACGCATTTGCCATCTGATCGTAGTGGTCGACCAGGATGTCGGGGGCCAGTTCGGCGGCCGGGATCTCCGTGTAGCCGAAACTGACCAGGATCAGCGCGGCCTTGGCGGCGCGGGCGGCGCCGGCGTCGGTGGCGGCGTCGCCGACCATCACCGTCCGCTCGATGCGGCCGCCGGCGACCTCGACGGTGTGGAGCAGGTGGCGGGCGTCCGGCTTGGGCGCGGGGGCCGAATCGGCCCCGACCACGGCGTCGAAGAACTGGGCGAGGTCGAGCTTTTCGAGAATCGGCGTCGACAGAGCGGTCAGCTTGTTGGTGCAGACCGCCAGCCGGGCGCCGGCCGCCTTCATCTGCGTCAGGCAGGCGACGACGCCGGGATAGGGCCGGGTCAGGTCGGCGCTGTGCCGGTCGTAGTGGGCGATGAAGCGTTCGAAGAGTTCGGGCACGCGCTCGGCCGGGACCGGGCGGCCCTGGGCGGCGAAGCCCCGCTCGATCAGCCGGCGCGCGCCATGGCCGATGAACGGGCGGCCCTCCTCGAACGGCAGCGGGTCGATCCCCTCCTGCTTGAGGATGACGTTCAGCGTGCCGATCAGGTCGGGCGCGGAATCCACCAGGGTCCCGTCAAGGTCGAAGACGATGGTCGCGCCGTCCAGCGCGCTGAGGTCGGTCAAGGAAACCCTCCGTCGAAACCGCTCGCCGTTTCGGCTAAACGCCGCATGATTGCAACATCCGCCCGACTCGTAAGGACCGATCCATGACACGACGCGCCGCTGTGATTATGGCCGCCGGCCAGGGCACGCGCATGAAGTCGCCGACGCCGAAGGTGCTGCACAAGGTCGGAGGCCGGACCATCCTCGACCGGGTGATCGACACCGTCGAGGCCGCCGGCTGCGAGCGCATCGTGGTGGTGGTGGGCCATCACAGCCCCGGCGTTCGCGCCCTGGTCGAGGCGCGGCTGGGGAACGAGGCCGTGGCGGTCCAGGATCCGCCGCTGGGCACCGCCCATGCGGTCCTGGCCGCCCGCGAGGCGCTGGCCGATTTCGACGGCGACGTCCTGGTGCTGAACGGCGACTGCCCGTTGCTGGAGGCGGGCGATCTGGAGCCGCTGTTCGACCTGCGGGCCCGGGGGGCGGACATGGCGATGCTGGCCTTCGAGCCCGCCGATCCGCTGCTCTATGGGCGGGTGCTGCGCGGCGCCGACGGCCACGTGCTGCGGATCGTCGAAGCCAAGGACGCGACGCCGGAGGAACTGGCGGTCAGGGTCTGCAACGCCGGCATGATGGCCGCGGACCGCAAGCGGATGTTCGGCTGGCTGTCGAAGGTGACGAACGACAACGCCAAGGGCGAGTACTACCTGACCGACACGGTGAAGATCGCGGTGGCGGAGGGCGCGCTGGTCCGGGCGTCGCTGGCGCCGGAAAGCGCGGTGATGGGCGCCGACACCGCCATGCAACTGTCGCAGGCCGAGGCGATCTTCCAGCAGCGCCGCCGCGCGCACTTCCTGGCCGAGGGCGTGCAGATGCTGGCCCCCGACACCGTGCATTTCAGTTGGGACACCCAGATCGCGGCCGCCGCCGTGATCGAGCAGTTCGTGGTCTTCGCCCCCGGGGTCAGCGTCGAGACCGGCGCGGTGATCCGCGCCTTCAGCCACCTGGAAGGGGCGAAGGTGAAGGCCGGGGCCCTGATCGGCCCCTATGCCCGCCTGCGGCCGGGCGCCGAGATCGGCGAGGAGGCGCACATCGGCAACTTCGTCGAGGTGAAGAAGGTCAAGGTCGGCGCGGGCGCCAAGGCCAATCATCTCAGCTATCTGGGCGACGGCACGGTCGGGGCCAAGGCCAACATCGGGGCCGGCACGATCTTCTGCAACTACGACGGCTTCGACAAGTTCGACACCCATGTGGGCGAGGGGGCCTTCGTCGGGTCGAACGCCTCGCTGGTGGCGCCGGTGACCATCGGGGCGGGCGCCTATACGGGCTCGGGATCGGTGATCACCCGCGACGTCGCGCCGGACGCCCTGGCCCTGGAGCGCGGCGCGCAGGTCGAGAAGGACGGCTGGGCGGCCAGGTTCCGGGCCGCAAAGATGGCCAAGAAGGCGAAGAAATGACGTCGCGGCGAGGCCGCGCTTGGCCTATGTCACCGCTATGAGCACTGCAGACGATCAAAAGCGGGCCGCCGGCGAAGCCGCTGCCGCCCTCGTGGAAAACGGCATGACCGTGGGCCTGGGCACCGGCTCGACCGCGGCCTGGTTCGTGAAGGCGCTGGCGGCGCGCGGCCTGGACATCGTCGGCGTGCCGACGTCGCTGGCGACGGCCGAGCTGGCCCAGAGCCTGGGCGTGCGGCTGGGCGAGCTGGGCCAGGTGAAGAGCATCGACCTGACCGTGGACGGCGCCGACGAGATCGGCCCGGCCCTGGCGCTGATCAAGGGCGGCGGCGCGGCCCTGCTGCGCGAGAAGCTGGTCTGGGAGGCGTCCAGGCGCTGCGTGGTGATCGCCGACGCCGAAAAGCGCGTGCCGACCCTGGGCAAGTTCCCGCTGCCGATCGAGGTGGTCGCGTTCGGGCACGAGACCACCGCCCTGCGGATCTGCGACGCCCTGGCCGAATGCGACCTGGGCGTGGCCCCGCGCCTGCGGCTCAAGGACGGCGCCCCGGTGAAAACCGACGGCGGCAACCTCATCTATGACGCAGCTTGCGGGCGTATCGAGGATCCCGCCCTGCTCGCCGCCGCGCTGAAGAGCGTGACCGGCGTGGTCGATCACGGCCTCTTCCTGGACCTCGCGGACATGGCCCTGGTGGGCACGCCGGACGGCGTCGTCACCCTCGAGCCGTAAGGAGACGCCTGTGGCGAAGTACGACTACGACCTCTTCGTGATCGGGGCCGGTTCCGGCGGCGTGCGCGCCGGGCGGCTGGCGGCGCTGTCGGGGGCCAAGGTGGGCCTAGCCGAAGAGCATCGCGTCGGCGGCACCTGCGTGATCCGCGGCTGCGTGCCGAAGAAGTTCATGGTCTACGCTTCGGAATTCGCCAACCAGGCGCAGGTGGCCGAGGGCTACGGCTGGTCGGTCGGCGAGGCGCAGTTCGACTGGGCGCGCTTCCTGGAGGCCAAGGACCGCGAGATCGCCCGCCTGTCGGGGATCTATGTCACCAACCTCAGCAACGCCGGGGCCGAGATCGTCCACGCCAAGGCGCGGCTGAAGGACGCCCACACCATCGATCTGGCGGACAAGGGCGAGGTGACCGCCGACAAGATCCTGATCGCCACGGGCGGTCGTCCCTGGAAGCCGACCGAGTTCGCCGGTTCGGAGCACATCATCACCTCCGAAGAGGCCTTTCATCTGCCCGAGCTGCCCAAGCGGATCATGATCGCCGGCGGCGGCTACATCGCCGTGGAGTTCGCCGGGATCTTCGCGGGCCTCGGCGTCGACACCACCCTGGTCTATCGCGGCCCCAACATCCTGCGCGGCTTCGATGACGACGTCCGCGCGCACCTCGCCGAGGAAATGAAGAAGCGCGGCGTGAAGGTGATGCTGGGCTGCCAGCACGAGAGCATCGAGAAGACCGCCACCGGCTATGTCAGCCACATGGACGGCTGCGGCGACATCGAGACCGATCTCGTCATGTTCGCGACCGGCCGCAAGCCCTATGTCGAGGGGCTGGGCCTGGAGACCGCCGGCGTGCTGCTCAACGATGGGGGCGCGATCGCGGTCGACAAGTTCTCCAGGACCAATGTCGAGAACATCTGGGCGGTGGGCGACGTCACCGACCGCATCAACCTGACGCCGGTGGCGATCCGCGAGGGCGCGGCCTTCGCCCAGACCGAGTTCTACGGCAACCCGACCACCTTCGATCACGACATGGTCGCCTCGGCGGTGTTCTCGCAGCCGCCGGTCGGCTCCGTGGGCCTGTCGGAGGCCGACGCCCGCCATCTTCATGGCAAGGTCGACATCTACCTGTCCCGCTTCAGGCCGATGAAGACGACCTTCTACGGGGGCGACGAGCGTTGCATGATCAAGCTGGTGGTGGAGGCGGGCAGCGAGAAGATCCTCGGCTGTCACGTCGTGGGGCCGGATTCGCCGGAGATCATCCAGATGGCCGCCATCGCCCTGAAGATGGGCGTGACCAAGCCGCAGTGGGATTCGACCTGCGCCGTCCATCCGACCCTGGCCGAAGAACTGGTGACCATGCGCGACAAGTACGTGCCGCAGGGCACGGCGGCGTGACGACGACGGCTGCGCCCGGTCAGGTTCGGGAAGCGGCCTGGTTTGGATGGGTGCTGGCTTTCGTCTTCACCCTGACCCCGATCGCGGGCTGGGTAGGGCCGCTGGCCTTCGCCCCCGTGGTCGGGCTGGGCGGATTTCTTAGCCTGGGCGCGCTGCGGATCGGCGACAAGGACCGCCCCGCGGCCTTGGCGATCCTGGTGCTGGCGGCCTGGGCCCTGGCCTCGATGGTCTGGAGCCCGTTCCACCCGGCCAAGGCCGAGCAGGCCACGGCGATGAAGCTGGTGCTGCAGGCGGTGCTCTATTGGGCGCTGTTCCGGGCGGCGGGCGCGGCGTCGGCGCCCAGCCGGACGCTGGCCCTGCGCATCTTCGCCTGGGGCCTGGCGCTGCTGGGCGCGCTGCTGGCGATCGAGGCCCTGACCGGCGCGGCCGTCTATCAGGCGCTGCGCCAGGCGATGAACGATCCGATCCGGCCGGACCTGGCGGTCAAGAACGTCGCCCAGGGCGGCTTCGTGCTGGCGGTGCTGACGCCCGCCGCGGCCCTGGCGGGCTGGCGGACCGGGGACGGGGTGTGGCCGGGCCTGCTGATGGCGGCCGGCGTCCTGGGCGCCAGCCTGGGGCTCGACGCCGACGCGCCGGCGATCGCGCTGCTGCTCAGCGGGCTGGCGACCTGGGCGGTCTGGCGCTGGCCGGCGGCCGCGCCGCGGGCCCTGGGCGGAATGGCGGCGCTGTTCTTCCTGTCCGCGCCCGGGATCGTCTGGGCGACGCGCAAGCTGGGCTGGTTCCAGGCTCTGGAGGCGGAGGTGCCGCTCTCCTGGTCGATGCGGATGAGCTACTGGCGGCACGCGGGCGACTGGATCGGCGACCACCCGTTCCGGGGCTGGGGCATCGACGCCAGCCGCATGTTCGGGCCCGGGATCACCCTGCACCCGCACAACGGCGCGCTGCAGGTCTGGCTGGAGCTGGGCCTGATCGGCGCCACCGCCGCGGCGGTGTTCTGGTTCGTGGCGATCGCCACCCAGGGTCATCCGCGCCGCGACCTGGGCCGGGCGGTCGCGGCCGGCACCGCGGTGGCCTACCTGACCTTCTCGGCGGTCTCCTTCGGCATGTGGCAGGAGTGGTGGCTGGCGGTGGGCGGCCTGGCCGCGACCGGATGCCTGGCGGTGCAGCGTCAGGGCCAGGACCGCGCGGAAAACGCCTGGTAAGGCGGCCAACGCCTTCCTACGTCATCGACTGCGCAATCATTCTGGGTTTAGAAGCCCTCGGCCCGTTCGTCGTGCGGGCGCGGAGTTGAGCCATGACCGAACACTGGACCCCTGCCTCCTGGAGGAACAAGCCCGCCAAGCATCTGCCGACCGACTATCCGGACCTGGCGGAACTGGCGAAGGTGGAACAGGTGCTGCGCGGCATGCCGCCGCTGGTGTTCGCCGGCGAGGCGCGCCGCCTGAAGGGCCTGCTGGGCGAGGTGGCCGAGGGCCGCGCCTTCCTGCTGCAGGGCGGCGACTGCGCCGAGAGCTTCAAGGAATTCCACGCCGACAACATCCGCGACACCTTCCGCCTGATCCTGCAGATGGCGGTGGTGCTGACCTTCGCCGGCGGCAAGCCGGTGGTGAAGGTGGGGCGCATGGCCGGCCAGTTCGCCAAGCCGCGCTCGTCGCCCGTCGAGACCGTGAACGGCGTCGAGCTGCCGTCCTACCGTGGCGACATCATCAACGGCATGGAGTTCGACGAGGGCTCGCGCACGCCCGACCCGCAACGCCTGCTGCAGGCCTACGGCCAGTCGGCCGCCACCCTCAATCTGTTGCGCGCCTTCGCGGGCGGCGGCTATGCCGACCTCTACAACATCCACCGCTGGACCCTGGGCTTCGTCGCCGACAGCCCGCAGGGCGCCAAGTACCGCGAACTGTCGGAGAAGATCAGCGAGGCGCTGACCTTCATGGCCGCCATCGGCGTGACGCCCGACAGCCAGCCCGACCTGCATCGGGTGGAGTTCTTCACCAGCCACGAGGCCCTGCTGCTGGGCTTCGAGGAGGCGATGACCCGCGTCGATTCCACCTCGGGCGAGTGGTACGACACCTCCGCCCACCTGGTCTGGATCGGTGAGCGCACCCGCCAGTTGGACGGCGCCCACATCGAGTTCTTCCGCGGCATCAAGAACCCGATCGGCGTGAAGTGCGGCCCGACCATGGAGCCGGACGACCTGTTGCGCCTGATCGACGTGCTCAATCCCAAGAACGAGCCGGGCCGCCTGACGCTCTATGGCCGCTTCGGCCACGACAAGATCGCCGAGCGCCTGCCGCGCCTGCTGCAGGCGACCAAGAAGGCCGGCCGCTCGGTGGTCTGGGCCATCGACCCGATGCACGGCAACACCCTGACCGCCGCCAACGGCTACAAGACCCGGCCGTTCGACCGCATCCTCTCCGAGGTCCGCAGCTTCGTGCAGATCGCCGAATCCGAGGGCGTGCACCCGGGCGGCGTCCACCTGGAGATGACCGGCCAGAACGTCACCGAATGCCTGGGCGGGGCGCGGGCCCTGACCGAGGGCGACCTGGCCGACCGCTACCATACGCACTGCGACCCGCGCCTGAACGGCGAGCAGGCGCTGGAGCTGGCCTTCCTGGTGGCCGAGAAGCTGAAGGAAGAGCGGCTCGAGGCGGCGCTGCGCGCGGCGATCTAGACCGCGCCTGCGGGCGCCTGGAAAATGAGCACCAAGGCCGGCTCGCCCCTTGCGGCGGGCCGGCCAACGCGTCACGTTCCGCGCCTCTTTGAAAACCGGTGAGATCATGGCCGACCCGGCCCAGGCTGCCCTTCCCTCGGGAGGGCGCGAAATCGACGTCGTGCGCACCGAGACGGCCGAGTTGTGGAAGCTCTCCTGGCCGGTCGTGCTCTCGCGCCTGGGCATCATGGTCATGGGGCTGTCCGACGCCATCGTCGTCGGGCGCTTCTCGGCCACGCAGCTCGGCTATCACGCCCTGGCCTGGGCGCCGACCAGCGTGGTCGTCACCATGTGCGTGGGCCTGCTGACCGGGGTTCAGGTGATGACCGCCCGGCGGATCGGGCAGGGGCGCCGCGAACTGACCGGGGCGGTGCTGCGCCGGGGGCTGGTCTACAGCTTCTGGATCGGGATCGCCTCGACCGTGGTCACCGTGCTGGCCGGCCCGACCTTCCTGCATGTGATCGGGCTGGACCAGGATCTCGCGGACGGCGCGGCCCAGGCGATGCTGATCTTCGCCCTGTCCCTGCCGGGATACGCCTTCAGCGTGGCCGCCAGCTTCTGGCTGGAAGGGCTGGGCAAGCCCAAGCCGGGGGCGGTCATGATGTGGCTGGCCAACGGCGTGAACCTGGCGCTGCTGCTGCTGCTGGTGCCCGGGACCTTCGGCCTGCCGGCCCTGGGCGCCGTCGGCGGCGCCTGGGCGACGACCGGCGCGCGGACCTTCCTGGCCCTGGCGGTCCTGGCCTACATCTGGCGGATGCCCGAGGCGCGGGCGCTGGGCGTCTTCGACAGGCCCGAGCGCGACAAGCCCTCCGAGGTCGAGCAGCGGCGGATCGGCTACGGCGCCGGCGCCTCCAACTTCTTCGAAGTGGCGGCCTTCGCCTCGATGAACATCTTCGCCGGCTGGATGGGCGGCCTCAGCGTCGCGGCCTGGGCGGTGGTGCTGAACGTCGCGGCCCTGGTCTTCATGGTGCCGCTGGGCCTTTCGACCGGCACGGCGGTGATGGTCGGCCGCGCCTATGGCGCGCGCGACGCCCGGGGCGTGACCCGGGCGGGCCTGATCGGGTTCGGCATGACCGCCGTCTTCGGCCTGGTGATCTCGCTGGTGATCTGGCCGAGCGCGAACCTGATCAGCCTGGCCTACACCTCCGACAAGGTGGTGGTGGCCATGGCCTCGGCGGCGCTGGTGCTGTCGTGCCTGTTCTTCCTGGTCGACGCCCTGCAGGTGGTGATCGCCCAGGCGCTGCGGGCGCGCGGCGACGTCTGGCTGCCGACCTTCACCCACCTGACCAGCTACGTCGTGGTGATGATGCCGCTGGCCTGGTTCCTGGCCATTCACCTGCAGATCGGGCTGAACGGCATCGTCTGGGCGGTGATCGCCGCCTCCTTCCTGTCGGCCGGCCTGCTCGGCGCCCGGTTCTGGATGCTGGCGAACCGCGGGTTGTAGCTGAACTATTTTTCGCGCGGTGAACGGTCGATTCACGCTGATCTGCGAGGGTGCCGCCCATGGTCCTCTCGCCCAAGATCACCGCCCGCGTCCTGCTGATCGCCGCCGCCGTCGTGTGCGGCGTGGGCATGATCACGCCCGGCCTGCAGGGGGTGGAGAAGACCTTCGTGCCGGCCGACAAGGCCGCGCACTTCATCGCCTTCTATGGCCTGACCGTGCTGATGATGGCGGCCTTCCCCAAGAACCGCCGGCTTGAGATCACCCTGGCGGCGATCATGCTGGGCGCCTCGATCGAGGTGGCGCAGATGTTCACCCATCGCGGCGTCAGCTTCAGCGATCTGGCCGCCGACGCCGCCGGCGCCTTTGCGGTCTGGGTCCCGATGTGGATCCAATCCCTGCGCAGCCCGCCGGTGGTGGAGCGCCGACGCCGGGCCTCCGACCGCGTCCCGGAAACCTCCGCCGCCTAGGCTTCGACGCCGAGAATCCAGCCCTCTTCGGTCTCGGCGTCCAGCAGGACGTCCGCCGCCCCGCTCCTGGCCGCGAAGATCGCGTCCAGCTTGCCGGTCTCGTCCAGGCGGGCGAAGTGCTCGGCGCTCACCCGGACCTGGGCCTGGTCCTTGATCTCGCCCGGCTGCGGCTGGGCCTTGTAGAGCGAGGGATAGACCTCGGCCACCACCACCTCGACCCCGGCCAGGTCGGCCTCGGTCAGCGCCTTGAAGCCGGTCTCGAAGGGCCAGACCTTGACCCCTTCGCCGCGCGCGAGCTTGAGGCGGCGGACCGCCGGGATGCCCAGGATCGCCTGACCGCCGACGGAGCCGTTGTAGTAGAGTTTCCAGATCGAGGCCGCGCCCTTGGCGGCCACGTCCGCATGGCGGAACTCGGGCAGGTCTTCCGGGCCATGGGCGCGCTGGCGCTTGGGCTGCAGCGTGGTCAGGGCGTCCTTGGGCGGACAGCCCCAGAACGGGAAGGGTCCGCCGGTCAGCCGCCGGTTGATCTCCGAGCCGACGCCGAAGCGGTTGTTGGTGTTGTCGGCCTTGTCCTTGACCATCTTGTCGAGCTGGTCCCAGACCGCGCGCCAGGGCAGGTCGCCCGGCAGGCCCAGCGCCTTGGCCAGGCCCCGCGGGAAGCCGAGCGGGAAGTCGAAGCCGACCAGGGCGCGCTCGCCCCGCTTCCTGAAGTCGTCCAGGATCTCGGCCAGCTTCTTCTCGGCCTCGGCCCGGGTGGCCGGGTTGAAGGACTCGAACGTCAGG
Organism: Phenylobacterium sp.; assembly: GCF_031984885.1. Classification (GTDB taxonomy): domain Bacteria; phylum Pseudomonadota; class Alphaproteobacteria; order Caulobacterales; family Caulobacteraceae; genus Phenylobacterium. The sequence continues at coordinate 253,487 of NZ_DAMABV010000004.1, forward strand.
CGAAAGCGCAGGTCGCGCTTCATCACTCCGATCCAGACGGAGTCGGGGCCCGTCGCGGGCTTGGCCGCCGCGCTCCAGTCGACGATCACATAGGCGCTGAAGAGGCGAGACACGGGTAACTCCGGCAGACGCTAACCCCTGGCTTGTAGCGGCTCGTTCCCGGCCGGCCAACGGCCGATGCGCGCCGGGGCGATCAGGTCAATTTGACCAGCATCTTGCCGAAGTTCTCGCCGGAGAAGAGCTTGAGGAAGGCCTCGGGCGCCCGCTCGACGCCCTCGACCACCGTCTCCTTCCACTTCAGCCTGCCGGCGGCGTGCCATTCGGCCAGGTCGTGGTGAAAGGCCTGCAGCAGGTCGTAGTGGCTGGAGACGATGAAGCCCTCCATGCGGATCTGCTTGCCCACGGCCAGGGCGATGTTGCGCGGCCCGGGCGGCGGGGTGGTGGCGTTGTACATCGAGATCATCCCGCACAGCGCGAAGCGGGCGAAGGGGCGGGCGCAGTTGAGCGCCGCCTCCAGGTGCTCGCCGCCGACGTTCTCGAAATAGACGTCGACGCCCTCGGGGGCCGCCGCCTCCAGCGCCTTCGTCAGGTCGGGGACGGCCTTGTAGTCGATGACCTCGTCGACCTCGAGTTCCTCCTTGAGGAAGGCGACCTTCTCGGCGCCGCCGGCCGAACCGATCACCTTGTGGCCCTTCAGCTTGGCGATCTGGCAGACCATCGAGCCGACCGCCCCGGAGGCGGCGGATACGAACACCACGTCGCCCTCCCGCAGGCCGGCGACCCGCAGCAGGCCCGCATAGGCGGTCATCCCGGGCATGCCGGCGGCGCCCAGGAAGGTCTGGGGCGGCAGGCCCATGGCGTCGACCTTCTGGACCATGGAGGCGTGGGCGTTGAACGCCTCGCGCCAGCCGTAGTTGGACTGCACCAGGTCCCCCGGCTTGAAGCCCTCGTCGCCCGAGGCGATCACCGTGCCGATGGCGCCGCCGTGCATGGCCTCGCCCAGGGCGTAGGGCGGCGAGTAGCTTTTGGCGTCGTTCATGCGGCCGCGCATGTAGGGATCGACGGTCATCCAGTCGTTGCGCACCTGGACCTCGCCGGCGGCCGGCGGGGGCAGGGTGACGAGCGCCAGTTCGAAGTTGTCGGCGGTGGGCAGGCCGACGGGGCGGCTCTTCAGCCGGACCTCGCGCGAGGTGGTCATCTGGCGTCTCCCTGTTGTTCCACGGCCATGTTGGCGCTCGGCGCAGGTGGCGTCGAGGGGGCCTTCCGTGTAAGGCGCGGCCCTTAGGTTGGTTTCGGAGCGAATCCATGGGCGAACCCCTGCGAGGCGGCGTCATCGGCGCCGGCGTCTTCGGCGGCCATCATGCGCGCAAATACGCCGCTGCGCCGGGGGCGGTGCTGTCGGCGGTGCTCGACACCCACCATCCTGATCGGGCCGCGGCCCTGGCGGTCCCGCTCGGCGGGCGCGCCTTCTACAAGATGGACGAGTTCCTGGAGGCCTGCGACGTGGTCACGGTGGCCTCTCCGGCCAGCGCCCACATCGAGGGCGCCCTGGCGGCGCTGAAGGCGGGCAAGCCGGTCTATATCGAAAAGCCGATCGCCATCAGCCTGGCCGACGCCGACAAGATCATGGCGCAGGCGGACAAGCAGAACCTGGTCGTCGCCTGCGGCCACCAGGAGCGGGTGGTGTTCCAGGCCATGGGCCTGTTCGACATTCCCGAGCAGCCGTTGCGGCTGGAATCGATCCGCCACGGCACGCCTTCGGAACGCAGCCTCGACGTCTCGGTGGTGCTGGACCTGATGATCCACGACCTGGACCTGGCGCTGTCGCTCTCGACCGCCCAGCCGCTGGCTGTGGAGGGCGAGGGGAAGGTCGATTTCTCCGGCGGCTGGGACCAGGCGCGGGCCGAGGTCACCTTCGACGACGGCTTCACGGCGGTGTTCGACTCCTCGCGCATGGCGCTGGAGCGCAAGCGCAGCATGAAGCTGGTCTATCCCTCGGGCGAGGTCGAGATCGACTTCATCAGCCGCAAGTTCCGCAACACCACCGGCTTCCCGCTGAATGAGGACTATGCCGACGCGCCGGCCGTGAAGGACACCCTGGCGACCAGCGTCGAGGGTTTCCTGGCGGCGGTGCGCGGCGACTCGCCTCGCCCGATCGTGACCGCCCAGGAGGCGGCCCGCGCGCTCGATCTGGCGCTGGCGGTCGAACAGGCGTTGGAGGATCGGGGCTAGCGGCGTTAGGCTTGCTGGACCCCAGCGGTGGAGCACGGCCATGACCAAGTTCGCCTACGACTTTGAGTTCCACACCATCGATGGCGGCCACCTGCCGCTTGAGACCTATCGGGACAAGGTCGTGCTGGTGGTGAACACCGCCTCCCAGTGCGGACTGACGCCCCAGTACGAAGGGCTGGAGAAGCTCTACAGCGACTATCGCGAGCAGGGGCTGGTGGTGTTGGGCGTGCCCTGCAACCAATTCGCCGGCCAGGAGCCGGGCACCGAGACCGAGATCAAGGAATTCTGCGAGACCCGCTTCAACGTCGACTTCCCGCTGACCGGCAAGACCGACGTGAAGGGCGACACCGCCCACCCGTTCTACAAGTGGGCCAGGGACGTGCTGGGCGAGCCGGCCGAGCCGGTCTGGAATTTCCACAAGATCCTGGTCGGCAAGGACGGCAAGCTGATCCGCGCGTTCGGCCCGCGCACCGAACCGCTGGACGACGAGGTCGTCGGCGCCATCAAGGCGGCGCTCTAGGCCCCGATGCGCACCATCGGACTGCTCGGCGGCATGAGCGCCGAGAGCACGGCCCTCTACTACCAGGCGATGAACCGCATGGTGCGCGAGCGGCTGGGCGGACTGCATTCCATGCAGATGCTGATGTGGTCGGTGGACTTCGCGCCGATCGCCCGGATGCAGGCCGACGGCGACTGGGAGGCGGCGGGCGAGGCGCTGGCCCAGGCCGCCGCCCGGCTCGAACTGGCCGGGGCCGAGGCGATCATGATCGGGGCCAACACCATGCACCTGGTCGCGGACCAGGTGCAGGCCGCGGTCGGCGTTCCGCTGATCCACATCGCCGACGCGACCGCGGACGCGGTGAAGGCGGTCGGCTGTTAGCGGCCGCTGCTGCTGGCCACCCGCTTCACCATGGAGAAGGCGTTCTATCGCGACCGCCTGAAGGCCCAGGGCGTCGAGGCGATGATCCCGGACGACGCCGGGCGCGAGCGGCTGCATGCGATCATCTATGACGAGCTGTGCCAGGGCGTGATCTCCCCGGCCTCCAAGGCAGAGGTGCTGGCCATGATCGCCCGAGCCGCCGAGGCCGACTGCGTGATCTTCGGCTGCACCGAGGTCGGGTTGCTGCTGTCGCCGGAGGATCTCGATCGTCCGGTGATCGACACCGCGCTGGTCCACGCAAAGGCCGGCGTGGATTTCGCGCTCGGCTAGGCGCCGCTCAGATCAGCCGTTCGTCCGCGCCGAGATGGAACGGCGGATCGTCATCGTCGTCCGGCGCCGGATCGGCCAGCAACGGACTGGGCGCGACGGCGGCGACGCGCGGGGCGAGCGGCCGGCGCAGAATGGCCTCGGCCCTGGCCAGCCAGCGGTTGGCTTCCTGCATGGCCTCGCCCGGCGAGGTCGACCGCCGCCGGGTCTCGTCGCCCGCCAGCCACAGGTCGAGATCGAAGTCGGGATGGTGCGGGTCATCGAAGATCAGCCGCAAGGTCACCCGCGCCGCATGCTCCAGGGTCTGGTCGAGCGCACGCCGGGCCTCGCCCCGATGGGCCCTGGCCACCACCTGGCCATCGACGATGACCTCGGCGCCCATCAGCTCGTCCAGGCGATAGATCAGCAGCCAGCCCCCGGTGTCCCAGGCGACGGCCAGCAAGCCCGTGGAGGTGTTGAAGCCCGCGCCTCGTCCGCGTCCGCGCGCCAGGACGACAGCCTCGGGCGGGCCCTTCAGCACGCGTTTCAGCGCCCGCCGGATGCGCCGCTCCTCGTCCATCGTCCAGGCCGCGACGCTGCCCAGCAGGGTCACGACGACGCCGGCCAGGGCGAGCAGCAGGAAGAGCCTGGGCCATTCGTTCATGGCTTGACGGTAGCGCCGTTCGCGGAAAGCGAGAAGAGCAGCCTCGACCGATGATTGAACTGTCATGACGCCGGTGTCTTCATGGGCGGACGAACGACATCGATCACCAGGCATCAGGAGCGCGACATGGGTTTGCTGGACAGCATTCTGGGCGGAGCGGGCGGCGGCGACGGCTCGCCGATCGGCGCGATCACCGATCTTCTGGGCGCGCAGGAAGGCGGTCTCGGCGGCCTGATCGGCGCCTTCGAACAGGGCGGCCTCGGCGAAATCGCGAAATCATGGGTCTCCAGCGGCGGCAACCTGCCGATCTCGGCCGAACAGATCCAGGCGGTGCTGTCCTCGGGCATGCTGGCGCAGTTCGCGAGCAAGCTGGGCGTCGACCCGCAGGTGGCGGCGGCCACCCTGGCCCAGATCCTGCCGCAGGTGATCGATCACCTGACGCCGGACGGCCAGGTTCCCTCCGGCGGGCTCGGCGGCCTTGGCGGGTTCGGCGGACTGGGCGGGATCGCCGACATCCTCGGCAAGCTGCGGGGCTAAAGCTCGCTCGACCACCATCGTTTGAGCCGGGTGAGCATCCGCCAGCTCAGATAGATGACGCCGATGGCGCAGGCCAGCAGCACCACCGCCACCGCGATGGCGATGTGCGGCTGGCTGAGCACCAGCCACAGGCCCCCGGCGGTGACCACGTCCTCGATGCTGCTGACGGCCATGTTGCTGACCGGCTCGGGACTGGTGTTGACCGCCGCGCGGGCGCTGGCCTTGGCGCCGTGGCTCAGCAGGGCCGCGCCGCCGCCCAGCATGAAGACCACCACCTGCCAGGCCGGGTCCGACGCATCGACGATCGCCAGGGCCAGCAGGGCGCCGCCCAGCGGGCGGATGAGGGTGTGGGGCCCGTCCCACAGGCTGTCGAACCACATTACCTTGTCGGCGACCAGCTCGGCGATCGCGCCCAGGGCGGCGACGCCGATCACCCAGGGATTGGCCAGGGCGTCCAGCGCCTGGATCTTCTGCGGCAGGTCGATGACCCCGAAACGCATGGCCAGGCCCGCCGCGGCGATGCAGGCGTAGAGCCGCCACCCCGCCAGAAAGCTCAGGCTTGCGGCGACCCCGACGAGTTCGACCGCGCCCATGGCCCGATCTCCCAGCAGCTTCTCGCGGCCACGCTAGCCCCGATCAACCGCAAGGAGAAGCGCCCAGGCCGGCCGCGCAGGCGTGAACTAGATGTCCAGCTCGACGACCAGGGGCACGTGGTCGGACGGCTTGTCCCAGCCGCGCACGTCCTTGTGGATCACGCAGCCGCGCAGCAGGTCCGCGGCCTGGGGCGAGAGCAGGGCGTGGTCGATGCGGATGCCGTTGTTCCGCTGCCAGGCGCCGGCCTGATAGTCCCAGAAGGTGTAGGCGCCGGGCGCGCCGTCGGCGCTCATATAGGCTTCCGTCAGGCCCAGCCATTGCAAGGCCCGGAACGCCTCGCGGCTCTGCGGCTGGAAGAGGGCGTCGCCCAGCCAGTTTTCCGGGTGGGCCGCGTCGCGCGCCTCGGGGATGACGTTGTAGTCGCCGACCAGGGCCAGCGGCTCCTCGTAGCTCAGCAGTTCGCGGGCGTGGGCGTTCAGCCGCGCCATCCAGCCCAGCTTGTAGTCGAACTTCTCGGTGCCGATGGGGTTGCCGTTGGGCAGGTAGATCGAGGCGACGCGCACGGGGCGGGGGCCGCTGATCACCGCCTCCAGATAGCGGGCCTGCTCGTCCGTCTCGTCGCCCGGCAGGCCCTTGCGCACGTCTTCCAGCGGAGCCTTGGAGAGGATGGCCACGCCGTTATAGGTCTTCTGCCCGTGGACGGCGACGTTGTAGCCGAGGCGCTCGAACGCCTCGGCCGGAAATTTCTCGTCGACGCATTTGATTTCCTGCAGGCAGGCGACGTCCGGAACCGCCTCCTCGAACCAGCGCAGCACCGTTTCCAGGCGTGCGTTGACAGAATTTACGTTCCAGGTCGCGATACGCATCGACTGCTCCAGCTAGGGATCCGGACGCTAGAGGCGCGGCTTCTTGCGCTCAAGCCCTGCGAACGCACGTGACGTCGCGGCCATGATGGTCTAGCTACCTGCGACCAATTGTCATTGCAGGGGGTACTCATGTCGCGTTTTGCAAAGCTGGCCATGGTCGGCGCAGCGGTGCTGACTGCGGCGCCGGCCGGCGCGTTCGCCCAGGGTCGTCCGGCCAAGGCGTCCAACGCCCAGAAGATGCAGGAAGCCGCGTCGGCTGAAGTTCCGCGCTGCAACCGCAAGCTCGGCACGCTGTCCATCACCAACGGCGACGATCCGCGCGGTTGGAACCAGTACAACCTGGCCCCGCCGGCCAAGCTGCTGCGCTCGATCGTGCAGCGGTCGGGCTGCTTCAACCTGGTGGACCGCGGCGCGGGCCTCAATGCGGCGCAGGCCGAGCGCGACATCGGCTCGGGCCTGGGCATGCAGCGCGGGTCGAACGTCGGCCAGGGCCAGATCAAGGCCGCGGACTACGTCCTGGTCGCCGAAGTGCAGGCCGCTGACGGCAACGCCGGCGGCTCGGCCCTGGCCGGCATCGCCGGCGGCCTGATCGGCGGCACCGCCGGCGCGCTGGTGGGCGGCATCAAGACCCGCAAGCTGGAAGCCAACACCGTGCTGTCGCTGACCAATGTCCGCACGACGGAAACCGTGTCGGTGACCGACGGCTATGCGGTGAAGAACGACATCGGCTGGAGCGCCGGCGGCGGCGGCTTCGGCTCCACCGGCTTCGGCGGCGCCGTCGGCGGCGGCTACGAAGACACCGACACCGGCCGCATCGTGACCCTGGCTTTCATCCAGGCCTATTCGAAGATGGTCAACGAGCTGGGCCTGGTGGCCGATTCGCCCGGTGCGGCCCAGGCTTCGCCGACCAAGACCTTCACGGCGACGGCCCCGGTCAACATGCGCCGGACCGCCGACCCCAACGGCGCCCTGATTCGCGCGCTGCAGCCGGGCGCGATCCTCTATCCGACCGGCCAGAAGAACGGCCTGTGGTGGGAGGTCGCCGACGAGAACGACAATGTCGGCTGGGTGCTGAACACCAAGCTCGAACCCTCCCGCTAAGGGTTCGAAGGGGCGGGGGCCAAGGCTCCCGCCCTTTTCGATTCCGGAGGGGCGATCAGGACCAGGCGGCCCGATCGGGGTCCTCGCGCCACACCCGCCAGCTTTCGAAGACCGCGAGGACAGCCGCGGCGAGCAGCCCGACCGCCAGAGCCTGCAGCCCGGCGGGCTGCGGCGCAAAGGGAGCGGCGAGAATCCCCGCCAGCCCACCCCAGAAGAACAGCCGGCCCATCAACCGATTGGACTTGTCCCAGGCCAGGCGACTGGCGAGCGTCCACGGCGTGCGCACGCCGATCAGCGGGTTGGGCGCGACCTTCCCGAGATAGGCGCCGATACCGGCCAGGGTGAAGCTGATCGTCAGGTGCCCGAAGAGGGCCGCGCCGACGGACGTCAAGCCAAACGCCATCGCCGCCATGAGGACGCTGACCGCACTGGCGACCCCGACGATGACGATCGTGGTCAGCGTCATCACGCGAGGTGAGGCCTGAGGAACTCTCCGGCCGAGCGAGAGGTGCCTCAGGCCGAAGGTGGCGACCGCGGAGAGACCGGCCATCAGGCCGATGACGAAGGCGGTTTCGCGCCGGGTTCCCCAGCGATCCACTTCTCCGGAAAGATCGAAGTGCATCGGGATCGGCGAAGTCGGCCCGAACCGGGCGATGTACAGGGCCAGTGCGATCTGGCCGGCCGTGGCGGCCAGCGCAGCCGTTCGAACGAGGGAGCGGTTCATGCCTCTGAAGCCTTCTGTTCGGGGAGGGGGCGACGGTCCATGAGCTCCAGCAGGAAGGCTACGGCCTCTTCGACCGCCGAAATGTTCAGGCGATAGCGTATCGAAGCGCCTTCGCGCTCGGCTTCCACCAGTCCAGCCTCCTTCAGGGCCGTGAGGTGTCCGGTGACGGTGGGCCAGGCCATGTCGAACGCCGCCGCGATGTCGCCGGAGGCCATGGGGCGTTCGCGCAGCATCTCGACGATGCGGCGGCGAACCGGGTGCGAGAGGGCCTTGAAGACTGCGCTCATAGGAAAAATCCTAATTAGGAAAATTCCTAAATTCAAGTCAGCTCAAAGTTTGCGGGCAAGCCCCGTCACATCCAGCTCCTAGATCGAGAAGCTGACGCCGCAGCCGCAACTGGACTTGGCGTTGGGGTTGCGGACCTTGAACTCCGCCCCGGCCAGTTCGTCGATGAAGTCGATCTCCGAGCCCTTCAGCAGCACCAGGGACATCTCGTCCACCAGGGCCGCGGCGCCGTCGCGCTCGACCTTCAGGTCGTCGGGCTGGGCGGTGTCGACCAGGTCGAACTGGTACTGGAAGCCCGAGCAGCCGCCGCCTTCGACGGCCACGCGCAGCATGATCGGCTTGCCCTCGACGGCGCCGATTTCGTGCAGCCGCCTGGCGGCGGCGGGCGATAGGGTCAGATCGGTCGTAGTCATACTGCGGAAAACCTCTGCCTGGACTATATGAGATCGCCAAGCCCTTAGTCCAAGAGGGCGTCGTCACACCGAGACCAGATGATCCCTCCGCCCCGCGCGCCCTACGCCGAAGATTCGACCAAATCCCTTGGGCGCAAGGTCGCCGAGCCCGAGAGCCGCACGCGCACGCCCTTCGCGCGCGATCGGGACCGGATCATCCACGCGACGGCCTTCCGGCGACTCAAGGAGAAGACCCAGGTCTTCGTCGCCCACGAAGGCGACCATTTCCGCACCCGCCTGACCCATTCGCTGGAGGTCGCGCAGATCGCCCGCTCGGTCGCCACCGCCCTGGGGCTGGAGGCGGACCTGGCCGAGACCATCGCCCTGGCGCACGACCTGGGCCACCCGCCGTTCGGCCACGCCGGCGAGGACGAGCTCCAGATCCAGATGGAGAAGTACGGCGGCTTCGACCACAACGTGCAGACCTTCCGGGTCGTCACCAAGCTGGAGCGCCGCTATCCCGGCTGGGACGGCCTCAACCTGACCTGGGAGACCCTGGAAGGGGTGATCAAGCACAACGGCCCGGTCGCGGACAAACTGGGCCGGCCCTCGTGGAACGCCATCGCCGAGTTCGACAAGGACTATGACCTGCGCCTTTCGACCTGGGCGTCGGCCGAGGCCCAGGTGGCGGCCCTGGCCGACGACATCGCCTACAACAACCATGACGTCGACGACGGCGTGGCGGCCGGCCTGTTCACGCTGGACGACCTGCTCGACGTGCCGCTGATCGGGCCGATCCTGGCGGGGGTCTACAAGGACTATCCGGGCCTCGATCCGGTCATCACCCGCCTGGAGGCCGTGCGCCGGATGATCGGGGCCATGGTCGACGACGTCCTGGCTGAGACCCATCGCCGCGCCCTGGAGGCCAAGGTCGCCACGCCTGAGGACGTCCGCAACATGGACCACGCCCTGGTGTCCTTTTCGCGCGACATGCTCGAGGACCTGTCGCGCCTGCGCGAGTTCCTGATGAACCGCATGTACCGCTACTGGAAGGTCAACCGCACGCGCAGCCAGGCCCGCCGTATTCTTGCCGAGATGTTCCAGTTGTTCATGGCCGAACCCGACGTCCTGCCGACCGAGTGGTTCGCTCGCTCGCAGAACCGCGACGAGGCCGGGCGGGCGCGAGTGGTGTGCGACTACATCGCCGGCATGACCGACCGGTTCGCCATCGAAGAGCACCGCCGACTTTTCCACCTCGACGTCTGGAATTAGGCGTAAGGCTGGCTTCGAAGCCCGGTTCCCTTCGGTAAAGTCACCGAAACGCCGCGCGCGATTCGCGCTGCGGCCACCCGAGCCTTTTTCGGAGCCTTCTATGTCCGACCCCGATCGCGGCGCCTATACGCCCCCGACCGACGCGCCCCTGTCCTTCGACGCGCGCCAGCCGGTGCGCGGCGGAGGCCCAGCGCCCGTCATGTTGATCCTCAGCGCGCTCGTCCTGATCGCCCTGGTGGTCGCCATCATCATGTTCTACCGCTCCGGCGTGCGTGAGGCGGGCCAGCCGCCGCGCACCGTCGGCGCGCCCGTCGCCGAGATGAAGGCGCCCCCGCCGGCCGAGGCCCAGCCCGCCGATCCGGCCGAGGGCCTGCAGATCTATCATTCGGAAGACGGCGCGGAGGCCCCGGCCGCCCCCAACTTCACCGCCCCGCCCGAGCAGCCCCAGGCCCGTCCGGCCCCGGTGGCGGTCCAGCCGCCGCCGCGTCCGGCCCCGACCTCGCCGATCTCAGCCGCGCCGCTCGCGCCGACCACCAGCACCGGCCTGAAGCCGGCCGTCGCGCCGCCCCCCGCCCCGGTGGTGAAGGTGACGCCGCCCCCGGCCGCGCCGGCGCCCAAGTCGATCGACGCCGCGCTCGGCCAGGCGCCGGCGCCCAAGCCCGTCGCCGCCTCCGGCGGCTCGGCCGCGGTCCAGATCGGGGCCTTCTCGTCCCAGGCCCTGGCCGACTCCGAGTGGACCAAGGCCGTCGCGATCGCGCCCGGCCTCGCCGCCGGCAAGGGCAAGAAGGTCGAGACCGTCCAGAAGGACGCCTCGACGCTCTACCGCACCCAGGTCACCGGCTTCGCCAGCCGCGCCGACGCGACGGCCTTCTGCGACCGGCTGAAGGCCGCCGGCAAGAACTGCTTCGTGAAGTGACCAGCGCGGCCATCCTCGGCTGCTCGGGCCTGGCCCTCTCGCGTGAGGAGGAGGCGTTCTTCCGCGACGTGCAGCCGTGGGGGTTCATCCTCTTCGCCCGCAACGTCGAGACGCCCGATCAGGTGCGCCGGCTGGTCGACCAACTTCGCGGCACGGTCGGGCGCCCCGACGCGCCGGTGCTGATCGACCAGGAGGGCGGCCGGGTCCAGCGCCTGGGCCCGCCGCACTGGCGGCGCTATCCGCCCGGCCGCGCCTATGGCGAACTGGCCTCCAACGATCCGCTGCTGCGGCGCGAGATCACCCGGCTGGGCGCGCGGCTGCTGGCCCACGACCTGGCCGCGCTGGGGATCAATGTGGACTGCGTGCCGGTGCTGGACGTGCCGGTGGCCGGCGCCCACGACGTCATCGGCGACCGCGCCTACGCCAACACCCCGGACGGCGTCGCCCTGCTGGGCCGCGCCGCCTGCGAGGGCCTGATCGCCGGCGGGGTGCTGCCGGTCATCAAGCACATTCCCGGTCACGGCCGGGCCATGGCCGACAGCCACCACGACCTGCCGGTGGTCGACACGCCCTATGACGAGCTCGACGCCTGGGATTTCGCACCGTTCAAGATGCTGTCGGACATGCCGATGGCGATGACCGCCCACGTGGTCTACGGCGCCATCGACGCCCGGCGCCCGGCCACGACCTCGAAGAAGGCCATGCGCCAGGTCATCCGCGGCGCGATCGGCTTCGATGGCCTGGTGATGAGCGACGACCTCTCGATGAAGGCCCTGGGCGGCGAGTTCGCCGACCGCGCCCGCGCCTCGCTGGCGGCGGGCTGCGACGTGGTCCTGCACTGCAACGGCGACATGGCCGAGATGAAGGCCGTCATGGCCGGAACCAGGGCGCTGTCCGGCCAGGCCGCGCGCCGGGCCAGGGCGGCGCTGGGCCGCCTGGCCAAGGTTCCCGAGCCGTTCGACCTCGATGAGGCCCGCGCCCGCTTCGACGCCGCCTTCGACGGCAGGTGGGCCGCGTGAGCGCCTTCCAGCCGACCCTGGACTTCGAAGCTGCCAACACCGCGGCCGAAGACGGCGAGGCGTTGGTCATCGACATCGAGGGCTACGAAGGCCCACTGCACGTGCTGCTGGCCCTGGCCCGCAACCAGAAGGTCGACCTTCTCCAGCTCTCGATCACCAAGCTGGCCGACCAGTATCTGAGCTTCGTCCAGCAGGCGCGCCGGGTCCGCTTCTCCCTGGCCGCCGATTACCTGGTCATGGCCGCCTGGCTGACCTACCTGAAGTCCCGCCTGCTGCTGCCCAAGCCCGAGCGCCCCAAGGCCGAGGAAGTGCCGGTCGAGGAGATGGCCGCGCAACTGGCCTTCCGCCTGGCCAAGCTCGACGCCATGCGAAAGGCCGCCGAGGCCCTGCGCGACCGGGCCCAACTGGGCCGCGAGATCTTCGTGCGCGGCGATCCGGAGGCCATCAAGGTCATCCCCTCGACCCGGCTGGAAGGCGATCTCTACGGCCTGATGAGCGCCTATATCGAACAGCGCCGCAAGGAACAGGGCCGCCACTACACCCCCCGCGTCCAGCAGGCCTATCCGCTGGAGGACGCCCGCGACCGGCTGCGCCACATGCTGCCGGACCTGGCGCGCTGGACCCCGCTGACCGGCGTCGCGCCGCTGCGGCCGGCCGGGGAGGGGCCAAGCCAGGCCTCCTATGTCGCCTCGACCCTCTCGGCCAGCCTGGAGCTCGTCAAGGAAGGGGCGCTGGAAGCCCGCCAGCTCGAAGCCTTCGCCGACATCTACCTGCGCGCCCGCAAGGAGCTGCGGCCATGAGCCGGGAAGCCGAACGCCAGCTCGAGGCGCTGCTGTTCGCCGCCGCCGGTCCGATGAGCCTGGAGGACCTCGCCAAGCGGCTGCCGGCCGACACCGACGTGGCCGCGGCGATCGCCGCCCTGCAGCAGACCTATGCGGGCAGGGGCGTGGAACTGGCCTGCATCGCCGACCGCTGGCGGTTCCAGACCGCCCAGGACCTGGCCTTCCTGATGACCGAGGAGCGCGAGGAGCCCCGGCGCCTGTCCAAGGCCGCGCAGGAGACCCTGGCCATCATCGCCTACCACCAGCCGGTGACCCGGGCCGAGATCGAGTCGGTGCGCGGCGTCCAGGCCAGCAAGGGCACGCTGGACGTACTGCTGGAGCTTGGCCTGGTGCGGATGCGCGGCCGCCGCCGCACGCCGGGCCGCCCGGTCACCTACGGCACCACCGACGCCTTCCTGGAGCACTATGGCCTGGCGCACCTGGGCGACCTGCCGGGAATCGCCGAAATGAAGGCGGCTGGCCTGCTCAGCCTCGACCTGCCGCCGGACTTCAGCGTTCCGAACCCGTCGGGCCTCGGAATGCCCGAAGAAGATCCTCTGGACGACGAGGCGCCCGAATTCCACACGGATTTCCTGGGCGAGGACGATCCGGCGCAGTAGGACGCGTTGGCGTCTTGCGGCGCGAGCGACTATATTCAATCCGAACAGGGGACGGACGCGCGGCCGAGGTCGGCCGCCGACGTTAAGGAGTTTGGCCTTATGGGCTCATTTTCGATTTGGCATTGGCTGATCGTTCTCGTCGTCGTCGCGCTGCTTTTCGGCGGCCGCGGCAAGCTGTCGGGGATCATGGGCGACGCCGCCAAGGGCATCCGCGCCTTCCGCGACGGCCTGAAGGACGAACCCACCACGACCGCCGACGCCTCCAAGCCGCTCCCCAAGGAGCGCGAGAAGGATGAGGCTCACGGCTGACCTGGCCGTATTCCTGAAGGTTTCGCCCGCGCCGGTTCCGATCGGCGCGGGCTCTTACGTCTAGGCAGCCTTACGAATGCTTCCCGAGATCGGCGGGCTTGAACTCCTGGTCATCGCGGCGGTCGCCCTGATCGTCGTGGGACCCAAGGACCTGCCTGTGATGCTGCGCAAGCTCGGCCAGTTCACGGCCAAGATCCGCGGCATGGCCAACGAGTTCCGCGCCAGCTTCGACGAGATGGCGCGACAGTCCGAACTGGACGAGCTCCGCAAGGAGGTCGAGGCGATGCGCCGTGGCCAGTTGGCCGACAGCGCCGCGGCCGATGCGTCCAAGGCCCAGGTCGACCAGGTCTTCAAGGAGATCGGCGACAGCCTGGAGGGCTCGACCGTGCAGTTTCCGCCCTCGGCGAGCCAGAGCTACGACCCACCCGCCGCCGAGCCGGCGCCGGTCGTGGAAGAGGCCAAGCCGCGCGCCCGCCGCGCGCCCAAGCCCAAGCTCGAGGCGGAGGCCAAGCCCAAGGCCTCGAAGCCCAAACCGAAGACCGCCGCCAAGCCCAAGGCCGGAGCCAAGGCGTGAGCAGCCCCTACGATCATGACGAGTCCGAGATCGAGGCCTCGCGCGCGCCGCTGCTGGATCACCTGGTCGAGCTGCGCTCGCGGCTGATCGTCTGTGTGCTGGCCATGGCGATCGGCTTCGCCATCTGCTTCGGCTTCTCCAAGCAGATCTACATGTTCCTGCTGCACCCGTTCGCGATCGCCGCCCAGTTGCTGGCGGCCGAGCAGGCGGCGCACGCCCAGCAGGCCACGGGCTTCGACCCGCTGAAGTTCCTGTCGGGCACCAAGGACCTGTTCCTGGCCCTGATCGGCATGCGGGACGTCCCCGACGTCGCCGGCGCCGAGAAGCTCAAGCTGGTCTTCACCGCGCCGCTCGAATTCTTCTTCACCAAGCTGAAGCTGGCCGGGTTCGGGGCGGTGGTGCTGACCTTCCCGGTGCTGGCCTGGCAGGTCTACGGTTTCGTGGCGCCTGGCCTCTACAAGCGCGAGCGCAAGGCGTTCCTGCCGTTCCTGCTGGCCTCGCCGACCCTGTTCCTGCTGGGCGCGGCGCTGGTCTACTACGTGATCCTGCCGTTCGTGCTGTGGTTCTCGTTGTCCCAGCAGATCGTCGGCGACGCCTCGGTCTCGGTCGAGCTGCTACCCAAGGTCTCGGACTATCTCAGCCTGGTCACCACCCTGCTGCTGGCTTTCGGCCTCTGCTTCCAGTTGCCGGTGGTGCTGACCTTGCTGGGCATGGCCGGGCTGATCTCGTCCAAGGCGCTGTCGGCGGGCCGCCGCTACGCCATCGTCGGGGTGTTCGTGGTCGCCGCGATCGTGACCCCGCCCGATCCGATCAGCCAGACCATGCTCGCGGTGCCGATCATCCTGCTCTACGAAATCTCGATATGGTGCGTGCGGGTGATCGAGATCCGCCGCAAGCGCGAAGAGGACGAGGCGGGCACCGACGTGGTGGCGGTCTAGGCGCTCGCGCCAGGGGTTGGCCCGCTAACCAACGCGCTCTAGAGAAGTCCGCTCACTCCCACCTGTGGCGGACCCATGCACGACATCCGAGCCATTCGCGAAACCCCGGAGCTTTACGAGCAAGCGTGGGCTGCGAAGGGGAGGTCCGGCGCCGCCGCCCAGGCGATCGAGCTGGACGCCAGGCTGCGCGCCGCCAAGCTGGCCCTCGAGACCGCCCAGAGCCGCCGCAACGAAGCCTCCAAGCTGATCGGCCAGGCCAAGGCCAGGAAGGACGAAGCCGAGGCCCAGCGCCTGATGGCCGAGGTCGAGCAGGTCAAGGGCGTGCTGGCCGAGCAGGCCGAGGTCGAACGCGCGGTGTCGGCCGAACTGCATGACCTGCTGGCCGCCCTGCCGAACGTTCCGCTGCCCGACGTGCCGGTCGGCGCCGACGAGCACGACAACGTCGAGGTCCGCCGCTGGGGCGAGCCCTTCGCGATCTCCAATCCCAAGGATCATGTCGACCTCGGCGAGGGCCTCGGCTTCGTGGACTTCGAGGCCGCCGCCCGCATGAGCGGCGCGCGCTTCGTGGTGCTGAAGGGCCAGATCGCCCGGCTCGAGCGCGCCATCGGCCAGTTCATGCTCGACCTGCAGACCCAGGAGCACGGCTACACCGAGGTCTCGCCGCCGCTGCTGGTCAACGACGCGGCCGCCTACGGCACCGACAAGCTGCCGAAGTTCGCCGACGACCTGTTCAGGACCACCGACGGCCGCTGGCTGATCCCGACCGCCGAGGTGCCGCTGACCAGCATGGTCATGGGCCAGATCGTCGCCGAGGAGGAAC
The DNA here is from genome assembly GCF_031984885.1 of Phenylobacterium sp. Classification (GTDB taxonomy): domain Bacteria; phylum Pseudomonadota; class Alphaproteobacteria; order Caulobacterales; family Caulobacteraceae; genus Phenylobacterium. The sequence continues at coordinate 269,357 of NZ_DAMABV010000004.1, forward strand.
TGCCCCTGCGGATGACCGCCCTGACGCCTTGCTTCCGCTCGGAGGCCGGCGCCTCGGGCCGCGACACCCGCGGCATGATCCGCCAGCACCAGTTCTACAAGGTCGAGCTGGTCTCGATCACCGCCCCGGACAAGTCGGAGGAGGAGCACGAGCGGATGGTCGGCTGCGCCGAGGCGGTGCTGAAGGCCCTGGAGCTGCCGTTCCGCACCATGCTGCTCTGCACCGGCGACATGGGCTTCGGCGCGCGCAAGACCTATGACCTTGAGGTCTGGATCCCCTCGGAAGGGCGCTATCGCGAGATCAGCTCCTGCTCGAACTGCGGCGATTTCCAGGCGCGGCGGATGGACGCGCGCACCAAGAGGGCCGGCGAGAAGGGCACCCGCTTCGTCCATAGCCTCAACGGCTCGGGCCTGGCCGTCGGCCGCACGCTCGTGGCGGTGATGGAGAACTATCAGGACGAGAAGGGCCGCATCGCCATTCCGCAGGCGCTGCACCGCTATCTCCCGGGCCTGACCCATATCGGTGGCGAATGAGAATCCTCCTGACCAACGACGACGGCATCCATGCGGAAGGCCTCGTCGCGCTGGAGAACATCGCCCGCGTCCTGACCGACGACGTCTGGATCTGCGCGCCCGAGTACGAGCAGTCCGGCGCCAGCCGGGCGCTGACCCTGGCCGATCCGGTGCGGGTGCGGCGGCTGGACGACCGGCGCTTCGCCACCACCGGCACCCCGACCGACTGCGTGATGCTGGCGGTGACCGAGCTGATGGGCGGCCTGCGGCCCGACCTGGTGCTGTCGGGCGTCAATCGCGGCGCCAACCTGGCCGAGGACGTCACCCTGTCGGGCACGGTCGCCGGCGCCATCGAGGGCATGGCCCTGGGCGTGCCGTCGATCGCCCTGTCGCAGACCGGATGGCCGCTTGTCGACGGCCAGGACCTCTTCGCGCCCGCCGAGCGCTTCGGCCCCGGCGTCGTCCGGCGGCTGGTCGAGATCGGCTGGCCCAAGGACGTGGTGATGAACGTCAACTTCCCCTCGCGGGCGCCCGACGAGATCACCGAGGTCGAGGTCACCCGCCAGACCTTCCGCGACGTGGCGGTGCGCCACGCCGAGAAGCGGACCGACCTGCGCAATCGCGACTATTACTGGATGGGCTTCCGCCACGAATTGTCGCAGCCGGCCGAGGGGACCGACCTTCGCGCCGTCTATGACGGTAAGATTTCCGTCACCCCCTTGCATATCGACCTGACTCACGCCGAAACCGTCTTTCGCCTGAAGGGCGTGCTCGGGGGCGCGCCGCCGAAGGCCTGAGGCGAACATGGCCAAGCAAGACGACAACGGCGAAGAGGGGCGGGACGTCCAGCTCGCACGACTGGTGTTGGCCCTGCGCTCGCAGGGCGTCAGCGATCCGGCCGTGCTGGCGGCGATCGAGTCCACCCCGCGCGAGATGTTCACGCCGGACCTGTTCAAGGAACGGGCGTTCGAGGATTCGGCCCTGCCGATCGCCTGCGGCCAGACCATCAGCCAGCCGTTCATCGTCGGCCTGATGAGCCAGGCCCTGCAGGTCGAGCCGCGTTCGCGGGTGCTGGAGATCGGCACCGGCTCGGGCTACCAGACCACCATCCTCTCCAAGCTGGCCCGGCTGGTCTACACGGTCGAGCGCTACCGCACCCTGCTGGGCGAGGCCGAGGCCCGCTTCAAGCAACTGGGCCTGACCAATGTCATCACCCGCTTCGGCGACGGCGGGCTCGGCTGGCCCGAGCAGGCGCCTTTTGACCGCATTTTGGTCACAGCGGCGGCGCCGGGAGAGCCCAAGGCCCTGCTTTCGCAATTGAAGCCCTCGGGCATCCTGGTCGCGCCAGTCGGCAAGGGGCCGGTGCAGAAGCTGATCCGCTATCTCGGCGACGGGGCGGGCGGCTTCCGGGCCGAACACATGACCGACGTCCGCTTCGTTCCTCTGCTCGACGGCGTCGCCAAGGAGCCGTGAGGTACGACTAATGGGTGGCCTGGGCGTCGGCCGTAACCCATCATTAACCCTGACGCCTCGACTGATTCCGATCCAATGTCCCCCGGAGCGGCGATGACGCTTTCTCTTTCGCGTACGGTTTTGTTCCTGATGGCCGGCACGGCGCTGACCGCCTGCACCACGGTCGAGCCCGTACGTCCGAACTTCCCGACCAGGCCCAACCCCGCGCCCAGCCAGCCGCCGTCTGCGCCGCCGCCCGCGGTGGGTCCGGCCGAGCCGCTGCCGGAAGCGCGCCCGATCCCGCCCGTCCAGACCGCGCCGCTGCCGAGCATCCAGCCGGCGCGCCCGCTGCCGCCTCCGCCGCCCGCCGCGCCGCCGCAGATGCAGACGGTCACCCGCACCACGGTCGCGGGCAAGGTCGTGGACACCGCCGGTCAGGCCAAGGACTATACGGTCAAGAAGGGCGACAACCTCGACGCCATCGCCCGCACCCTGGGCACCGATCGCAAGCAGCTAGCCGACGACAATGGCCTCAAGCCGCCCTATGCGCTCCGGCCAGGCCAGGTCCTCAAGGGGCCGAAGTCGTCCAGCGCCAAGGCCTATGTGGTGGAGCAGGGCGACACCCTGTTCGCGATCGCCCGCCGCTTCAGCGTGACCGCCGCGGCCATCGCCGAGGCCAACGACCGCGACATCGACGCGCCGCTGGCGACCGGCCAGAAGCTGATCCTGCCGGACGGCTACAAGGACAAGGGCCCGACGGTCGTGCGGACCCAGGTTCCGGCGCCCTCGGGAAGCTACGCCCCCGAGCCCGCCCCGCCGCCAGGTCCGACGCCCCGGCCCGCGCCGCCGCCGGTCGCCGAGCAGGCGCCCGCGCCCACGACCGTCCGCACCCGCGTGACCGGCAAGGTCGTGGACACGGCCGGCAAGCCGAAGACCTATACGGTCAAGAAGGGCGACAACCTCGACGCCATCGCCCGCACGCTCGACACCACCCGCAAGGACCTGGCCGACGACAACAAGCTGAAGCCGCCCTACGCCCTGCAGCCGGGCCAGGTGCTGAAGGGCCCCGCGACCAAGGCCAAGGCCTATGTGGCCGGCGACGGGGACACCCTGGCCCTGATCGCCAGGCGCTTCAGCGTCACCCAGAAGGCGCTGGCCGACGCCAACGGCCTGAAGGTCGGCGCCTCGATCCGGGCGGGCCGCCAGGTCATCCTGCCGGCGGGCTATCGTGATCGCGGCCCGATCCGCGAGGAGGTGGCCGCCCCGCCGCCCAGGCCCGCGCCGCTTCCGCCGGCGCCCACGCCCTACCAGCCGCCGGCGACACAGCCCGCGCCGGTGCAGCCGACATATCCGCCGCCGGCCGCCACGCCGACCCCGGCGCCGCCCCCGCCGCCGCGGACGACGCCTCCCGCCGCGACTCCTCCGGCCGCGACGCCGGCCCCGGCCAGCAGTTCGCCGACCGACGCCCAGATTTCCAGCTTCGGCCGTGGCCGCTTCATCTGGCCGCTGAAGGGCGACGTGGTCTCGGACTTTGGGCCGAAGGGCACGGGCCAGCGCAACGACGGCGTCAACATCCGCGCGCCGATGGGCGAGACGGTCCGCGCCGCCGCGGCCGGCGACGTCGTCTATGCCGGCGACCAGGTGCCGGGCTTCGGCAATCTGGTGCTGATCAAGCACGCGGACGGCTGGGTGACGGCCTATGGCCACATGTCCCGCGTCGACGTGAAGATGCAGCAGAAGGTCGTCCAGGGGCAGCAGGTCGGCCAGGCCGGGACCACCGGCGGCGTCTCCGAGCCGCAACTGCACTTCGAGGTCCGCTACGCCCCGACCCCGCAGGACCGCGCCCGCCCGATCGACCCGAAACTGGTGCTGCCGAAGTAAGGGGCCGCTCAGTTCCTCCCCAAGAGGGGAGGGGCTAGTCGCCTATGAATATTCCCCCATGGTTCGTCATGGCCGGGCCGCCCGGCCATCCATGGACGCCGAGGTCTGGCGGCCGAGGATGACGTTCGCAGGACGTGGGTTCCAGGCGACGGCCCCATATGCGATCCCCCTGCCTCTTGGGGGAGCATGCAGGAGGCTACAGCGGCAGCGCCTTGCCCTGTTCGCCCGCCAGGTCGCGGATGAACTGATAGGCCACGCGCCCCGACCTTGAGCCGCGCAATTGGGCCCATTGCAGGGCGCGGCGGTCGAACTCCGGATCGGTCAGCCCATAGCGTTCGGCATAGGCGTTGACCGCGGCCAGATAGGTCGCCTGGTCCATGGGCGGGAAGCCGATCCACAGGCCGAAGCGGTCCGAGACGCTGACCTCTTCCTCGGCGTCCTCGGCCGAGGCGACCAGGCCGCGATCCTCGGTATTGGTCCGCGGCATCAGGTGGCGGCGGTTGGAGGTGGCCACGAACAGCACGTTGGCCGGCGGGCCGGAAACGCCGCCCTCGAGCGCCGACTTCAGCGCCTTGGCCGCGGCCGCGCCTTCCTCGAACGACAGATCGTCGCACAGCACCACGAAGCGTTCGGCCCGGCCGCGCAGCTCGTCGAACAGGGCGGGAAGCTCGGTGACCTGGTCGCGGTCGACCTCGACCAGCTTCAGGTCCGGCGCGCTCTGCGAGACCTGCATGAACGCGGCCTTGGAGATCGAGCTCTTGCCCGTGCCGCGCACGCCCCACAGCAGCACGTGGTTGCTGGGCAGGCCGCGGGCGAAGCGTTGCAGGTTCTGGAGGAAGCGCTCCTTCTGCCGCTCGATGCCCAGCAGCGAATCCAGCGGCAGGGGATAGTCCGGCGCCGGGTGGAAGGCGCCGGTCACGGGATCGTGCCGAAAGAGGCGGGCGCCGTCGAAGGCGGGCGCGGCCTTGGCCGGCGGCGCCAGGCGTTCCAGGGCTTCGGCGATGCGGACGAGAACGGGTTTCAACGCGTCTTCCATGGCGAAGGTGCTTAGCCGCACGGGGCTTCCATTGCAAAACGAAGACGCAGCGCATAGCTTCCGCCGACTTCAAATCCGGGCCGAGACGCGCCCGACCTAAGAGCTTCGGAGCGCCATGTTCGCCACTCCCGCCTTCGCCCAGACCGCCGCCGGCGCCGCCACTGGCGGCCCGCAGGATCTGCTGATCCAGTTCCTGCCGCTGGTCGGCCTGGTCGTGCTGTTCTATTTCCTGATGATCCGTCCGCAGCAGCGCCGGATGAAGCAACACCAGCAGATGATCACCAACCTGAAGCGCAACGACACCGTCGTTCTGAACTCGGGCGTGGTCGGCAAGGTGGTTCGCGTCGAGGACAAGGAAATCGGCCTCGAAATCGCCCAAGGCGTCACCGTAAAGGTGGTCAAGGGCATGATCGCCGAGGTTCGCGTCCGCGGCGAGCCGGCCCCTGCCAACGACTCCAAGGCCTAAGGGCTCGACGCACAAATGATGAATCTTTCGCGCTGGAAGGTGATCGCCGTCGTATTCGCGGCGATCTTCGGCGTGGTGTTCACCTTGCCGAACGTGCTGCCCGCCCATGTGCGCGACAGCCTGCCGGGCTTCATGCCCAAGCAGACGCTCAATCTCGGCCTGGACCTGCAGGGGGGCTCGCACCTCCTGCTGGAGGTGGACACCGCCGCGCTCAAGCAGGAGCGGCTGACCAACCTCCTGGAAGACGTGCGCACCCAACTGCGCGAGGCTGACATCCCCTTTGCGGAGCTGCGCCTGGTCAATGACCAGGTCAGCGTGCTGATCAACAACCCGGCCCAGGCCAACACCGCCATCAACAAGTTGCGCGGCACGGTCGCCGCCGCGGCCCCCGGCACGCCGGGCGGCAGCGGCATTTCGATCGCATCGGCCGGCAGCGGACGCATCGTCCTGTCGCTGTCGCAGGACGCGATGAACGCCGAGGCCGGCCGCGCGGTGGATCAGTCCATCGAGATCCTGCGCCGCCGGATCGACGAACTGGGCACCAAGGAACCGACCATCGTCCGCCAGGGCGTCAACCGCATCGTGGTCCAGGCGCCGGGCGAGAGCGATCCCCAGCGCCTGCGCGACGTCATCGGCCAGACCGCCAAGCTGACCTTCCAGATGGTCGACGACACCGTCACCCCCGAGGACATGGCCGCCGGCCGGGTGCCGCCCGGATCGGCCGTCTATCAGAGCGACGACGGCTTCACCCCGGCCTACGTCCTCAAGAAGCGCGCCCTGGTCACCGGCGAGATGCTCACCGACGCCCAGCAGCAGTTCGACCAGCAGTCGGGCCAGCCGGTGGTGTCGTTCCGCTTCAACGGGCAGGGCGCCCGTCGCTTCGCCGACGCCACCTCGCAGAACCTCGGCAAGCGCTTCGCCATCGTCCTCGACAACAAGGTGATCTCGGCGCCGGTCATCCAGAGCGCCATCACCGGCGGCAGCGGCCAGATCAGCGGCAGCTTCACGCCGCAGAGCGCCAACGACCTGGCCATCCTGCTGCGCGCCGGCGCCCTGCCGGCCCCGCTGAAGGTCGAACAGCAGTCGACCGTCGGCGCCGAGCTCGGGGCCGACGCGGTCAAGGCCGGCATCGTCTCGCTCGCCATCGGCGGCGTCGCGATCATCGTCTTCATCATCCTGGCCTACGGGCTGTTCGGCGTGTTCTCGGCGATCGCGCTGATCGTGAACGTGCTGCTGATCCTGGGGATCATGTCGTTCACGCAGGCGACCCTGACCTTCCCCGGGATCGCCGGCCTCATCCTGACCCTGGCCGTGGCCGTCGACGCCAACGTGCTGATCTACGAGCGGATACGCGACGAGGCGCATGCCGGCAGGTCGCCCATATCGGCGCTGGAGCACGGCTACTCGCTGGCCCTGGTCTCGATCATGGACGCCAACATCACCAGCGCCATCTCCGCGCTGATCATGTTCCAGTTCGGCTCGGGCCCGATCCGCGGCTTTGCCTGGACGCTGCTCATCGGGGTGATCACCTCGGTGTTCACGGCCGTCGTCATCACCCAAGTGCTTATCGGTCTGTGGTTCCGCGCCACCCGGCCGAAAGTCCTGCCGATCGTATAGGATTTGAGAACATGTGGCCTCTGATCCGACTTCTGCCGCGTGAGTTCCACTTCAACTTCGTGGGACTGGCGCCTTATGCGGCGATCTTCTCGGCGATCCTGATCGTCCTGTCGGGCGTGTCGTTCTTCACCAAGGGCCTGAACCTGGGCATCGACTTCATCGGCGGCTCGATGATCGAGGTCCAGACGCCGGGGCCCGCCGACATCGGCATGCTGCGCCAGACCATGGCGCGGGTCGGCGGCGAGGACGCCCAGGTCCAGCAGCTCGGCGCCCCCAACGGCGCCATGCTCCGCTTCCGCACCGCCGAGGGCGTCGATCCCGTCGAGGGCGCCGAGCGCATCAAGACCGAGCTGACCAAGACCTTCCCCGGCATCACCTTCCAGAAGGTCGAGGTCGTGGGCCCCAAGGTCTCCGGCGAACTGATGCAGGGGGGCTTCATGGCCCTCGGCGTCGCGGTCTTCCTGATGCTGCTGTACATCTGGTTCCGCTTCCAGCTCCAGTTCGGGCTCGGCGCCGTGGTGGGGGTGTTCCACGACGTGCTGCTGACCCTGGGCATGCTGTCGGTCACCCACCTCGAGTTCTCGATGACCTCGATCGCGGCGCTGCTGACCGTCATCGGCTACTCGATGAACGAAAAGGTCATCACCTTCGACCGGCTTCGCGAGAACCTGCGCAAGTACAAGACCGCCCCGCTGGCCGAGGTCATCAACCGCTCCGAGAACGAACGTCTGTCCCGGACCCTGATCACCGGCACGACCGCGATCCTGGCCCTGTCGGGGGCGGTGTTCTTCGGCGGTCCGGTGCTGTTGCCGCTGGTCGTGACCATGGTGTTCGGCATTGTCGTCGGCACCTACTCGTCGATCTACGTGGCCCTGCCGATCATCCTGCTCTGGGGCGTGCGGCGCGGCGACGAGCCGGCTGAGCCCCTCAAGCCCATGGCCGCCCGCTAGGCGCGCCATGGCCAGGGACGCCCCCCAGATCGACGCCTATGGAGACGGCGGCTTCCGCCTCTCCACCGGCCGGCACGAGGGCTCCCTGCTGATCGTGCGCGACGAGGCCAGGGCCTGGCCGGTCCGGGCGATGAGCGAGCTGGCTCCCGAGCACTTCGCCGAGGTGATCGAGGCCGGCCGCGCCGACGTCGAGTTCGTGCTGCTGGGGGCGGGGCAGGCCAACGCCCTGCCGCCCCGGGCGGTCCGCGACGCGCTGCAAAGGGCGGGAATCGGGCTGGAGTTCATGGACACCGCCGCCGCCTGCCGACTCTACAACATCCTCACGGCCGAGGGTCGCAAGCTCGCCGCGGCGCTGATTGCGGTCTAGCTTGGCTTTTCGCCTGTGGCGAAACGCCCTATATCCGGTTCCTTAGGGCTGGAATCGTGAGGGGCTTGAGCCATGCAAGGACTGCTGTCCAACTTCCGCAACACCATGATCGTGAGCTTCATTCTCGCGATCATCATGGTCGCCGGTTACATGAGCCATTACGGCTCGGCCGACGCCATCTTCTGGCAAGCCGTGTTCCGCTGGCTGCACACCTTCTTCGGCATCCTGTGGATCGGTTTGCTCTACTACTTCAACTTCGTCCAGATCCGTAAGATGCCGGATATCCCGGCCGAGCTGAAGCCGGCGGTCTCCAAGTACATCGCGCCCGAGGCGCTGTTCTGGTTCCGCTGGGCGGCGCTGGCGACCTGGGTGATGGGCGTGATCCTAGCCTGGAACCGCGGGTTCCTGGTCGAGGCCTTCACGCTGGGCGCGCTGGACGGCTTCTCGGTGCCGCAGCACACCTTCATCGGCGTCGGCATGTGGCTGGCGACGATCATGTTCTTCAACGTCTGGGTCTTCATCTGGCCCAACCAGAAGATCGCGCTCGGCCTGGTCGAAGGCGACGCCGACGCCAAGGCCAAGGCCGGCAAGCTGGCCATGCTGTTCTCGCGCACCAACACCCTGCTGTCGGTGCCGATGCTGGTCACCATGACCATGAACCAGACCATCTTCGGCTAGACGCCGAAGCCGTCTAGGATCGGAAGGCCCGCCCCACCCGGCGGGCCTTTTGCTTATGTGTGATGCCCGAAACCGAACCCGCTGCCGATCTCGACGCCCAGGCCCGCCGGATGGATCCCGAGCGCTGGCTGTCCAGCCGCTTCATCGCCGATCCCCAGGCCCGCGCCGACGTCGTGGCGATCTACGCCTTCGACTACGAACTGGCGCGCGCGCCCAAGGTCGCCTCCAACGCCCTGATGGGCGAGATCCGCCTGACCTGGTGGCGCGAGGTGCTGGACGAGGTCTACGAGGGGCGTCCCGTCCGCCATCACCCGACCGCCCAGGCCCTGGCCGCCGCCATCGGACGCCGCGGCCTGCCGCGCGGGCCGCTGGAAACGATGATCGACGCCCGCTACCGCGAACTCGACCCCGCGCCGATGAACCTGGCCGATGCGCTGGAATGGGCGCGGGGCACGGGCGGAGCGGCGGCGGTCTGCGCCGCGCGGGTGTTGGACGCCGATGCCGACGCCGCCAAGGTCGAACGGGGCGGGGAGGCCTGGGCCATAGGGCGCCTGATGGGCACGGCGGGGTTGGAGGGCGCGGACGCCCGCAAGGCCCTCAGCGAGGCGCTGGCGGCTTCGGACGGCCTGTCCGTCGCGGCCTTCCCGGCCATCGCCCACGCGACCCTGGCGCGGGGACGCGCCAAGGGACGGCGACCCTCGGAGCTGGAGATGCGCTGGCGGCTGTTCTGGGCGGTGTTGCGGGGGCGGGCGTAGAGGCGCTCCGCCTCATCGACGGCTGTCATCCCGGAAAGCGCGCTGCGCCTATTCCGCCGCCAGCGCCGTAGCGCCCGTGACCCAGGCGTCGAGGTCGGCCAGCGCCCGCTCGCCCATGGCCAGCTTCTTGTTGCGGCCGCGTTCCTTGGCGCCGATGCGGCTGCCGTCCTCGCGGCGCTTGGGGCCGGCCTCGTCCAGCGGCGGCAGCAGGCCGTAATTGATGTTCATCGGCTGGAACGAGCCCTTGCCCGCATCGATGTGGCCGCCGGTGATATGGCCGATCAGGGCCCCCAGCGCCGTCGTGGCGGGCGGCGCCTCGATGGGGGCGCCCAGCCGCTCGGCGGCGGCGAAGCGGCCGGCCAGCAGGCCGATGGCGGCGCTTTCGACATAGCCCTCGACCCCGGTCACCTGGCCCGCGAAGCGCAGGCGCGGCTGGCCCTTCATCCGCAACTGGGCGTCCAGCAGCTTGGGGCTGTTCAGGAAGGTGTTGCGGTGCAGGCCGCCCAGGCGCGCGAACACCGCCTTCTCCAGGCCCGGGATCATGCGGAAGATCTCGGTCTGGGCGCCGTGCTTCAGCTTGGTCTGGAAGCCGACCATGTTCCAGAGCGTGCCCAAAGCGTTGTCCTGGCGCAGTTGGACGATGGCGTGGGCCTTGACCTCGGGATTGTGGGCGTTGGTCAGCCCGACCGGCTTCATCGGCCCGTGGCGCAGCGTCTCGCGCCCGCGCTCGGCCATCACCTCGATCGGCAGGCAGCCGTCGAAATAGGGGACGTTCTCCCAGTCCTTGAACTCGGATTTCGGCCCGGCCAGCAGGGCGTCGATGAAGGCCTCGTACTGCGCCTTGTCCATCGGGCAGTTGATGTAGGCGGCGGTGTCGCCGGCCGGGCCGGCCTTGTCGTAGCGCGACTGGCGCCAGCAGACGTCCATGTCGATGGAGTCGAAGTTCACGATCGGCGCGATGGCGTCGAAGAAGGCCAGCTCGCCTTCGCCGGTCAGCTCCAGGATCGCGGCGGAGAGGGCGGGCGAGGTCAGCGGCCCGGTGGCGACGATGACGCTGTCCCAGTCGGCCGGCGGCAGGCCGGCGATCTCTTCGCGTTCGATGGTGACCAGCGGGTGGGCCTCCAGGCGCGCGGTGACCGCCTGCGAGAAGCCGTCGCGGTCGACGGCCAGGGCGCCGCCCGCCGGCACCTGGTTGGCGTCGCCGCAGCCCATGATGATCGAGCCGAGTCTGCGCATCTCGGCGTGCAGCAGGCCCACGGCGTTGCCGGTCCAGTCGTCGGCGCGGAACGAGTTGGAACAGACCAGTTCGGCCAGGCCGTCGGTCTGGTGCGCGTCGGTCTTCCGGACCGGACGCATCTCATGCAGCACGACCGGAACTCCGGCCTGGGCGACTTGCCAAGCGGCCTCGGAGCCGGCCAGGCCCCCGCCTACGATATGAACTGGTTGGATCGACATGCGTGACTAACTAGCAACGATTGCAACTCTTCGCGAGCGGGGCCTTGCGGGGGAGTGAACCGATCACCAAAGTCCGCAGCCAAACAGCGGCCGACTCGTTATTAGCGACGGCTTGGCCAGAGGAATGAGATGACTGCGTTCTCGGCGACCGACGCCGCCTTCGAGGGTTTCCGACTGACGCGGGAGAGACCGAAAGTCGTCCTGATCTGGGCGGCGTTCCTGTTCCTGGTGAGCGTGTGCAGCGCCGTCTATCTCATCAGCATCGGCCAGGAAGCGCGCGCGGTGCTCGAGGCCAGCGCCGCCCAGCAGTCGCCGGATCCGCAGGTCTTCCTGTCGACCATGCGCGACCTGCTGCCGATGATGGTCATGGGCCTGCTGGTCCAGTGCGTGATGGCCGCGGCCGTCTACCGCATCCTGCTGCGCCCGGACGACAAGGGCTTCGCCTATCTGAAGATCGGCATGGACGAGTTGCGGCTGGCCGCCCTGACGTTCATCTATGTGATCCTGGCCTGCATCACCATGGTGGTGGTCGTGCTCATCGCCGCCCTGATCGCGGCGGCGGCGTCCTTCGCCGGGCAGGGGCCGGCGATCCTGGTCGGGGCGGCGACGGAGATGTTCTTCCTGGGCATGCTGTTCTATGTCGGCGTGCGCCTGTCGCTCGCGCCGGCCATGACCTTCGCCCAGCGCCGCATCGCGATCTTCGATTCCTGGCGCCTGACCCACGGCCAGTTCTGGCGGCTGACCGGCGCCTATGTCCTGGCGATCTGCGGCATCGTGGTCATCGCCGTCCTGGTGCTGACCATCTTCTCGGCGCTCGTCGCCGTCGCCGTGGGCGGCGACATCCAGGCCGTGGGCAAGATGTTCTCGCCCGACCAGACGTCGCTGGCCTCCTACTTCTCGCCGGTGATGATCGCCTATCTGCTGGTCGCCGGCTGGGTCTACGCCGTCTACTACGCCGTGGTGATCGCGCCCGCGGCCGTGGCCTATCGGGCGCTCTCCCAGCCTGCGGCGGCCGCCGACGCGCTCTAGGCGTCGGCGCTCGGGCGGGCCTTCACGCGTTCGCGCCAGGCCTTGAGGTTCTCGAACTCATCCTCGACCGGCAGGCCGATCCACTCGGCGAAGTCGACCGTCGAGAGCAGGCAGATGTCGGCCATGGTGTAGGTGTCGCCGACCAGGAACTCGCGCCCGGCCAGTTCACGGTCGATGTATTTCTGCGCGCCCTGGTAGGTCTCCTTGTTGGATTCCCCGAAGTCCTTGAACTGGTTCAGTAGGGCGGCGGTGTAGGGGTGGGCGTGACGCCAGAAGTTGCCGACCGGCATCATCACCGCGAACTCCACCCGGCGGATCCACTGGTCGACCAGCGCCTTTTCCACCGCGGTGCGGCCGAACAGCGGCGGCTGCGGATGGGTCTCCTCGAAATAGCGGCAGATGGCGACGGTCTCGGAAATGCAGGTGCCGTCGTCCAGTTCGAGGGCGGGGAGCTGGCCCATCGAGTTCTTGGCGCGGAACTCCGGCGACTTGTGCTCGCGCTTCATCATGTTGACCGTCGTCTCGGGCAGGTCGACGCCCTTTTCGGCCAGGAAGATGCGCACGCGGCGGGGGTTCGGCGCCGGCATCGGCGCGCCGTAAAGGATCATGGGTAGCTCCCTAATGCTCTAAGTATGCGGCGAGGCTATTTCGAACACGTGTTTGAATGCAAGCCCGATCGAACGCCGTGACGTGAGAGTCCGAAAGCCGCGAGCGGGTGGCGGCGGCCGATGCTAGGATACGGGCATGAGTGACGGCTTCGCCCTGTTCGACACCGCCATCGGCCTCTGCGGCGTGGCCTGGAACGCGCGCGGCCTGACCGGGATCATGCTGCCGCTGACCGAGGGCGGCGATCCGCACGCGCGGATCGCCCGCCGCCATCCGGGCGCGGTCGAGGCCGAGCCGCCGCCGGCGGTCGCCGCGGCGATCGAGGGCATGCAGGCCCTGTTGCGCGGCGAGAAGCGCGACCTGCTGGAAGTGAGGCTGGACGACGGCGAGCTCGGACCCCTGGCGGCCCAGGTCTACGCCATCTCGCGCGCCATCCCGCCTGGCCAGACCCTGACCTATGGCGACATCGCCAGGCGCCTGGGCGACCTTGGCCTGTCGCGCGCCGTGGGCCAGGCGCTGGGCGCCAACCCCTGGCCCATCGTCGTGCCCTGCCACCGCATCCTCGCCGCCGGCGGCCGCAAGGGCGGCTTCTCGGCCCCCGGCGGGGCCGACACCAAGCTGCGGATGCTGGAGATCGAGGGCGCCCTGGCCCCCGAAACCCTGCCCCTGTTCGGAGCCCGCTAGGCCCTCAGCTTGGCCCTGCGCTGGCTGCGGCGCTCGTCGTGCTTCTTGAGGATGTCGGCCAGGTAGCGGCCGGTCCAGCTCTTGGAGCTGGCGGCGACCTGTTCGGGCGTGCCCTGGGCCACGATCTCGCCGCCGCCGTCGCCGCCTTCGGGCCCGAAGTCGACGATCCAGTCGGCGGTCTTCACGACGTCCAGGTTGTGCTCGATGACCACCATGGTGTTGCCCTGGTCGGCCAGCTCGTGCAGCACCTCCAGCAGCTTCTTCACGTCCTCGAAGTGCAGCCCCGTGGTCGGTTCGTCGAGGATGTAGAGCGTCTTGCCGGTGGCCCGGCGCGACAGCTCCTTGCTGAGCTTCACCCGCTGGGCCTCGCCGCCCGAGAGCGTGGTCGCCGACTGCCCGACCTGGACATAGCCCAGGCCGACGCGCTTGAGCGTCTCCATCTTGTCGCGCACCGACGGCACGGCCTTGAAGAAGTCGGCCGCCTCCTCGACGGTCATGTGCAGCACGTCGGAGATCGACTTGCCCTTGAACAGCACCTCGAGCGTCTCGCGGTTGTAGCGCTTGCCGTGGCAGACGTCGCAGGTGACGTAGACGTCGGGCAGGAAGTGCATCTCGATCTTGATCAGCCCGTCGCCCTGGCAGGCCTCGCAGCGCCCGCCCTTGACGTTGAAGCTGAACCGGCCCGGGCCATAGCCGCGGGCCTTGGATTCCGGCAGGCCCGCGAACCAGTCGCGGATCGGCTGGAAGGCGCCGGTATAGGTGGCCGGGTTCGAGCGCGGCGTGCGCCCGATCGGCGACTGGTCGATGTCGATGACCTTGTCGAAGTGCTCCAGCCCCTCGATCTTCTCGTGCGGGGCCGGGGCGTCCGAGGCGTTGTGCAGCCGCCGGGCCGCGGCCTTGTAGAGCGTTTCGATCGTGAAGGTCGACTTGCCGCCGCCGGACACGCCGGTGATGCAGGTGAAAGTCCCGGTCGGGATCTCGGCCGTCACGTTCTTCAGGTTGTTGCCGGTGGCCCCGACGACGCGGAGCACCTTCTTCTTGGAGATCGGCCGCCGGTCCTCGGGGATCTCGATCTCGCGCACGCCCGACAGGTACTGGCCGGTGATGCTGCTGGGGTTGTCCATCACCTGCTGGGGCGTGCCCTCGGCCACGACCTCGCCGCCGTGGACGCCGGCCGCCGGCCCCATGTCGATGACGTAGTCGGCGGTCATGATCGCCTCTTCGTCGTGCTCGACCACCAGCACCGAATTGCCGAGGTCGCGCAGGCCCTTGAGGCTTTCCAGCAGTCGGGTGTTGTCGCGCTGGTGCAGTCCGATCGACGGCTCGTCCAGCACGTAGAGCACGCCGGTCAGGCCCGAGCCGATCTGGCTGGCCAGCCGGATGCGCTGGCTCTCGCCGCCCGACAGCGTGCCCGAGGCGCGGCTCATGTTCAGGTAGTCGAGCCCGACATTGACCAGGAACCGCAGGCGGTCGTTGATCTCCTTCAGGATCCGCCGGGCGATCTCCATCTGCTTGTCGGTCAGATGGCTGTCGAGCGCGGTGAACCACTCGCCGGCGTGCTTGATCGACAGCCGGCTGACCTCGCCGATGTGCTTGCCGTCGATCTTCACGGCCAGGGCTTCGGGCTTCAGACGATAGCCTTCGCAGGCCTCGCAGGGCGTCTCGGACTGGTAGCGGCCCAGCTCCTCGCGCACCCACGAGGAGTCCGTCTCGCGCCAGCGGCGCTCCAGGTTCGGCAGCACGCCCTCGAAGGTCTTGTTGACCTCGTACTTCCGGGCGTTGTCGTCATAGACGAACTTGATCTTCTCGCTGCCCGATCCGTACAGCACCACGGTCTTGGCGCCCTCGGGCAGCTTCCACCAGGGCATGTCCATCGAGAAGCCGTAGTGGGCGGCCAGCGCCTGCAGGGTCTGGGTGTAGAGCGGCGAGGGGCCCTTGGCCCAGGGCGCGACCGCGCCCTTGTGCAGGGTCTTGTCCTTGTCGGGCACGACCATGTCGGCGTCGAAGGCCAGCTTGGCCCCCAGGCCGTCGCAGACCGGGCAGGCGCCGTAGGGATTGTTGAACGAGAACAGCCGCGGCTCGATCTCGCTGATCGTGAAGCCCGAGACCGGGCAGGCGAACTTCTCAGAGAAGATCAGGCGGCGGGGCTCGTCCTCGCCCTCGGCCTTGTCGGCCCACTCGGCCGTGGCGATGCCGTCGGCCAGCCGCAGCGCCGTCTCCAGGCTGTCGGCGTAGCGGGTCTCCAGCCCGGCCTTGGTGACCAGCCGGTCCACGACCACGTCGATGTCGTGCTTGAACTTCTTGTCGAGCGCCGGGGCGTCCTCGATCGGATAGAACTCGCCGTCGATCTTCAGCCGCTGGAAGCCGGCCTTCTGCCACTCGGCGATCTCCTTGCGGTACTCGCCCTTGCGGCCGCGCACCACGGGCGCCAGCAGGTAGATCCGCTCGCCGTCGGGCAGGGCGGTCAGCTTGTCGACCATCTGGCTGACGGTCTGGCTTTCGATCGGCAGGCCGGTGGCCGGCGAATAGGGCACGCCCACCCGCGCCCATAGCAGGCGCATGTAGTCGTGGATCTCGGTCACCGTGCCGACGGTGGAGCGCGGATTGCGGCTGGTGGTCTTCTGCTCGATCGAGATCGCCGGCGACAGGCCCTCGATCAGGTCCACGTCAGGCTTGCTCATCAATTCCAGGAACTGGCGCGCATAGGCCGAGAGGCTCTCGACATAGCGGCGCTGGCCCTCGGCGTAGATCGTGTCGAACGCCAGCGAACTCTTGCCCGACCCGGACAGGCCGGTCAGCACGACCAGTTCGCCGCGCGGGATGTCCACGCTGACGTCCTTCAGATTGTGCTCGCGGGCGCCGCGAACGCGGATGAAATTGAGCTGCTCGGCCATGTTTTTCCGGAAAACGCTTACCGCCGCCGATGCCCTCGGCGGCTCTCGTCCAATGTAGTTCCGAGACTCACCGATAACACGGGAACATTCGGGGAACAAACCCGCTGCGGCGATATCACCGGCAGGTTCTAGCGCCCGCCTCGCACAAACCTGTCAGCAGCGTTGTCAGCAGGACGCGAATTTCATCGGCTTGCGGTCCGCGTTTCTCCGGGAGCGCCGTAACGCCGCTACTTCCCCTTCAGCTCGTCCGCCTGCTTCAGCACCCGCAGGGCGTTGCCGCCCCAGAACTTGGCCAGGTCTTCCTGGCTGAAGCCGGCGGCGATCAGCCGCTCGGTGAGGGCGGGGAAGTAGGTGATGTCGTCGAAGCCCTCGATGCCGCCGCCGCCGTCGAAGTCGCCGGAGACGCCGATGTGGTCCTTACCCGCGACCTGCGCCGCGTGCAGGATGTGCTTCATCAGGTCGTCCATGTTGGCCCGCGCGACCGGGTACTTGTCCTCGATGGCGTTGCGCGCGGCGCGGTAGGCCTCGCGCTTGTCGGCCGGGACGTCGCGCGGCGAGCCCCAGGTCTTGAAGAGCTCGGCCAGCGCCGCCCGGCGCTCGGGGATGTCCGGCATGTCCTTCATATAGCCGGAGAAGGCGTTGATCTGGATGACGCCGCCCTTGGCCGCCAGCTTGCGCAGCAGCGCGTCGGGCGCGTTGCGCGGATGGTCGTAGATCGCCCTGGCGCCCGAGTGCGACAGGATGATCGGCGCCTTGGACAGGTCCAGCATCTGGTCCAGCACCTGGTCGGAGGCGTGGCTGGCGTCGAGCAGCACGCCCAGCCGGTTGGCCTCGGCCACGAACTGCCGGCCCAGGGGCGAGAGGCCGCCATGGACCGGCCCCTTCGGGTCGGTGGCGCTGTCGGCCAGGTCGTTGTTGGCGAAGTGGACGGGCGACATCATCCGCACGCCCATGTCGTAGAAGGTCTTCATCAGCGTCAGGTCGCCGGCCACCGGCGAGCCGTTCTCCATGCTGATATAGACGAAGCGCTTGCCCGACTGGCTGATCTGCGCGGCCTCGTCGGCCTTGGTGGCCAGGGCGAAGATGTCGTTGTTCCTGGCCACCATCTCGTGGATGACCATGGTCCGCAGCAGGGCGTGGTCGCGCGCGGCGTTGTTGCCCTCCTTGGTGTTGGCCCCCTGGGGCGTGAAGACCACGAAGAAGCCGCCGTCGACGCCGCCCTCGACCATGCGCGGATAGTCGACCTGGCTGCCGTCCTCGACCTTGTTGCGGGCGCGGATGTCGAAGCTGGGATTGGCCTCGTTGGCCGGGGTGTCGAAGTGGGTGTCCAGCACGATCAGGTTCTCGTGCAGGATCCTGGTCTCCGGCTTCACCTTGGGGGCTTGGGCCAGGACCGGCGAGGCGCTCGCGAGCAGGACCGCGAGCGGAAGACCAAACTTGAGCACGAACGCCACTCCCCGAAACTTGAACGGCGCGAACCTTCAGCGTTCCAGGGAGCCTGCGCAAGCCTCAGTTGCGCTCGATGCGCGCCGCATAGCAGCCGCGGCCCGCATTATGGGCATGCAGGCAGGCGACCTGCGGATCGGCGAGCAGTCTTTCGATCACCGGGACCAGTTCGGCGCCGGGCGCGATCTCGGCGGCGGTCATCATGCCCGCGGCGTCGAACGCCCGCAGCGAGATGTAGGGCCTGACCACCAGGCACTGGGGCAGTTCGTCCACCAGGGTCCGGGTCTCGCGCGCGGCCTCGCTGACATAGATGGCGTGCGAGGAGCGATAGGGGGTGTCGGCGCCCTGGTGCAGGTAGTTGAGCAGCAGCAGCGTCTGGCCCTGCGCGGCGTCTTCCAGGGTGACGCGGCAGGGAAAGCCGACCGGCGCGGTCGCGGTGTGGCGGATGACCCCGCGCGCGGCGAGCTCGGCGTCGGAAAGGCCGAACAGGGGGCGAAATTCCTCGACCGGCAGGCCGGAGATCTTGAAGGACATGACGGGCTCCAGAAGTCTTAGAGGGCGTCGTGGAAGATGACGCCCAGGGTGTGGCGCCGGCCGCTGCGCAACTGGCTGACGCCGTGGCGCAGGGTGACGCGATAGCTGCCGCGGGTTCCGCGCACCGGGCGGTGATGGACGGCGAAGATCAGGCCGTCGCCCTGGCGGAGGGGCGCGACCTCCACCCGCGACTGCATGCGCGGCCGCTGCTCGGTCAGCACGAACTCGCCGCCGGTGAAGTCGCGGCCCGGCTCCGACAGCAGCACCGCCACCTGCAGCGGAAACACATGCTCGCCATAGAGGTCCTGGTGCAGGCAGTTGTAGTCGCCGGGGCCGTACTGCAGCAGCAGCGGCGTGGGGCGTAGCTGCCCGGCCTCATGGCAGCGCTGCAGGAAGGCGGCGTGGTCGTCCGGATAGCGCACCGCGATCCCCATCTCCGCGTTCCAGCGGTTGGCGACGGGGACCAGGCGCGGATAGAGCCGGGCGCGCAGGCCGCCGACCAGGGCGGGCAGGGGGTAGGCGAAGTATCTATACTCGCCCCGCCCGAAGCCGTGACGGCTCATCGTCACCCGGCTGCGGAAGCCGTCCTCGCGGGCGTAGAGCCCGGCGATCGCCGCGCATTCCTCGGGCGTCAACAGGCCGGGCAGCAGCGCGCAGCCCTGGGCGTCGAGGTCGCGTTCGAGCTGTGGCCAGTCGAAGGACGCCAGGCGTCCTTCTCCGGCGGCCTGGATGGCGAGGGCGCTCATGCCGCAGCCTCGCGGTCCAGCAGGGCGCGCTTGCGCTCGACGCCCCAGCGATAGCCCGACAGCGCCCCGTCGTTGCGCACGACCCGGTGGCAGGGAATGGCCACGGCGAGCGCATTGGCGGCGCAGGCCTGGGCCACGGCCCGCACGGCGGCGGGCCTGCCGATCCTGGCGGCGATGCTGGCGTAGCTGGCGGTCTCCCCGGCCGGGATCTCGGCCAGCGCCTGCCAGACCCGCTGCTGGAAGGCCGTGCCCCGCACGTCGAGCGGCAGGTCGAGGCCGAGCCTGGGCTGCTCGACGAAGCCGACGACCTGGGCGACCAGCGCCTCGAACCCGGCGTCGCCGCCGATCAGCTCGGCCCGGTCGAACCGGTCCTGCAGGTCGCGGACCAGGACCTCCGGATCATCGCCCAGCAGGATCGCGCAGACGCCCTTGTCGGTGGCGGCCACCAGGATCGCGCCCAGCGAGCACTCGCCGATCGCGAACCTGATCTGGACCTGCTCGCCGCCGGCCCGGAAGCGGGTCGGGGTCATGCCCAGCACCTGGGACGACTTCTCGTAGAACCGGCCGCCGGAGTTGAAGCCGGCGTCATAGATCGCCTCGGTGATGGTGTCGCTCTCGCCCAGCGCCTGGCGCACCCGCTCGGCGCGGCGGGCGTCGGCATAGGCCTTGGGCGTCAGGCCGGTGACCGACTTGAAGATCCGGTGGAAGTGGAACGGGCTCATGCCAGCCTCGGCGGCCAGGGCCTCCAGGCCGGGGACCTCCTCGGCGCTCTCGATCAGCCGGCAGGCGGCGGCCACGGCTGCGGCGTTGCGCTCGGCCAGCGGCGCCTGGTCGGGCTTGCAGCGCTTGCAGGGGCGAAAGCCCGCCGCTTCGGCCTCGGCTGTGGTGGCGTGGAAGGCGACGTTCTCAGGTCGCGCCGGCCGCGCCGCGCAGGAGGGGCGGCAGTACACGCCGGTGGTGCGCACCGAATAGAAGAACGCGCCGTCGGCGGCGGCGTCCCGGGCGGCCAGCGCGGCCCAGCGGGCGCTCTCGGTGTCGAATGCGGTCTGCATCTCAAAGGCTCCATCGATCTGTTGAGCGATGGGATAGGCCCCCGTCGGGGCCGTGAAACTCCGGCTCTTGCTTTCAAATCCGCACAGCATCGGCCGATCGCAAGCGCCGCCGCAGCGACAGGTCCGAAATCCGCGATTTGCGAAGCCGCGCGCCGCCCCCTATATCGGGCGCTCACCGGCAAGGAGGCTCAAGCGCCATGGACATCGCGACGGACATCCCACTCGTCCCGAACGCCAATCTGTCCACGGTTTCGCATGTCCGCCTTCATCACGCTCGACGGCCTCTCGTACAAGACGCCTGACGGCCACCCGCTCTTCGACGACCTGACCCTCGCCTTCGGGGCCGAGCGCACCGGCCTGGTGGGGCGCAACGGCGTGGGCAAGACCACGCTGATCCGGCTGATGCTGGGCGAGATCGCGCCCAGCGCCGGCGCTGTCGCCGTGCGCGGCCGCGTCGGCGTGCTGCGCCAGGCCCTGGCCCCGCCGCCCGGCGCCAGCCTCGCCGACGTCCTTGGCCTGGCCGCCGCCCTGGACCGCCTGGACCGCATCGAGGCGGGCGAGGGGACCGAGGCCGACTTCTCCGACGCCGACTGGACCTTGCCCTCGCGGCTGGAGGCGGCGCTGGCCCAGGTCGGCCTGCCGGGGCTCGATCCCCGCCGCCCGGCGGCCGAGCTCAGCGGCGGCGAGGCGACCCGCGCGGCCCTGGCCGGGCTGCTGGCCGGCGAGCCGGACCTGCTGCTGCTGGACGAGCCGACCAACAATCTCGACGCTCAGGCGCGCGAGCTGATCGGAGAGGTCCTGGCCGGCTGGAAGGGCGGGGCGGTGGTGGTCAGCCACGACCGCGCCCTGCTGCGCCAGATGGACCGCATCGTCGAGCTGAGCAGCCTCGGGGCCAGGGTCTATGGCGGCGACTACGACCTCTATGCCGAGCGCAAGGCCCAGGAGGAGGAGGCCGCCGCCCGCGAGCTGGCCGGCGCCGAACGGACGCTCGCCCGGATCGAGCGCGAGACCCAGGTCGCGCGCGAGCGCAAGGCGCGCCGCGACGCCGCCGGCCGCAGGTTCGCCGCCAAGCGCAGCGAGCCGAAGATCCTGCTCGGCGGCATGGCCGAGCGGGCCGAGAACTCCGGCGCGCGCGAGGGCCAGGTCGCCGGCCGGCTGCGCGAACAGGCCAGCGCCGATCTTGTTCAGGCCCAGGGCCGGGTGGAGCGCCTGCGCCGCCTGGCCTTCGACCTGCCGCCCTCGGGCCTGGCGGCCGGCAAGACGGTGCTGGCCTTCGACGACGTCGGCTTCGCCTATCCCGGCGCGGCCCCGACGATCCGCGGCCTTTCCCTCAGGATCAGCGGGCCGGAGCGGGTCGCGCTCACCGGCCCCAACGGCGCGGGCAAGACCACCGTCATCCGCCTGGCCACCGGCCACCTCGCCCCGACCGCCGGCCGCGTGACCCACGGCGCCCAGGCCGCCCTGCTGGACCAGAAGACGGCGATGCTGCGTTCCGGCGAGACCCTGGTCGAGGCGTTCCAGCGCCTGAACCCCGGGGCCGGCCGCAACGAGGCCCACGCCGCCCTGGCCCGCTTCCTGTTCCGCAACGCCGCCGCCGAGAAGCAGGTCGCGGCCCTGAGCGGCGGTGAGCGGCTGCGCGCGGCGATGGCCTGCGCGCTGATGTCGGAGACCCCGCCTCAGCTCCTGGTGCTGGACGAACCGACTAACCACCTCGACCTCGACTCGATCGCCGCGGTCGAGGCGGCCCTGCGCGGCTATGACGGCGCGATCCTGGTGGTCAGCCACGACCGCGACTTCCTCGAGGCCATCGGTGTCGAGCGCGAGGTGCGTCTGGGAGGGGTTTAGAAGACGAAGGTCGGCGGACCCGGATAGCCGGCGCCGGACACCCAGAGCGAGGCGTCGGCCGTCTTGTCGCCGTCCACGTCGAAGCGAACCAGGAAGTACTCCCTGTCGGGAAGGTAGGTGATCGCGATTTCACCGGCGCGCCCAGTGAAGTCGCTGTTCATCACCAGCATCCGGAACGCCTGATCGCCGGCCTGCGTCACATCCGCGTCGATCGCCGAGACGTCGATAACCCCGCCCGGCCAGGCTGCGATGTCGTCGGCAGTGTCGCCGAGGCCGAGTTCGGCGAGGCTGCGATAGACGAAGCGATCCTCCCCGCCGAGGGCGACGAACACCTCGCGGTTCGTGCTGGCGTAGAAAGTGTCGTTCTTCGAGGTGCCCCAGATCTCTTCGACCGAAGAGACCGTCATTGTTAGAACGGGATTGACCTGCTGCGGACCAGTCTTGGCCAGGTCGAGCGTGATTCCGTATTCCGGTGGCGTCGGATAGGGGTGGAAGTTGGCGTTGTCGAAGTAGAGCCGATCGTAGCCTTCGCCGCCCAAAACCGTCGTGTGCCCGGCCAGGTTCGCCGCCACGAGGAACTGGTCATCGCCCTCGCCTCCATCCAGCAGGTCGTTGCCGCCGCGGCCCTCGATTATGTCATTGCCGCCGCGCCCGATCAGCGCGTTGTCGCCGGCGTCGCCGACCAGGAAGTCGTTGTAGTTCGTGGCGTAGACATCCTCGATGTTCACCAGGACGTTGCTGCCGCGTGGGGTATCCGTGTCGTAGTCGCCTGCAAAGCCAAGCGTCAGGTTGACCGCGACGCCGCCTTCAAGGCTGTCGTCGAAGCTGACGACATCGTGGCCGTCCCCGCCGTCGATGTAGTTGTTGCCTGCGCCGCCTTCGAGGTGGTCGTCTCCGGCGCCTCCGCTAAGCGAGTCGTCGCCGGCTCCACCGCTCAGATAGTTGACGCCGGCGTTGCCGATCAGGGTGTCGTTGAAGGCCGAGCCGTAGAGGTTCTCAATGCCCGTCAGCTTGTCGCTGCCGGCCCCGCCGGTGGCCTGCCAGCCGGTGAGCGCCAGGCTGACCCGGATCGCGGCGATGGCGTCCTCGTAGGACGCCCAGTCCATCCCCACGCCGCCGTCGATGACATCGTTCCCGAGGCCGCCCAGCAAGTAATCGTCGCCGGCCCCGCCAGACAGGGTGTCGTCGCCCTCATGCCCGGCGAGCACGTCGTCGCCACCGCCGCCCCAGAGGGAGTCATTGCCGCCGAAACCATAGAGGGTGTCGGTTCCAGCCCCGCCCTTGAGGGTGTCCTTGTTCGCGCCGCCCGTCAGAAACATCGCTGCATCCCGCAACTTGCCATTGGTGTTGCGGAAAGCCGTACTGGCGGTGGTTGTGGGTCGAAAATCGATTCAACCTGGGCGGTCTCTACTAGGGTTAAGCCTCGCCTGGAATGAGCGGTCGCCGAGCCGAAGGCTCAGCCGTTGTCCAGGGTCATGGCCGCCACCAGTCCGTCCGGCACCAGGTCGTGGACGACCGTCGCCACCCCCATTCGGACCGCCAGTTCGCCGCCGTCCTTGACCAGCAGAGTAGTGGCCAGTTGCGTCGGCTGGCCGCCCTGCAGCACCGCCTCCAGCGCCGTCGTCAGTTCGGCGCGGTCCCGCGGGCGGACGATGTCGGGCAGGCGGCAGGCGAGCAGTTCCTCGACCGAGAAGCCCAGGGTCCTGGCGAAGGCCGGATCGACCGAGGTCAGCACGCCGCGCACGTTCAGCCGCAGCACCATCACCTGCGGCAGCATCGACAGCGCCGCATCCAGGGCCTGGGCCTCGTGCAGCCGGACCTGCATCTCGCGCTCGGCCGTGCGGTTCTGGATCAGCACCGCCACGCCGCCCGGATAGGGGAAGGCGCGGAACGCGTAGCGCCGCACCCCCGGCGCGTCGCCCGGCGCCTCGAAATCGAGCGCCTCGCCCGTGCGCAGCGCCCGTTTGAGCTGCTCGCCCATCAGCGAGCGGGCGGTCGGCGGGAACAGGTCTTCCCAGAACCGGCCGACGATCTGCGAGGAGCTGTGCCCGACCAGCGCTTCGAACACATGGTTCACGGCGGTGATGTGCAGTTGCGCGTTCAGGGCCATGAAGGCCTCGGTCACATGGTCCAGGATGGCATGCTGGCTGGTTTCGAACGAAGGCTGCTGGTCTTCGCCCTGATGGAAGGAGATGTCTTCCTTCGAGGCCGAGTAGTAGTCGGCCGATACCAGGACGACACGTGGTCGTCCGTGATGTGTGACGATAACCGGGCCGCCCAGCGCTCGATCCTGCCACTGTCCGAAGTTCCGGCTGATCTCGCCGGCCGTGACGACCGAAGGTTCTCCGTGGCCGTTGTTCATCGCTCTTTCGAGCTTCGCGTGAACTACGCGGAAAGCGCAATTCCCGGAAGTCTCGCCCCCAAGCTCGACTACGCCTGATCTAACGCTTGCGTTGCTTCGCGGGCAAATGCAACCCCGAAATCATGCGACGCTTTGAACAATCTGTTTCGCCAAAAGTTCCGCAAATTGCGTACTTTGTGCGATTACTCTGCGCAAAGATGCGAGGTCGCATGATCGCCTGACGTCAGCGCCCAAGAATTGGGCAAGGGGTGGGGTCATGCGGATATCTGTCCGAAAGACGGACTTCCGGCGCGATGAGCGGGGCGTAGCGGCGATCGAGTTCGCCTTCGTCGGGCCAATACTCATCGTGCTCATGTTCGCGATCGTCTGTTACGGCGGATACTTCTGGATCGCCCATGCGGTTCAGCAACTGGCCAACGACAGCGCCCGTGCGGCGATCTCGGGCCTGGACGACGCCGAGCGCAGGTCGCTCGCGCAGTCCTCGCTCAGCACCGGCATGGTCGAGTACGCCTATCTGAAGCCGTCGGCCGCCGCGGTCACCGTGGTGCGGACCAACCAGCAGCTCTCGATCAAGGTCGTCTACGACGCCTCGGGCTCCGGCTTCTGGGGCATGTCCAAGCTGGTGCCGATGCCCTCGCCGACGATCGAGCGCAGCGCCGCGGTCCGCCTGGGAGGCTACTGATGCGCCTGCGTCCCCGTCCGCCGGTGGCGCGCCGCCTGGCGTCCGACACCCGCGGCAGCGTGTCGATGATGATGGCCGTCAGCTTCATCACCCTGCTCGGCGCCGCGGCCCTGGCGGTCGACGTCGGCTCGCTGTTCCTGCAGTCGCGCAAGCTGCAGGGCGTCGCCGACCTCGCAGCCATCTCGGCCGCCCGCGACATCGGCCGCGCCAGCCTGGCCGCCCAGGCGACCGCCGCCGACAACGGCTGGGGCCGGCCGCTGGACGTGCAGGTCGCGCTGGGCCGCTACCATCCCGATCCCTCGGTCGCGCCCGCCGCCAGGTTCCAGTCCGGCGGCGCCAATCCCAACGCCGCCAAGGTCACCGTCAGCGGCGAGGCCGACCTGTTCTTCGGGCGGCTGCTGCTGAACCGCGACACCATCACCCTGACGCGCCGCGCGACGGCCGCGCGCGCCGACATGGCCAGCTTCTCGATCGGCTCGCGGCTGGCTTCGTTGCAGGGCGGGGTCGCCAACCAACTGCTCAGCGGCCTGACGGGCAGTAGCGTCTCGCTCAGCCTGATGGACTACGACGCCCTGGCCGGCGCCAAGGTCGACCTGTTCCAGTATTCCGACCTGCTGCGGCTCAACGCCAACCTGGAGGGCGCCTCCTACGACAAGGTGCTGGCGACCGACATTTCCACCGGCAAGGCGCTGAAGATCCTCGGCGACCTTCTGCAGGGGAACGGCGAGATCCAGGCGGCCAGCGCGGCGCGCAAACTGGCCGTGGCGGCCGGCGACGGCGCGCCGGTCAAGCTCGCCGCCCTGCTGGACCTTGGCCCCTACGGAACGCAGGACCACGTGGCCGGCGGCAGCGGCGCGAAGGTGGAGCTGGCGGCTCAGGACCTAGCCAGCGCGCTGCTGGTCCTGGCCGGGGAGGGGCGGCAGGTGAAGCTCGACCTGGGCGCCAGCATTCCCGGCGTCACCGACATCGACATCTGGCTGGCGATCGGCGAGCGGCCGAACAACTCGCCCTGGATGACGGTCGACCGCGACGGCGACGTCGTGATCCGCACGGCCCAGACCCGGCTCTACGTGAAGGCCAAGGCGCTCAGCGTGCTCGGCCTGCTGGGCGCCCAGCCGATCACCCTGCCGATCCTGGTCGAGGCCGCCTCCGGCGAGGCCAGGCTGGCCGGGCTGGAGTGCCCCGAGAGCCTCTCGGCCCAGGCCGCGACCCTGTCGGTCCGCCCCAGCGTCGGGCGCATCGTCATCGGCGAGATCGACACGGCCAAGCTGAACAATTTCAAGCAGAACCTGACCGTTTCCCGCGCCACCGTCGCCGACCTGCTGCTGGTCAAGGCGACCGCCCGGGCCGACGTCCAGGTCGGCGGCCAGACCTGGAAGAGCGCGCGCTTCACGCGGGCCGACATCCAGGCCGGGACCATCAAGACGGTGGCGACCGACGACATCGCCAGGGCCACGGTCTCCAGCCTGCTGGGCAATCTGGACCTGGACGTCGACGTGCTCGGCATCGGCCTGGGGCTGGGCCCGATCACCTCGGCGCTGTCGGGCGCGCTCGGCGCGCTCGCCGCGCCGCTGGACGGGGTGCTGAACACCCTGACCGGCCTGCTCGGGGTCAAGCTGGGCGAGGCGGACGTTCGTATGAACGGCCTTCGGTGCCGGGATGCGGCGCTGGTGGCCTGAGGGGGGAGGAAACCAATGATCGGCCCGCTCTACGATGAGGTCGAAGGCCCTGGCGCGGCCCATGCGCCGCCCGATCCGTCGCCGCCCGACCTGGGGCTGCCGGCGGCAGGCCAGGCCCCGCCGACCCCGGCCAGCATCCGCAGCCGCCTGCACGTGATCTGCGCGCTCTACGCCCATACGCCACAGCCGGAACGCCGCCTGGCGCTGCTGGACCACCTGGAGCGCATGACCCTGGAGGCGGCCGAGTCGCTGGCCGCGCACCTGCTGGCCAGCGGTTGGCGGCCCCGGACGGACGGCGCGTCCGAGGCCGCCTGACGCCTAAGCCGCCGCTTTCCGGATGATCCGGAACACGGCGTTGGCCCGCGCGCAGGGTTCCCCGTCGGCGGTGACGAAGGCCTGGGCGAAGGACAGGGTCCCTCCGGGCTTCACGAACACGGTGTCGAACTCCAGCCATTGGCCGATCCGCGCCGCGCCCAGGAAGTCCAGGGTCAGGTTGACGGTCACCAGGCTGGCGCCGTCGCCCAGCCGCTGGGCGCAGGAGAGCCCCATGGCGTTGTCGGCCAGGGCGCTGATCAGCCCGCCGTGCACCATGCCGCGGCTGTTGGTGTGGGCCGCCTCGGCGACGAGGCCGAGCACGACCGCGCCCTCGGTCCGGCGGCTGTAGAGCGGCTCCCAGGGATCGGTGACCGGGCTTTGCCGGAAGTGCCGCTGGAAGCCGGGCGGGACGGTGACGGTCTCCTGCATCATCCCATGCCTCACGCCGCCGCGGCGAGCTTGGCCAGGCTGGCGATGGTCTTGGCCACCGCCTGGGCCGCCTCCGCGCCCTTGGTCAGGAAATGCTCGCGGAAGAACGTCTGGTGGACGTCGTGCTCATGGAAGTGGTGCGGCGTCAGCACCACCGAGAACACCGGCACCTCGGTGCTGAGCTGGACCTGCATCAGGCCCGAGATCACCGTCGAGGCGACGAAGTCGTGCCGATAGATGCCGCCGTCGACCACGAAGCCGGCGGCCACGATCGCGGCGTACTTGCCGGTCTTGGCCAGGGTCTGGGCGTGCAGGGGGATTTCGAAGGCGCCGGGCACCTCGAACCGGTCGATGGCGTTTTCGGAGAAGCCGAGGCCGCCGATCTCCTTGAGGAAGCCCTGATAGGCGTTGTCGACGATCTCGCTGTGCCAGCCGGACTGGACGAAGGCGATGCGGGCCAGGCGGAAGGCGCCGTTGGCGGTGGGGACTTCGAAGTGGGTGACAGTCATGGTCAGATCCCTGAGTGGGGGTGAAACCACGACTCAGGGAGACGCCAGGCCCCGGCCAGGGGATTCCCCGCGCAAAGCTTGCGCGAAGACTGGCCGTCGCCAGCGGTTCTCATAACCGGACTCTAACCGTCGGCCCCGGAATCACACCGGATCTGCTGTCCCTGCCGGCCTATCGGCCGCCAGGCGCCCGCGGGCTTGTGCGGCCCGAAGGCCGCCATCACCGCCGGTGGGGACTTTCACCCCGCCCTGAGAACGCGGTCGCCGGAACAGCCCGACGACAGCCCCAAGGTTAGGCCCATGACCCGGGGTCAAACAAGCGTTTAATTTCCGAGCGACCCAGCTTTCCTTCTCCCGCACGAGGGAAGGATCCGAGACCCTAGGCCCGCTTGTTCAGCGTGATCGAGGTGGCCGCGGCCGCCGGGGCCGCGGCGCCGCCGCGGCCGTAGCCGGACCCGGTGTTGCGCTTGGAGGCGACTTCCTCGGCGATCGCCTTGACCAGGCCCTCGGTGACCGTCTTGGCGGCGTCCAGGGCGCGGCCCTGGCGCGCCAGCACCGCGTCGAACGCCTCGGTGGCGCGGATCAGGCGGGTGCGCTGGGCCAGCGGCGCGCCGGCCACCAGGCCCGGATTGGCGCGCACGCGGGCCGACTCGTGGCGATAGACGTTGGCCAGCTTGGAGGTTTCCTCGATGTGCAGCGCCGCGTCCTGCGGCCGGCGCTCCTCGAACGCCAGCGCCTCATGAGCGATCAGCTCGGTCAGCCGCTCGGTCAGAACGATCAGTTGTTCGACGCGATCGGTCGCATCGGTGGCGGAGATCGCCATGCCAGACTCTCCTAACTCAGGCCTTGAAGCTTCAACATTTCCTGGGCGACGCGGTCGGACAGGCCCACGCCGCCGGCCTTGGTCACCTGCCGGGCCATGGCGTCGCTCATGAACGACTTGAACGCCGCCTCGCCGTGGCCGCCGTTGAACGGGGCCTCGGCGCCGACCTCCTTGAACATCTCGGTGAACATCACCGACAGGAACGAGGCCTCGAAGTCCTGGGCGGTCTTCTCGATCTGGCCGCGCTTGGCCAGTTGCTCGGCGGTGGGCTGCGGCGTCGCCGCGGTCGGTATGGAAAAGGTCGAGGCCAGGTTCATCACATCACCTCGATGTCGGCTTGCAGCGCGCCGGCCGCCTTGATGGTCTGCAGGATGGAGATCATGTCCCGCGGCGTGACGCCCAGGGCGTTCAGCCCGGCCACCAGGCTGGCCAGCGAGGCGCCGTCGCGCAGGGTGATGAACTTCTTGCCCTTCTCCTCGTCCACCTGGACGTCGGACTGCGGCACGACCGCGGTCTGGCCGCGGCTGAACGGGGCCGGCTGGCTGACCGCCGGGCTTTCGCGGACGGTGATGGTCAGGTTGCCCTGAGCGATGGCGACGGTGGAGACGCGGACGTTCTCGCCCATCACGATCACGCCGGCGACCTCGTCGATCACCACCTTGGCCGGGGTGTCGGTCTCGACGCTCAGGTTCTCGATCTGCGACATGAACGAGACCATGTCCTGGCCGCCGGGCGCGCGGACCGTGACGATGGTCGGGTTGTCGGCGCGGGCCGAGCCGGGGAAGCGGGTGTTGACCACATCGGCGATCTTGCGGGCGGTCGAGAAGTCGGGGTTGCGCAGGGTCATGCGCATTTCGCCCATATTGGCGAGCTGGAAGCCGATCTCGCGCTCGACGATGGCCCCGCCGGCGATGCGTCCGGCGGTCGGCACGCCCTTCGACACCGACGAGCCCGAAGCCCCGCCAGCCGAGATCGAGCCGGTCTGCACCGTGCCCTGGCTGACGGCGTAGGCCTGGCCGTCCGCGCCCATCAGCGGGGTGACCAGCAGGGTGCCGCCCTGCAGGCTCTTGGCGTCGCCCATGGCCGACACCGAGGCGTCGATCGGCGAACCGGACGCCACGAAGGCGGGCAGGCGGGCCGTGACCATCACCGCGGCCACGTTCTTGGTGTTGAGGTTGGCGTCGCGGGTGTTGACGCCCAGCCGCTCGAGCATGGCCTCCAGGCTCTGGCGGGTGAAGGGCGCGTTGCGCAGGCTGTCGCCGGTGCCGTTCAGGCCGACCACCAGGCCGTAGCCGACCAGCATGTTGTCCCGCACGCCCTCGAACTCGACGATGTCCTTGATGCGGGACTTCGCGAAGCTGGGGCCGGCGGCCAGGGCCGCGGCGAGGAGGGCGGCGCTGAAGAGGCGGAAGGTTCGACGCATGGGACCCCGACGGACTACGGTGAGCTCGCCGTGCGCCTTGCGATGCGCGTGCCAGTTTATTAAATGAGCAAAATCAATGGGTGGAGCCGGTCCGGCGCCGCGCTGGAGGCGCCTGGCGGCAGAAATTGCCCGGCATTAACCATACCCTAAGCTTGCCCGGCGAGATTTGGGGCGAAGCATGGTAGAGGGCCTGTATGAAGGTCAGCGGAACAAGCGGCGTCGGGTCGGCCAGCGGGCCGGGCAAGGCCAGGCCGGCAGGCGGAGAGGGCTTCCATGTCGCCCAGGCTCCGGCCGCCGCCGGCGCGGCCCAGGTGGCCCGCGCGGGCGGCGTCGGCGGAGTGATGAGCGTCGACGCCATCCTCGCCTTGCAGGATATCGGTGGACCGCTCGAGCGTCGCCGCCGCGCGGTGGGCCGCGCAGGGCGCATCCTCGACGTTCTCGAAGACGTGAAGATCGGGCTCCTTTCGGGAGAAGTGTCGGTTGACGATCTAGATCGCCTGACGAAGGCCGTTCGCGACGAGCGCCAAGGCACGGACGACGAACGCCTAGAAGGTGTATTGAACGAGATTGAAACCCGTGCTGCCGTGGAGCTCGCTAAGCTCGAACGCGCGAATCGTGCGGCGTAATGGCCCGCGGAGAGCGAGGTTCGTTGAAAGCGGATTTCGATTTGGTATAAGCAGCCCGCGTGTCGTCGGGTTGATGTACCGAGGGGGCTTGAGGCGTCTATGAGCACGGCCACGATGTTGGCGGAAAAGCCTGAATACCGTCCTTCCGAGGACGAGGAATTCATGAATGAGCGGCAGCTCGAGTACTTCAAACAAAAGCTGCTGAACTGGAAAGAGGACATCCTGCGGGAGTCCCGGGAAACGCTTGCTCATCTTCAGAGCGAGACGGAGAACCATCCCGACCTGGCGGACAGGGCGACGTCGGAGACCGACCGAGCTCTTGAGCTTCGCACCCGCGATCGCCAGCGCAAGTTGATCTCCAAGATCGACGAAGCGCTGCGTCGGATCGAGGACGGGTCGTACGGCTACTGCGAGGACACCGGCGAGCCGATCGGCGTCGCCCGCCTCGAAGCCCGTCCGATCGCGACGCTGAGCCTTGAGGCCCAGGAGCGGCACGAACGCCGCGAACGGGTCCATCGGGACGACTGAGGCTGAAAAGGGCGATCCTCCGGGGTCGCCCTTCTTCATATGGCCGTGAGACTGTCGCGTAGCTTTCACGCGGCTGAACTCGCGTCGTCATGCGCACGGGCTAGCTGCCCCCCAGTTGTTTCGGGGGATCCCATGCGCCTTTTGACCACCACGGCCTGGACCGTGCTCGCCCTTGCTGTCGCCCAGCCGGCCTTCGCCGATGACGTCGCCGACGTCACCCAGGTCGAGGACCTGATCGTCACCGGCACCCGCCGCGTGGACCGCACCGCGTTCGAATCGGCCGCCCCGGTGGACGTGATCTCGGAGTCGGTGCTGGAGAGCACGGTCTCGGACGAGCTGATGGAAAAGCTGGTCGCCGCGGTGCCGTCCTTCAACGTCCAGCGGTTGCCCGCCGCCGACGGCCAGGCCTTCGTGCGCCCGGCCACGCTGCGCGGCCTCTCGCCCGACCAGACCCTGGTGCTGATCAACGGCAAGCGCCGCCACCGCTCGGCCCTGCTGGGCGGCCGCGGGGCCCAGGGCGTCGACCTCGGCCAGATCCCCAGCTTCGCCCTCAAGCGCATCGAGGTGCTGCGCGACGGCGCCTCGGCCCAGTACGGCTCCGACGCCATCGCCGGGGTGATCAACCTGATCCTCAGCGACCAGCCGGGCGTCAACGCCTTCGCCCAGGCTTCGCAGTACTACGAAGGCGACGGCCGGGTGCTGGAGGGCGGCGTGCGCGCCGGCTGGGCGATCGGCGACGGCGGCCATCTGGTCGCCACCCTGACCTACACCGACAGCGAGGCGACCTCCCGCACCCGCCAGCGCCCGGACGCCATCGACTTCCAGGCCGCCAACCCGACGCTGAAGGTGCCCAATCCGGTCCAGCGCTGGGGCCAGCCGGACCGCGACGCCACCCGCCTGGTGGTCGACGCCGCCCTGCCGCTGAGCGAGGCGGTCGAGCTCTACGGCTTCGCCACCTACAGCGACTCCACCGGCGTCACCGACTTCAACTGGCGCAACCCCTCGAACGACACCTCCTATCGCAACAGCGCCGCCTTCCCGGGCTGGAACCTGAGCCAGATCTACCCGGTCGGATTCGCTCCGAAGTTCGGCCAGGACGAGACCGACTACGCCGTCAATGTCGGCCTTCGCGGCGAGCTCGGAAATGGATTGTCCTGGGATTTCAACGCCTCGCTCGGTGAAGACAAGATCGACTACTTCATCAGCGAGACGATCAACGCCTCGTTTGGCCCGCAGTCGCCGACCGCCTTCCGCGCCGGGGTCCTGACCCAGCGCGAGCAGAACCTGAACCTCGACTTCGCCAAGCCGCTGGAGCTGAGCTTCCTGGCCGAGGCCGCCAACCTGGCCTTCGGGGCCGAGCGTCGGGTGGAGACCTACAAGATCGGCGCGGGCGACCCGATGTCCTACGAGGTCGGCCCCGGCGCGCCGGCCGGCCTGCCGTCGGGCTCCAACGGCTTCCCGGGCTACAGCAGCGCCCAGGCCGGCTCGTGGGACCAGACCAGCTATGCGGCCTATGTCGACCTCGACCTCTCCTGGACCGACGCCTTCTCGACCGACGTCGCCATCCGCTACGAGGACTTCTCGGAGTTCGGCTCGACCACCGACGGCAAGATCGCCGCCCGCTACGAGATCTCGCCCAACTGGGCGATCCGCGCCGCCGCCTCGACCGGCTTCCGCGCCCCGACGCCGGGCCAGCTCAACAGCACCCGCACCTCCCAGGGCCTGGACACCACCACGCTCCAGCTCTTCACCGCCGGCCGCCTGTCGCCGAGCAATCCGGTGGCCCAGTTCTTCGGCGCCAAGCCGCTGGAGCCGGAGACCTCCAAGAACGTCTCGGTCGGCCTGGTCTATCGCAACGCCGACCACGGCCTGACCGCCTCGCTGGACTATTACCGCGTCGAGGTCGAAGACCGCTTCGCCAGTTCGCCCAGCTTCTCCGTCACCCCGGCGATCCGCGCCCAGCTCATCGCCCTGGGCGTGCCCGGCGCCGACTCCCTGACCTCGGTCAGCTACTTCACCAACTCGTTCAACACCCGCACCCAGGGCCTCGACGCCGTCGGCTCCTGGAAGACCGCGGTGGGCGAGGGGAACCTGACCCTCACCGCCGCCTACAACTGGAACGACACCAAGGTCACCCGCTCGAAGCTGACCGAGGTCTCCAACCTCGCCCGCATCAACATCGAGGACGGCCTGCCCGAGCACACCGGCAACGTCACCGCGCTCTACGCCTGGGGCCGGTTCGAGGGCATGGCCCGGGTCCGCTACTTCGGCGACTGGACCGACGCCCAGTTCCAGTCCTCGGCCGACCTCGTCCAGACCTTCGGGGCCAGGGCCTTCCTCGACCTGTCGCTCAGCGCCCAGGTCACCGACCAGGTCAAGATCACCGTCGGGGCCGAGAACCTCTTCGACACCTATCCCGACGAGGCGACCTTCCAGGCCTCGCGCGGGCTGATCTATTCGCGCAATGCGGTCTATGACACCGACGGCGGGCTCTACTACGTCCGCGTCGGCGCGAAGTTCTGAGGATCCGATGGGCGAGATCACGCGACGCGGCCTGGCCGGCCTGGCCCTGGCGGCGATCCCGGGGGCGGCGGGGGCGGCCGACGCCCTCGCGGCGCTGAACATCACCGAGAACCCCTTCGGCCCCAGCGCCGCCGCCCGCGCGGCGCTGGCCCAGGCGGTGACCCACGTCGAGCACTATCCCCACGCCGAGGAAGAGGCGCTGATGGCGGTGATCGCCAAGGCCAACGGCGTCACCCCGGCCCACGTGGCGATCTCCACCGGCGCCCTGGAGCCGCTGGCCATGATGGCGTCCTTCTGGACCAGGGACGGCGTCCAGCTCGCCCCGGCCCTGACCTACGACACCCACGTCAAGTACGCCGCGCGGGTGGGCCAGCAGGCCCGCCGCGTGGCGATGGCGCCCGACCAGCAGATCGACTTCGCCGCCATGACGCGCTCGCTGGGGCCGGACGTGCGGCTGTCCTACGTCTGCAATCCCAACAACCCGACCGGCCTGCTCGCCGACCGCGCCGCCCTGCGCGGCTTCTGCATCGAGGCGGCCAGGCTGGCCCCGGTGATCGTCGACGAGGCGTTCATCGACATGAGCCCCGATCCCGCCGCAGAGAGCGCCGTCGACCTGGTGCGCAAGGGCCACGACGTGATCATCGTCGGCACCTTCTCCAAGTGCTACGCGCTGGCCGCCGTGCGCATCGGCTACTGCATCGCCCAGCCCGAACGCGCGCGCGCGATCCGCATGCTGCTGGCCCCCTCGCGCAACGGGCCGGGGCTGGCGGCGGCCGCGGTCAGCTATCGCGACATGGCCTATCTGGCCGCCTCCAACCGGGCGATGGAGCAGGGCCGCCAGGTCCTCTACCGCGCCTGCGAGGCGGCGAAGGTTCCCTATCTGCGCTCGCACGGCAGCTATGTCTGGGCCGACTTCGGTTCGCTGGAGGCCATCAAGCGGCTGGAGGGCGAGGGCGTCATGCTGCGCCAGTTCACCGGCGGCGCGCCCGGCTGGGCGCGCGCCGCCGTCGCCGACCCCGCCGCCATGGCCCGTTTCGCGCAGGTCCTGCCCAAGGCGCTCGGCTAGCGCGCGCACCATTGCGCCATCACGGCGTCAACGGATCCCGGAAGGCCGGGGAGCAATTTGACCGTGTGCTCTGGCCCAGCTCGACGACGGACGTTACATGACGAGGCATGTCCACGCGCCTCGTCATCGCCGCCATCCAAGCCAACCCGACCGTGGGCGCCATCGCCCACAACGAGGCCCTGGCCCGTGAACGCCTGGCCCAGGCCAAGGCGGCGGGGGCCGACATCGCGGTGTTCTCCGAGCTGTTCATCAACGGCTACCCGCCCGAGGACCTGGCCCTGAAGCCGGCCTTCTGGGCCGCCGGCAAGGCCGCGGTCGAGCGTCTGGCCCTGGAGACGAGGGACGGCCCGGCCGCCCTGATCGGCGTCATCTGGCCCAACGCCAGGCCCGGCGAGCGCCCCCACAACGGCCTGGCCTTCCTGGCCGAGGGCGAGGTCAAGGGCGTGACCTTCAAGGGCGACCTGCCCAACTACGGCGTCTTCGACGAAAAGCGGGTGTTCGAGGCCGGCAGGACCCCCGGCGTGTTCGACTGGAAGGGCGTGCGGCTGGGCGCGCCGATCTGCGAGGACATCTGGTCGGACGCCGTCTGCGCCAGCCTCAAGGCCCAGGGCGCGGAGATCCTGCTGACGCCCAACGGCTCGCCCTTCCGGCGCACGGCCGACCATGAGCGCATGGGCGTGGCCAAGGCCCGCGTCGCCGAGACCGGCCTGCCGATGCTCTACGTCAACGAGGTCGGCGGCCAGGACGAGCTGGTCTTCGACGGCGGCTCCTTCGCCCTGTCGGGCGAGGGCGAGGTGGTCATGCGCCTGCCGATGTTCGAGGAGGCCTTCGCCCTCACCACCTGGGAGAAGGGCCCCGGCGGCTGGGCCTGCGTCGAGGCGCCGATGGCCGAGTGGGTCTCAGGGCCTGAGGAAGTCTACCGCGCCATGGTCCTGGGCCTGCGCGACTACGTGAACAAATCGGGCTTTCCGGGTGTTTTGCTTGGACTTTCCGGCGGCGTGGACTCGGCGATCAGCGCCGTGGTCGCCGCCGACGCCCTGGGGCCGGACCGGGTCCGCTGCTTCATGCTGCCCTCGCGCTACACCAGCCAGGACAGCCTCGATGACGCCGCCGACTGCGCCCGGCGCCTGGGCGTGCGGCTGGACGAGATCTCCATCGTCCCGGCCATCGACGCCTTCGCCCAGATGCTGACCCCGCATTTCGAGGGCAAGGCTCCCGACCTGACGGAAGAGAACATCCAGGCCCGCGCCCGCGGCGTGTCGCTGATGGCGCTCTCCAACAAGCTCGGCCTGATGCTGATGACCACCGGCAACAAGTCGGAGATGGCGGTCGGCTACGCCACGCTCTACGGCGACATGTGCGGCGGCTACAATGTGCTCAAGGACATCTACAAGACCGAGGTCTACGCCGTTTGCGACTGGCGCAACGCCAACGACCCTTATGGCGTCGCCGCCGACCCGATCCCCGAGCGCATCCTGACCAAGGCCCCCTCGGCCGAGCTGCGGCCCGACCAGAAGGACCAGGACAGCCTGCCCGAATACGCCGAGCTCGACGCCATCCTGCACGGCCTGGTGGAGGAGGAGGCGACCCTCGACGAGATCGTCGCCCGCGGCCACGCCCCCGCCACCGTCGAGCGCATCCAGCGGCTGCTCTACAATTCGGAATACAAGCGCCGCCAGGCCGCGCCGGGCGTGAAGGTCGGGGCCAGGGCCTTCGGCCGCGACCGCCGCTATCCGATCGTCAACGGCTTCCGCGACGCGGTCAGCGGCAAGTGAGCCGCGCCCCCGTCATCGAGACCGCGCGCCTGGTCCTGCGCCCGCACGCCAAGGCCGACCTCGACGACTGCGCCGCGCTCTGGAGCGATCCCGACGTGTTCCGCTTCATCGGCGGGCGGGCCTTCACGCGCGAGGAATCCTGGGCGCGCCTGCTGCGCTATGTCGGCCACTGGCGCGAGATGGGCTTCGGCTTCTGGGCGATCTGCGAGAGGTCCAGCGGCCGCTTCGTCGGCGAGCTGGGCCTGGCCGACTTCATGCGCAGCTTCGAGCCGGGCTTCGGCGACACCCCGGAGATGGGCTGGGTGCTCAGCCCCGCCGTCCACGGCCAGGGCTACGCCAGCGAGGCGATCGCCGCGGCCCTGGCCTGGGCCGACGCCAACCTGCCGGGCCGGCGCACGGTCTGCATGATCAACCCGCAGAACGCGCCCTCCCTGCGCGCCGCCGACAAGGCCGGCTTCCGCGAATACGCCCGCGCCGACTACCACGGCCAAGTCGTGCTGCTGGAACGGTTCCGGGCCTAGGAGGCGCCCCGCCCCATCCCGCCGCCAAGGCGCGAATGGGTCCCGGTCTTGCCGCGCAAACCGGGATGGCGCCGGGCGCGGAGAGCCGCCCTGCGCCCGCCATCCGGCCGCCAAGGGAGAAAGCGCTCCCGCGTGTCATCCCGGTTTCGGCCGCAGGCCGAAGACCGGGACCCATGAACACCAGATCTCCGCAAGCCCCGGCTCGGCCGCGCCTCATCCTGTCGTCAAGGCGCGAATGGGTCCCGGTCTTGCTGCGCCAACCGGGATGACATCAGGTGCGGAGGGCCGCCCGTCAGGTCAGCTCGGCCACGTCCGGCGCGGCGTCCGGTCCGATCGGCATGCCGCGGCGCAGGGCCGGGACGATCTCCTCGATCGTGTCCACCGAGCTCCAGCTCATCATGAAGCTGGGCGGGGTCAGGTGCTGGTCGACCGTGTGCTGGAACAGCTTGAACAGCGGCTCCCAGAAGCCATCTGGATTGTAGAACACCACCGGCTTGCCATGCAGATCCAGACGCCGCCAGGACAGCAGCTCGACCACCTCTTCCAGCGTGCCGATGCCGCCGGGCAGCACCACGAAGCCGTCCGAGCGCTCGAACATCATCATCTTGCGCTCGTGCATGGACTCCACGACCACCGTCTCGACCACGTCCAGTCGCCGTTCGCGCTCCTTCAGGAAGTGCGGGATGACGCCCAGCACCTTGCCGCCGGCCTCGTGCGCGGCGATCGCGCAGGCGCCCATCAGCCCGACCCCGCCGCCGCCATAGATCATCGTCAGGTCGGCCGCGGCCAGGGCCCGGCCCAGGTCGGCGGCGCCGGCCAGCAGGGCGGGATCGGCCGCGTCGGACGAGCCGCAGAAGACGCAGACGGAATCGAGGCGGTCGGGCGCGTCGCCCATTTGATGAGGCTCCTGGAGAATCAACGCGGCGCGCTTGCGAAGGCGCCGGGAAAGACCGATTAGCTAGGCCGAGAACCTGGGAGTTTCAAGCTGACCCTACGCCGCGCCAAGTTGCTCGCCGCCCTGCCGTTCGTGCTCGGCCTCGCCGCGTGCGGGGAGGGGGGCGCCCCCGCCGCGGCCCCGGCCAAGGCGGTCGGCGGCCAGCCCGACGCCGGCTACCTGGCGCCGCCGCGCGTCACCGCGGCCCGGCTCGACGGCGAGACCCTGCGCCTCAGCGGCGAGGCGCCGGCCGGCGCGCGCGTGCGCCTGGCCACCCCCGAGGGCCAGGCCCTGTTCGCGGACGTCGATTCCAAGGGCGCATGGCGCCTGGACGCGCCGCGCGGGACCCAGCCGCAGATCTTCGGCCTCTCGGCCGCCAGCGGCGCGCGCACGGTCCAGAGCGAGGGCTATCTGCTGCTGACCCCCGATGGCGAGGCCGCGCTGCTGCGGGCCGGCTCCGGCGCCCTGCGCGTCGGCCGCGCCGGCAAGAACGACATCGACGCCGTGGACTTCGACCGCGAGGGCGGCGCCGTGGTCTCCGGCCGCGCCCCGGCCGGCGCGGCGCTCAGTGTCCATGTCGACGGCCGCAAGCTGGCCGAGGGCCGCGCCGACGCCACGGGCCGCTACGTCCTGGCCATGACCCAGCCGCTGGAGCCGGGCGCGCGCCAGATCGACGTGTTCGGCGATGCGACCGAGAACCCGGTGATGGTGCAGGCGACGCCGGCCGCCGCCCTCTCCTCCGGCCCGTTCCGCGCCTCGGCCGTGGCCGCGGGCCTGCGGGTCGACTGGATGACGCCCGGCGGCGGCGTCCAGTCGACCATCCTCCTGAAGTGAGCGCGACTTGACCCCTGCAATGGCCGCGCGCCGCCAGGCGACCCCCGGCGCGATCGCGCCGGCCTCGGTGAAAGTCGACTTCTGGCGCTCGATGGGCGACCTGGCCCAACTGGTCATGCGCTCGGGCGCGCCGGGCCTGAGCTGGCGGCTGGCCGCCTCCCTGGCCCTGGTGTTCGCCGGCAAGGCCGCCGGCGTCGCCGCCCCCGTGGCCCTGGGCGAGGCGATCAACCATCTGGCGCCCGGCGCCGGCCAGGTCGCGGCCGTGGGCTTCGACTTCCTGATGTTGGCCCTGGCCTTCGCGGGGCTGCGGCTGGTCGCGGCCTGCGCCCCCAACCTGCGCGACATGATCTTCACCGTGGTCGCCCAGTCGACCATGGCCAAGGCGGCGACCGAGACCTTCGCCCACACCCTGGCGCTGGGGCTCGACTACCACCAGGGC
Organism: Phenylobacterium sp.; assembly: GCF_031984885.1. GTDB lineage: Bacteria > Pseudomonadota > Alphaproteobacteria > Caulobacterales > Caulobacteraceae > Phenylobacterium. The sequence goes on from NZ_DAMABV010000004.1 coordinate 308,827, forward strand.
AAGCAGACCGGCAGCCTGGCGCGGGTCATCGACCGCGGCGCGCGCTCCACCGACTTCCTGATGCGCAGCGTGGTGTTCAACCTGGGCCCCACCGCGATCGAGCTGGTCCTGGCCATGGCGGTCATGGCCACGCGCCTGGACTGGCGTTTCGCGGCGACGGCCTTCGTCACCATCGTCCTCTACGCGACGCTGACCTTCAAGATCACCGACTGGCGCCTAAGCCACCGGCGCGAGCTGAACGAGGCCGACAGCCGCACGGCCGGGCTCTCGGTCGACGCCCTGCTGAACTACGAGACGGTCAAGACCTTCGGGTCGGAGGATCGCACGGTCGATCGCTATGAAGAGGCGATGGCCGACTATGTCCGCGCCGGGGTGCGCGCCAACGCCTCGCTGGCCATGCTCAACGCCATCCAGGCCCTGGTGCTGAACCTCGGCCTGGCCCTGATGACCGTCATGGCCGGCTACGAGGTGATGAACGGCCGCATGCGCATCGGCGACGTCACCATGGCGATCCTGCTGCTGATCGGCATCTACGGCCCGCTCAACATGCTCGGCTTCAACTATCGCGAGATCCGCCAGGCCTTCATCGACATGGAGCAGATGGTCCAGCTCCGCGCGGTGAAGCCCGACATCGTCGATGCGCCGGACGCCCGGCCCCTGCCGCCGGCCAGCGGCCGCGGCGCCGAGATCGTCTTCCAGGACGTCGATTTCCGCCACGACGCCCGCTCGACCGGGCTGATCGACGTCAGCTTCCGGGCCGCGCCCGGCGCGACCGTCGCCCTGGTCGGCCCCTCGGGGGCGGGCAAGACCACCGCCATCCGCCTGGCCCTGCGCCTGATCGACCCGCAGAGCGGCCGCATCACCCTCGATGGCATGGACCTGCGCCAGGTCAGGCAGGCCTCCCTGCGCCAGGCGGTGGCGCTGGTGCCCCAGGACGTGGCCCTGTTCAACGACACCATGGCCGCCAACATCGCCTTCGCCCGTCCCGGCGCCAGCGTGGCCGACATCCGCGCCGCCGCCGAGGCGGCCGAGCTGGGCGGCTTCATCGACAGCCTGCCCGATGGCCTCGCCACCCTGGTCGGCGAGCGCGGCCTGAAGCTCTCCGGCGGCGAGCGCCAGCGCGTCGGCATCGCCCGCGCCCTGCTGGCCGACCCGCGGCTGCTGATCCTCGACGAAGCCACCAGCGCCCTCGACGGCCCCACCGAGGCCGCGATCCAGGACACCCTGCGCAAGGTCCGGGCCGGGCGCACGACCCTGGTCATCGCCCACCGCCTGTCGACCATCGTCGACGCCGACCTGATCCTGGTCCTGCGCCGCGGCCGCATCGTCGAGCAGGGGCGTCATGCCGAACTGCTGGAAAAGGGCGGCGAGTATGCGGCGCTTTGGCGGCGTCAGACGCGTGAAGCGTGACGCGGGGCCTGCGGAAGCGCTAGGGTCGAATCTTCAGTTTTTAAGGCGCATGCCGATGTTCAATCCCAATCCCTGGCTCAAGCTCTCCGTCGACACCTTCTGGCTCGGCGCGGAGGCCAGCCAGGTCGTGGCGCTGCGCATGATGAAGCTGGCCGGGGGCGGGACCGGGGCCGCCGCCGAGGCCCAGCGCATGGTCACCGAGAAGGTCGCCGCCGCCATGGCCGCCCATACCGAACTGACCCTCGGCGCGATCAGCGGCTCGCCACACGCCGGACCGACCAAGGCGGTGGCGCTTTACCGCCGCAAGGTCCGCGCCAACCGCCGCCGCCTGGCCCGCGAAGCCTAGAATACCGCTCCTCCCGGCGAATGCGGGGACCCAGCTTCATCCGCCGAGGATGGCGCGCCAAGGCGCCTCCGCTATTCCGCGGCCTTGGGCACGTCGCGGCTATCGCTGATCGGGCCGAGGGGATGGGCGGCCGAGCGCCGGCCGCCGCCGCTCTGCTTGCGCAGGCGCTCGAACCGCTCCGAATAGACCTTGGGCGCGGCCAGCATGACCGGCGTCAGGATCAGGGTCAGCAGCGTGGCGAAGGACAGGCCCCAGACCACCGCGCCCGATAGCTGCACCCACCATTCGGAACCGGGCGCCTTGTACTCCAGGTGCAGGGCGCGGAAATTCGGGTGCAGTTGGAACATCAGCGGCAGCAGGCCCACCACGGTGACCAGGGTGGTCAGCATCACCGGCCGGAACCGCTGGGTCGCCGCCCGCACCGCCGCCTCGTCGGCCGGGAAGCCCGCGCGGCGCAACTGATAGTAGGTGTCGACCAGCACGATGTTGTGCCCGACCACCACCCCGGCCAGGGCCACGACCCCGGTCCCCAGCATGATCACCGAGATGTAGTCGAAGGTGTGGTGCACATTGATCACCACGCCCAGCAGCACCCCGACCGTCGACAGCGCCACCGCCGACAGCGTCACCAGCACCCCGTAGTACGAGTTGAACTGCCAGAGCAGGATCACCGCCATCAGGAACAGCGACACGGCCATGGCGGTGACGAAGAACTTCGCCGCCTCCTGGCCTTCCTCGTCGGCGCCGGTGAACTTCCAGCGCACGGCGGGGTCGAGGTCGGCCTTCTCCAGCCAGGGCCTCAACTGGGCGATCTTGTGGCTGGCGGCGACGCCCTCGACGGTGTTGGCCTGGACGACCACCAGCCGCTGGCCGTCGCGGCGCTGGATCGTCGTCACCTGCTGGGCCGGCGACAGCTCGATGAAGTAGCCGGCCGGCACCGGGCCGAACTGGGTCGGGATCTTCAGCGTGTCGAACGCCGCCACGTTGCGGCTCTCGGGCGGGAAGCGGACGCGGATGTCCAGCTCGTCGTCGGCGTCGTCGGGGCGGAAGCGCCCGACCAGCACGCCGCCGGTCACGAACTGGATCGCCTGGCCGACGGTCAGCACGTCGACGCCGTAGCGGCCGGCCGCCTCGCGGTCGACGGTCATGTTCCACTCGATGCCGGGCGAGGTGCGGTTGTCCTCCAGCTCGTGGAGCTGGCGGTCGCTGGCCAGCTTGGCCTTCACGATGTCGGCGGCCTTGTTCAGCGCCGCCGGGTCCTGGCTGCGCAGCTCGACCTGCACGTCCTTGCCGGTCGGCGGGCCGCCCTGGGGTTCGCGGACCTCGACCTCGATGCCGGGGATGCCCCTGACCCGCTTGCGGACCTCGTTGGCGATGTCCTTGCCGACCAGGCCCAGCTCCAGCCGGTCCTCATAGTCCACGAAGTCCAGGCTCAGCCGCCCGATGGTGTCGTTGGGCGGGGCGTTGGGGCCCCCGCCCGGGCTGCCGGTGCCCGAGCGCACGAAGATCGAGTTGACGCCCTTCAGCCCGGTCAGCCGGCTCTCCACCTGGCGCACCAGTTGGTCCTGCGCCTGGGGCGAGAGGTTGCCCCGCGCCTTGACGTAGACGCTGACATATTCCGGGTCCTGCCGCAGGAAGAACTCGGTCGGCTTGTTCTCGAAGATGAAGGCCATCACCACCAGCACGATGATCGCCAGGGTCGCGAACATGGTCGTGGTCGGGTGCCTGCCCAGGGTGTCGAGCGTGCGGGCGTACCAGCCCATGAAGCCGGTCATCTCGCGCGGGTCGCCCCGCTCGGACTTCTCGATCTCGGCCAGGTGCGCCTCGTCCACCGCCGCCTTGCGCCCGAAGATCGAGCCCAGGGCCGGGGTGAAGATCAGGGCGATGAAGATCGACGCGCCCAGCACGTAGAACAGCGTCATGGGCAGGAAGCTCATGAACTTGCCGGGGATCGAGTTCCAGAACAGGAACGGCAGGAAGGCGCAGAGCGTGGTCAGGGTGCCGTTCAGCACCGGCCAGAACATGCGCGTGCCGGCGGCGGCGAAGGCCTCTTCCTTCGACATGCCCTCGGCCATCTTGCGGTCGGCGTACTCGACCACCACGATGCCGCCGTCGACCAGGATGCCGACCGCCAGCACCAGCCCGAACATGACCATCTGGTTCAGGGTCACGCCCATGGCGTTGAGCATCAGGAAGGCCAGCATGAAGCAGGCCGGGATCGCCGCGCCGACCATCAGCCCCTGGCGGATGCCCAGCGTCGCCACGATGATCAGCATGACCAGGATGGTGGCGATCAGCAGGCCGCTCTCCAGCACCACCAGGGTGCGGCCGATGAAGTCGCTCTCGTCGAAGATGTAGGAGACCTTGACCGTCTCGGGCCAGCGCTTCTGCTCCTCGGCCACGACCTTGCGGACCTCCTTGACGGTGTCGAGGATGTTGGCCCCCGAGCGCTTGGCCACGTCCACCGAGAAGGCCGGCTGGCCGTTGAAGCGGGTGATGTAGGTCGCTTCCTTGAAGGTCCGGCGCACGTCGCCGATGTCGCCGACGGTGATCAGCCGATCGCCGTTGCGCTTGATCGGCAGGGCCAGGATGTCGGCCGGCTCCTCGACCACGCCGGGCACCTTGACCGCGAACTTGCCGGCCCCGGACTCCAGGTTGCCGGCCGGGACGAGCTGGTTGTTGCGGGCGATCACCTGGGCCAGTTCGCCGGTGGTGACGTTGGCCGCCTCCATCCGCACGGGGTCGATGGTGACCTCCAGCAGCTCCTCGCGGCCGCCGTTCAGATAGACCTCCAGCACGCCGGGCGCGCTTTCCAGCCGGTCCTGCAGGCTGCGGGAGATCTGGAACAGGGTCCGCTCCGGGGCCGCGCCCGACAGCACGATGCCGATGATCGGCTCGCCCGAGAAGTTGGCCTCCTCGATGATCGGCTCCTCGGCGTCCGGCGGGAACTTGCCGCGCGCCAGGTCGACCTTGGCGCGCACCTCGGCCAGGGCCTTGTCCTTGTTGAAGTCCGCCTCGAACTCCAGGTTGACGATCGCCATGCCCTGGCGGGCGACGGCGTTCATCTCCTTGATGCCCTCGATGGTCTGCAGCTCGGTCTCGATCGGCCGCACGAGCAGCCGCTCGGCGTCCTCGGGGCTGACGCCGGGATAGGGGACGACCACCGAGATGAACGGGAAGTCGATGTTCGGGTTGGATTCCCGCGGCATCGACAGGTACGCGAAAAAGCCGAACAGGCTGGCGATCAGGGTGACGGCCAGCACCACCTTGCGCCGCTTGATCGCGCCGTCGATCAGAGGTCCGATCATACGCCTCGTCTCCTGTTGAGGGCGGGCGCGCGCCTAGCGCGCCGCGACCACTCGAACCTTCTGTCCCTCGGCCACATACGACTGGCCGACGGTGATCAAGCGGACCGGGCCCTTCAGGCCGGTCACCCAGACGCCCTGGGGAGTCTCTTCCAGCACCTTCACCGGAGAGAAGGCGACCTTGTCGTCGGCCAGGACGTAGCGCACGCCCTGGCGGCCGCCGGCGTCCAGCACCAGCGCCGACAGCGGCACCATGTGGGCCGGGCCCGCGCCGGCCCCGATGCGCACCGCCGCCGACAGGCCCGAGCGGGTCATCTGCGGGTTGGCCGAGGTGATCTCCACCCGATAGGTGCGGGTCTGGGCGTCGGCCTCGCGGGCGGCGTAGCGGACCTTGCCCGACAGCGTCTCGCCCGAGGTGAGCTGGGCGCTGGCCGGCGCCCCGACCTTGACCTTCGAGGCCTCGGTCTCGGGCAGGTCGCCGACGATCAGCAGCGGGTTCAGCTCGATCATCGTGCCGCAGGGCTGGCCGGGCGAAAGATAGCTGCCGATCTCGGCGTCGCGCCGGTCGAATACGCCGTCGAACGGGGCGCGGATGCTCATCTGCTCGACGCCCAGCTCGGCCTGGCGGACGGTGGCGGCGGCCGAGTCCAGGTTGGCCTGGTCCTGCAGCACCTGGGTCTGCGAGCGATAGCCCTTGGCCGCCAGGTCGGCGGAGGCCTTCTGTTGCAACTGCCGCGAGCGCAGGTTGGCGCGGGCCTGGTCGAGCGTCGCCTGGCGGGCGTCGACGTTCAGGCGGCACAGGACCGTCCCCTTGCGGACGAACGCGCCTTCGGTCGCCGGGGTGGCGGCCACGACGCCGGCGGTCTCCGAGCGCACGATCACGCTGCGGGCGGCCTCGGTGCGTCCACGGATCACCACTGCGTATTCGCGCGGCGTCTCGGGGGTCAGCACGGCCTGGACGGTGGGCAGGGCGCCGTCGCCGGCGGTCTTGGCTTCGGCGTGGCCGGACTTGCCCCCGCGGCTCATGATAGTGCCGATCGTGAACGCCAGGACCAGGACGACGACGACCGCAATGACGAACAGGTACTGGGATTTAACTCGCATTCAGCCGCTTCCCCCCGGGCAGCAACGAAGTCGCGACCGCTTATTGAATCGCAGTCGTACGCCCGGGCCGCAAAAACTAGGTTGTTGTGTCTTCTGATGCCACCGTTCTGCGACTGCAAATGAAATCGCGGACAGGTTGCGCAAAGAGCGGGATAATGTGCCCCCGGCGCCGCAGGATTGCGGCATGGCCTTGCTTGTTCTTTAACGCCGCGTCCGCGCTAATATCCGCCACCCGCAAGGAAAGTACGCCGCCGTGAAATACCTGCACACCATGGTCAGGGTCGCCGACCTGGACGCCTCGCTGGACTTCTATTGCGACAAGCTTGGCCTGGTCGAGGTCTCCCGCACCGAGAACCCGGGCGGCCGCTTCACCCTGGTCTTCCTCTGCGCGCCGGGCGACCGCGAGGCCGCCCTGGCCAGCAAGGCCCCGATGGTCGAGCTGACCTACAACTGGGACCCGGAGGACTATCAGGGCGGCCGCAACTTCGGCCACCTGGCCTATGCGGTCGACGACATCTACGCGGTCTGCCGGCGCCTGGCCGACGGCGGGGTGACCATCAACCGCCCGCCGCGCGACGGCCACATGGCCTTCGTGCGCTCGCCGGACGGCATCTCTATCGAACTGCTCCAGGCCGGGCCGCGCAAGGAACCGGCCGAACCCTGGGCCTCGATGCCGAACACGGGCGCGTGGTGAGCGGCCGGCTGGCCGGGCGCACGGCGCTCATCACCGGCGCGGCCGGCGGCATCGGCCTGGGCTGCGCCCGCGCCTTCGCGGCCGAGGGCTGCGACCTCGTCCTGCTGGACCTCGATGCAGAGCGGGTCGAGGCCGCGGCGACGGCGCTCGCCGAGGCCAGCGGCCGCAAGGTCCATGCGCTCGCCTGCGACCTGGCCGACGCCGATGCGGCCCGCCGGGCGGTGATCCGCGCCGCAGCGCTGCTCGGCCGCATCGACGTGCTGGTCAACAACGCCGGCCTGCTGGCGCCGGGCGACATCCTCGACGCCGAGCTCGCCGACTTCGACCGGGTCATGGCCGTGAACCTGCGCGCGCCGTTCATCGTCGGCCAGACGGTGGCGCGGCACATGGTCGATGCGAAGATCAAGGGCTCGATCATCAACATGTCCTCGATCAACGCCGTGCTGGCGATCCCCAACCAGATCGCCTACGTCGCCTCCAAGGGCGGGATCGGCCAGTTGACCAAGGCCATGGCCCTGGGCCTGGCGCCGCACGGCGTGCGGGTCAACGCCATCGGGCCGGGCACCATCGTCACCGACATGCTGCAGGGCGTGATGGAGAACGACGCCGCCCGCCGCCGCGTGCTCCAGCGCACGCCGCTCGGCCGCTTCGGCGAAACCGACGAGATCGGCAAGGTCGCCGTCTTCCTGGCCAGCGACGACGCCTCCTACATCACCGGCCAGACCATCTATCCCGACGGCGGGCGCCTGGCGCTGAACTACACGGTGCCGGTGGCGGACTGACCAGGACGTGTCGCCCGCAGGACTTGTCCGGGACCCATCTACGCCAGGTTGTCGGGATGGAGCGCCGCCTTGAGGGGGCAGGCGCGCGCCGATCCCCATAAAGGGGAGGGCGATCGTATGCAGGCCGACCGCATATGGAGGTCGCCTTATTTTTCCTCCCCCGCTTCGCAGGGGAGGAAAGGGGCCCGCCCCGCAAGCAGGGGTATCGCGTATGAATTTCTCCCCTAGGCTCGTCATGGCCGGGCCGCCAGGTCCCGGCCATCCATAGACGCCGAACCTCGCCGAAGACCCCCGGCGCGTATGGGCGCCTGCGCGGCCGGGGATGACGATCGCAGAGCGTGGGCCGTGACGGCGCCGCCCCGCGCCGATCCACCTTCCCCATGACGGGGCGGGAAGGCTACAAGCCCCCGATGCTGCGACTGACCGAAATCAAGCTGCCCCTCGACCATCCGGAGGAGGCGCTGCGCGCCGCCGTCCTCTCCAGGCTGGACGTGCCGGCCGCCGACCTCATCGAGTTCACCGTCTTCCGCCGCGCCAACGACGCGCGCCGCAAGTCGGCGATCCTGATGGTCTACACGGTCGACGTCGCGGTGAAGGACGAGGCCGCGGTCCTGGCCCGCCACGCCGGCGACCGCAACGTCCAGCCGACGCCGGACATGGCCTATCGCCCCGTCGCCCAGGCCCCCGCCGACCTCGCCCGCCGCCCGGTGGTGATCGGCGCCGGCCCCTGCGGCCTGTTCGCGGGGCTGATCCTGGCCGAGATGGGGTTCCGGCCGATCATCCTCGACCGCGGCAAGGTCGTGCGCGAGCGCACCAAGGACACCTGGGACCTCTGGCGGCGCGGCAAGCTGCACCCCGAATCCAACGTCCAGTTCGGGGAGGGCGGGGCCGGCACCTTTTCCGACGGCAAGCTCTACAGCCAGATCAAGGACCCGCGCTTCCTCAGCCGCAAGGTGCTGACCGAGTTCGTCGCCGCCGGCGCCCCGCCCGAGATCCTGACCGAGGCCCACCCCCACGTCGGCACCTTCCGCCTGGTGACCATGGTCGAGGCCATGCGCGAAAAGGTCGAGGCCCTGGGCGGCGAATACCGCTTCCAGCACAAGGTCGAGGATTTCGACATCGTGGAGGAGGGCGGCCAGCGCCGCCTGCGCGGCCTGCACCTGCAGGACGGCGGCTATATCGAGGCCGACCACGTGGTCCTGGCCCTCGGCCACAGCGCCCGCGACACCTTCCACGCCCTCTACGACCGCGGCGTCCACATCGAGGCCAAGCCCTTCTCGCTCGGCTTCCGCATCGAGCATCCGCAATCCTGGATCGACCGCGCCCGCTTCGGGACCTCCGCCGGGCACAAGGACCTGGGCGCGGCCGCCTACAGCCTCTCGCACCACTGCGCCAACGGCCGCACCGTCTACAGCTTCTGCATGTGCCCGGGCGGCACGGTGGTCGCCGCCGCCTCCGAGCCGGGCCGCGTCGTCACCAACGGCATGAGCCAATATTCCCGCAACGAGCGCAACGCCAACGCCGGCATCGTCGTCGGCATCACCCCTGACCAGGACTATCCGGGCCACCCGCTGGCCGGCATCGCCCTCCAGCGCCACTGGGAAGCCCAGGCCTTCGTCGCCGGCGGCCGGACCTACGCCGCGCCGGGCCAGCGGGTCGGCGACTTCCTGGCCGGCCAGCCCTCGACCAGCCTCGGCGAGGTGGTCCCGTCCTATCGCCCCGGCGTCACCCCGACCGATCTTTCCACCTGCCTGCCGGACTACGCCATCGAGGCGATCCGCGAGGCCCTGCCGGTCTTCGCCCGCCAGATCCCCGGCTTCGACGCCGCCGACGCCGTCCTCACCGGTGTCGAGACCCGCACCTCGTCCCCGGTCCGCATCACCCGCGGCCAGGATTTCCAGAGCCTCAACACCGCCGGCCTCTACCCGGCCGGCGAGGGCGCGGGCTACGCCGGCGGCATCCTTTCGGCCTCTATCGACGGCATCAAGGTCGCCGAGGCGGTGGCGCGGAGCATCGTTCGCCACGATACGTAGTGAAAATACCGCACTCGGCAACTATAGCTCGTTGCAGGGATTCTGGGGCGAGCGGGTTGCGGGGCGTGGTTGAGACAAGCGGGCGGCTCCGGCGATGGAGCCAGGCGGCCGGATCGGGCGTGGTGCTCTGCGTCGGCGCGGGCGTCCTGCTGTTCTATGTGAACCGGCTGTTCGCCGAGTTGCCGCTCTATGCGGGCGATGAGGGCGCCTATCTCATCAACGCCCTCTATGCGCGCGAGCGCGCCTGGGCGCCGCAAGTCTATCCGAGCGTGCAGCCGGTGGCCAATACGCTCTATTTCGCCATCGTCCGGCTGGTCGACGCTTTGTCGCTGAACGTCATCCCCTGGATGCGGCTGATCGGGGCGCTCAGCTACTTCGGCGGCCTGGCGCTGCTCTACCTCGTCGCGGCCCGCGAGTGCGGGCGCAAGCTCGCCGCCGGCTTCCTGCTGATCGCGGCGCTGTTCCCCTATTACCGCTTCGCCTTCGCGGCCATGCCGGACGGGGTCTATGCCGGCCTGCTCTGCCTGGTCGCCTTCGTCGTCTACCGGGTCTACGCCACCCGGCCGCTGCTGGGCGCGGCCCTGGTCGGGGGCCTGGCGGCGGCGCTGGTCCTGGTCAAGCCGCACGGGGTGGTGGTCGTGCCGGCCTTCGTGGCCCTGTGCCTGGTGCAGGCGGTGGTCGGCCGTGGGCCGATACCGCCCGTCCTCGCCCGGCTGGCGCTGTTCGCCGCGGCCTTCATGGCGGTCGGCGCCGGGATCGAGCTGGCGGCCGGGCGCTCGCTCGAACAGGCCATGACCTTCTTCCGCGGTTCGGCCTACGCCCAGCATCTGGGCCAGGAAGCGGTCGCCAGGGCGCCGGCCATGGCGGCCCTTTCGGCGGCCAGCATGGGCGGGCTTTGCGCCGTCCTGCTTTCCGTGCCGCTGGTCGCGGCCGTCGCCGGATGGCTTCGCGACCGGCGCGAAGGGCCCGGCGTCCTCTCGGCTGGCGGCCTGGCCTTGCTGTTCGTGGCCCTGTGCCTGGCCGGGACGCTCGCCATGGTCACGATCTTCGCCTTCCGGATGGCCGGGATCGAGGCCGAGACCAGGCGCCTCTGGGGGCGATATTTCGAGTTCTACACGCCGATGCTCTGGCTGCTCGCCGCGCGGCCGCTGGCCGTCTGGGAGCGCCTGGCCACGACGCGGGGGCGCCTGCTGGCGGCGGCCGGCGTCATCGCCGGCCTGGGCGCGCTGCTCGGCGTGTTCGCCCTCGGCGTGCGTCTCTTCCCGTGGGATGGAACCGCGGTCACGGCCTTCGCCGCCCCAGACGTCGTCGCGTTCCCGTTCGGCGACCTCGGCGGTTCGCGCCTGATCGCCGTCCTGGCCACGGCGGCGGTCGCCCTGGCCACCCTGGCGGGCGTCTCGGTCCGTGCGGCATGGCCGGCCTACTTCGTCGTCCTGGGCCTGTTGTCCACCCGCGCGGACGACGCCTGGGTCGGCGAGATCGCCCAGCGCTGGCGGGCGATCGAGCACGAGCTCCACGTCGCCGACGCTCTGGCCGTGGAGCGCGCCGCGCCGGCCGTGGTCTTCGTCGACGGCCTCAACGAGGGGCACGTGGCCTATCTCAGGCTCCGGGGGCGGGCCATCATTCGCCTGGCCTCGCCCGGGCCGATCGCCGAAGACGCGCTCGCCGGATTCAACAGCGCCGTCGTGATCGGCCCCCATCCCATCGGGGAGGGGTGGCGCACGGTCTTCGAAGGGCGCGAACTGACGATCTACGCCAGGGAGGCGCCGGCCCAATGAACAGGTTCCTCTCCGCCGCCCTGCTGGCGTCGCTGGCGCTCGGCGCCTGCGACAAGCCCGATCCCCCCGAGCCGACCAGTCCATGGGCCCCGCTGATCACCTGGGACGACGCCGGCGGCCGCATACTGCTCGCCGGTCAGCCGGCGCACGTCGTCAAGTCCTGGGACTTTCGACGCGGGGCGGCCGGGTTCGAAGCGGCCAACGCCGACCAGCGCATCGAAGCCGGGCAGGGCCTGGTCGTTGCCGCCACCGCGCCCGACCCGGTTCTTCGCACCCCGGCCGGGCTCGACGTCGCGGGCAAGGACGCGCCTCTCGTGGTCGTCAGGTTGACCCGCACCAGGCCGACCGACGCCTGGGACGGCGCCCTCTACTATTCGACCAGGCGGCATGGGGAATCGCCGCAGTTCATGACCTATCCGGCGAATGGCCCGCCGCCGATGGCGGGACGCACGGCCTTGCTGGTCTACGATCTCAGCAACCCGCGTGTCGGCGGCCGCGACTGGACCAGGTCGATCATCGAGCAAGTCCGTGTCGACCTCGATGCGGGGGCCGGGGGCGAGGTCGTCGTCCACCAGGTCGCCTTGATCGGGGAGCCGAACCGATGACGACCCCGACCCAGATCCCTTACGACCGGCGTCTTTCGGCGCATCTGTCCGGCCCGCACGAAACCGGCCTGCGGGCGGCGGGAGTGTGGCTGGTCATCCCCTGCTACAAGGTCCGCGACCACATCGGGCAGGTGATCGCCGGCGCGCCGGCCTGGATCGAAGGCATCGTCTGCGTGGACGACGCCTGTCCGCAGGGCACCGCCGACTTTCTCGAGGCCCAGGCCCAAGATCCCCGTGTCGTCATCGTGCGGCTGCCCGAGAACCAGGGCGTGGGCGGGGCGGTGCTGGCCGGCTACGCCGAGGCCGCGCGGCGCGGCGGCCGGATCCTGGTCAAGGTCGACGGCGATGATCAGATGGACCTGAAGTTCCTTCCGCACCTTGTCGCCCCGATTCTGCTTGGCGAGGCCGACTACACGAAGGGCAACCGCTTCACCTCGCTCAGTCATCTGGCGTCCATGCCTGGGCTGCGGGTGTTCGGCAACGCGGCGCTGTCGTTCGCCGCGAAGGTCTCCACGGGCTATTGGAACGTCTTCGATCCCACCAACGGCTTCACCGCCATCGAGGCCAGCGTCGCCAGGCTGGTGATCGAAAAGCGCATCGCCCGCCGGTATTTCTTCGAGACCGACATGCTCTACCATCTGGGCGCCCTGCGGGCCGTGGTGCGCGACGTGCCGATGCCGGCCCGGTACGGCGACGAGGTTTCGAACCTGCGGATTGGAGGGATCATCGGTCCCTTCGTGCTCCGGCACCTGCACAACTTCGTCCGCCGGGTCTTCGGCCAGTATTTCGTCCGCGACTTCCATGTGGCGACGCTGGAATTGCTGTCCGGCGCCGCCTTGCTGGCCTTCGGTTCAGCCTATGCGTTGCACTGGCTGGCGGTGCGCGACCCTGGCCAGACGGCCTCGGCGGGGGTGGTCATGGCCGCGGCGCTGCCGGTGATCATCGGGGTGCAGCTTCTGCTGCAGTCGATGAACTTCGATGTCGTCAATGTCCCGACTCGGCCCATCCATCCCTACCTGCGCACCTTGGAGCGCATCGCCGGAGAATAGGGGCATATGCACTGGAAGGACGCAGTCCTGTGCTCGGTTTTCGCCGTGGCCCTTCCTGTCGGCCAGGTGATGTTCAAGTGGGCGTCGATCTATCACGCCAGGCTTGAAGGCCCCTTCGTCCTGCGGGCCGTCCAGAACTGGCCGCTGATGGGCGCCTTCGCCTGGTATGCGGTGACCGCGCTCTTCTGGTTCTACGTCTTGACCAGGGTGCCGCTGTCCAGCGCCTACATCTTTTCCCTGGTCGGGTCCGCCCTGGTGCCCATCGCCGCCTGGCTGATCTTCAAGGAAGCCTTCACCTGGCAGATGGCTCTCGGCTACGCCCTGATCCTGGCGGGCTTCCTGGTGGTCGTCAGCCAGAGCCCGGCCTGACGCCGTTCAGTTCAAAGACAGCGTCATCCGCACCGGCCCGTCGGTGGCGTCGGCGACCGACTGGGCGGTGATGAACACCCGCGCGGCGTTGACCTGGCCGTCGTCCAGCAGCGCGGCCTGGACCGCCTCGGCGCGGGCCTTGCCCAGTTGTCGCAGGTCCTCGTCGGACACCGCGGCCTGGCTGCGCAGCCTGTCCTCCAGCCAGGCGATCTGGGCGCCCGGCGCCTGGTCCTTGTCGCCCTCGGCCTTGGGGAGCTCCGGCTTGGCGCCGAACTGCTTGCGGTAGAGTTCCTCCAGGATCGCCCGCCGGGTCTGCGGGTCGGCCAGGGCGCCCTGCGCGGCCGCGGCGTCGGCCTTCCTGCCCAGCCGCGCGGTCGCCGCCGCGGTCAGTTGCGCGTCCAGCCGGGCCTGCGCCAGCGCGGCCTTGTCGGCGGCGGGGTCCACCGCCATCGGGATCTCCAGGTTCAGCGCCGGCCGCTCGACCAGCGCCTTGCCCAGTTGGGCGAGCTTCTGGCCGCTGGCCTCGTCCAGGCCCGCGGCGCCGGGCGCAAAGTCGATGAACTGCAGCTCCTCGCCGCCGCCGCCCAGCGCGCCCAGCAGGGCGAAGGGCGAGGTGGCGATCTTGCTGAACAGGTTGCCGACCACCTTCCAGATCACCGGCCAGACCCTGAACTTCGGATCGTCCAGCGTGCCGCTGATCGGGATCGGCAGGTCGATCACCCCGTGGCGGTCCTTCAGCAGCGCCACGATCAGCTTGACCGGCAGCTTGGTCGCATCGGCGCTGTCGACCTTCTCGCCCAGCTCCAACTGGTTGATCACCACCCGGTGGTTGGCGTCCAGCTTGCGGTCGTCGATGTGGTACTTCAGGTCGACCGTCAGCTTGCCCTTGTTGATCCGATAGCCCGCGAACTTGCCGGAATAGGGGGTGAAGGTGGTCATCTCCAGGTTCTGGAAACTCATCCCCACGTCGGTGAAGCTGCGCACCGCGAAATAGTTCACCTGGCCGCTGATCTTCACCGGCGAGAAGCGGTCCACCTCGCCGTTCAGGTCGACCTCGGCGCGGGCGTCCTGGCGGCCCGACAGCCCCTTGATGGTCCCGTCCAGGCTCTCGACCCCGGCGGCGAAGTGCGGGGTGATCGACATGTCGGCGAAATCCATCCGCCCGTTCACGACCTTCACCAGCGCGATCTCGACCGGCAACGGCTCGGTCCTCGCCGGCGGCGGGGGCGGAGGGGGCGCCTCCGTCTTGGGCTTCCTGGCGAGCAGCGAGACCTTGGGCCTGGCGCTCGGCGGCGGGGGCGCGGCCGCGGCGGCCTGTTCGGCCGCGGCCTTGGGATCGAGCACCGCGGTGGTGTTCATCACATAGTTCGGCCCGATCACGATCTTGGCGTAGGGCTCGCGCGCGGTCACCTCGCCGATCTTCACGGCCAGCGGCTGCGTCCGGGCGCTCAGCCCGTCCAGGCGCAGGCTGCGCCAGTTGACGAAGTCCTGTTCCAGCGCGCTGTCGACGGTGTGCAGGTCGTCGACCTGCGCCATGCCCTCGAACTTCGCCGCGCCGTCCGCGGCGTAGGTGACCCGCCCCTTGGCCGAGGCCTTGCCCGAGCGGAGCTTCAGCGCCGCCGCGCCGTCGATGTAGGGCTGCAGCCGGACCAGGTCCAGGTGAGCTGCGTCCACGTCCAGCACCGCCGAGACCTTGTCCAGGGTGACGGTCCCGGCGGCCGCCAGCCGGCCGCCGCCGTCCACGCCGCTCGCCGCCTCCACCTGCACGGGCGCGGCGATGGGCAGCGCCAGGCCCTTGACCGTCACGTCCAGGGGCGAGGCGACCACGCGCACCGGCTTGCCGGTGGAGCGCTCCTCGAAGTCGATCCTGCCGCCGCGCACCCGCAACTCGGGCAGGGCGACCTTCCAGGCGGGGGCCGGCGCGCCGGCTTGGGCTCCGGCGGCGGGCCTGGCCGGCGCATAGCGCATCAGGTTGACGCCGCCGTTCTGCTCGGTCCAGGCCCTCACCGTCGGCTCGCTCGCCTCGATGGAGCCGACGCTGACGCTCTGGCGGGGCACGTCCACCGCGATCTTGGCGGCGGTCACCGCGGGCAGGGTGATCCAGTCGGCGTCGGCCCCGGCGGCGCGCAGTCCGACCCCGGTCAGCCTGGCCTCGCCGACCTCGACGCCCAGGTCCAGCGTCTCGCCCTTGAGCGCCAGGCGATAGCTGCCGGAAAGACCGAGCTCGCCGCCCGTCACCTCGAACGGCACGGCGTCGCCGGCCAGCTCCGACAACGGCTGCACCTGCACCCTGCTCAGGGCGAAGCTCCCGCGCGAGGCCAGGGGGCTGAGGCCCAGCGTGCCGCGCCAGGCCAGGCCCTCGCCGCGCTCGGACAGGGCGTCCAGCACATAGGCCGCCCCGTCCTTGACCGTGCTGAAGTCCTTCAGGGTGAAGCCGATCGGCGCGAAGGTCTTGGCGAACGGCGCCTTGCGCGCCAGGTCGACCACCTCGGCGCGGCCGCCGCGTACCTCCAGGTGGTCGATCATGATCTTGCGCGGCGGCTCGTCCTTGTCCTTGGGCGGGATCAGGTCCTGGATGTTCAGCCGGCCGTCGGCGCGCCGCACCAGCCGGGCGCTGGGCGCATCGAGCCGGATCTCGTTGAACGCCAGCCCGCCGCGCCAGATCGAGGCGATCGAAAAGTCCACGGCCAGCTTCCCGAAGCCGATCATCGGCTTGCGGTCGGCGTCGGGCAGGCTGAAGTCGCTGGCCTCCAGCTTGAAGGTGAAGGGGTTGAACCGCACCTCGCCGAGGGTCGCGGCGCGGTCGTACTTCTCGGCGATCACCTTGACGACCTGCGATCGGATCACCTTCGGCGCGACCCAGAAGCCCAGGGCCCCATAGGCCCCGACCAGCGCCGCCGCGCCGCCCAGCGTCCACGCGGCCAGCCGCAGCGGGCCGCCGCGTCGCTTGGGGGGCGGACTCTTGGCGTCCGGATGATCAGCCGAAGACGTCATGCCAGCCCCGTTTCGCCCTCGCCGCAGACTCGGCGCCGCGCCGCGAACGATAGCTCATTGCCCGGGGTTGGCCATCGCGGCGCGGCAAAGCTTCTCGGCCGCAGGAGATGCGCCGGCGGGGGCTAGCCTCGGCCGCCGTTTGCGGAAATGATCGTGGCGGGGATTGGGGGGAGCATCGAACTTGCAGGCCGCCGCAGGTCCGTCTGTCCGCTTCCATGCCCCGGCGCCGGGTCTGCGGCGCTACATCACCGCCTACTACTACGTCGACGTCCCGCCGGGTCAGGCGGTCGAGGACCTGCTGCACCCGGAGTGGGCGAACATTCGCTTCACCCTCAGCGGCCACTGGTCGATGCGGCTGGCCGGCCGCACCTATGACCCGGCTCCCAAGGCCGCGTTGTTCGGTCCTTCCAGCACCACCGGCGTGGTGCGCGGGGAGGCCGGCGTCGTGCTCGGCGTCGGCTTGCTTCCGCTCGGCTGGGCCCGGTTCCTGCGCGCCTCGGCCGCCGATTGCGCCGACCAGGTCGTGGAGCTGTCCGAATTTCTGGGGCCGCTGGCCCAGGGCCTGCATGAGCGCCTGGGCGAGGCTGCGGGCGATGCGGCGCAGGTCGCCATCCTTGACCAGGCTTTCACCGGCCTAGCCGCGTCGAAGGGCGATTTCGACGCGACGCTGCTCCGGGCCCATGATCTGCTGATCGATCCGGAGACGGGGTCGGTCGAGGACCTGGCTGCGCGGCTGGGCATGTCCTCGCGCCATCTCTCGCGGCTGTCGCAGCGGATGTTCGGCTTCGCCCCCAAGCTGCTGCTCCAGCGGCAGCGCTTCCTGCGCACGCTCGAGGCGCTGCGCGTTCACCCGAGCGAGGGGTGGGCCGGGCTGATCGACCAGCGCTACTATGACCAGTCGCACTTCGTCCGCGATTTCCACCGCTTCATGGGCATGTCGCCCAGCGCCTATTTCGCCCTGCCGCATCCGCTGCTCGGCCCGGCGGCCCGCGCCCGGATGAGCGCGCTGGGGGCCTCGTTGCAGGGGCTGCACGGCGCGCGCGCCTGATCATGTCCGATTTGTCCAATGCGCCCCGGTTTGCGCGGCGTAACCAGGGGCACGGCGCCGGCGCGGCGCATGGGGGGCTGGATCGTGAACAAGACGCATCGTGGAATCTGCCTGGCGGCCCTGGTGCTCGCCTTCATGCCGACTGAAGGCGCGCGGGCCGCCAAGCCGCTGATCAATCTGGGCCCGAAGACCGCGCCCGTCAGCGAGCCGCTGGAGTTCGCCGCCGGCGACGACCTCTCCAAGCTCGGCGCCTCGATGATCTGGCAGAACGAACGCGAGGCCGCCCGCGGCCTGCGCCAGGTGGTGATCCCGTCCTTCCAGGTCGAGTTCGTCACCCATTCGGGCGCCGTCTCGACCGGCCAGAGCCTCTCCCAGGCCAAGGTGAGCTACAGCCTCAATGGCCCTGGGCCGGAGGAGATGCAGGCGATCACCGACGCCTTCTACGCCCACTTCGTCGCCGATCTGGCGGCGGCCGGCGTCACGGTGATTGCGCTGGACGAGGCCCTGGCCCGCAGCCCCGGACTGGTCCGGCTGATGAACATGGCCAAGCCCGCGCCCTATGCCCGCGGCAAGGAGAACCGCAGCGCCTTCTACTCGCCGCCCGGCATGAAGTTCTACTTCACGCCCAATGACGGCCGCGCCAAGGCCTTCGGCGACACCATGACCACCACCGGGTCTCAGGTCCCCGAGGAGATGGCCATGAACGAGCTCGGGGCCGGGGTCATGGGCGTGCGGATGGTCGTCGATTTCGCCGAGATCCAGGCGCGCGGCCGCGGCGTGCTCGGCATGCGTCCGCCGACCGCCAGGGTGACCAGCAAGGCCAATGTCGCCCTGCTGCCGGTCGACACCCAGATGTGGGTGATCACGCCCAAGGCCAGATCGACGCCGATGGACCTGGGTCATCGACTCCGCTACGCCCTGACCTCGCCCGTCGTCATGCCGGACTCGGTGGTCTCGGCCGCCGACACCACCACCAACGCCAGCAAGCTGAACGACGCCGTGGGCTCGGCCATCGGCGTCCTGGCCGGGGTGGGCGCCAGCAGGACCCGCACCTACGAGGTCACCGTCGATCCGCAGGCCTGGAGCCGCGACGTCTCCGCCGCCATCGAGCAGGTCGGCGACCTGATGATCGCTCGCCTCAAGCAGGACCTCTAGTCGCGGGGCTGCGGTTCCGGCTCGGCGTCGCGCACATGCCGCTGCGCGAACCAGGCGACGATCAGCCCGAAGGCGAGCATGGCCAGCCCGTTCTTCACCAGCCCCTCGATGCTGAACTTCGGGACCCGTCCGACGCCCGAGAGCGGCATGACGACGTAGTTCATGACCCCGTAGATCACCACGCCATAGGCCAGGCCCGCCGCCGCCCACCGGCGCCGCAGCCAGGGCAGGGCGAGGCTGGCCAGCACGAACACCATGGCGATGATCAAGCCCATCGCCTCCTGCAGCGCCGCGCCCAGCAGCACCGTCGCGGTTCCGCCGCTGAACGCCGCCTGGCCCAGCAGGCCGCTGGAGATGAACTGCAGGATCGAGGGCAGGCTGGCGCCGCTGATCAGCATGGCCGCGCCGAGGTCCAGGGTCGCAGCGACGATCCCGCCCAGGACGATGGCCGTCGCGATGGAGCGTCTCGAAGGCACGTGCGCGTCCCCCGTCCAGCACCGGACCAGGGGAGGCTAGTCCAAGACCCGCGCCGGCTCAATCGCCCCGTCAGGCCCGCGCGAAGGCATAGACCTTCGGCCGTTCTTCAGCAGCGCCGACCTTCCCGGCGCTAAAGGCTGTTCGGGTTCTGCAAGGTGATCTCCTGCGACAGGTCCTGGGTGTCCTGACGCCCCGTGACGGTGTCGACGACATAGATTTTCGCGCCGAAGACGCCTGGAATTTCCTTCGCCATCTGCTGGCGCTGCGCGCGCGGCATGCGGTGGAGCACGGTCACCACCGCGCTCACCGTGTCCCCGGGAGCGAGGGTCGTGAAGTCCGCAGGCGCGCGGTCCCAGCACGCCATGCCCTTGTCGGATCGGCAGAAGTTCAAGCCGGTGGGCTGCAGGGCCCGGAGGCTTTGGTTCGGCCCGAGGAAGCTCGCCCCGCCCTCGGCGGTGAAACTGATCAGGTGGTTGGGGGCGAGCCAGATCGCCTTCAGTTCGTTTGAAGTCTGGTTCGTCAGCTTCAGCCTTATCGTCGCGCGATAGGAGCTGCCGTCGTACCCGGCGAGATCTGCGCCGAGAAGTTCGATCGAGAGCCGCGAGGGCGGCGCGACCGGAGCGGTCTGGCTGGCGGAAGCATCCGATGATGCGATTTGCGAGGGGGCGACCGGCTCTTCCCGCGCGATGCTTGGCGGGTCTATCGTGATGCTCGGCGCGGGGATGGGCGCTGGTCCCGCGGTGATCACCTCTTCTGACTTCGACTTCAGGCCGAACATCTCAGGATCGACCTTGAGGTACTGAAGGACGGCCACAACTCCGCTCAACGCGGCGATCAAACCAGCAACGCCAGCGAGAACTGTCGGCTTATTCATGCTTTCCCCCTCTTGCGAAGCAAGGTTGCTTCGAAGTTTGGTCAACTTGCAAGGGGGGAGGCGGCTCGGCTACGCGTTCTGGCTGAGTATCAGTCGCCTATGGGGCCGTGCGATTGCGCCTCAGGTCGCCTTCGGCGGATAGGCGTGGATCACCCCGTTCGGGTCCTCGACGCTCGCCTCGCCGACATAGTCGGGGCCGACCGGGACCTTGCCGTGGCCGTCTGGGATGTCGAGCACGTAGGTCGGCTGGCAGAGGCCCGAGAAGCGGCCGCGCATGGCCCGCATCAGCGCCCGGCCTTCGGCGATGCTGGTGCGCAGGTGGGCGGTGCCCGGCGCCAGGTCGCCCTGGTGCAGGTAGTACGGCTTGATCCGGGTCTCGACGAAGCCGCGCATCAGCGCGCCCAGGGTCTCGGCGTCGTCGTTGACGCCCTTCAGCAGCACGCTCTGGCTCAGCATCGGCAGGCCCGCGTCGATGATCCTGGCGCAGGCGGCGCGGGCGGCGGGGGTCAGCTCGCGCGGATGGTTGGCGTGCAGGGCGACATAGACCGCCTTGCCCTCGCACCTGATGGCCGCGACCAGCTCGTCGCTCACCGCGGCCGGGTCCACCACCGGCACGCGGCTGTGATAGCGGACCACCTTCACGTGCTCGATGGCCGCCAGCCGGGCCGAGATGTCGGCCAGCCGCCGGGGCGAAAGCACGAACGGGTCGCCGCCGGTGACGATGACCTCCCAGACCTCCGGCCGGCCGGCGATGTAGGCGAAGGCGGCGTCGAGCTGCGCCGGCGTCAGGTTCGACAGGCCCTCGGGCCCGACCATCTCGCGCCGGAAGCAGAACCGGCAATAGACCGCGCAGGTGTGGGTGGGCTTGAGCAGCACGCGGTCGGGATAGCGGTGGACGATCCCCTCGACCGGGCTGAAGGCGAAGTCGCCGACCGGATCGGGGTTCTCCTCGGCCAGCACCTCCAGCTCCGCCGTGTCCGGCATGAGTTGGCGGGCGATGGGGTCGGCCGGATCGTTCGGGTCGATGAGCTCGGCCATGTCCGGGGTGATGGCCAGCGCATAGCGCGCGGCCACGCGCTCGAGCTCCGGCAGCCGCTCCAGCGGCGCCAGCCCGGCGGCGACCAGGTCGCTCGGTTTGCGAAGCGTGCTCATCCCGCGCGCATATGGCCCATGCGGGGCTGGGGGGCAAATGCGGCCTAGGGTCTGTACTCATAAGGCTTGCTGATTGGGGCGACGCTTGATTCAAGGATT
>NZ_DAMABV010000005.1:0-299792 GCF_031984885.1 Phenylobacterium sp.
CGTGGTCTTGGTGTTTCAAAATCCGCCGAGCAGCTTGCGCCAGCCGCTGCCGGAGAAAAAGCAGGTGTCACCCCGGACCTGCCTCCGGCACCCCAACATTGCATCACTTCAAACAGACAATCCCGGTCCCGGCCTTCCGCTTCGCTCCAGCCGGGATGACACTTCAGGCAAGCCCCCTAAACCGGCGCGTCCCCCGCCACGGTCGTGCGGTGCATGACCCGCAGGTGGCCGTCATAGCCGCCGTCGGCGAAGTGCACGGTGCAGCGGTTGTCCCACATCAGCAGCATCCCCTGGCGCCACTTGTGGCGGTAGACGAACCGCTCGTCGGTCATGTGCGCATAGAGGAAGCCCAGGATCGCGTGGCTCTCCTGGTAGGTCAGGCCCTCGATGCCGACGGTGTAGGTCGGGCTGACGAACAGCGCCTTGCGGCCGGTGACCGGATGGGTGCGCACCAGCGGGTGGATCTGCGTCTTATCGGCCTCGGCCGAGACGATGATCTCCATCGTCCGCGCCTCGGTCTCCTTGGCGAAGACGCCCTGCGTCCCATAGGCGCGGGTGGCCGAATGCACCGCCCGCAGCGGCGCCAGCAACGCCTTCATCCCGTCCGAGAGCGCCTCATAGGCCCGCGTGCAGTCGGCGAACAGGGTGTCGCCGCCCACCGGCGGGGTGACCTCCGAGCGCAGCAGCGTCGCGGCCGGCGGCTGCTTCTGGAAGCTCCAGTCGGAGTGCCAGCCGGCCCCGAAGTTCCTGGCCTTCTCGTCCGGCTCGCGGCGCAGCTCCAGCACGTTGGGATGGCCGGCCATCGGCTTGATGAACGGGTCGACCCCGAACGGCCCGATCTGCAGGGTGAAGGCCTCCAGCGCCTCCAGGCTCAGCGGCTGGTCGGGAAAGGCCAGCACCGCATGCCGCGCCCAGGCGTCCTTGACCTGGCCCAGCGTCCGCGCGTCCAGCGGCGCAGAGAGGTCGAGCCCGGTGACCTCCGCCCCGAACCCGCTCGGCTGCGGCGTGACGGCGATGGCGTCGGCGAGCATCTGGCCCATGGTCGTTTCCTCCTCTTCGCCACGACCCTACGCCGGCCGACTTGATCCTGGACGCCGAAGATTTGACATCACGCGCCAACGGGCGGTCTGCGCCTTCCGCGCCCGACCGGTCTGCCCTGCGCCGCGGAAACCGGCTAAAGAAGTCGCCCTTCCCAGGTCGACGCTACGTCACGCGCAAACAGCCGTTTGCATCGGCCCCGTAACCTTGTAATCGAACCGCGCCATGACCTCTTTCGCCAATACGCAAGACGACAAGCTGATCGCCCTGGTCCCGGACAGGAAGGTTTCGGTCCGCGAAACCTTCGGCGTCGACGTGGACATGACCGTGCCGGCCTTCTCCGAGCGCGACGCCCACGTGCCGGACATCGACCCGGCCTACAAGTTCGACCCGGAAACCACCAAGGCCATCTGCGCCGGGTTCGCCTACGACCGCCGCGTGATGGTCCAGGGCTATCACGGCACCGGCAAGTCGACCCACATCGAGCAGGTCGCCGCGCGCCTCAACTGGCCGCTGATCCGGGTCAACCTCGACAGCCACGTCTCGCGCATCGACCTGGTCGGCAAGGACGCCATCGTCCTGAAGGACGGCAAGCAGGTCACCGAATTCCGCGAGGGCATCCTGCCCTGGTCGATCCAGCGCCCCGTCGCCCTGGTGTTCGACGAATACGACGCCGGCCGCCCGGACGTGATGTTCGTCATCCAGCGCATCCTGGAGGCCCAGGGCAAGCTGACCCTGCTCGACCAGAATCGCGTCATCCGCCCGAACCCGTTCTTCCGGCTGTTCTCCACGACCAACACCATCGGCCTGGGCGACACCACCGGCCTCTATCACGGCACCCAGCAGATCAATCAGGGCCAGATGGACCGCTGGTCGATCGTCACCACGCTCAACTACCTGGCCCACGACGTCGAGGCCGAGATCGTGCTGGCCAAGGCCCCGCACTACGACAGCCCGGAAGGCAAGCGCACCATCGCCGCGATGGTCCGCGTCGCCGACATGACCCGCAACGCCTTCATGAACGGCGACATCTCGACCGTCATGAGCCCGCGGACCGTGATCACCTGGGCCCAGAACGCCGAGATCTTCGGCGGCGACCTGGCCTTCGCCTTCCGCCTGACCTTCCTGAACAAGTGCGACGAGCTCGAGCGCGGCACCGTGGCCGAGTTCTTCCAGCGCGCCTTCGGCCAGGACCTGCCGGAAAGCACCGCCCGCGTCCGCGTGGCCTAGGACCGGGCCGCGTCCCCGCCGCCCAGCGGCTATGAAGCGGCTGTCATGACATCGGCGGCGCCGAGCCTGGCCTCGGCGCCGAAGATTCACCACCAAGGACACCAAGGACACCAAGGGCTCGGTAAGCGCGGCCCCCTTGGTGTCCTTGGTGTCCTTGGTGGTTGAAATACTGACGTCGCTCACGCGCCGCCTTCCAGAACTGTCTGCAGTCTTCGTCGCGAGCCCACGCCAAGGGGACTGGACGCTCGCCGGTGATCTGCGCATTCTCCGCCCCCATTGCGAACAATAGATTTTCAAGTGGGGAAACATGTCCAGGATCACGCTCGCGGCCGCCGCCGCCGGCCTGCTTTTCAGCGCCTTCAGCGCTCCGGCCTTCGCCCAGGAGCCGGCCGCCGCCGCCCGTAACGACTATTCGAAGACCGACGCCTGGCTCTGCTGGCCCGGTCGCGCCGACGCCTGCGCCATCGACAACACCACCACCGTCATCGCCGCCGACGGCGCCATGACCCAGGAGACCTGGAAGCCCGATCCCGCCGCCGCGGTCGACTGCTTCTACGTCTATCCGACCGTCTCCAACGATCCGGGCGTGTTCTCCGACATGACCCCCGACGCCGAGGAGCGCCGCGTGGTCGAGCAGCAGCTCGCCCGCTTCGGCTCCAAGTGCCGGATCTACGCGCCGATGTACCGGCAGGTGACCCTGACCACCCTGCGCGCGCGCATGGCGCCGGGCGCCACCCCGCCGGCCGGCCCGATGCCGACCACCAACTATGACGACGTCGCCGACGCCTGGAACCACTACCTGACCCACGAGAACAACGGCCGCGGCGTGGTGCTGATCGGCCACTCCCAGGGGGCTGGCCTGCTGACCGAGCTGATCGCCAGGGAGATCGACGGCAAGCCGGCGCAAGCCAGGCTGATCTCGGCCCTGCTGCTCGGGACCAACCTGCCGGTGCTCAAGGGCCAGGACGTCGGAACCTTCAAGTCGATCCCGCTCTGCAGGTCGGCGACCCAGATCGGCTGCGCCGTGGCCTATGTCAGCTTCCGCGAGACCTCGCCGCCCCCGGCCGGCAGCCGCTTCGGCGTCCCGCGCGAGCCGAACCCGGCCATGCAGGCGGCCTGCGTCAACCCGGCCGCCCTCGGCGGCGGCAAGGGCGAGCTGCACGCCTACCTGTCCTCGGGCGCGATGATCGCCGCGGAGGCCGCCGCCCCGCCGGCCTGGACCAAGGACGGCGCCAAGGTCACGACCCCGTTCGTCTCGGTCCCCGGCCTGCTGACCGGCGAGTGCGTTTCCAGGGACGGCTTCGACTATCTCTCGGTCCACATCAACGCCGACCCCAACGATCCGCGCACGGACGACATCGCCGGCGACGTGAAGGTCGGCCCGGTGGTGCTCAAGGACTGGGGCCTGCACCTCATCGACGTGAACCTGGCCATGGGGAACCTGGTCGACCTCGTCGGAACCCAGTCGCAAGCCTACCTGGCCAAGAACTAACCGCCGGTGGAGGGGGCGGCGGCCGGCCTTGAGCCAGCGGCTCCCCCTGCACTGGGCTGGGGTATCGGCTCGTCATGGCCGGGCCGCCAGGTCCCGGCCATCCATGGACGCCGAGGTCCGCCGGCGATCCCAGGCGCATATGAATCCCCGGCACGCCTGCGCGGCCGGGGATGACGAGCGGAGCGGGCGGCGACGCCATATGCGCGCGCCCTCCCCCGCCAAAGCAGGGGAGGATGACCAACGCCGCCCCGCAGCTATCCGCCGGTGATCTTCCGCCCGGCCAGGAGTATGATTTTCCCCCAACGGCTCGTCATGGCCGGGCCGCCAGGTCCCGGCCATCCATAGACGCCGAGGTCCGCCGGCGATCCCAGGCGCATATGGATCCCCGGCACGCCTGCGCGGCCGGGGATGACGATCGCAGGACGTGGGTAACCAACGCCGCCCCGCGGCTATCCGCCGGTGATCTTCCGCCCGGCCAGGAAGCCGAGCACCAGGAACACCACGAAACCGACCAGGAAGACGAAGAACAGGATCTTGGCGATCCCGGCCGCCGCCCCGGCGATGCCGCCAAAGCCCAGGGCGCCGGCGATCAACGCCACCACCGCGAATATCAGAGCCCACTTCAACATCGGGTTCTCCTTAAACCTGCAGAGCCAACGCCCTCCAGGCTCGGCCGTTCCGCTCGCGTCTGCGCGCTCAGCGCCCCGCCTTCTCGCGCACCCGGTCGTGCAGCTCGGCGATCTCCGGCGTCAGCGCCTCGCCGAAGTCCTCCATCTCGAAGAACGGGCGGATCTCGATCTCGCTGGGGCCCGGCATCGGATTGGGGCAGCGCTTCACCCAGGCCACCGCCTCGTCCATGTCCTTGACCTCCCACAGCCAGTAGCCGGCCACGACCTCCTTGGTCTCGGCGAACGGGCCGTCGATGACGACGCGCTTGTCGCCGTCGAACGCCACCCGCTTGCCCTTCGAGGACGGCTGCAATCCGTCGCCGCCCTTCATGATGCCGGCCTCGACCAGCAGTTCGTTGTAGCGGCCCATCGCCTCCAGCAGTTCGCTCGACGGCATCGCGCCGGCTTCGCTGTCGACCGTCGCCTTCACCAGAACCATCACGCGCATCGTCGTCTCCTTGGCTTGGGCCCTCCCGGCCCGTTCGAGCATAGGACGAACGGCGCCTGCGCACACCGACAGGCCCGGCCGCGAAATTTCACCGGTGCGGCCGGCCGCCGGCCCTGTAGTCTCCCGAAGACCCCTCGCCGCGGACGGCGAACGGCCAGGAGGCGCGCGCCATTCCCGACGAACCGATCCTCAACCTCGCCGTGGCCCTGGGCGTCGGGCTGCTGATCGGCGCCGAGCGCGAGCGCCGCAAGCAGGAACGCCCCACCCCCTCGGCGGCGGGGATCCGCACCTTCACGGTCGCGACCCTGGCCGGGGCGGTCGGCCTGCTGGTCGGCGGCGTGGTCCTGCTGTCGATCGTCACGGCCGCGGTCGCCGCCTTCGCCGCGCTCGGATACTGGCGCGACCTGGGCGAGGACGACCCCGGCCTCACCACCGAGCTCGCCCTGGTGCTGGCGGTGCTGGTCGGCGCCCTGGCGATCCCGCAGCCGATGATCGCGGCCGGCGTCGGGGTGGTGGTGGCGATCCTGCTGGCCGCCCGCACGCCGCTGCATCATTTCGTCGGCTCGGTGTTGACGGCCGACGAGGTCCGCAGCGGCCTGCTCCTGGCCGGCGCCACCCTGGTCGTGCTGCCGCTGCTGCCCGACCAGGCCGTCGGGCCGTATCAGGCCCTGAACCTGCGCTCGATCTGGCTGGTGGTCATCCTGCTGCTGGCCATCAGCGCGGCCGGCCACGTGGCCATCCGCACCCTCGGGGTGCGCTTTGGCCTGCCGCTGGCCGGCCTCGCCTCCGGCTTCGTGTCCAGCACCGCCACCATCGGCGCGATGTCGGCCCGCGCGGCCAAGACCCCGGGCGTCCTGGCCGGCGCGGTGGCCGGCGCGGTGCTCTCGACCGTGGCGACGATCGTGCAGATGGCCGTGCTGCTCGCCGCGATCAGCATGCCGACCCTGCAGGCCATGGCCGCGCCATTGGCCTGCGCCGGGCTGGCGGCGGTCGCCTATGGCGCGGTGTTCACGCTCCAGGCGCTGCGCCAGCCGCCGGACGAGGAGCACGCCGACCCCGGCCAGGCCTTCAGCCTGACCACCGCCCTGGTCTTCGCCGGCACGCTGGCGGTCATCCTCGTCGTCTCGGCCGCGCTCAGCGCCCGGTTCGGCGGGGCCGGGGCTGCGGTGGGCGCCGCCGCCGCCGGCCTGGTCGACGCTCACGCCGCGGCGATCTCGATCGCCTCGCTGGCCGCCTCGGGCCACATGGAGCCCGGCGCCGCCGTCCTGCCGATCCTGGCCGGCCTGACCAGCAACACCCTGACCAAGATGGTCTTCGCCTTCTCCGGCGGCCAGCGCGCCTTCGCCTGGCGCGTCGTCCCGGGCCTGGTCCTGGTCGCCGCCGCCGCCTGGCTCGGCGCCCTGCTCCAGGCCAGCTTCGGGCTGTGAGGCCCGGCGGCTCCGCGATCAGGCGCCCGCCCCGAACGCCGATCGTGGGCCGAATGCGGCCTTGCCCTCGCGTCACCTGCGCATTCCCCCTTGGGCGAGGCGAACCGTCGTTCTAAATGACAGCCCATGGCCAAGAACCCGGAAAGCCCTGTCGAGCCCTTCAAGCGCGCCCTGGCCCACGCCGCGCGCTCACTGGCTGAGAAGCCGGACCTGGAAATCGTCTATTCGGGCGAGGGCCCGCAGCTATCGGGCAACCGCGCCGTGCTGCCCCATCCGCCGCGCGACCTGACCCCGGCCGACGCCGCCCGCATCCGCGGCCTGGCCGACCAGATGGCCCTGCGCATCGCCCACCACGACGTCGCCGCCCACGCCAGGGGCCGTCCGGCCTCGGCGCTCGGCGCGCCGGTCTACGACGCGCTCGAACAGGCCCGCATCGAGGCGGTCGGCGCCAATGCGCTGGGCGGCGTGAAGGCCAACCTGCGCGCCGTGCACGAGCACGCCTGGGCCAAGAAGCCGCTCAACCAGCTCGAAGCCCTGGCCAATCCGCCGATGGCCGACGTCGTCGCCCTGCTGGCGCGCGAGCGCATGACCGGCGAGCCGCCGCCCGCCATGGCCCAGCCCCTGGTCGACCTGTTCCGCGCCGAGGTGGAGTCCAAGGCCGGCGCCGACCTCGACCGCCTGGCCCAGGCCGCCGACGACCAGAAGGCCTTCGCCAAGATCGCCCGCACCATCCTGCGCGACCTTTCCATGGGCGACGACCTGTCCGACGCCCCCGACCAGGCCGACGAGGAAGGCGACAGCGAGGACGGCGAGGCCGAGAGCCAGGACGACGGCGACGAGGGCGAAGGCGAGGGCCAGTCCCCGCAGCAGACCGCCATGGACGAGAACGAGGCGACCCATCGCGAGAGCGAGGACGCCGACAGCCAGATGATGCAGGCGGAGGACGATCCGAACGCCGAGGACACCGACGAGCCGCCGGAGATGGGCGAGGGCGAGCAACCCGCCCGCCCCGACCTCAAGGGCGAGGCCAAGCAGGCCACCTACAAGGTGTTCACCACCGCCCACGACGAGATCGTCGCCGCCGAGGAGCTGTGCGACGCCGAGGAGCTGACCCGCCTGCGGGCCTATCTCGACCAGCAGCTCGCCAGCCTCTCCAGCGTCGTCTCGCGCCTGGCCAACAAGCTGCAGCGCAAGCTGATGGCCCAGCAGAACCGCTCCTGGAGCTTCGACCTCGAGGAGGGCCTGCTCGACACCGCGCGCCTGACCCGGGTGATCACCGACCCGACCGCCTCCCTCGCCTTCAAGGAGGAGGAGGACACCGAGTTCCGCGACACCGTCGTCACCATCCTGATCGACAATTCCGGCTCCATGCGCGGGCGCCCGATCATGGTCGCGGCGGTCTGCGCCGACATCCTGGCCCGCACGCTGGAGCGCTGCGGGGTCAAGACCGAGATCCTCGGCTTCACCACCCGGGCCTGGAAGGGCGGCTCCTCGCGCGAGGACTGGCTGAAGGCCGGCAAGCCGCCGCAGCCGGGCCGCCTCAACGACCTGCGCCACATCATCTACAAGGCCGCCGACGCCCCCTGGCGCCGCGCCCGCCGCAACCTCGGCCTGATGATGCGCGAGGGCCTGCTCAAGGAGAACATCGACGGCGAGGCGCTGATGTGGGCGCACCAGCGCCTGATCGGCCGCCCCGAGCAGCGCCGCATCCTGATGGTCATCTCCGACGGGGCCCCGGTCGACGATTCGACCCTGTCGGTGAACTCGGGCCACTACCTGGAGCGCCACCTGCGCGACGTGATCACCGAGATCGAGACCAAGAGCCCGGTGCAGCTCATCGCCATCGGCATCGGCCACGACGTCACCCGCTACTATCGCCGGGCCGTCACCATCGTCGACGTCGAGCAACTGGCCGGGGTCATCGTCGACCAGCTCGCCGAACTGTTCGACGAGGAGGTCCGCAAGGTCACCCGCAAGACCGCCGGCCTCCTGCAACCGCCCCCCAGCACGCAGGGGCCGCAAGGCGGCGCCGCCCGCCGCTCCACCTTCAAGGAAGTCCGGAGAGCCGTGGCGTGATCCACGTCGGAGGCCGCCGCCCGACCTCCCTCCTCCCCCGTTCACGGGGGAGGGGGACCACGCGCAGCGTGATGGAGGGGGACCGCTCGCCCGCCCCCTCCGTCAGCCATGCGGCTCCCAAAGGGCGCGCAATGAGGGTCGCGGCCTCAGCCCTCGCCGCCCTGGCCCTCGCCGCCTGCGCCCAGCAGGCCCCTGCCCTGCCGACCGCGCCGCTGCCGGCCGGCCCCGGCTTCACCATCACCGCCGCCGCGGTCCCGCTGAACCCGGCCGACCCGAGCCAGCAGGTCGTTCGTGATGGCGTGCTGGTCGTTTTCGCCGACGGCAAGCCAGGCGATCCTCCGCCGCCCTCGCAGATGGAGTTCCGCTACGCCGGCGGCCTGGTCCTCTCCTCGGCCGACACCGCCCGCTTCCACGGCCTCTCCGACATGGCCGTGCGCAACGGCGTCGAGCTGACCGCGGTCAGCGACGAGGGCGACCTGGTCAGGGCCAGGCTGGTGCTCGACAGGGCCGGCCGGCTGGTCGGGCTGGAGGATGGCCGCCTCAGCGCCCTGGCCGGCCTCGACGGCCAGCCGCTGCAGGGCAAGCTGGAGGCCGATTCCGAGGGCATGGCCCTGCTGGCGAACGGCGACATGCTGATCAGCTTCGAGCAGCGCCACCGCATCTGGCACTACCCGGCCGACGGCGGCCCGCCGCGCGAGGCGCCGGCCCCCGACGCGAAGTTCCCGCCCAACGGCGGCATGGAGGCGCTCGGCCCCGATCCCGACGCCGGCCCCGACGCCTATCTCGCCGGCGGCGAGGAGAGCGGCCAGACCTGGACCTGCCGCCTCTCGGCCGGCTGCGTCCCCGGCCCGACCATCGCCAAGCCGCCGGAGTTCGGCCTCGTCGCGCTCACCCGCCTGCCCGGCCAGCGCACCGCCTGGCTGCTGCGCGCCTGGGACCCGGTGCGCGGCAACCGCGTGACCCTGACCATCCAAGACGCCCGGGGCGCGGAGGTCGGCCGGCTCGACCTCGCCCGGCCGCTCAGCATCGACAATTTCGAGGCCATCGCCGCGGTCCCGGCCAAGGACGGCGCGGTGCGATTCTACCTGCTCTCGGACGACAACTTCCAAAGCAGCCAGCGCACCCTGCTGCTGGCCTTCGACTGGACGCCGGCCCGCTAGCGACGAAGCGTATCGGCGCCATCGCACCGCCGGCATGACGCCTGCGAGCGCTCGACCGTCAGCTTCCTGCAAGCCCCAGAGCCAAAACCTGCCGCTTGGCGCCCTATCGTCACGCCAAACCGCCCTATCGGCAGGTTCGCCGGACCGATTCTGCGCATTTCGCGCCCAATCGGCAGCTTTGCCGATCGCGGCGCCGAAACGAAAAAGGCCGCCCCGAAGGACGGCCTTTCCGAACGCTTGTAGCTTGAGCGCGCCTCAGGCGGCGGCTTGGCTGGCCAGCTTGGCCTTCAGTTGGCGCTTGATCTTCAAGGCGCGCGGCGAGAGCTGCTCGTCGCGGGCGCCGGCCAGGAACACGTCCAGGCCGCCCTTGAAGTCCAGCGTGCGCAGCGCGGCGTTGCTGATGCGCAGGCGGAACGACTGGCCCAGCGCGTCCGACTGGAGCGTGGCGGGCGACAGGGCCGGCAGGAAGCGGCGCTTCGTCTTGATGTTCGAGTGGCTGACGTTGTGGCCGACCATGGGACCGACACCGGTAAGTTCGCAACGACGCGACATGGCTGTATGACCTACGCGAGAAAGGGATGGGCGGCGGGCGAACCCGCGCCAAGGAGCGGGCGATATAGTCGAAGGCCCTGCACGACGTCAAGGCGGAGCCGGCGATTGGGCGCCCCGACAGGCCAGAAAAACGACTCCGGCGGTTCACGGCCTGCGAACCCGATTGTGGTCCGATGACCTTGAGATACAATAGCTTGTAGGGAACAAAAACTGAATCGGCGCGAGTCGCTGATTCGGTCATGTTTCGTTTCGCCCGCGTTCCCCAGCCCCGACATTCTCCCGAACGCCGTTCGCTGAGCACGCACGAAAAAGCTCCGCGCGCGAGCACGCGGAGCTTCCAGCCGTCTTAGGACAGGACCACCAGCACCACGCGGCGGTTGGCCATGCGGCCTTCGCGGGTGTCGTTGGGGGCGACCGGCTCGTCCTCGCCATAGGCGATGGTGGCGATCCGGTTCAGGGCCACGCCCTGCTTGTTGAGATAGCGGCGAACCGTTTCGGCGCGGGCGGCGGCCAGGCGCAGGTTGCCCTCGCTCGAGCCGGTCGCGTCGGTGTGGCCCTGCACCTCGACATAGACGTTCTTGTTTTCGCTCTTCAGGCGCTCGGCGAAGGCCGACAGCCGCGACTCGGCTTCCGGCGACAGGGTCGCCTTGCCGAGCGGGAACTTCAGCGCGTCGTCCGACATCACCACCGAATACATGAACTTGCCCTCGGCCAGCTTGCCGGCGGCGGTGGCGCGTTCCAGGGCTTCGCGCGAGGTGTTGTCCAGTTCGCCCAGGCGGGTTTCGTGCTGCGCGACCTTGCCGTCGACCACGGCCACCTGTTCGTTGACGTATTTCTTGGTGGCGCAGCCCCCGAGACCCAGGGTCCCCATGGCGATCACGCTCAGCACCACCCCGCGAGTTTTTGTACCGATCATCTTGTTACGACCTCTCCCGTCGCCTCTGTCTTAAGTCTGGACGCTTTCAAAGACCCCTGATGAGCCAAGGGTTTTCCCGCATGGAACGGGCAGACTTCGGCGTCCGTAACGGCCATCGCCGCGCATGGTTGCGCGCGCTTATGGCGACGTTCCGTCGCACCCTGGCCAGGCGGCCAGGGGCCGACCTTGTCCGGGTCTTTCCGGAGTTTGGCCCGAGGGCCGGAGGCGGCGAAGCCCTTGCCGCCCGCGGCCCTAAGTCGTAATGACTGACCAGTCAGTTATTTGTGGTGGGTCACATGCCCCCTGCCGGACAACCCAAGTTCAAGCGACGCAAGGCCGACCGCCCCGACGAGATCGTCGCCGCCGCCATCGAGGTCTTCTCCGAAAAGGGTTTCGCCGCCGCGCGGCTGGACGACATCGCCGCCCGGGCCGGGATCTCCAAGGGCGCGCTCTACCTCTACTTCGCCACCAAGGAGGACATCTTCCGCGCGGTGATCGAACAGGGCGTGGCCCCCAATCTCGGCCTGGTCCAGGCGGCCATCGCCGCCCATGGCCGGTCGTTCCCCGACCTGCTGCGCGCCCTCGCCGCGATCATCTCCAGCCTGGCCGCCGCCTCGCCGGTCGGCGGGATCATCAAGATGGTGATCGGCGAGTCGCGGAACTTCCCCGAACTCGCCCGCGCCTGGCACGACAGCCTCGTGGCTCCCGCGCTCGGGGCGATGACCGCGGCGATCGCCCAGGCCCAGGCCCGCGGCGAGCTGCGCCCCGGCGACCCGCGCCAGTACGCCGTCTCGCTGGTCTCGCCGATGCTGCTGGGCGTGATCTGGCGCGAGACCTTCGTGCCGGTCGGCGCCGAGCCGCTCGACATCCCTTCCCTGGCCCAGCAGCACGTGGAGCTCTGGCTCCGCGGCATGCTGACCCAAGCCGGAGCCGACGCATGAAGCCGCAACGCCTGCTGGTCGTCGCCCTGCTGCTGGTCGCGCTCGCCCTGGTCGCCGCGCTGTGGGCGTTCCCGCGCCTGCACCGCACGCCGGCGCTGTCGGGCTATGTCGAGGGCGAGCCGCTCTACCTGGCCTCGCCCGTCGCCGGCCGCGTCGACCAGATGCTGGTCCAGCGCGGCGACCGAGTCGCCGCCGGCCAGAAGCTGTTCGTGGTCGATCCCTCGCAATTGCAGGGCGCGCGCGACCAGGCCAGCGCCGAGGTCGCGGCCGCCCAGGCCCAGGCCGCCGACGCCCGCAAGGGCCAGCGCCCGGTCGAACTGGCGGTCTTCGACGCCAACCTCGCCGCCGCCGAGGCCGCCGCCCGCGACGCCGCATCGGCCCTGCGCCGCGTCCGCCCGCTGGTGGAGAAGGGCGTCTACGCCAAGGCCCGGCTCGACGACGCCCAGGCCGCCTATGACGCCGCCACGGCCCAGGTCGCCGCCGCACGCAGGCAGCGCCAGGCCGCCGCTCTCGGCGCGCGCGAGGACCAGATCCGCGCCGCCGACAGCCGGGTGGCCCAGGCCGGCGCGGCGCTCACCGCCGCCGACGCCCGGCTCTCCGACGTCGCCCCGCTGGCCCCCGGCGCGGCGCGGGTCGAGGACGTCTTCTTCCAGACCGGCGAGTGGGCCGCCGCCAACCAGCCGATCCTGGCCCTGCTGCCGGACGACCGCATCAAGCTCCGCTTCTTCGTGCCCCAGGCCGACGTCTCGGCCTACAGGGTCGGCTCGCAGGTCAAGTTCGCCTGTGACGGCTGCCCGGCCAGCCTCACCGCCAAGGTCAGCTACATCAGCCCCCGCCCCGAGTTCACCCCGCCGGTGATCTACAGCCGCGAAACCCGCGACCGCATGGTGTTCCTGGTCGAGGCCGTCCCCTCGGCCCGGCTCAATCCCGGCCAGCCGGTCGACGTCCAGCCGCTGGAGCGCGCCAAGTGACCCTGGCCATCGACGTCCGCGGGCTGAACAAGAGCTTCGGCGACAAGCACGTCGTCCAGGACGTCTCCTTGCAGGTCGAAGAGGGCAAGATCTGCGGGTTCCTCGGGCCCAACGGCTCGGGCAAGACCACCACCCTGCGGATGCTCTGCGGCCTGCTCACCCCCGACAGCGGCGAGGGCACGGCGCTCGGCCTCGACATCATCAGTCAGGCCAACCTGATCAAGCGCCGCGCCGGCTACATGACCCAGAAGTTCTCGCTCTACGAGGACCTGACCATCGAGGAGAACCTGCAGTTCTCCGCCCGCATCCACAGCCTCGACCGCCGCCGGCAGCGGGTCGACCAGGCGCTGGAGCGGCTGGGCCTGATCGAGCGCCGCGGCCAGCTCGCCGGCTCGCTGTCCGGCGGCTGGAAGCAGCGCCTGGCGCTGGCCACCGCCACCCTGCACGAGCCCAAGCTGCTGCTGCTCGACGAACCCACCGCCGGCGTCGATCCCAAGGCGCGGCGCACCTTCTGGGACGAGATCCACGCCCTCTCGGCCGAGGGCCTGACCGTGCTGGTCTCCACCCATTACATGGACGAGGCCGAGCGCTGTCATGAGATCGCCTACATCAGCTACGGCCGGCTGATCGCCCGCGGCACGGCCCAGCAGGTGATCGAGGACACCCGCCTGGTCACCTTCAACGGCGAGGGGCCGGGCGTCGACCGGCTGGCGGTCGAGATCGGCAAGCTGCCCGGCGTCGCCATGGCCGCGCCGTTCGGCCAGTCGCTGCACGTCTCGGGAACCGACCGCGCCGCGCTCGAAGCCGCGCTCGCCCCCTACCGTCGCGCGCCGTTCACCTGGACGCAGGTCGAGCCCAGCCTCGAAGACGTCTTCATCCGCCTGATGGAGACGTCGGAGGACAACTTCCGATGACCCCACTTTGCCAAGGCTTCGGAGGGCAGGCCCTCAACCCCAGTTCGTCATGGCCGGGCCGCCAGGTCCCGGCCATCCATAGACTCAGCGCTTTTCCAGCGCACCACGCGCGTATGGATCCCCGGCACGCTGACGCGGCCGAGGATGACGACCCGGTTGGGGCGCCTGCAAGACCTGTCCTGCGAAGCTTCCTCGGGAGTGAAGCAGAATGAACGGCGTCTCGGCGACCCGCGTGCTGGCGGTGATGATCAAGGAGTTCAAGCAGCTCACCCGCGACCGGCTGACCTACGCGATGATGCTGGCCATCCCGGTGGTGCAGTTGCTGCTGTTCGGCTACGCCATCAATTCCGAGCCGCGCCACCTGCCGACCGCCCTGCTGGTGCAGGAGGACAGCGTCTTCGCCCGCTCGATCACCGCGGCCTTGAGGAACAGCGCCTATTTCGACCTCGTCGCCCAGGCGCGCACGCCGGCCGAGCTCGATGCGATGGTCCGCCGCGGCGAGGTGCAGTTCGCGATCACCATCCCCGGCGACTTCACGCGCCGCGTCGCCCGCGGCGACCAGGCCCAGATCCTGGTCGAGGTCGACGCCGCCGACCCCTCGGCCACCGGCCCGGCGGTGGCCGCCCT
Source organism: Phenylobacterium sp. (assembly GCF_031984885.1). Classification (GTDB taxonomy): domain Bacteria; phylum Pseudomonadota; class Alphaproteobacteria; order Caulobacterales; family Caulobacteraceae; genus Phenylobacterium. The sequence continues at coordinate 14,461 of NZ_DAMABV010000005.1, forward strand.
CGCCGCCCTGCCGCAGCAGGCCCTGGTCAACGACCTGAAGGGCGCGCTGGCGGCCCGCGGCCAGGCCGCCCCGCCGTTCGAGGTCGTCGTCCACCGCCGCTACAACCCCGAGGCGGTCACCGCCTACAACATCGTGCCCGGCCTGCTGGGGATCATCCTCTCGATGACCCTGGTGATGATGACCGCGCTGTCGGTGACCCGCGAGGCCGAGCGCGGCACCATGGAGAGCCTGCTGGCCACGCCGGTCGAGCCGATCGAGGTGATGGCCGGCAAGCTCGCGCCCTACGTCCTGGTCGGCCTGGTCCAGACCGCGATCATCCTGCTGCTGGCCCGCTTCCTGTTCGACGTGCCGATGATGGGCGGCTGGCTCGGCCTTTCGCTGGGGGTGGCCCTGTTCATCGTCGGATCGCTGGCGCTGGGCTTCCTGATGTCGACGATCGCCCGCACCCAGTTGCAGGCCATGCAGATGAGCGTGTTCTACATCCTGCCCTCGATCCTGCTCTCGGGCTTCATGTTCCCGTTCCGCGGCATGCCGGCCTGGGCCCAGGCGATCGGCGAGGTGGTGCCCGTCACCCACTTCCTGCGCGTGGTCCGCGGGGCGCTGCTGAAAGGCCAGGGCATCGAGGACATGTGGCGCGAGCTGCTGGCCCTGACCGCCTTCGTCTGCGTCGTCACCGCCCTGGCCATGGCCCGCTATCGCCGCACCCTGGATTGATCGCCCAGCCCCGGCGCCAGATTAGCGCGATTTAACGGGAGCCTTCGCCCGCCGCGGTGTAACAGCGAAGCCAAGGTTACAGTTACGGGGGGACCCCATGCACAATCGTCGCCAACTCCTGGCGAGCGCCGCCGCCTTCGGCGCCGCCGCCGCCGCGCCCAAACTCGCCTTCGCCGCCGCGCCGAGCGGCGAAGCGGCCAAGATGTACGCCTTCTTCGACAAGGCGATGGCCCAGACCTTCCGCCGCGCGCCGGAGCTGCCCACCGCGCTCGGCATCGACAAGGGCGACCTGGCCTGGACCAAGTCGGAACTGTCCGACTTCTCGCTGACCGCCCTGGCCGAGAACAAGGCCAACACCACCCGCGACCTCAAGGACCTGCGCAGCCTCGACCGCAAGCAGCTCAAGGGCATGGACGCGGTCAACTACGACACCGTCGAGTTCGTGCTGGCGGTGCAGGACGAGGCCAACCGCCGCTTCCAGTACGGCGGCCAGGGCGTGAACTCGCCCTATGTGATCTCGCAGCTCACCGGCGCCTACCAGCAGATGCCGGACTTCCTCGACACCCAGCACCGGATCGAGGCCAAGGACGACGCCGACGCCTATGTGGCGCGGATGGAAGCCTTCGGCCGCCTGCTCGACCAGGAGGCCGACGTGGTCCGCCATGACGTGGCCCTGGGCGTCACCCCGCCGGATTTCGTGCTCGACAAGGCGATCACCCAGCTCAAGGCGTTCCTGGCCTACGAGCCGGACAAGGCCCCGCTGGTCGCCAGCCTCGTGCGCCGGACCCAGGAGAAGAACATCGCCGGCGACTGGGCCGGCCAGGCGCAGGGGCTCTACGGCGAGAAGGTCCGCCCCGCCCTCGCCCGCCAGCTCGCCCTGCTGGAGGAGCTGCGCCCCAAGGCCGTGCACGACGCCGGCTGCTGGCGCCTGCCGGATGGCGATGAGTATTACCGCCTGGGCCTGCGCAACTACACGACCTCGAACATCACCCCCGACGAGGTGCACCAGACCGGCCTCGACCTGGTCCGCAGCCTGGGCGCCGAGGCCGACGCGCTGATGAAGAAGGCCGGCTACAGCCAGGGCCCGGTCGGCGAGCGCTACCGCGCCATGGCGGAGGATCCCAAGCAGGTCTATCCGAACACCGACGCCGGCAAGGAAGAACTGCTGGCCAAGCTCAACGAGCAGGTGAAGATCATCCAGGGCAAGCTGCCGCAATGGTTCGGCCAGTTGCCCAAGGCGCCGCTGGAAATCCGCCGCGTGCCCCCGGCCACCGAGGCCGGCGCCCCGGGCGGTTACTACTTCTCGCCCAGCCTGGATGGCACGCGCCCGGGTATCTACTGGATCAACCTGCGCGACACCGCCGAGGTGCCCGCCTGGACCCTGCCGACCCTGACCTATCACGAGGGTCTTCCCGGCCACCATCTGCAGCTCGCCCTCAACAACGAGGCCGGCGACCTGCCGCTGATCCGCAAGGTGATCGGCTTCTCGGGCTACAGCGAAGGCTGGGCGCTCTACGCCGAGCAACTGGCGGTCGAGATGGGCATGTACGACAACGACGTGCTCGGCCACATCGGCATGCTCCACGACGCCATGTTCCGCGCCGTCCGCCTGGTGGTCGACTCGGGCATGCACCACAAGCGCTGGAGCCGCGAGAAGGCGGTGAAGTACTTCGTCGACAACATCGGCGACGCCGAGGCCAGCGCCATCACCGAGGTCGAGCGCTATTGCGTGTGGCCCGGCCAGGCCTGCAGCTACATGGTCGGCAAGATCACCTGGATGAACGCCCGCGAGCGGGCCAGGAAGGCCCTGGGCCGCAAGTTCGACATCCGCAAGTTCCACGACGCGGGCCTGCTCTCGGGCGGAACCCCGCTGACGGTCCTGGACCAGGTCATCGACAACTACATCGCCTCGGCGAAGTAGGGCCCCAAGCGCCGGCGGCGGCTCCTGCCGCCGCCGGACTGGCCATGGGTACCAATTCTTGGTATTGTCTTCGCATGGGTAAGAACACGTCCATCAGCCTTGGCGAGCACTTCTCGGCGTTCATCGAGACGGAAGTCGCAAAGGGGCGCTACGCCTCCGCCAGCGAGGTCGTGCGCGCCAGCCTGCGCCTTCTGGAGGAACGCGAGGCGCAGCTTGAAGCTCTGCGCCTTGCCCTGATCGAGGGCGAGGAGAGCGGCCCTTCGACTCCCTTCGATTTCGACGCATTCATCGCCGCCAAGCGCGCCTAGACCCGTCCATGCTCCCGTATGTCCTTTCGCCCAAGGCGAAGGCCGACCTCAGCGAGATCTGGGACTACAGCGCCGATCGCTGGGGCGCCGAGCGCGCCACGGACTACGTTCTGGACATCCGACGCGCGATCGAGCGAGCGGCAGCCCACCCGCTCCACGGCCGTGCGTGCGACGAGGTTCGAGCCGGTTACTTCAAGGTCTCCGTCGGCTCACATATCGTATTCTATCGGCTCGTCGACGAGATGCTCGATGTGGTCCGGGTGCTTCACCAGCGGATGGACATCGGCCGGCATCTTTAGCCCCGCTTGCCGCGCGGTGATTCCCGCCCCACCTTCGGTTCATGAGCGCGCGTCTGTCGGACTTCGGCCCGCCCAGGTTGGTGGCGGTGCTCGGGCCGACCAATACCGGCAAGACCCACCTGGCCGTCGAGCGGATGCTGGGCCATGCCAGCGGCATGATCGGCCTGCCGCTGCGGCTGCTGGCGCGCGAGATCTATGACCGGATCGTCAAGCTGCGCGGCCCCTCCTGCGTGGCGCTGATCACCGGCGAGGAGAAGATCGTCCCGGCCCGGGCGCAGTACTTCGTCTGCACGGTCGAGGCGATGCCGCTGAGCCGCCAGGTCGAGTTCCTGGCCGTCGACGAGATCCAGCTCTGCGCCGACCCCGAGCGCGGCCACATCTTCACCCATCGGCTGCTGCACGCCCGCGGCCGGTTCGAGACCATGTTCATGGGCGCCGGGACCATGGCGCCGCTGATCCGCCGGCTGCTGCCCGACGCCGAGATCGTCACCCGCGAGCGGTTCTCGCGCCTGACCTATTCCGGCCCCAAGAAGCTCACCCGCCTGCCGCGCCGCTCGGCCGTGGTCGCGTTCTCGGCCGACCAGGTCTACGCCATCGCCGAGCTGATCCGCCGCCAGCGCGGCGGGGCGGCGGTGGTCATGGGCTCCTTGAGCCCGCGCACCCGCAACGCCCAGGTCGCGCTCTACCAGTCCGGCGAGGTCGACTTCCTGGTCGCCACCGACGCCATCGGCATGGGCCTCAACATGGACGTCGACCATGTGGCCTTCGCCGGCCTGCGCAAGTTCGACGGCAAGCGCACGCGGTTCCTGCATCCCCCGGAGGTCGGCCAGATCGCCGGCCGCGCCGGGCGCTTCACCCGCGACGGGACCTTCGGCGTCACCGGCGAGTGCGAGGACATGGACGCCGACCTGATCGAGGCGGTCGAGCAGCACCACTTCGAGGCCGTCACCGCCGCCGAGTGGCGCAACGCCGCCCTCGATTTCAGCTCCCTGAAGGCGCTGACCCACTCGCTGGCCGCGCCGCCCGCCCAGCCGGGCCTGAAGCTGTCGGCCGAGGCGCTGGACGAGAAGACCCTGCGCGCCCTGGCCGACGAGCCGGAGGTGATCGACCGCACCCTGCGCGACCGCTCGGCCATGACCCGGCTGTGGGACGTCTGCCAGACGCCCGATTTCCGCAAGACCTCCGGCGAGGAGCACATCCGCCTGGTGCGCGAGTTCTTCGGCTGGCTAACCAGTCGCGACCGCAAGGTGCCCGAGGACTGGATCGCCGGGCAGTACAGGCATCTGGACCGCACCGACGGCGAGATCGACACCCTGGCGGCGCGGCTGGCCAGCGTCCGCACCCTGGCCTATGTCGCCAACCGCCCCGACTGGCTGGCCGATCCCGGCGGCTGGCAGGGCCAGACGCGGCTGCTGGAGGACCGGCTCTCCGACACCCTGCACGAGAAGCTGATGGCGCGGTTCGTCGACCGCCGCACCAGCGCCCTGATGCGCGCCCTGCACGTGCGCGGCGACCTGCTGGCCGGGGTCGCGGCCGACGGCGCGGTCACGGTCGAGGGGCAGTATGTCGGCAAGCTGAGCGGCGTGGCCTTCGCGCCGGCCCAGGGCTCGTCCGTGATCGAGGAGAAGGCCCTGCGCGCCGCCGCCGTCGCCGCCGTCGGGCCGGAGATCGCCAAGCGGCTGGGCCGGCTGGCGGCCGAGCCGGACGAGGCCTTCTCCTTCACCCCGGACGGCGTCGTGCTCTGGCGCGGCGAGGCGACGGCCGCCTTCTCCGGCGGCGCCCCGTTCACGCCCCGCGTGCGGCTCTATGGCGAGCTCGGCCCGGCCCAGGCCCGCGAGCGCGCGGCGCGGCGGCTGGAAGCGTTCCTGGCCGCCGAGGCCGCCCGCCGGCTGGCGCCGCTGCGCCGGCTGGAGAGCGCCGTCTCGACCGGCAAGGTCAAGGGCCTGGCCCGCGGGGTCGCCTACCGGCTGATCGAGGCCGGCGGCGTGCTCGACCGCGAGCTGGTACGGGCCGAGGCCAAGGCGCTGAGCCAGGTCGAGCGCCGCACGCTGAAGTCCCTGGGCGTGCGCCTGGGCGCCTTCAGCCTCTACCTGCCGGCGCTGCTGAGGCCCGCCTCGCTCGCCTTCGCTCAGGGCTTCGTCCCGCGCGAAGGCCGGGTGAGCGTGGGCCGCCTGAACGGCCCGCCGCCCTCGCCCCAGGCGCTGGCCGCCTTCGGCCTGCGGGCCGTCGGCCGCCACGCCGTCCCGGTCGAGACGCTGGAGCGGCTCGACGCCCTGCTGCGCGCCGCGCCCAAGGCGGGGCTGCTCTCCGACCAGGCCCGCGAGGAACTGGGCTGGAGCGAGGCCGACGCCCGCGAGATCATGCGCGCCCTGGGCTTTGCCCCCACCACCAGGCCCAAGGAGGGCGCGCCCCTGGTCTGGCGCCGCCGCGGCGAGAAGCCCCGCCCCGAGGCCAAGGCCCCGCCGCCGGTCGACTCGCCCTTCGCCGCCCTGGCCGCGCTGAAGGACCAGCCGCCGCCTGCCCGTCGCCCGCGCCGGCGGCGCAAGCCCAAGGCGGCGCGGAGCCAGGCGTCGTGAGCGAGGACGCCTGCCGGGCGGACGTGTGGCTGTGGCGCGCGCGGTTCTTCAAGACCCGCTCCCTGGCCGCCAAGTTCCTCGACGACGGCAAGGTGCGCCTGACCCGCGCCGGGGCCGAGACCCGCATCGACAAGTGCGCGCGGCCGGTGAAGATCGGCGACCGCCTGGTGTTCGCGCTCGGCGGCCGCCTGATCGCCGTCGAGGTGGCCGCTCTGGGGGAGCGCCGCGGCCCGGCCGAAGAAGCCCGCACGCTGTACGCCCCGATGGACGCCGGCTAGCCCGCGCCGTACATGGACGCCATGGCCTGGACCCGACGTTACGACGATCCCGAACCCCAGCGCGTCAACAAGTGGCTCGCCCAGAGCGGCGTCTGCTCGCGGCGCGAGGCCGAGGGCCTGATCGCCCAGGGGCTGGTGTTCATCGACGGTGAGCGGGTGGACGACGCCGGCCGCAAGATCCTGCCCGGCCAGACCCTGGTGCTGAACGACAGCGCCCAGGAAAAGCTGAGCTCCAGCCTGTCGATCGTGCTGCACAAGCCGATGGGCGTCGTCTCGTCGCTGCCGCAGGACGACCAGGTCGAGGCCGTCACCCTGCTGACCCGCCAGGCGCTGTGGGGCGAGGCCCAGGCGACCATCCCCACCGCCGCCCACAACCTGGCCCCGCTCGGCCGGCTGGACCGCGAGTCGCGCGGCCTGCTGGTGCTGTCCGAGGACGGCGTGCTGGCCAAGGCCCTGATCGGGCCGGAATCCGAGATGGACAAGGAGTACAACGTGCTCCTGACCGGGGTGATCACGCCCCAGAAGATCGCCCTGCTGCGCCACGGCCTGGAGCTGGACGGCCGCAAGCTGCGCCCGGCCAAGGTCACCCAGTTGACCGAGCAGAAGCTCAACATCGTCCTGAAGGAAGGCCGCAACCGCCAGATCCGCCGCATGGCCGAGCTGGTCGAACTGCGCGTCGTCGACCTGATGCGCGTCCGCGTCGGGCCGCTGAAGCTCGGCGACCTGCCGGAAGGCAAGTGGCGGCCGCTGAGCGCCGACGAGCGCGCCGCCCTGATCGCGGCGTCGAAAGGCTAGGGACGATTGCCCGCGGGCGGCGCCCGGCCTAGCGTGGCCGTATGCAACGCCTGGTCACGCTGTCCGCCCTTCTGCTCGCCACCGCCGCCCACGCCGCCCCCAGGCAGGAGACGCTGAACGTCGCCGGGCTGGCCCAGCCGGCGGAGATCCGCATCGACCGCTGGGGCATCGCCCACATCTATGCGGCCGACACCCGCGACGCCTTCTTCCTGCAGGGCTACAACGTCGCCCGCGACCGGCTCTGGCAGGTCGACCTGTGGCGTAAGCGCGGGCTGGGCCTGCTGGCCCGGGACTTCGGCCCCGACTATGTCGCCCAGGATCGGGCCGCGCGGCTCTTCCTCTATCGCGGCGACATGGACCGCGAGTGGAACGCCTACGGCGCCGGCGCCAGGGACAACACCGAGGCCTTCGTCGCCGGCCTCAACGCCTATGTCGACGAGATCGCCGCCGGCAAACGGCCGCTGCCGCGGGAGTTCCAGCTCGCAGGCACGACGCCCGACCGCTGGAGCGCCGACGACGTGGTCCGCATCCGCAGCCACGGCCTGACCCGCAATGTCCCCAACGAGGTCGGCCGCGCCCGGATCGCCTGCGCCGCCGGGATCGAAGCGGCCAGGCTCTACAAGAACATCGAGCCGAAGTGGGAGACCAAGGTCCCCGAGGGCCTCGATCCCTGCGACGTCACCGAGGCGGTGCTGGGCGACTACGAACTTGCCACGCGCGGCGTGCGGTTCACCGGCTCGCAGGCCAGGCTCGCCATGCTGGAGATCCCGCCCGAGGCGATCGGCTCGAACAACTGGACCGTGGCCGGCGAGCGCACCGCCAGCGGCCGGCCGATCCTGGCGAACGACCCGCACCGCGAGCACAGCACCCCGTCGCTGCGCTACATCGTGCACATGGAGGCGCCCGGCTTCTCGGTGATCGGGGCGGGCGAGCCGGCCCTGCCCGGCGTCTCGATCGGCCACAACGGCACGGTCGCCTTCGGCCTGACCATCTTCCCGGCCGACCAGGAAGACCTCTATGTCTACGAGACCGACCCGCAGGCCCCGGGCCGCTACCGCTACGCCGGCGGCTGGGCCGAGATGACCACGCTCACCGAGACCATCGAGGTCAAGGGCGAGGCGGCGCGCAAGGTCGAGCTTCGCTTCACCCGCCACGGCCCGGTGGTCTACGCCGACGCCGCCAAGGCCCGCGCCTTCGCGGTGCGCAGCGTCTGGGCCGAGCCCGGCACGTCGGCCTATTTCGGCTCCATGGGCTACATGACCGCCAAGGACTGGCCGAGATTCAAGGACGCGCTCTCCGACTGGGGCGCGCCGTCCGAGAACCAGGTCTTCGCCGACACCCGGGGCGACATCGGCTGGGTCGCGGCCGGCAAGGTCCCCAAGCGCCCCAACTGGGACGGCCTGCTGCCGATCCCCGGCGACGGCCGCTACGAATGGGCCGGCTTCCTGAAGCTCGAGGAGCTGCCCAGCACCCACAACCCGGCCTCCGGCTGGTTCGCCTCGGCCAACCAGCTCAACCTGCCGGCCGACTATCCCTATGCCGAGCGTAAGGTCGGGTTCGAATGGTCGAACGCCGCGCGCATGCAGCGGATCGAGGAGGTCCTGGGCGCCAAGGACAAGCTGACCCTGGCCGACGCCATGGCCTTGCAGACCGACCCCACCGACGTCACCGCCCGCCGCATGAACGCCCTGCTGGCCGGGGTGAGGACCAACGACGCCAAGCTCGCCGGCGCCATCGCCCTGCTGGCCGGCTGGGACCAGAAGACCAGCGCCGATAGCGCCGCCGCCGCGCTCTACGAGGTCTGGACCACCAAGCACCTGGGCAAGGCGAGCGTTGCCCGCGCCGTGCCCCAGGCGGCCCGCGCGGCCGTGGGCAATGGCGACTTCGCCGCGGTCATGGCGTTGCTGGAGGCGCCCGACGCCAGCCTCGGCGTCGATCCGGCCGGCGCGCGCGACGCCATCCTCGCCGAGAGCCTGCTGGCCGCCTATGACGAAGTCGCCGGCCAGCTCGGCCCCGATCCCAAGGCGTGGGCCTGGGGCAAGCTGCACCAGGCGCGGTTCGACCACGCCCTGACCCCGCTGCTGCCCGCCGCGGACCGCGACGCCTGGTCGAGCGGGACCGCCCCGATGGCCGGGACGGCGCTCTCGCCGCTGGCCGCGACCTGGCGGGCGAACGACTACCGCGTCACCGCCGGCGCCTCGTTCCGCATGGTCCTGGACGTCGGCGCCTGGGACAACAGCGTGGCGATCAACACGCCCGGCCAGTCGGGCGATCCGGCCAGCCCGCACTTCCGCGACCTGTTCCCGATCTGGGCCAGGGGCGACTATGTGCCGCTGAGCTATTCGCGCGCGGCGGTCGAGGCGGCGACGGAAACGGTGCTGAAACTGAAGCCGTCCGGCGGGGACTAACACCCCTTCCAGATAAGTTGCGGCCCACGGCCATTGACTTTGGGCGCCCGGAGCCGGAAAAACCGCCGCCCGAAGCGTGCCGCCGGAGTTGTACCTCGCGATGACCTACATCGTCATGGATCCTTGCATCAAATGTAAGTTCATGGACTGCGTCGAGGTGTGTCCGGTCGACTGCTTCTATGAGGGCGAGAACTTCCTGGTCATCAATCCGGACGAGTGCATCGACTGCGGCGTCTGCGAGCCGGAATGCCCGGTGGACGCCATCAAGCCGGACACCGAGGACGACCCGGATTCCAAGTGGTTGAAGATCAACACCGACTACGCCAAGGTCTGGCCGAACATCACGGTGAAGGGCGAACCGCCCGCCGACCGCGAGGAGTTCGAGCGCGAGACCGGCAAGTTCGAAAAGTACTTCAGCGAAAAGCCCGGCCGCGGCTCCTGAGGCCGCCCCAGGGGGCAAGCCTTTCTTTCGGCTGATTTTTATGTTACCTTCCGCGCTGATGTGACGGTAGCGACTACGCACGCCATATCAATTTCTGCAGAAGAGCCGTCCCCGGCCAGTGTACGCCGTAACAAGGCGAAGGGTGTCCTAGAGGTCTATTCCGTTCCTACAGGGGTCAGACACCGCGCAGTTTTGCGGAGGGTGTCCTTTGCCTTTTGAGGAACCGGTTAACGCCTCTTAACGGGTTCGGACGAGTCGAAAGGACTTGAGCGAATGAGCAAGAGCGGTCTGGAATTCTCCGTCGGCGATCACGTCGTCTATCCGGCCCATGGCGTGGGCCAGGTACAGGGGATCGAAACCCAGGAAGTCGCCGGCTATTCTCTCGAAGTTTACGTGATCACCTTCGACCACGAGAAGATGACCCTTCGCGTTCCGACGGCGAAAGCCCGTGGCGCGGGCCTGCGCTCGCTGGCCGAGGGCAATGTCGTCAGCCAGGCGCTGACCACCCTGAAGGGCCGCGCCCGCGTGAAGCGCACCATGTGGTCGCGCCGCGCCCAGGAATACGAAGCCAAGATCAATTCGGGCGACCTGATCTCGATCGCCGAGGTGGTTCGCGACCTGCACCGGGCCGAGAACCAGCCGGAACAGTCCTATTCGGAGCGCCAGCTCTACGAATCGGCGCTGGACCGCATGGCCCGCGAAGTCGCCGCCATCGAGCGCATCGACCGCGACGCGGCGATCACCATCCTCAACAAGAGCCTGGTGAAGGCGGTCGCCGCCTAAGGCCCGCCCACCCGGTTGCAAGTTCGAGACGCCCGGCCGACAGGTCGGGCGTTTTCGTATCCGAGGCCGCCATGTCCGCCCCGCCCGCCCCCATCGGCTATCTCGACCTGCTGGCCCGGCCGCGCCGGCCCGCGACGCTGCGCGAGCGCTATGGCGAGACCCCGCTGCAGTTCGGCGAGCTCTGGCTGCCGGCCGGCCCCGGCCCCCATCCGCTGGCGATCGTCATCCATGGCGGCTGCTGGCTCGCCGAGCTGCCGGGCCTGGAGATGATGGACTATCTGGCCGCCGACCTGCGCGACCACGGCGTGGCGGTCTGGAACATCGAGTACCGCCGGATCGGCCATGAGGGCGGCGGCTATCCCGGCGCCTTCCTCGACGTCGCCCATGCGGTCGACCACGTGCGGACCCTGGCCGCCCCGCATGGCCTCGACCTCTCGCGCGTGGTCCTCACCGGCCATTCCGCCGGCGGACACCTGGCGATCTGGGCGCTGGCCCGTCACCGCCTGCCGCCCGCCAGCCCCCTGCACATGCCCGACCCGCTGAAGGCGCGCGGCGCCGTCCCGCTGGCCGGCATCATCGACCTGGCCGCCTACCACGCCGCCGGTCCCGACGAATGCGGCGGCCCGGGCACCATCGACGCCCTGGTCGGCGCCGGGACGCGCGCCGACGTCTATGGCGACACCTCGCCGCCCCGCCTGCTGCCGCTGGGCGCGCCCCAGGTGGTGGTCTCCGGCGCGCTGGACCACATCGTGCCGAGCGCCTTCGGCGAGGCCTACGGCCAGGCGGCCTCGGCCGCCGGCGATCGCGTGAAGATCCTGGACTTCCCGGGCGCGGGACATTTCGAACTGATCGACCCGACCTCGGCCGCCTGGCCGCTGATCCGGGCCGAACTGCTGGCCCTGCTGGGCTAGACCCGCACGAAGATCGGCCCCCAGAGCACCTGGTAGCGGCCGGCGTCCATGCGCCGCCGCGGGCGCAACTGGTAGACCCCCGGCGGCAGCGGCCCCGCGGCCGCGCCCTCCAGCCTGGCGCGGGCCGCGGCCTCGTCCAGCGGGTCGGCCAGCGCATAGCTCTCGAAATGCGGCGACGTCTCGCGCAGGGCGCTGGAGAGGTCCCCCTCCCCGGCCAGGCGGAACGGCAGCGGCGCGCCCAGGGCGCCGTCGGGACGCGCATAGAGGCCGACCGCATAGGTCCGCTCGCCCTTCGCCACCACCCCGAACCCGGCCTGCGCATGGCGGGGGCGCAGCAGGTTGGTCCAGTGCGGCGTGCTCCTGCGCCAGATCCCCATCAGCTCGGCCGCCGAGGTCGGATCGCCGGCGCGGCGGAAGGCGATGTTCTCGCTGGCCGAGCCGATCATCCGCCGGGCCAGCAGGCCGACGCGGTGGGTGGGGTCGAAGCCCTCCGGCGACAGATGCTCGACATAGCCGCGCCCCGCCAGGTCGGCCGCATGGGCCCTGGCGACCCGCGCCAGCTCCTCGTTCCAGCCGCAGGAGGCCGCGCCCGCCGCGCGCCGCGCCGTATTGGTCAGCGCCAGCAGCTCCCGCTCGGTCGCCGCCTGGAAGCGCCCGCCGCCGGCGTCCTGCAGCCGCCGGCCCAGCCGCGCCTCATAGCCCAGCCAGGCGTCTTCGGAGATGGCGAGGGGATGGGCGGCCGCCGGCAGCGCCGCAAGCCCGCCGAGGCCAGCCAGCAGCGCTCGGCGCGACAGGCCGCCGTGTAAGCCACGGGAGGGTGCTGGCGTCTGCATCCGAAGTCCCGTCAGGCCGAAAACATGCACGTCACCGCTGCGTACTCGCGTCGGGAAACCCTGCCCGATCATCGCCGGCCCGGCAAGTCAATCGCGGGTTGAGACCTGGGAACCTTCGCCCGCCTAGTCGGCGTCGGCGGTCACGATCCTGGGCTCGGCGACGTGGTTGGGGCCGCGCTCCAGCTCCGCGGCCAGCTTCTCGCGATCGAGGTCGCCCTCCCAGCGGGCGATGACGATGGTGGCCACGCCGTTGCCGACCAGGTTGGTCAGGGCGCGGCACTCGCTCATGAACCTGTCGACCCCGACCAGGATGGCCAGCGAGGCGATCGGGATCTGCGGCGCCACCGCCAGGGTCGCCGCCAGGGTGATGAAGCCGGCCCCGGTCACGCCGCTCGCCCCCTTCGAGGTCAGCATGGCCACCGCCAGCAGGGTCAGCTCCTGGGTCAGGGTCAGGTCGATGTTGGTGGCCTGGGCGAGGAACAGCGTGGCCAGGGTCATGTAGATGTTGGTGCCGTCGAGATTGAACGAATAGCCGGTGGGGATGACCAGGCCGGTCGTGGTCTTGCCTGCGCCCAGGCGCTGCATCTTGTCCATCATCTGGGGCAGCACCGATTCCGACGAGGACGTGCCCAGGACGATCAGCAGCTCCTCGCGGATGTAGGCGAGGAACTTGAAGATCGAGAAGCCCGCCGCCAGCGCGACCAGCCCCAGCACGATCACAACGAACAGGATCGAGGTCGTGTAGAAGGTCAGCACCAGCGCGCCGAGCTTGACCAGCGCGGCCAGGCCGTACTTGCCGATCGTGAAGCCCATGGCCCCGAAGGCCCCGATCGGCGCCAGCTTCACGATCACCTGGATGATCGAGAAGAACACCTTGGAGACGTCCTCCAGCACCCCGGCGACCTTGTCGCCGAACGCCCCCAGCCGCGAGCAGGCGAAGCCGGTCAGGATGGCGATGACCAGCACCTGCAGCAGCGCACCGTCGGCGAAGGCGCCGAAGAAGGCGTCGGGGATCAGGCTGAGGATGTAGTCCGGCAGGCTCTCGCCGTGCTTGGCCTTCTCGACATAGCCCTCGGCGATGCTGGGATCGAGCGTGGCCGGGTCGATGTTGAAGCCGCGGCCCGGCTTGACCAGGTTGCCGACGATCAGGCCGATGGCCAGGGCCAGGGTCGAGATGACCTCGAAATAGATCAGGGTCTTGGCGCCCAGCCGGCCGAACGCCTTGATGTCGCCCATCCGCGCGATGCCCGCGACGATGGTGCAGAAGATGACCGGCGCGACGGCCATCTTGATCAGCTTGATGAACCCGTCGCCCAGCGGTTTCAGCGACACCCCGAACTCGGGCCAGACCGCCCCCACGGCGATGCCGAGCGCGATCGCCACGAGAACCTGCACGTAGAGCAGGCGAAACACTTTGAAGAACCCCATACGCCCCTCTATCGCAGCCATTCCCACCGGAACAGCGTTGCGCTATCACCCCCACCGGTCGGCCCGGTAGCTCAGCAGGATAGAGCAGCGCTTTCCTAAAGCGAAGGTCGGGGGTTCGAGTCCCTCCCGGGCCGCCAGCGATATATCGCGCCAACCTAACGCTGGCCCAATCCCCACTTAAGACTGTCCGATATATCGGAAGCGGGACCTTAGACTCGGCATAGTGACTGCTCGGCGCCACGAACGGACCTTGGCCTCCATCCGTATTCCGGACATTTAAGATGCCCGCGCTGAAGCTACGCTGATGCGCACCGAAACGGGGGTCTCAACGTGCCAGTTACAGGGCTTTCTAAGCAGCGGCAGGGGCAGTTAGGGGTCAACGCTGTCGAACGCATCGTGCTTCAGGAATGGAAGAGTCGCTGGCAGCCGTTGGATGCCGTCAACGATGATGGTGTCGACGGCCTTATCTTCATAGAACGTGGCGGAGTTCCCACGGGGCAGATCATCCACGTCCAGGTGAAATGTCGTTCCGAGCAGCCAAAGGATGGTATTTTCGCGCTACCAATCGGCACAGAGAAGTTGGCTAAAAACGCCGCTCGTTGGCGCCGCGTCGTGGGCGCCGCCATCCTGGTAAAAGTCGACCCTGAGTCACTCGCCGCGTATTGGACTGATGTCCGGGACGGCGGCTCAGTCGTCGGATCTCAGGTGTTTGTGCCAGCTGCAAACAAGTTCGACGCATCAGCGAAGAACCGCATTGCCGATCTCTGCGGTACACTACATGGCGACCTCCTGTTGCGGCAGATCAAGACCACAGCGGACGACTTCAAATACCTAACGTCGAAATCAGCACCTGTCGCTGCGGCGCGGCAAGAATACGTAAGATTGAATACACTGTCGCTGCATTTTGCGGGCTCCAACGCCGCAGTGCACTTCACAAGGGAGGGCTGGCGACACATGAATCGGAGGGGACGGGAACGTCTCGCCAAAAGCCAGTCTTGGACACTTGTCGGAACTCTCGCTCACATCGTCCAGAATGTTTCCGAGAATTCTCTCCTGGTCGTAAGGCCTTCACGGAGAGGCCTTCCTGAGCTGGTAGCAGCGACGGTTACCGTGCTCTTCCCTCATCGCCAGTCAGCGATTGTGCGAGCAGTGTTTCGCCGCCGGGGACAGCCAGGCTCTTGGAACTACAGCCTTCACACCCTGTACGAGCCGCGCCGCAAACGGAACCTCATGGGGGTCTGAGACGAGCCGTACTCCGCCCAAAAAACCACGGATTTTACGCCGGGCCGCTTAGCCTGACCAAAGCCTGACCGGGGGCAGCTCTAGATACGCCTCGCCTCCCCATCAATGTACGCAATGCGCGGATTTGGAGCAACCCGATCACCAAGAGCTCAGCCCGCGTTGCGCCAATAGGAGACCTTGATCTGCTTGCGCAAAGGCGACTTTCAAACGAAGTTGAACGACGCATGCGGTGAGCGTCATGATGATTGCCTGTCTTCGACGGGCGCTTGAGCCCGGCCGTCCGCAGCAGCCGGACTAGGAACCTGCTAGCGCACCTTCGAGCATTCGCGCCTCGGCGACACCGAGGCGCACAAGTACGGCGAGGACACCGTCGATCACTTGGCGTTCGGGTTTATCGGCCACCAGTGCCTCAGGAGCAGATTGACGAACTTGGTCCACCCACGCGCAAAGCCTGCGACCGATACCGTGCTCAACCCAAAAGGCTGTGTAGTCGACATAGCTCGCGACCCAGGCCTCAGCGGCTGCAATGAGAAGCGGCAAGAGGGAAGCGCTGGGAGCGACCTCCAGTAAGTCCATGGTGACCAAAGCAACGAAGTAGCTGGGACCACGAGCCAACAGATCCGTAAGCTCGGGCAGGAACGGACCGACACGCTCCATCGCCTTCGGCGTGAGGTAGGTAGAGGTTTGCCGCAGGACGTAATCGTTGAAGAAGATCGCGCCGATAGCGGGGCCGATGTGCATCTCGATCGAGCTTGACCGTTCGCCTACTAGGCGCCGCCAGCCGAGGGACGCGATGAGGCGTTCGATGAATTTTCTGCGGATCGCCGGTGCCTCGGCCTCCAGCAGATGATCATTGAAGTAGATAACGTCGATTGCGCGCAGGAACTGCGGTGTGACATCGAAGAACGACTGATCCGGCAGTGCGGTGATCCGCCCCACGGCAAGCTCATCCATCTCAGCCTCAGAGAGGCCAACGAGGGTGCGGGCTAGCAGGGCGTAGTAGGTTCCGTTCCACTCGCCTGGGCTTCGGGACAACTCTTCCTCGGTACCGAGTCCAAGGCCATTGAGCTTTGCCGAGAATTCGGCGTAGGCCCGCACAAGGTCGCGCAGCCAGGGCCGGTCGACCACATCGACGATTGCCCGAAGCGAGCCGATCCAAAGCGCGGCTGCCTGTTCATCGACATAGGTCTCGGGCTCTGCGGTTCGCTCCTCGGGTTGGGCCTGCGGCGTTGGCTCGCCAACTCGGATTCCACGCCGGCGACGTCGTCTTGGGCGCGCGCCCTCGGGCTCGAAGTCCGGCCAGTCTGGCTCCGATCCCAATCCATTGAGCCAGACGAGCTCGGCTTCGACTGCGGCAACGGTTCTCTCGGCATAAAGCGCAGCACGCCGTGCGGCCTCCTCCTCGCTCACCTCCCACTGGCGGATTGGCCTCACGCAAGCAGCGAACCCGCAACGGACAATCGCCTTCGGAATTCGCTCATCGACTTCAGCAAGGCTCGCGACCGAAGCCGCAAAGCCGTGTGCGCCGGCCGGGCTCTCGCGCGCCGCAACTTCGAGAAGGATTCGAAGTCGAGCGGGCGTGGGCTCGCGCCGATAGAGCTCGGCGAAACCCGCAAATGCCGTAGCTACGGGGTTGAACTTGAGGCCGCCGCGCACCCGATGCGCAACATCGTCAGCGGCCTTGAGGGCCTCGGAAAACACTTCCTCAGCCCAAGCCCCATGCTCGCGCCGAAGATCATCATCACCATCGCGAACCGCTACCAATGCCGCGGCTCTGATGCCTTCGCCGCTTACGAAATCCTCCTCACTGTCACGATCGTCATCGTCATTGTCTTCGCCGTCCGCGGTACTTCTCTCGCTCTTTGGACGAGCCAGCTCTTCACGAGCCCATGCAACGCCTTGCGCGGCGATATCCGCCGATGATCGCGAGGGGTCATCAATTGCCGCGAGGAGCGCTGCGCGAATGTTCGCGGACGCGAACTTTGAGGCGGCGGCGGCGTTGAGCGCGAGGAGGTGCTTGGCCTCTTCCTCAGGCGGAACGTACTGGCGCGCCATAACTTTTGTCCCGTCGACGCGCTCGGCCTCTACCTCGGGCCAATTCGCCGGGTTTACGAGATTGAGCGCGTGCCGAGCCATGAACTTCGGATCAGCAAAGTTCGAACTTGCGTCCTGCCCTCCCAGCCGCTGAGAGGCGCCCTGCAACAGCCGCTCGATCTTTGAGCGCAACTCTTCCGGGCCGTAACACGAGTATGACCCGAGCAGATTCTCCAGTGGGACCCGGCGCGACACGCGCTGCTTCAGGCTTTCGCGGGTAGCGCCGCCCACGGGTTCCTTCTCCAGCGCCCTCAGTCCGAATAGATCCGGGAGCTCGATTTGATCCTGACCCTGGCGCGTGCGGTCCGTGCTGAGCAGTTCCGGGCACGCCACGAACGGGACTGCCGCAGCACGCGACGCCGGCCAATGCGAGATAACCAGATCAACTGCGACGAGCAGGTACGCTGCGCACGAGCCTGGTGGTCCGAGCACATCCTTCAGAACAGCATCGAAATCGTCGCCGTTCTCGATGCGCTTGTGAGCCCATGCCTCAAGCGCCATGAGGCCCGAAGCAACCGCATAGTCGTTGCTTTGCCCGCGCGACCATCGGTAGCTGCGGGTCCAGGGGAAGAACCGATCGCCCTCATCGAGCGCGACGCGGAATCCATCTTCGCCGGGATTCCGGCCGCGCGTCCGAAACTGAATGGCGTGGTCGACAAGCTTTCGGACCAGCCCAAGACCTTCGTCCGGCGCGTGCGTGAGCAGCTCGAGGAAGGGCCCTTGGGCAGGCGCAGCCGGGAGGAAATCGTGATCGAGATTCTGAAAGGGTTCGTCGCGTTCCCGCCGACGGTACGGGTCCTGCTCGTCTTTCCCCTCGGCGATCAAGTTCTCAGCCACTAGCGCCGCTAGTTCCTTCGGTGCGGCTTGAGCAAGCGTGCCCCGGAACTTCATGATGCCGGAAATCACCCCGCGATCGTGCTTGTAGGCTCGAACTCGGTTCACGTAGTCGGCCGCAAGGTCGGGCCGCTTGTTCGCGAACATCAGGAAGCCCGTTCGCAGCTTTTCAGCGAGCCCGCGCTCCTCGCGATAGCCGAAATGACCTGCATAGGTTCGAGGGGGCGTGCCCGGCGTTCCTTCCTCTTCTTCGAGTTCGACCAACCATGCATGCAGCCAGGCCAAGAGGTTCGACGTGAGAGGGCCGTGACCAAAGGTGCCCAGCATCCAGTTTGTGTAGAGCTCCACCACGTCGCTCAGCGCCTGAGCGGGAGTTCCTGCACCCAGCTTCAGAAGCCAAACAAGAAGGTGAACCCAAGCCGCACCGGTCGGAACGAACATGCCGGGAGGGATTTGGGCGGGGTCGACGCCAAGCTGCACGAGGAGCTGCGAAGCTGGCTCCGCGTCCACGGCCATCGTGGTCCGGATCAGCTCGCGAAGCAGCACAGCTTCGTTCGCCAGGAGGCGCGCCGTTTCCCGATCGAGCAAAGCGCTCGCGGTCTCCGAGTGGACGATAGCGAGGAGCGCCGCGCGTCGCCACGATCCATGAACTCCCGGCTGGGAGAGGCGGTCCAGGATCGCTGCCCAACGATCCCCATTCGATTCACGTGCCAGTGCGAAGCGAGCGGCCAGCTCTACGCCTCGGGCCAGAATCGCCGATGCAGGCTTGTCCAACGGTAGCTTGCCAAAGCTTCCGTCGTCCGCAGCGAGTAGACTGCCAATCGCCCATTGCCGCAGAACATCGTGGCGGAAGGTGACCCTATCGGTGCCAAGGTCGCGAAGCGTTTCGCTCCGCACGAGTGCGTCTATTGGCGCTGGTGGCTCGCCTTTGACGTCGAGCACAAAATCACCGCCAAGCGCCATTTCGGCGAGCGTCCGAAGAAGGCGCGCACGTTCCCGGTGTCCTGCGTCGTGTTCGCCATCCGCCGAACTCCACCACTGAGCGGCCATGTCCAGTTCAGTCGTAGGCGGTGGTGCCGATCCCGGTTGTGTTGCTAGACGCGACAATCGGTAGAGGTTGCGGACCACTTCGCGTGCGGGATGGCCGTCCGCCAGAAGGCGCGCCAGGTGGGGCTCGGACTCGCTGAGCTCAGTGACCTCAGCATCGTTCAACTCATCGATCACGACTGCCGGTGATGAACCAAGGGTGGCGATCGCGTTGGCGTCCAACCAGCTCGGTTCATCAACGCCGAAATTGCGGCGTGCCGTGGCGATCACGACGACGCTGGGTACGTCGGACGCCGCACGTAGAAGGTCGTTGACGGTTCTCCGCTCGTCGTCGCTGAAGGAGTCGAGGTTGTCGATGAACAGCGCCGCTCCGCCATCGGAGGCGAGATCGCCTAGAAGGTCACGCGCAGTTCCGTTGAAACCCAGGACGCCGCGCATGGTCGTCCAGCCTCGCGGCTGCGTTCGCCCGGGGCTAAGGACGACGATCCGCCCTTCCGTCGAGAAAAGGTTGGCGAAGTGCTTCAGGACTCCGGACTTGCCGACGCCGGCATCGCCTCGAACTTCGAGATAGCGTCCTTGATCGAGGGCTTCGTTGACCGCTTCGACCCTCGCGGTTCGGGCGATGACCGTTCCACCGATCTGGTCGACCATATCCGCAAGCGCTTGCACCGAGGCCTCAGCGACCGCGGCCCGGACATCTGTCAACCGGCGGTCGCTTGCTAGCCGAATGGATTTGTTCTGAATGTCGGTGAGCAGGCGGGCGCGGTCACGATCTCCGCCGTCCGCTCCAATCTCCTCGGCGAGGTCTGTCAGGGCGCTCCAAAGGGATGCCGCACCACCGGCACCTTCGGGCGGCAAGACGCGGACGGCCCGTTCTCGTGACAGTTCTTCTGCGGCTGAGCCGATTGCGGTGTAGTCGAAGATCAAAATCTGGAGCCGCGCGAGCACCCTCCAGACCGCATCGTCTTTATTCGCCGCACCTGCTTCGCGCAGGTGCTCGCGCAGCGTTTCGACGAACGTGCGCATGTCGTCATTGCCGGTTCCGGGGCGATTGAGGCGCTCGAAGAAGGTCTTCGATGAACCGAGCTGTCGCGCCCAGCGCAGCACATCCTGGTAGGCACCATCGATCTTTCGAGACGTCGCGGCCGTCGCAATCGCCAGCTCGTTGCGGCCGCTCCAAAAGTCTGGCTCCGCGATCGCCTTGGCGATCTGCCCGACGACCTTCTTGAAGATGGCGTCGCCAGGGGAAAACGAGATCGTCCGCTTGACTTGGATCTGGAGCGACGCGGCTTTGCCGCTCGTATTTTCGTGGGCGTGGATGATGACGTCATCCAGCGGGAAACCATCGTCACCGCGTTGGAACGCGATCAGATCGATAGACGTGCCCGGGAGACCGCGCGGCTCCGCGTGAGACAGCATCGTGAGGAGGTAGTGAGCGCCGACCTGGCCCTCGAAGCGAGCGCCACTGGGACCCGTCGAAGCAGGGCTCGAACCGCTCAATCTTTCCTCGCCGATTCCATCAACGCTCCATGTTATGGGGAGGAATGAATCGCCGCCACAGATTGGCTTGCGTTCACTTATTGTTCTTGCATGTGCGCTCCCCTATGATCGAGCAGATCGATCCATAACCGGTCGGCGCACGAGCCCAGAGGCAGCCAATGGACCCGCGAACTGAGCCAAGCGCGGCCTTCGGCCTCCGCCTCTCGGCAGACATACTCACGGCGCTTGTCATTACCGGCTTGCTTTAGCGCGAAATGCTCAATCGATTGCTGAACGGCTTCGAGGGCAAGCTCACATCCTCAAAGTGGGCGCTGATCACGAAAACCTCGCAGGACATGGCTTCTCGCGACATCGACGATCCCAGCAAGCGCGGAATCCTCCAGGAGGACGCTGCTGGCGGACGAAGCACGAGCTACTCCCTTGTGGAGACCGAGTGATGGACGATGGTGAAGCCACGCCCGGGGAATTGCTCACGCTCGCTGAGCTGGCCGCGCGCGAGACCCTCGATGATCTCGAGATTGGTCCGGCTCTCGACTGGATCGCACAGCTCGTCGACCGCGCGGGCGACGACGCAAACGAGCCCGGCTTGAAGAAGGCGCTCGCCTGGGCGGATGTGATTGAGGCGAAGTCGCCGGGCGATCGCGTCATCTCGATCCTCAACTATTTTCGGGCCAACGCCTGGGCGAACCTTGAACGACTGAAGCACCAAGCCGGCGGCGACGCAGTCAGGTGGTCGTGGGAGCAACCTGAGGCCGAGCAGCAAATCCTCTGTCTGCGGACTGCGCTCAACAGCCCTGGCTTCTCGAAGGTTCAGCTTGGCAGGAAGTGCCAGATCCTCACCAATCTCGCGGGGCAGCTGAGCACCGCCGGTCGACCAGTCGAGGCGCTGGAAGCCTGGGGCAGAGCCCTTTCACTGGTTCCCAATTTCTGGATGGCGCGTGGCAACCGCGGCGTCGCCCTCAAGCACTACGGACTGGCGGTTCACGATCCAGGACACCAAGCGGCATTCCTGCTCTTCGCGCATTGGGACCTGGACGCTGCGTCGAACCCCGATCCCGAGACGCTCTCTTGGGGTGATCCAGCAATTCTGCCTTACTTCGAGGCGCATAAACGCCACATCGAAGGTGGTGCTGATCTCAAGACCATCGAGGAGCGCCTCAAACTTGACGACCATTCTCTCGGCCGCTCAGGCAGCGAGCGCTCCTATCGGACCTGGTGCCTTCGAGAGCGCCTATTCCTCAACCCGCTCAACGATCTCGGCGACCACACCATCGCCGCACGAGACGTCCTAACCCTGCCGGATTTCATTACGTCGTTCGATGAGCCGCCTGTGGTGACGGGCTTCTTCAACCAGATGAAGCAGGAGTTCGTCTCGGCGAGGTGGGAATTCTATCTCGGCGTCACCGCTCACAGCCCACACTTCTCGGATCGAGATGTGCTGCTCTACAACACGCTCGACTATCCGGCATATGGCCTTGCCGTCGAGCGCATGAAGAGCGCCTACAAGTACGCTTACTCGCTCTTCGACAAGATCGCCTTCTTCCTGAACCACTATCTCACGCTAGGCATCAGGCCGACCGGCGTCTCCTTTCGATCGATATGGCGGGAGAAGAATGGCGACCCGATTCACCCAATACGCGAGACGTTTCGGCAGTCTGAGAACTGGCCTCTCCGGGGGCTGTTTTGGCTCAGCAAGGATCTCTTCGACGAGCACCAGAAGGTCGTCACCGACCCCGACGCGCAGGCGCTGCATGAGCTGCGCATTCATCTCGAACATCGCTACGTGAAGGTTCACGAGATGATGCTTGGGCCCGTTCCCATGGGCGACAAGCCGGACCCCTTCTTCGACACGTTGGCTTATCGGATTTCCCGGCGATCGCTTGAGGAGCGCACGCTTCGGCTGCTGAAGCTTGTCCGCGCGGCCCTGATCTATCTCTCCCTCGCAATGCACTGTGAGGAGCAGCGCCGGCGCAAGGAGCGCGGTGAGGGGCTCACCATGCCGATGGCGCTCGACCCCTGGCGAGACAGCTGGAAAATCTGATGGAGGCCTTCCGAATTCGGCCTCTGACCGAAGCCGACATCCGCATGGTGGTTGAGACGTGCGGCGGCCAGGTCGCTCATCCTGACGCAGATCGACGAGCCGAGCGCGGTGGCGACTTCATCCTCGGGGGGGCCGCTATCGAGCTCAAATTGCTGGATGAAGACGGCCTCCAGAAATCGGAACGGCAGTCAAAGCTCGCAAAGCTGTTTCGGGATGAGGGCTTCACGGCGCCGGTCGTCGTCCTCGATCGAAAGGCGCTCTCCGAAGCCGGTCAACGCGGCTACGACCGCGCCATAGAGGGCCCGATCAAAAGCGCGGTCGCTTCGGCTCGCCAACAACTCAAGCAGACGAGGGCCGAGCGGCCGGACACCGCGCTCTCGGTGCTGTGGGTGATCAACAACGGCTACACAGCCCTCAACCACGAGGAGCTGACTGCACTCGTCGCCCATCGGGCACGCAATGACACCTCCAACATCGACGGGGTCATCGTCGGCGGCTGCTACTTCCACAGCGACGGGTTCGACAGCTTCTTCTTGTGGCCGCTGACCTACGTACCGATCCGCCTCGATGATTTTCCAGCTTTCGACTCGTTGCGCGCTGCCTGGCAGCGGTTTGCCGAGAGCTGCATGTCGAAGGTCGTCCGTGGCGACGTCGGTCCTGATCCGACCAAGGATCCCGTGCTCGATACGCAGTTCGAACTCGACGGCACGACCTACGTGAAGCCCGCACCGCCAATCGGCGGGGAGTCAGACTTCTTCAAGCGCGGGCGACCGCGGAAAAACAGCACGGGGCTGACACAATCGCCCAAGATAGCGCTCACGTTCCCCGGCCTCTCGCCGACAGAGTGGCGTCGATTCCGGACCGCACTGCCTCACGAACTCGGACTCAGACAGACCTACGCGGAGTGGCTCCGGCATGAGGAGGAGGCGCGGGCCGATGGAAAGCCAGAGCGACCGTTCGTCCGCATGCCTGTGACATTGGAAGGGTGGCGACGCTGGTTCGGCAATGAGCGGCCGGAGGATCCAATGCTCTCGCTGTATGCCTATGCGAACGACTGCTTTCAGGAACGCGTGGTTCCTATCATTGAAGGCGCTCGGGAAGCCAAACACGATGGGCTATTGCCGGCGCGCTACATTCTCGCTGTCACGCAGGAAATCGGCCAGGACAAGGCCAACGATCTGTCTCATGTCGCGAAGGTGCGGCTCCGCGTTCGCGGCGATCCCGAGATCAGTCCAATCGTCGAAGATCTCCGGGCGTTTCACCTTCACGCCGTTAGTATCGCTGCTGCCTATGCGGTCGCCGAAGGGCTCGATGCCGTGATGTGGATCAGGGATCGAAAGTACGCCTGGGCCTAGGCAAGCGGAGACCGTCGGCGACGATGCGGTAGGTAAGCGCCGGCTAGGGTGGACCCCCGAACGATCAGCTTAAGCCGGTACTTCTCGTGGTCGTAGCTGACTTCGATCCGATCGAGCCCCTCGCTATAGGTCGCGCCATTGTTGATCTGCATCAGCTGCACGCGGTGAGTGTCGCAGGTCACCACTCGGCATTCCGCCTGCTCATGATAGTGCCGATCGCTCATCGGCCGTGTTGACCCGATCCTGTGACCAACGCCCACGACCGAAATGACTTGGTCCCTCATGCTCAAAAATGGCGGCCGTCTTCGAATTTCGGGAAGCGACGAGTTCATTGAACCGAGCCTCAGAGGCCTTCCGCGTTGAAGACCCGACCCGTTCATTCGCGCCGCCCGTAAAGTGAGTTCGGTTCCGGCTGGCCGAGACCACCACCGCCACGACGTCGCAGTCCTCAAGCCTCAGGACCTCGCTCGACCAGCTGATCGGTGGATAGCAATCGTCGGCGCTTTCCATCACGCGCTTCTGCAGAGCGTCCGTGCTGTCGCAGCCAATGACGCCGCCGTCGTTCGCCACACCAATGTAGAGAATCGCAGTTCGCCCTTCGGGTGCTGAGTGGCGAAGGCGCAGAGTGTCGCGCGAATTTCCGCAGACTTGATGCCTTGAGACTTCCGCTCAATGAAGTTGGCCTCCTGATCGGACACCCTCGCGCGCAGGTCGCTGCTCATCTGGCATCCCCCAACCGCTTGAGGCCGCAGGGTTGGAATCCTGCGCGCTCTCGTCCAGGCTCGCTAACCTGGGGTCGCGTGCAGGTGCACGCTAGGGGAGCGCGCCGCGCTGGCGAAGATCAATGTCCACCTCCGCTTTCGGCGTTGCGATCTTCCCGTACCTGAAAACAAGCGGACGGGTTCAGCTTGGCCGGTACATCTTCCGGTCAACAACCGAGCTTGAAGACCTCCCGGCGGATCAACGCGCCGCCGTCGAGGAGCTCTGCACGATGCTCTTCTTCCGAGACGACCTTCGCATCGACCAGGCCACTTATGCGATCACTCCGGGCCTGGGCTCCCTCCGGCCGGACCCGACCGTGCTCGATCTTGGACGGGTTCGCACCGTGTTGGCCTACTTGTACTCCTCGCCACATCCGACGTTCGGTGATGTCTTTTTCGCTCCTGAGAACGTCAGCCTGATGGTGGTGCAGCCGGCCAACGTCACGGTCCACCTCGTTCGGGAAATTCAGGGTGCGACGCACGTCGGCCCGCCGTTCCGAGCCGAGCCAGACAAGTTGGGCCACATCCCCGGTTATGAGGGGGTCTACAACACACGCAGTCCGGTTTGGCTGACGGCGGGCTCAAGGCTCTATGGCCCAAAGCCCCAGATGACTTTGAATATCGCGCAGGACTTGGCTGCTGACCTCAGCTACGTCAGCGAACCGTCGGAAATCCTTCTCCGCCTGCTCGTAAAGAAGCCTACTCCGTTCAGTGAGCGCATCCTGACCGCGCTCGACTGGTACAACAGCGCCAATGAAATGGAGCGCGAGAGCAGCCAATCTCTGCTCCACCTCGCGGTCGCGTTCGAGACCCTCCTTCAGCTACCAGCGTCTGAGAAGACAGATCGTCTGTCGGACGCGATCTCGCTCCTTCTTGGTAGGACCGATCGCCTCAAAGACTGGGCGGTCCAATTCTACGCTCAACGGTCGGCCGTCGCGCACTCTGGGCGCGCGAGCGATTGGTGGTTCTACGGCGCCGGCGATGCCAAGCAGGGGACGGCCGCTCATCCCTTCGGCAACCTCATGACCTATGGACGGCAGGTCTTTCAGCTCTGTGTGAATACCATTCTCGTGGGGGCGCATCTAGCAGACGCGGCGGGGCTCAAAGACCGCTTCATTGCCAACAGCGAGCGCTACGAACTGATCTGTCGGATGGTGAAAGAGGGTGCCGATCCCGATGAACGGCTTCGTAAGATCGCGCGCTTGGTCGATGAGCTGGGGGAGTTCCGGTTCGTACCGAGCGGTGGGTTAACCATCGAACTGATGATTGCCGCAGTACGCACAGCCTCGGCGACCCTTCTTGAGGCACGCCACAATGGAAGCGGGGGGCTCCTTGTTGCGCTGAAGGGGATGGCCGAAACCAAGCGCAAGGACACTGACTTCGAGAAACTCTCGGCTCTCGAGCGCTGCGCGGCGATGTTCAAGGAGGACCCACCTCAGCAAGACGAGCCGTCAGCACGCGTCGTCGCCTCGCTTGTGGATCATGCGTGGGGCGATCTCTTCATGACCTACTATCGAATGAAGCAGGCTGAGGAGAAGGCCCAGGAATCGTAGCCGCGAGCGCGCCGCTGCCGCTCACTGAAACCGGCTACTGGTCCGTTTCTCTCGCACACCAAGACGTGGCGCGTGCGCCGGGCTCGTCGGGAACAGCGCGACCTTTTCGACTGGAGGGACGAGCGGCAGGTCATCCGAAAACACAGACCCTTGTTCGGTCGGTCCCTTCCTGCCAGCCTCTTGGGAAGGGAGGGACCAGTGGCCGACTGGAAGCGCGCATCCGAGATGCTCGACCGCTTTGAGCGGGACGAGAAGTTGTACCCGGCCGACGCTGAAAAGCTCGTCGCCGAGGTCTTCCGCGCGTGCGGTCACCCGGTCGCCGATAGCGGTTTCGTCGAAAGTGATCGCGGCGTCGATATGTTCCTTGAGACCAAGGTCGACGGCGCGCCGCATCGCATCAGCGTCGAGGTCAAATACTCGCGTGGTCCGGCCGGCGAGGCGTCCGTCCGCCAGCTCCTGGCCTTCCGCGAACAGACACCCATCGACCGCGCGATGATCGTGTCGCGCTCCGGCTTCACGTCGGGCGCGCTTCGCCTTGCCGCCGATAGCGGCGTCGGTCTCATCGATCTGTTGTCACCTGGCGATCTGCGCAACTGGCTCCAAAAGCACGCGCCGCAAGCGCAGCCCGACAAGTCCGCCGAGATCATCATTCGCGGCGCCATGAAGGCGCTCGCGAAGCTCATCGCCGAGATCCCGAGCAACTCGCAAAGCTGGAGTGGCGGGACCTTGAACGCGTTCTCCGAGAGGTGTTCGAAGGCCTGGGCTTCGATACCAAGCTCACCCGCTCGGGCAAGGATGGAGGGTTCGATCTCAAACTCAGCATGCTTAAGGACGGGACGAAGGCGGTTTACCTGGTCGAGGTGAAGCATTGGACCGACCAGAGCCCGGGCCCAAGCACCTCAAGAAGCTCGTGCACGTCACGGGGTCGCAGCAGGCGACGGCCGGCGTCCTGCTATCTACCTCGGGCTTTACGAAGACGCTCTACCAAGGCTTCGCGAAACTCTCGGCCCCTGTCCGGCTGTGTGACGGCGCCAAGGTCGTCTCGCTCTGCCAAGCCTACTATCGGCTCGAAAGCGCTTTATGGATTGAGGCCAAAGACCTCGAAGAGACGCTCTTTGAGGGCACGCTCCAACCCGATCCGGCCCGGCTCATCGTCTAAGTGACAGGTTCGCCCTAATGGACAATCCGTATCACCACGCGGATGTCAAACCGCACTACCTCGACCGCGAGGCGGTTCGGGTGAAGTGCTTCGACGTCTTCAACATCGTTTCCGCCAGCGTCGCACTGGCGGGCGAGTACGAGATGGCGGAGGCCGACGATCCGCTCGAACCGTCCTCGATGTTCAAGCTTCATCACGAGCTGGCCGAACAACGGCTCTCGCAGCTCCTGCTCGATATCGCCGTCTTCGTCCGCACCTTCGACGATCTCATGAGTGCGGAGGCTCCCGATGAGTATGCGGCCCACGTTGAGAAGACGGATGGTGACAACTTCATCGGCACGCTCGACGGGGACGGCGACTTCCGGCTGCGGGAGGCTTGCAACAAGATCATCCACGCGACCGACTTCCGCCCGGTCTATGACCACGCGGATCGCGACCTGGGGGACGACAAGTTTGAGCGGGTGTGGCACCTCGACGGCCAAATCGAACTTGAGGGGACGAGGGGCAAGAAGACCTGGGAAGCCGTCCTGAACGTCGAGCCCTTCCTAGAGACGGTGTTGGACCGGATTGCGTTTGAACCGCCCGAGACTGCGGAGTGATTTCTTAGGGAAATCAGTTCTTTGTCCGACTCGGCATCCCGGGTGTATGCAGAGCTAGCGGCGCGGGCCAAAACTTACACAAGCCCTTACACGCGAGAATTCGGAACGAAATAATCCTTCCCTTACAGAGGGATGCGGGTACCCACAGCGGACCTAAAGTCTACCGGGTCTGCATGCGGACCTTCTCAACGTCGTCCTTGAGTCAGCTCCGGCCATCGAGTGTCGGCCGGCCTCCCGATCTAAATCAGCCTGCCCGCAAGCGGACGCTCCCAACGTCGACAATGAGCCCGTCCCGGTCATTTTGAGCTACAGCAAGCTTGGTGCCCGGAAGCGGACATCGGGATGGACCCTACGAGCCCAATGCCGTCGTCATATCCAGCGCGAGAGGCCGAGAGCGAACGTTCCGAACTGCGGTTACGAGCCTCCGCGGCCGAAAAAATACGCGAGTACGAAGCGAGTTTTGCCTGGCTGCTATTCGCAGCTGCGCAGTGACCCGAGAAGCTCGCCAAGCTGGTCCGGCGTCAGTTCATCCCGATGCAGATAGCGACCGGCTACAGGCGGCACTGTGGCAATTTTCGCCGGCCCCGTCTTGCTATTGAGCACTACGAGGCCGACCGGCTCCCCCTCCTCGGGCAACGCCCACATGGCCAAGGCGTACGTGACGGGCCGTGATCCCGCCACAACATTGGGGTGCATAAAGAACCAGCCATCGGCGGACGCAATCGACTTGTACATGTAGCTCTCCTCAGACGAGCAGAGTCGCGCCACGTCCCTTAGAAAGCGTGAATCGCATCAGTGGAGCGGAGACGGCCGCTCACGCCCCCGCGCTCGAATATATTGGCTGCACACGTTATTATACTTTCGGCGTGGTCTTGAGACCACATTCGGGTGGACACATACGCTCAACCAATTATGGGCGCGTTTTCGAGCGATCAATTCGCCGCCACCCGACAAATACACTTGCTTAGACTCAAATTGTGAACCTGATTAACCTCGCATTATCTCTGCCGCGCACCGGCGAGACCATCAGGTCAGCGGGCATGGCGAAGCCGTGCCTGGGCAAGAGGAGGGGAAATATGAGGCTAGCCTAGCATTCACCGCCTTTTGGCGGAGCGGCTGGACCTGGGAAGGCGCCAACCTTCCCAGGAGCCCGGTCACGGAGCGAATCCGAGACGCGTTGATAGGCGATCGGAACTCTCTCCCCGCATGGTGAAGATGTCAACAAACGCCTGAGAAGGCGATCGATGAAACACGCCTGCGCTCCGCCTCTTCAACAACAGGAGAGGTTTCATGAACACCCATACGACCAACCACTCGCAGCGCTCCAGACCAGCTCCCATCGACGAGCGGCGCTCGCCCGCTCCTAGCCTTCTGGACGCCATCCTCAGCCCGCTCGCCAAGCCCGCGAAGCACAGCGAGAGCGGTACATTCCTCACCGCCGCGACAGTCGTTCTCACGCCTGACGGCAGCCCAATCCGCAGCGTGCTCACGGGCCGCCGCATCATGGTCACCGGCTTCTACACAAGCCGAAAGGCTGGCTGCGCAATGCCCTACGAGGGCATGAACGAGCTAGCGCTCCTGAAGCACTGCGAAGTCGATACGAGCGTGATCGACTATCGTTCCCAGCCGTTCCGGTTCGAGTTTGTCATCGACGGCGTCAAGCGCACCTATATCGCTGATTGCACCCGCCTCATGGATGACGGGACAATTGAGGTGCTTGAGGCGAAGGCCTCTTCCAAGTACCTGCGCGACCCAAAGTACGCCGAGAAACTCAAGGCGGTTGAGAGCACGTGCAACAAGCTGGGCTGGCGCTTCAGGGCGGTCACCCGCAACCACCTCTTCGAACCGCGCCCCGTCTTCGCAAATGTCGATCTAATCCAGTCGCGCCGCTTCGTTCGCATCGACGAGGCCGACGCCTACCGGACGGTCGAGTTCATCGAGGGCGAAGGCGGTGAGACAACACTGGGCCGGCTCAGCGAAGTACTCGGACGAGGCCCAGGTGGATTTGCGATTGCGCAGGCCATGATGGTTCGCCGCCTGATAACTTTGGACCTACGTGCACCGCTCTCAGCAATGAGTCTTGTGACGCTGGTGAACGGTCGGCCCGCCAAAAGGAGGGCCACTCGATGAATCCCTCTTTCTTCAATGTCGGCAGTCGGTGGCTTCATTGTGGGAAGCCACTGCGGTTCGCAAACCACCTTGGCGACAAGCTCCTGCACTTTCTGGACGAAACGACCGGCGGCCCGTTTCAGATCGAGGACGATGACGGGCGGCTCAGCCTTCCGGACATGGAATGGGCGCTGAGTGCATTCGCGAATGGCGAACTGAAAGGCGCTCCGGATCCACACGGATCGCCTGTCCGACGAAAGGCGGCGCTCCAGGAATTCGGCCCAATCGAAGCTGCAAGGCTCGACCCGCTGGCGCAGCTAAGAGCTTTTGTCGTGCGGGGTCTGGACGATCTCAGACCAATAGCAAGCAGCGATCGGGCCTATCGAACTGCCATCGCAGAACTTTGGGCGAAACATCCGGACGAAGTCGCGGCATTCCCTCGCAAACCTTCACCGCGGACCGTGAGACGCTGGATGGAACAGCGTGGCACGCCCGGGGAACGCCCGCTGTCTCAAATGATCTCGATGTCAGGTCGGGTAAAGCGACGACAGCGCTTGCCGCCCCTGGTCAAAGCCGAGGTGCGGCGCGCGGCGCTTTGGTACTGGTCTGGCCTCAAGCGGCCGATCAAGGACGCCTACGCGCGGCTGTTTGCGAATCTCGAAGCCATCAATCTCGCGCACGCGAATGATCCCTCCTTCGTGCCTTTGTCACGGCCCTCCAGCGAGACCCTTCGCAAAGAGATTCGGCGGACAGAGTGCCTCGAAACTTATTCGGAGAAGTTCGGCCCCAGGGCGGCGCACCTCCGCTTCAAGCCGGCCGGCCAGGGCGTCAGGGCGATCCGCATCCTGCAAATCGGGGAGATGGACCACACCCTTATCGACAATACGGTCGTTTTTGATGGCCAGGAGTTGCTCCCGCTGGGGCGCCCGTGGCTCACTGTAATCCTGGATGTCTACAGCAATTGCATTGTTGGCTTTGTTGTCACCTTCGAACCACCTTCCCTCTATTCAGTGATCGAGTGTATCAAACGCGCTAATCGGCCCAAAGATCACGTCTCGCAGTCAACTGCGAGATTTCCAGACCTCTGCTACATATTCGGACGCTTCGATGAGATCATTGTCGACAACGGCATGGATTTCTCCGGGACTTCGCTGCACGACGGCCTGGCTGACCTCGGGATCTCGCTGCGCTTGGCTCCGGTGCGATCCCCCACTTACAAAGCGGCGGTCGAGCGGTTCTTTGGAACACTCAATAGCCTGCTATTTCACAAGCTTCCCGGCGCAGTATTCAAACCCGACGCCTTACGCGAGTTCGACTACGACCCGACGAAAGATGCGGTGCTTACGCTCTCAGAACTTGAGGAATTCCTCTGGGATGCGTTGGCTCTCTACCATATCACTCCCCAACGCGGGCGGGGAATTGCGCCAGCCCAGCTGTGGATGGACAGCGCCAAGCGCCATACCATCAGTGTAATTGGGGACGACGCCCAGCTCGACAAGATGTTGGGCGCGCTCAAAGAGTGCCGAGTCACCCGGTCTGGCGTGGAGCTGTTCGGCCTAGTCTTCCACGACGAGGCCGGGGTCGCTGAGCTCCTAGAAGACCTCATAGAATTCGAACCCGTGCGCGAGCACCGGAAGGGTTCTGCGACGGCAAAGGTGAAGGTCAAATACAACCCGGCGTCCTTGGCGGAAATCCACGTCTGGAACCGACGCACCAACCGGTACGTCACACTGCCATGCACCGACGAGCAGTACGCACAGGGGGTGTCGCTCTGGCACCATCGCAGACTGCAGGAACTGGCGCTTCAGCGGGGCGAAGAATTCAGCACCGAAGACGACCGGCTCCGTCTCCGGGCGACGATCGTAAGGAAGATTGAGGAGTCCGCCCCCACGCTCAGGGCCAAGGAACGCCGGGCCCTGGCCCGACTACTGCATTCACCCAAAATCCAGGGCCGCAACGAGGGTGAAGTCGGCCTCGCCTACGCCCTTTCCCGCCACGACGGGATGGCGCCAGTTACCGAGTACGACTTGGCTGCTCCCACGCGCAGTGATGGCGGCCAGCGGCCGACACGACCAGCGCGAAAGAAGAAGCAAGGGCCAGTCAAGGCTAGGCGCGCAAAGGCGGCCCGAAACCACATCCACCTGCAGCCTGAGACTGGGGACATTGCGGACTTCGCCGTAGACCTTTCCACCTGGAAGGAGATCGACCTGTGAAACGAGATCTCATTCCCACCAAGATCGCGCGTTTTCAGGAAATCTTTATCCCATACCCGCCGCACACCGAATTCCACGAACGGTGCGACTACCTGGTGAAACTAGGCCAGGTCACACGGGGACAGCCTCAGAAGGGCATGCGGGCTCTCGCGCCATCCGGCTCGGGGAAAACAGCTGCCGCGCGAGCCTTCATACACCAGTTCCACGCGAAGACACCGCGTACCCAGGAACGGGTGCCCATCGTCTACGTCGCGTTGGAACGAGCATCGACATCAAAGCGCCTGATGATTTCGATCTTGGACTACTTCGGCGACCCGTTTTCCACCCGCGGAACCGAGCAGGAGCTTAAGCAGCGTGTGAAAGCCTGCTTCGAGCGATTTCAGACTGACCTGCTGTTCATCGACGAGATCCAACACCTCAATTATCGCAACTCCGAGCGGAGCGACGTCACTGACAGCCTCAAACGGCTGTTGGATGACGGTGTTGTTCCAACCGTGTTTTTGGGAACGGAGGACGCCCTCGACCTCTTCACTCGCAATATCCAGCTAGGCGGGCGACTGATCGCGCCGAGCGACTTCCACCCCCTCGACCTGAAGTCTTCGTCGGATCGAGCTCTCATCGCCGGCTACGCCACGCTGCTGGATCAGGCGCTAGTGGATCGAGACATTGTCGACGAACCCAGCGGCTTGAACGAACCCTGGGTGCTGGCCTGCTTGCATGCCATCTCCGACGGGGTCATCGGGCGAGTTTCGCGTCTTGTCGAGGTGGCGCTTGAGATTGCTCTGCGGAGGGGCGCTTCCCGCATTGAGAAGTACGACCTAGCAATCGCAGTCGATCGGTGGGCGATCCCCAACGGCCTAACCAAGACCAACCCATTCCTCAGGGAGCCGGCGTTGTGACTGGGGCATCGACCGAAGCCGGCCACCGTGAACCGCGCATCCTGTTTGCCCTCACCCCTTTTCCCGATGAGAGCTTCTTCGGGTTCGTCTCCAGGCTCGCGACCTGGAACCATGTCAACAGCAGTCGGGAGCAATTCTTCAAAGGCGTCGGCCTGCTTGACCTGAGAAACCATGGCATGGACGCCGCGATTGAAGACGCTGGACCGCTTGCATGGCGCCTCCGCCTCACGACCCAACAGCTGGGGGCCTTGGTTGCGCGGGATGATCCTGAGCTTCACCTCTACCGCAAGCAAATCAGCCTTGCTGCAAGACGGGTGTCACCAAGCGGCCTGAAGGTCGCGGCCTATCATCGCGCTGCCTGGACCTCGAAGCTGCCGTTCTGCGCCCAAAGTTGGGACATTCTGATTGAACGCTGTCCGGGATGCCAGAAGACGCTGGGGTGGAGCACGCTCAGGATCGAGCTGTGTGAGCGATGCGGTTTCGACCTTCGTGCTGCGGCTACTTCGCAGATCCCTGAAACCCAGCATCAAACCCTATCGGCGCTGGCGGCCCTGATCGATCGCGATGCTGAAAAGCGACTTCGCCCTGCAGGCCTGCCTGCGGCCCTCTCCACGAGTTCAACTTTTCAAGTCTTCGCGCTCGCGCTCGCGCTCGCGCGCACTTGCGCCAGCGCCTTCCATGGTACGAAATTCGCCAAGCTGTCGCCCGTGGAGAAGGCCGCCCACATGGCGGCGGGCCTCAAGATCCTCCTGAACTATCCCGCCTCCTTTGAGGAGCTGACATCTCAAAAGAATGCGCGGCTACCCGACTTCTTCCGGATCGCGACCCTTCACATGGGGCTGGATGTGGGCCCACTCTTTGACCGCCTCTATTCGGACTGGCAGCCGAACCGGCATGGCCCCTCCCGGCTTCGCAGGGAACGAGAGCTGCGCGGCCAGCTCACCCTTCGTGGAGCAGCGAGCAAGCTTCGTATCGAAAATCGCGATCTCCGCCGGCTGATAGATTGCGGCCTAATCAACGCACATGGAAGGCGCGGGACTGCACGCATATTCCAGTGGCTAGATCCCGGGGAGATTTGTCACGCGGCTCGCCGCCTGGACGGGCGAATGTCGATCCAGGAGTTCTCCCGGACCTTCAAGATGCCTTCTCGCGGAGTCAGCCAGCTCGTCAATCTGGGGCTTCTGGATCGCAATCGAGACCCGATGGTCACAGAGCTGCACGCATCAGTTCAGCTTTGTCGCAGCAGCGTAGTTCGCCTGGTGCGCAGGCTCCAGGCGGTCAGCCAAAGTCAGGTTTGCGACGTCCCGGCTTTAGCGCTGGAAGACGTCTTCCACGGCATCGGCGCTCAAGAAAAGCCCTGGGCTCCGATCCTGCGCGCGGCAGACATGGGACAGATCAAACTCTACTATGATCATGAGGGTTCGGAGTACCTGCAGATAAGGAAGCTGCAAATCTCCCGAGCCCTAGCGGACGAAATTCTCGCTGGGCAGCGCTCTGAGCTGCTGGACGTCTCAACCACTTCACCGCCTAACTCGTTAGACGAGACCATGACGCGGGTCGATGCCGAGGACTATCTGAACTGCTTCCCACGAGATCTCTCATGGCTCCTCGCAGAGGGAGTGCTTTCATCGCTCCAAGCAGTGGAAGTCATCGCCCTGGGAGGTGAGGTTATAAGCTCTCGCGAGATCAGCTGGCGTTGGCGCGTTTCGCCGGAGTATCGCGAGGGCCTCACCAAAAGGCATGGAATCGAGCGAATAGTCGGGCCCTTCTGGTCACGGGCTGCAGTAGAGGCCCATTTTGCGGCGCATTTTCCCTTTGGCCGTCCCAGTTAGGGTGCGCTGGTCCGTTCCACACGGAGCCTGCTCCTCTACCCGCCCGCCCACTGCTGCAGGAGGAGCATGACGAATCCGAGCCCGCCAGCGCCCGCGACGAGGCTGACAGCAGATAGCCAAGCGGCCCGCACGCGACCGTTGGCCAGCGCAAAATTCTGAGCCAGGTGAAGGCGATTGAGGCGGTGCAAGGCCGCGAGGTCGCTCTGGTCCATTGCGGCTCCCTATGGATGAGGATTCCTACCGCGCCCGCAACAACGACGGAAGGGTACTGGTCGCCCTAGCCTTGGCTCTTTCGCCTACAAAGTCCGGAACCGAGCGCAAGATCAGCATGCCTTCGTGGGCGACCGTTCGGGCCGAACTCCGGTCTTCAACTTGAGGCCCCGCCAAACGGAACGACAAAGTTGGTAGGGGGTGTGATCCCCAACCTTGAGCTCGGAGCGCAGTTCCGATAACGCCCGATAGCGGAGATGCACTGCGGCTGGGAGTGAGTGGCGCTGTCGCTCTAAAAAGATCAGAGTTTTTGGGGTTGTCGCCCCCGCCGCCACGCCTTTCCGCGGGGTGTTCCCCCGCGTCCTCCGTACTTCTCCGCTTCCTGATTCAATGACGTGCGACTCGCACGCGAACGTCCTCGCGTGGCTCAGAACACGTACCCGCCAGTCTTGAAGGATCGTGCCCTTCCGAGTTGACCTTTCAGCCAGCGGCGGACCCAAGCCACTGCTCCTCCGCTCGGGCCGCGAGTATACTCGCGCCAGGCTGGGAGGCCGAATATGGGAGGACGGAAATGCCCTACTTTGTTGGCCTGGATGTCTCGAAGAACACGACCAGCATTTGCGTAGTCGACACTGATGGGCAGGTGATTGAAGAGCTCACGGTCGAGACCACCCCTCGGGCGCTAGTAGAGGCACTTCGAGGTAAGCGCCGCCGCTATCGGCGGATTGGCATGGAGGCCGGCGACATGGCCTCTTGGCTCAACGAAGGCCTGACGAAAGCCGGACTTCCGATCATTTGTATCGACCCTCGCCATGCACACACGGTTCTGGCCGCTCGACACAACAAGACGGATCGGAATGACGCGCTCGGCATCGCGGAACTCATGCGGATAGGCTCCTACAAGCTGGCCCACATGCGAAGTCACGAGAGCCAAGAGATACGAGCGCTGCTTGTCGCTCGCGATATGCTCGTCGCCAAACGGCGAAGCTTGGACTCGGTCATCCGCGCGATACTTCTGGGGCTGGGGCTCAAGATACCGCGATATGCAACAAGGACATTCGTGGAAAGAGTGGCTGCGATTGTGGCCAAATATCCAGCGGCAGCGCGATCGGTCGGACCGCTGCTACGAGTACGGAGCGTGCTCGTCGCCGAATGCGAAGCCTATGACCACCAAGTAGATCAATTTGCCATGAGCGACCCAGTTTGCCGACGACTCGTCACTGCGCCTGGGATCGGAAACCTTTGCGCACTCGCGTTCCGAGCGGCGGTGGACGAGCCACGACGCTTCCCCAACTCCAGAGCCGTCGGCGCTCACTTCGGGCTAACGCCCAAGACCTATCAATCCGGCGAGAAAACAAGCCAAGGGCGCATAACCCATGCTGGGGACCCCGTGATTCGAAAACTCCTCTACCTCGCCGCATGCAATCTTTCACGGCCGGGCCGGCGCGAGTCCCCACTAAGTCGATGGGCGAAAGCGCTGCTTCAGCGAATGCGATTCAAGAAAGCGATGGTGGCCGTAGCTCGGAAACTGGCCATCGTCCTTCATCGGATGTGGATCGATGACACCGACTTTCGGTGGGAATATGAGTCAGCCGACGCATTGCCGACCCCGTCTTGAGACCCAAAACCACCCTCGCTACATGCGCGTGAACG
The DNA here is from genome assembly GCF_031984885.1 of Phenylobacterium sp. GTDB lineage: Bacteria > Pseudomonadota > Alphaproteobacteria > Caulobacterales > Caulobacteraceae > Phenylobacterium. The sequence continues at coordinate 51,259 of NZ_DAMABV010000005.1, forward strand.
ACCGCTAGTGAGCCCATCCAAGCACAATCCTGATACCAGCATGGGACACAAAGTCCGGTCGAAGTTCGAGGAAAGTGCAGAAGGTGAGCTAAACGGCACCCTTGTTCACGGCATGCGCCTAGCATCCCGTCGGATGACGTGCGTTAGAATACCAAAACGCGACAAGCGTGGTGGGAGCTAGGCGGCGAGGGCCGTGCAGAACGGAGCTCAATTCATTACCAGTTTGGGCCTTTGACGGCGGTCATCGAAGTCGGAGCTCTCGAACAAGCGCGCAACCATAGTGCAGCCGTCGTCGGTGTAATCGCATAGCTGCCAGCTCCCGTCAGGGGAGCGAGCAATCGTGTCCAGGAACACCCGTGCGGGCTGTGCAAAGCCGGCTCGGGTCCTGGAGGGCATAACAATCTCTAGGGACGGATCCACCATTCCAAGAGCTTCGATGAGTTCGGCGACGGTCATGGGCCAAGATTGCCTTCATGGATGAGCGTGGCCAAGGGTGAGGGGCACGACTTGCGCGCGATTGCGGCCCTCGCGTCCGAGATCTGCCCGGGCGCGAGCAGTGCGTTCTCGCTCAGGGTCAGTCTTAAGTTGTCGACACCCCTCTTAGGGCCAGCGTTAAGTTGGAATCCCTAATTTGTCGATTTTCGGCTTTTCAGCCAATTCAATGAGCTACGCCGTCAGCGTTAAGTTGCCTCGACACGATAATTGTTCGCGATCGGTCCAACGAGGAGAGCCCGCCATGAGCATCGCAGCGACATGCGCGACGATCGTGACCGCGCTCGCCTCCGCTCAGGGCGGCGAGACGATCACCCTTCGGGGCGACTGCGGGGCGATCGCCGTCACGCGGACCTATCCCAAGCTGGTGACGGTGAACGCCGAGGGCGCGAGCGTCCGCGGGCTGACCATCACCGGCGGGAACCTCGCCTGGAACGGCGGGACCCTCTCGGCGCCCAAGGGCGCGCACGCCAGGGCCGGTGACGGATATGGCGTGCTGATCCGCAATGCGAGCGACGTCACGATCACCGGCGTGGTCGTCACCGACGCGAAGAAGGGCATGGTGGTGGATGGGGCCAGGGGCGTGACGATCGCCGACAGCCGCTTCGTGCGCTACGGCGAGGACGGCGTCATCGCGTCCGACACCCGGGGGCTGACCATCGTCCGCAACCGGTTCGCCGACCAGATCGGCAAGCCGACCGAGTGCGACGTCGGCGGCAAGATCAGCTATGGCCTGAGCCGAAAGGACTGCATCGCGACCAAGGGCGCCTGGCAGGACGGCTACCACAACGATGCGGTGCAGATGCGCAACGGCGTGGTCGATGCGCTGATCGCCCACAACCAGGTGGAAGGGGAAACCCAGGGCATCACCCAGATGGACAAGACCGGCGACGCCCCGCTGGAGAAGATCCGGATCGAGTCCAACACCCTGCGCACCGACGGCTATCACCCGATCACCCTGGGGACCTGCGTCTCCTGCTCCATCCGCCTGAACGTCGTCCGGCGCGCGCCCGGCTCGACCAAGAAGGCGGTGATCCGGGCCCAGGGCGACACCATGGTGTGCGGCAACACCGTGCCCGACATGCCCTCGACGGGCGGACCGCGCTGCAAGGACGGCGCGTCGGGGAACTAAGCGGGGCCGCTACGCGGTCTTCTGCGGCGCCAGGCTCAGCTCGGCGATCATCGCCTCGCGCATGGCGAACTTCTGCACCTTGCCGGTGACCGTCGTCGGGAAGCTCTCCACGAAACGGATGTGCCGCGGGATCTTGTAGTGGGCGATCTGCCCCTTGCAGAACTCTCGGACCGCCTCGGAGGTCAGGCTCTCGCCGGGCTTCAGCACGATCCAGGCGCAGAGCTCCTCGCCGTACCGGTCATCCGGCACGCCGATCACCTGCACGTCCTGGATCGCCGGGTGGCGGTAGAGATATTCCTCGATCTCGCGCGGATAGACGTTCTCGCCGCCGCGGATGACCATGTCCTTGATCCGGCCGACGATGTTGGCGCAGCCGTCGGCGTCGATGGTCGCCAGGTCGCCGGTGTGCATCCAGCCGCTCTGGTCGATCGCCTCCGCGGTCCGCGCCTCGTCGGCCCAGTAGCCCAGCATCACCGAATAGCCGCGCGTGCAGAGTTCGCCGGTTTCGCCGCGCGGGACGATGCGGCCCTCGGCGTCGACCACCTTGACCTCCACATGCGGATGGACGCGGCCGACGGTGGAGACGCGGACCTCCAGGTTGTCGTCGGCGCCGGACTGGAAGCTGACCGGCGAGGTTTCGGTCATGCCGTAGGCGATGGTCACCTCGGGCATGTGCATCTGGTCGATCACCTGGCGCATCACCTCGATCGGGCATGGCGAGCCGGCCATGATCCCGGTGCGCAGGGAACCGAGGTCGAAGCGGCCGAACCGCTCGTGTCCCAGGATGGCGATGAACATGGTCGGCACGCCGTAGAGCGCGGCGCACGCCTCGGCCTCGACCGCCTCGAGCACCGCCAGCGGGTCGAAGCCGTCGGAGGGGTAGACCATGGTCGCAGCGTGGGTGACGCAGCCCAGGTTGCCCATGACCATGCCGAAGCAGTGGTAGAGCGGCACCGGTATGCACAGCCGCTCGCCCGCCTGCAGGCCGATCGCCTCGGCGACGAAGAAGCCGTTGTTGAGGATGTTGTGGTGGCTGAGGGTCGCGCCCTTGGGGAAGCCGGTGGTGCCGCTGGTGAACTGGATGTTGATCGGGTCGTCGAACTGCAGGGTCGGCTCGATCTGGGCCAGCCGGGCGCGGTCGGCCGCCGTCCCGGCGTCGCAGGCCTGGTGGAAGGCCAGGCAGCCGGCATGGTCCTGGTCCCCCAGGGTGATGATCCAGCGCAGCGACGGCAGGCGCGCGGCCTGCAGGTCGCCCGGCCGGCTGGCCGACAGCTCCGGCGCCAGCTCGCGCAGCATGTGCAGGTACTCGCTGGTCTTGTGGGCGACCGCCGTGACCAGCGCCTTGCAGCCCACCTTGTTCAGCGCGTACTCGGCCTCGGAGACCCTGTAGGCGGGGTTGACGTTGACCAGGATCAGGCCCGCCTTGGCGGTGGCGAACTGGGTCAGCGCCCATTCGGCGCAGTTGGGCGCCCAGATGCCGACCCGGTCGCCGGGCTCCAGGCCCAGCGCCAGGAAGCCTGCGGCCAGGGCGTCGACGCGCTGCTTCATCTCCGCATAGGTCCAGCGGATCTTCTGATGGCGCGAGATCAGGGCGGGGACATGCGGATGCGCCGCGCAGGTCGCATCGAACGCCGCGCCGATCGTCTGGCCCAGCAGGGGCCTGGCGTCGGCGCCGTGGACATAGCTGAGAGCGCTCATCTCGATCTTCCCGTCACGCACCCTGATGACCCTCCGCCCAAGTGAGCGCACCCTCTTTCACTCTGCGCAAGTCCGGTTGGCCGGCCGGACCGCCGACCCGACCCAGCCGTAGAGGGCCACCGCCGCGAAGCTGACGGCCGGCAACAGGAAGGCCGCGGGCACGCCGTAGGCCTCGGCGATCAGGCCCATCGGGTAGGGCAGCAGCACGCCGCCGCCGATCGCCATGACCATCATCGAGGCGCCGCGCTTGGTCGAACCGCCCAGGTCGGCGATCCCCAGGGTGAAGATCGTCGCGAACATCGCGCCCATGAACAGGAAGGTCGCGATCAGGGCCACGGCCGAGACCTTCTCGATCCCCGCCGCCACGACCAGGCAGAGCGCCAGGTTGATCAGGCCATAGGCCGTCAGGATGGCCCGCGGACTGACCTTCAGCAGCATAGCGGTGGTGGCGAAGCGCCCGCCCAGATATCCGGCCGTGGCGATCGAGAGCATGAACGCCCCGTCTCGCGACGACAGGCCCGGCCAGGTCTCGGTGACCAGGTTGATGAAGAAGGCGCCGATGCCGACCTGCGCGCCGATGTAGAGCGCCTGGGTGACCACCCCCAGCACGAAGTGGCGGTGGGACCAGAGGCTTTGCGCCCCGCCCGGCGTCTCGACCTCGTCATGGCCAAAGCCGGTCAGTTCGCGGTCGCCCGTTTCCGGCAGCCGCGCGCGCCAGACCACCGCGGCGAAGACCAGCACGGCGACGGCGATGACCAGATAGGTCACCTGCACCGCGCCTTGCCCGCTGACGCCCTCCTTGGCTTCGGCGAAGAACAGGAAGCCGCCGATCAGCGGGCCGCAGAAGACGCCCAGCGCGTTGAACGACTGCGCCAGGTTCAGCCGGCGCGGCGCGTGCTCGGCCGGCCCCAGCACGCTGACATAGGTGTCGGCGGCGGTTTCCAGGACGCAGAGGCCTGCGGCCAGCACGAACATCGAGCCGACGAAGAAGGTGAAGCTGCCCGCCTGGGCCGAGGGAATGAACAGCAGCGCCCCGACGGCGGTGATCAGCAGGCCGCTGACGATGCCGGCCTTGTAGCCGCGCTTCTGCAGGAGGACGCCGGCCGGGACGCTGAGCAGCAGGTAGGCGCCGAAATAGGCCATCTGCAGCCATGTCGACTGCGCCTTGCCGACATGCAGCGTGTCCTGGAAGTGCTTGTTGAGGACGTCGAGCAGGCCATAGGCCAGGCCCCAGATCGTGAAGCAGGCGATGGCGATGGCCAGCGGATGGCGCAGCGAAACGCTCGGCGCGGAGACCTCGCCGGACACGGCGCGAGTGTCGAAAGCCATGCAGAACCTCCCCGGACGGCGCTTGAAGAACGCCTTTCGGTCAGACTGCCCGTGATCGCTGATGAACGCAAATGATTAACTTCAATCACCCGCGCAGAGCCGCGCGCCAGCGCCGCGCATAGTCGCCCAGGGCGACCGGCAGGGGCTTCACCGGCGTCAAGGGCGACGCCGGCGGCAGGTCCGGATCGATCAGGCGCAGCGCGCCATAGGGCACGTCGTCGTGCGCGTTCGAGACATAGACGCGCTGCTCCGGCCGCAGGCCGGCCAGCGCCCGCACGAACACCTCGGCCTCGGCGAACCGCCCCTCGACCAGCAGCCGCCCGCGTGAGCCGATCAGGCCCAGCGCCGCGTCGGCGACCAGGGCGAGATAGAGCTCCAGGGCCGCGCGGCGGCCTCGCCGGTCGGGCGGCGGGTCGATCCAGCGCCCGGCCTGGTCCGGGAACGGCCCCACGCCGGGCGCGAAGCTCGGCAGGATGAGCGAACCGGCGGCGACCACCGCCAGCGCCGCCTCGACGGACGCCGGCTTTCCGCCAAGCTCCCAGGCCCGGCTGATCGCCTCGGCCTCGCGCCCGCCCATGAACCGCGCCGAGAGCGCCGGGCGGCCAGATGCGTCTACATTGACCAGGCAATCGCGCGCCTCATCGAGGACGACAGGCTCATGCACGCCCGAGCGCAAGGCCACGAACCAGGTGCCGGTCGACAGCACCGTGGCGTCCTCCGCCGCGATCTCGGCATGGCCGCGCGCCGCCAGCAGCGCCGCGTTGCTGTCGTGCAGTCCGCAGAGCACCTGGCAGTCGGCCGGCAGGCCAAGCTCGGTCCACTCGGCCGCCAGGAGACCCAGCATCTCCCCCGCGCGCCGCAACGGCCCCAGCCGCCCGGCCCAGCCGGCCGCGTCGGCGAGCGCGCTCGGCCGGCCTTCGTAGGGGCGCCAGAGATCGCTGTGGCAGCCGAGGCTGGTGACCTCGCTGGCCATCACCCCGCAGAAGCGCCAGGCCCAGTATTGCGGCCAGGGCAGGATGGCGAGGTCGTCCGGCCAGGGTCCGGTCAGGGCCTCCAGGCGATGAAGCTGCAGGCCGAGGTTCAGGCCCACCGGCAGGGCCGGCGAGCCCGTGTGCTCGAAGGCGTCCCGGCGACGCAGATAGGCCTCGCGCTCGCCCTCCCCGCCGGGGTCCTCGTAGTCCATTGGCGGCGCAAACAGGCGCCCGTCCGCGATCAGCGCCGCGGCGGCGCCATGCCCGACCGGCACGATGGCGCGCACACGGCCCAGCCGCGCGAAGCCGGCCAGGATCGGCGCCATCCACGCCTCGATCCCGGCGGCGTCCAGCGCCCGGTAGCCCGGCCCTTCGACCGCCTCGTTTTCGCGCACATGCCGCGCCAGGCAGCGCCCGGACCGGTCCCAAAGCGTGAGCTTGGCGTTGGTCTTCCCGATGTCCAGCACCACCGTGCAGCCGTCTTCCACGCCGCCTCCCGATCAGTTTTGACTGCTTTTTATCGAAGATGATTGATTACCGCTAGAGGGAAGGTTAGCCTGCGATCATGTCGAGCCTCGCCGCCCCCCCGTCTGCCCTGCCCTTCCAGATCCCGGCCTCCCGCTGGTCCGACACGGCCGCCGCATCGTTGTCGCCCGAAGACCTGCTGCTGTACCGCTCCAATCTGCTGGGCTCGGACCTTACCGTCACCAACTTCGGCGGCGGCAACACCTCGGCCAAGCTGACCGGCGTCGATCCCCTGACGGGCGACGAGGTTCGCGTCCTGTGGGTGAAGGGCTCGGGCGGCGACATCGGCTCCATGCGGCTCGACGGCTTCTCCACCCTCTATCTCGACCGCCTGCTGGGCCTGGAGCGGATCTATCGCGGCCGCGAGTTCGAGGACGAGATGGTCGGCTACCTGCCGCATTGCACCTTCGCCCTGAACCCGCGCGCGGCCTCGATCGACACGCCGCTGCACGCCTACCTGCCGTTCGACCATGTCGACCACGTGCACCCCGACGCGATCATCGCCCTGGCGGCCGCGGCCGGCGGCGAGGCGGCCACGCAGGAGGTCTTCGGCGGCAAGGTCGGCTGGTTGCCTTGGCGGCGTCCGGGCTTCGACCTTGGCCTGACCCTGCGCGACTACGTCCAGGCCAATCCGGGCCTGCGCGGCGTGATGCTGGCCGGCCACGGGATCATCTGCTGGGCCGACACGGCCAAGGCCTGCTACGAGAACACCATCGAGCTGATCGCCCTGGCGGCAGAATATCTGAACGCCCGCCTCGCCAAGGCCCCGGCCTTCGGCGGCCAGGTCACGGCGCCGCTGGCGCCGGAAGCCCGCGCCGGGCTGGCCGCCGAGCTGATGCCGCGGCTGCGCGGCCTGATGACCGGCGAGCGCGCCAAGGTCGGCCATTTCAGCGACGACGCCGAGACCCTCGAATTCGTCGGATCGCGCGACTTCGCGCGGCTGGCCGCGATCGGCACCTCCTGCCCCGACCACTTCCTGCGCACCAAGATCGCCCCGCTGGTGCTCGATCCGCAGCGACTGGGCGAGGAGGCCTATCTCGCCGCGGCCCTGGCCGAGTATCGCGCCGGCTACGCCGCCTACTACGGCCGTAACGCCGGCCCGGCGGATCCCAAGATGCGCGACGCCAACCCGGTCGTGGTGCTGCTGCCCGGCGTCGGCCGCTTCACCTTCGCCGCCGACAAGCCGACCGCCCGCATCGCCGGAGAGTTCTACGCCAACGCCATCAACGTCATGCGCGGCGCCGAGGTGATCGGCGGCTATGTCGGCCTGCCTGAAGGCGAGGCCTTCGCCATCGAGTACTGGGCGCTGGAAGAGGCCAAGCTGCAGCGCATGCCCAAGCCCAAGCCGCTGGTCGGCAAGGTGGCGCTGGTCACCGGGGCGGCGGGCGCGATCGGCGCGGCGGTGGCCGTTCGCCTGCTGAGCGACGGCGCCTGCGTCTTCCTGACCGACATCAGCGGCGAGGCGCTGGAGGAACGCCGCGTGCACCTGGCCGGGCGCTTCGGCGCCGACCTGGTCCGGGCCCAGGCCTGCGACGTCACCGACGAGGACCAGGTCGCCGCCGCCTTCGCCGGCGCGGCGCGCGAGTTCGGCGGCCTCGACATCGTCGTCGCCAACGCCGGCCTGGCCTCCTCCGCGCCGCTTGAGGAGACCAGCGTCGCCCTCTGGCGCAAGAACTACGACGTGCTGGCCGAGGGCTACTTCCTGACCAGCCGCGCGGCCTTCCCGCTGATGAAGGCTCAGGGCGGCGGCTCGATCGTGTTCATCGGCTCGAAGAACGCCCTGGCGGCGACGCCCAACGCCTCGGCCTACGCCTCGGCCAAGGCCGCCTCCCTGCACCTGGCCCGCTGCCTGGCGCTGGAAGGCGCCGAGCACGGCATCCGGGTCAATGTGGTCAATCCCGACGCCGTGATCCGCGGCTCGCGCATCTGGGACGGCGACTGGCGCCAGGAGCGCGCCAGCGCCTATGGGATCGATCCGGGCGACGAGCTGGAAGAGTTCTACCGCAAGCGCTCGATGCTGAAGCGCAGCGTGCTGCCCGATGACATCGCCGAGGCGGTCTGCTTCTTCGCCGGCGAAGCGTCGGCCAAGTCGACCGGCAACATCATCAATGTGGACGCGGGCAACGCCCAGGCGTTCACGCGCTAGGGCGGAGACCACCGTGACCACCAGCCTGCCGATCTCCGCCGACCAGATCGAGGACCACAACGCCTCGCGCATGGAGGCCCTGCAGGACGAGTACGACAGCCTGGGCCGCGCGCTCGGCCGTCGCGGCGTCGACATCGGCGCGCTCAAGCGCAAGGTGGCGGGCTTCTCCGTCGCCCTGCCCACCTGGGGGAGCGGCCGGGGCGGCACCCGCTTCGCCAAGTTCCCGCTGGCGGGCGAGCCCACCGACATCCACGAGAAGCTCGAGGACTGCGCCGTGGTGCAGCAGCTCAGCCAGGTGACGCCCCGCGTCTCGCCGCACTTCCCGTGGGACAAGGTCTCCGACTACGCCGCCCTGCGCGAGGAGGCCGCGAGCCTCGGCCTCGGCTTCGACGCGGTGAACTCCAACACCTTCCAGGACCAGCCGGGGCAGACGCACTCCTATCGCAACGGCAGCCTCGGCGCCCAGGACCCGGCGGTCCGCGCCCAGGCCGTGGCCCACAACGTCGAGTGCATCGAGATCGGCCGGAAGCTGGGCTCCCGGGCGCTGACCGTCTGGGTCGGCGACGGCTCGAACTTCCCGGGCCAGCAGGACCTGGGCCGCGCGCTCGACCGCTATCTGGAAAGCGCCGCCGAGATCTACGCCACCCTGCCCGCCGACTGGCGGATGCTGCTGGAGCACAAGCTGTTCGAGCCGGCCTTCTATTCGACCATCATCTCCGACTGGGGCTCCAGCATCCTGGCGGCCCAGACCCTGGGCCCGCAGGCCCAGTGCCTGATCGACCTTGGCCACCACGCGCCGAACGTGAACATCGAGCAGATTGTCGCGCGCCTGCACCGCTTCGGAAAGCTGGGCGGCTTCCACTTCAACGACTCCAAGTACGGCGACGACGACCTGGACTCCGGCGCGATCAACCCGCACCAGTTGTTCCTGGTGTTCAACGAGCTGGTCGAGGCCGAGCTGAACCCGCGCGAGGGCTTCACCCCCGCCTACATGATCGACCAGTCGCACAACGTAACCGACCCTATCGAGAGCATGCTGTCCTCGGCCGAGAGCATCGCCCACGCCTACGCCAAGGCCGTGCTGGTCGATCGCAAGGCGCTGCACGAGGCGCAGGGTTCCGACGACGTGATGATGGGCTTCCAGGCCCTGCGCCAGGCCTATCGCACCGACCTGACCCCGGTGCTGGCCATGGCCCGCATCGAGGCCGGCGGCGCCGCCGATCCGATCAGCCTCTATCGCCGGGTGCGCTGGCGCGAGCAGAAGGCGCAACAGCGCCGTGCGGTCGGCCTGGGCGCGGGTATCGTCTGACGTTTCCTGATCAATCCTGATTGCGCCGGGCCCGGAAGCGGCGGAGATTGGCGCCGGAACCATCCGGGGGAAACATGCACGCCACCGAGCGCGAGCGGCTCATTCTCGACCTGTTGCAGGCTCGCGGGTTCATCGGCTTCCAGGAGCTGGACCAGAAGGTCGACGCCTCTCCCGCCACCATCCGCCGCGATCTCGAGCGGCTGGCCACGGAAGGCCGCATCGAGCGGGTCCGCGGCGGCGCGCGGCTGGCCGGCCCGGCGGAGGCCGCCGCCCCCGAACGCCCCCATCTGCGCGGCGTGCCCTTCCATGAGAACATCGGCCGCAACACGGCCCAGAAGGAAGCCATTGGCCGGGCCGCGGCCGAGCTCTGCCATCCCGGCGAGGCGGTGATCATCGACGGCGGCTCCACCACCCTGCAGATGTGCGCCCACCTGGAGCCGCTGGAACTGCAGGTGCTGACCAACTCGCTGCATATCGTCAGCGCCCTGCTGCCGCAGTCCAATACGCGGATCTCGATCCCCGGCGGCTCGCTGTTCCGTGAGCAGAACATCATCCTCAGCGCCTTCGAGGACGACGGCGTCAGCCGCTACCACGCCAGCAAGATGTTCCTGGGCGCCGAGGCGGTCGGCCGCCACGGCATCATGCAGAGCGACATCCTGCTGGTGCAGGCCGAGCGCCGCCTGCTCAGCCGCGCCGACGAACTGGTGCTGCTGGTCGATTCCAGCAAGTTCGCGGCCTCGGCCGGCCATGTGGTCTGCGGCCTGGACGAGATCGACGTCATCGTCACCGACGCCGGCGTCACCGCCGACCAGCGCAGGATGTGCGAAGCCGCCGGCGTCCGCATCGTCGTCGCCTGACAAAACGAGGCGGACGGAGCCGAAGCTCAGGTCTTGGCGGGCGGCAAGACGCCCTCGTAGAGCCCGCGCAGGAAGCGCTGCAGCAGGATGATCGACTGCTCCAGTTCGGCGCGGTCCTTGACCAGCATCAGGTCGATCGACAACCCCCGCACCGCCGCCACGAACAACCGGCGCATGGCGTTGAACTCGGGAATGTCGGGGAGATCCCCTTCGCGCAGAATCTGCTCCACCGTCTGCTTGGAGGTCGCCTCGATCTGCCTCTGCAGCGGCGCCAGGCGCGCGGCCAGCTCGGCGTCGGACCGCGAGCCCATCATGATCTCGAGCACGGCCATGGCCGAGGGGCGGGTCAGCACGTCCCACATCATCTCGGGGAACTTGTAGAAACGCTCGCGCGGGGAGTCGGCCTGCCGCCCGCGCCGCTGATATTCGGAGGTTTCACGCGCATAGACGTCGCTGACCACCGCCAGCATCAGATCGACCTTCGTCGGGTACTGGTGGAGCATGGCGCCACGGCTGACGCCGGCTTCCTCGGCGATCAGCCCGCTGGTGGTCGCGCCGTAGCCGACCCGGTGCAGCACCGTGACGGCGGCGTCGATCAGCCGGCGCTGGGTCTCGGCGCTGCGTTCGGCCTGGGTGCGCCGCCCGGCGGCCCCGGCGCGCGAGGGCCGCTTCTTCCGTCCCGGCGGCGCCGCCTCTCCTGCCAACTGGTCGATCCCTTGAGTTCCTACGCCCGCCAATGGTGTAGCCCGCTCCGCCGCCCGTGTCAGCGCAGCCCCGGACAATAGCCATATACATACGGGATATCCTGCTTGTAAATATCCACAGGCGTGGCCGCGCAGGCGGCGAACCGCAGCGGTCCAAAAAAAGGGGGAACGAACATGGCGCATGCGCGCAGAGGCCTGATCATCGCAGCCAGCGCCGGCGCGCTGATCCTGGCGTCGCAGGCTCACGCCGCAACCCCGAGGGTCCAGTTGGACACCGGCATGGCTGACGGCGAGCGCGTCGGCGGGATCGAGGTCTTCCGCGGCCTGCCCTACGCCGCCCCGCCGCAAGGCCCGCTGCGCTGGCGCCCGCCGGCGCCGCCCGCGGCCTGGCAGGGCGTGCGCGAGGCTACGCGCTTTGGCCCCGCCTGCCCGCAACGCGGCCCCCAGGGCGAGGCCGACCTGGTCCGCCGCGGCGGCGCGCCCGAGCCGACCAGCGAGGATTGCCTGACCCTGAACGTCTGGGCGCCGGCGGCCAAGGCGGCCGCCCCGGTGATGGTCTGGCTGCACGGCGGCTCGGGCCGCATGGGAGCTGGCTCCCTGCCCTACTACGACGGCTCGGCCTTCGCCCGCGACGGCGTGGTGCTGGTTACGGTCAACTACCGCCTGGGCCACCTGGGCGGCTTCGCGCATCATGCGCTGAGCGGGGAGCCGGGGCCCAAGGGGGCCTACGCGCTGATGGACCAGATCGCCGCCCTGCAATGGGTGAAGCGCAACATCGCGGCCTTCGGCGGCGATCCGGGCAACGTGACCATCTTCGGCGAATCCTCGGGCGGGATCAGCGTGCTGACCCTGGCGGTGACGCCCTCCGCCCGGGGCCTGTTCCACAAGGCGATCGTGCAGTCGGGCGGCGGCTGGTATCCGCCGCCGGGCAAGGCCGCGGCGGCCGAAGCTTCCGGCGAGGCGACGGCGCGGGCCGCCGGCGCTCCGGCCGGGGCGAGCGCCGACCAACTGCGTGCGCTGCCGGCGCGGGCGGTGGCGGCGGCCGCCGCCGACAGCCAGCCCTATCCCGACCGCACCTTGCTGCCCGAGCCCCAGACCATCGCCATCGACGCCGGCCGCCACGCGGCCGTGCCACTGATGATCGGTTCCAACAGCGGCGAGGATTCGCTGCTCGACTATGGCGGCGGCCTGGAGCGGGCCAGGGCCGCGACCAAGCCCCAGGATCTGCGCAAGCTGCGGCGGCTCTACGGCCTGGGCGCCGCCGAGGACGAACTGGCGATCCGCTACAGCCTCAACGACGGCCTGGTCGCCGCGCCGGCCCGCTGGGTCGCCAGGCGCTGGTCGCGGAAGGCGCCCGCCTACGTCTACTACTTCGACCATGTGGACGAAGCCGACCGCGCCCGCCGCGTACGGGCCGGCCACGGCGCCGAGATCTACTACGTGTTCGAGACCCTCGGCCGCCAGCCGGCCGACCCGCCGCCGCCCTCCATCGGCGACCAGCATCTGGCGCGTGAGATGCACGCCCGCTGGGTGGCCTTCGCCCGGACCGGCTCTCCGAATATCGAGGGCGCCGCCCCCTGGCCGGCCTATTCGGCCCGCGACGACCGCACCATGCTGTTCGGCCCCTCCGGCGCCGCCAGCCGGCAGGCCCTGCGCAAGCGCGAGTTGGACTGGCACGAGGGACGGATGGCCCCGCTGATCTTCCTGCTGCGGCTCAAGACCGAGCTGGAGCGGCTGTTCGGCCGCTGACCGGCTAGCGTGGCGGGTCGAAGCGCGCGCGCCAGAAGTCGGCGGCCTCGGCCATGGCCTGGCGGCCTTCGGGCGCGCCGGCCATCACCATCATCCCCGGGAAGGCGTGGGGCATGCCTTCATAGAGCTCCAGGCGGGACTCGCCCCCGGCGGCGCGGATCGCCCGGTGCAGCCGCACCATGTCGCTGAGCAGCACCTCCTTGGTGCCGCCCTGGATCAGGGTCGGCGGATAGCCTTTGGTGAAGTCGCCATAGACCGGCGAGACGTAGGGATTCTTCTGCTCGGCCGGCGGCGCGTAGAAGTCGAAGCCGGGCTGGATGCCGCCCGGCGGCAGGACGGGGTCCGCCTCAAGCAGGGTGACGTGGGTGTCGCCGGCCCGCGTCAGGTCGGTCGCCGGCGAGACCAGCAGCAGCCCGGCCGGCAGCGGCAGGCCCTGGTCGCGCAGCTTCAGGGTCGAGGCCGCCACCAGGTTCCCCCCGGCCGAGTCGCCGAACATGCCGATCCGGTCCGGCTTCACGCCTTCGCCCAGCAGCGCCCTGTAGACCCCGACGACCTCGTCGGTGGCGAGCCGCCAATCGCCCTTGGGCGCCAAGGTATAGTCGATCGAGATCACCCGCCGGCCGGTCGTCTCGGCCATGGTCCCCGCGCCCCGCAGGCTCGACCTGGCGCTGCCATAGATGAAGCCGCCGCCATGGACGTAGATCAGCAGCGTGCCGTCGTCGCGATAGTCGCGCGGCGTCACCTCCAGCACCTTCACCCCGGCGATCTCGCGCTCCGCCGTCCTCAGGCCCAGCGACGCCAGGGCGGCGTTGGCGGCGAGGGCGGCCCGCTCCCCGGCCAGATAGTTGGCCTCGATCTGCGCCTTCGTGCGGGCGGTCGGCTGCCCGCCCGAGAGAACATAGGGCCGGTAGCGTGCATAGAGCGCGGCCGCCTCGGGCGAGATGGTCGTCGGCACATAGGCGCGCAGCGGATCGGCGGCGGCCGGGGCCGCGGCGCTCAAGCCGCCGACGATCAGGACCAGTAACGAACCACGACGCATCCCTGCCTCCCCGCGATTTGCATCGGACCTTGCGCGCCAATTTACAAGCAGGCAAGACTGCTTTTATCATCTAAGGCGAAGTTCACGGAGCGGACGACTCAAGGACGAGGATGATCATAAATGATTGTTGACGCGCTCATATATGATCAATATCGGTAGTATTTGAGCGCAGTCGGCGGTCGGCCGGCGCTCGCGAGACCTGACAACGACACCAGTCACGAAGACGGCCCATGAGGGGCCGCGACGGGGGAAACGATATGGGCCAGCAAGCAGCGCATGCACCCAACCTTGCGCGATGGATGATCTCAGCCAGCGTCCTGGCTCTGGCGGCCTCGCCCGCCCTGGCCCAGGACAGGTCGGCTACGACCGCCGACGGCGAAATCGTCGAAGAAGTCGTCGTCACCGGCACGCTGATCCGGGGGATCGCCCCGACCGGCACCAATGTAATCGATGTCGGCCGTGAGGAGATCGTCTCGATCGGCGCGGTGTCGGCCAACGACCTGCTCGCCACCATTCCCCAGATCGGCAACTTCGGCACCATCCCGGCCGGCTCGGCCGGTTTCGGCAACCCGATCGTGCGGCCGAACATCCGCAATCTCGGCGGTTCGGGCGGCTCGACCACACTGGTGCTGATGAACGGCCACCGCCTGGTCGGCGCAGGCGTGCTGCAGACCTCCCCCGATCCCTCGATCATCCCGCCCGGCGTCATCGACCGGGTCGAGGTCATCCCGGACGGCGGCTCGTCGATCTACGGCTCGGACGCCATCGGCGGCGTGATCAACTTCATCACCCGCAAGCGCTTCCAGGGCCTCGAGGCGACCGCCCGCTACGGCGTCGCCGACGACTACGAGACCATCGACGCCAACCTCACCGCCGGAACCGAATGGACCGGCGGCTCGGCCCTGATCTCCTACGCCTACGCCTGGCACGACAACATCCAGGGCCTCGACCGCGACTACGTCACCGCCGACAACACGGCCAAGGGCGGAACCGACCTGCGCAGCACCGCCTGCGCCCCCGGCAACATCTCCATCGGCGATGCGACCTTCGCCCTGCCCGGCCGGTTGCTGGGCACGCTGAACCGCTGCGACCCGACCGACTATGCCGACATCTATCCGCGCGAAGAACGCCACACCGTCTTCGCCGCCGGGCAGCAGCAACTGGCCGACAATCTCGACTTCGAGATCACCGGCTACTGGTCGCGACGCGCCACCACGACGCTGTCGGCCCAGGGCAACACCAGCGGCGTGATCACCGCCGCCAATCCCTACTTCCGCCCGGTCCTGGGCGAACCGGCCCACAGCGTGGCCTTCGCCTTCGACGACGTGTTCGGCAAGAGCGCCAAGAGCAAGGCGACCTTCGAGTCCTACGGCGTCACCCCGCTGCTCATCTACCGCTTCGGCAAGGACTGGCGCCTGCAGGGCCAGGTCAATCTGGGCCGCAGCGAGAACGAGGTGCACGAGGGCGCGATCAACGCCTCGGCGGCGAGCGTGGCCCTGGCGGGCACGACCCTCGACACCGCGCTCAACCCCTACGATCCGCGCGCCTCCAGCGCCGCGGTCCTCTCGGCGATCGGCGACTTCGAGAACTACGGCGGCGCCACCCAGGACATGGCCGAGTTCCGGCTGGTCGCCGACGGCCCGCTGATGACCCTGCCGGGCGGCGACCTGCGCCTGGCGCTCGGCGCCGAGCACCACTACGAGAGCATCGACTCCGTGGTCTCGCTCGACCGGCGGGACGTGCGCACCTCGGCGACCTACGCCAGCGCCTCGCGCCGGGTGAACTCGGTGTTCGCCGAGCTGTTCGTGCCGATCGTCGGCGACGACAACGGCCGCCCCGGGCTCCGCGCCTTCGACATCTCGGCCTCGGCCCGGTTCGACGACTACAGCGACGTCGGCTCGACCACCAATCCGAAGATCGGTTTCAACTACCGCCCGTTCGAGGACATCAAGGTCCGCGCCAACTATGGCACGTCGTTCCACGCGCCCAGCCTGGCCGACACCACCAACTCGGTGGACGCCCGCGTCCAGATCCTGCCGATCAGCCCGTTCCGGCCGCCGACCAGCCCGCCCACCGACCTGCTGCGGCCGACCATCGTCCTGGCCGGCGGCAACTCCGACCTGAAGCCCGAGACCGCCGACACCTGGTCGCTGGGCGTCGACTGGACCCCCCAGCAGATCCCCGGCTTCACCGCCAGCGCGACCTACTACAACGTGAAGTTCGAGGAGGCGATCGGCCTCGTCCCCGCCACCTCGCCGGTCATGTTCTCCGACCCGAACTTCGCCAGCTTCTACGTCATCGACCCGACCCTGGAGCAGGTGAAGGCCGCCGTCGGCTCGCTGCCGCTGAACGGCGCGCCCTCCATCGAAAGCCTGTTCGTCGGGCGCTCGCCGTTCATCCTGATCGACGCCCGCCGCAACAATCTGGGCGCCATCAACATCGACGGGATCGACTTCAACCTGAACTATGCGCGCCCGACCAGCTTCGGGGCGGTCACCGCCAACCTGGCCGGCACCTACACGCTCAATCGCGAGATGCAGACCATCAAGGGCGGCGACTGGACCAACCAGTTGCAGAACGGCAACGGCCGCTGGGCCGTGGTCGCCTCGGCCGCGGTGAAGTACGGTGATCTCAGCGCGCGGGCGGCGGTCAACTACCGCGACAGCTATCCGGTGCTGGGCTACGTCAACCAGACCAAGATCGACGCCTTCACCACCGTCGACCTGTTCGTCGGTTATGATCTCGAGGGCTGGGGGCCAGCCGACAACTTCATGCTGACCCTCAACATCGACAACCTGTTCGACGAGGATCCGCCCTATTCGAACACCAGCATCGGCTACGCAAACGGCAGCACGCTCGGCCGCCTGGTCAGCGTCGGCCTGCGGGCGAGGTTCTAGGTGGTCACGCCGGCGGCGACGGCCAGGGCGGACGCATCCCCTCCCCGGCGTGTCAGCTCGTCGCCGTCGGCGCGGCGGTTGTTTGCGGCCCACGCCGCGCTTTTGCTGACGGTAGGCTTCAGTCCGATGTCGTCGTTCGCCGCCGAGCCGCCGCCCACGGGGCTGAAGACCGAATACGCCGTTCGCCCGCTCGGCCTCGACGAACCGCGCCCGCGCCTCTCCTGGCTGGCGCCCGCGGCGGCGCAGAGCGCCTATCAGCTCCGCGTCGCCGCCTCGCCCGAAGCGCTTGAACGCGGCGAGGACCTCGTCTGGGACAGCGGCCAGGTCGCCGGTTCCGACACTCTGCAGATCGAATATGGCGGCCCGCCGCTGGCCGCCCGAACCCGCTACTGGTGGCAGGTCCGCACCTGGGACGCCGCGGACGCGCCGTCCGAATGGTCGACGCCCGAATGGTGGGAGATGGGCCTGCTGTCGCCTGCAGACTGGCAGGCGAGCTGGATCGGCGGGCGCCCGTCGACAGAGCACGACTGGTCGGACTTCGACCTGAAGACCGAGCTCACCCTGACCGCCGCGCCGTTCAACCTGCTGTTCCGCGCCCGCCCGGTCGGCAAGACCTATGGCGAGGCCTATGTCTGGACCTTCACCGTCGAGGAAGGCCGCCCGGTCCTGATCGAGCAGGTCCGCCGCTATCCGGGCGGTTCGAACTCCAACACCACCCTGACCGTGATCAAGCGCGTGCCGCTGCCGCAGGCGTCCGGCCGCCGGGTCGTGACCATCAGCGCCAAGGGCGCGCAGATCACCACCGCCGTGGACGGTCAGGTGATCGACGTCGTTCAGGGCATGGCCCACAGCCACGGCACGATCGGCTTCTCCGCCCGCGCGGCGGACGCCGCCGTGGTGCACGCCGTCGAGGTGAAGGCCCCGGGTCGGCCGACCTTCTCCACCAGCTTCGCCCGCCACGACAATCCGTTCACCGGCGGGCGGACCGGAGCTGAGGGGCTGACCGTTTCCGGCGGCGTGAACGTCGACGTCGTCCTGCCGATGGACCGCCCCGCGCCGCTGCTGCGCAAGGCCTTCCGGGTGAAGGCCAAGCCGGTCGCCCGGGCGCGGCTCTATGCGGCGGCCGGCGGCTTTCCCAAGCTCAGCCTCAACGGGACGGCCGTGGGTCCCTCGGCCGTGGCCAACGGCTTCACCGACTACGCCAAGCGCACCCTCTACAGCGCCTACGACGTGACCGAGGCCCTGGAGCCCGGCGAGAACGTGCTGGCCGCCGAGCTCGGCCGCGGCTGGTACGGCCTGGTCGATCCCAATGAGTGGTACTTCCACCAGGCGCCCTGGCACGGCGCGCCGGTGCTCAAGGCCCAGCTCGAAATCGTCCATGCGGACGGCGAGCGCCAGGTGATCGTCAGCGACGAGGCCTGGCGCGTCTCCGACGGCCCCACGCTCAGCGACTCCATCCATCGCGGCGAACGCTACGACGCCCGCCGCGCGCCGGACGGCTGGCGGCGCGCCGGCTTCAACGCCCGTCGCTGGACGCCCGCCGTCCGCGCCGCAGGCCCCAAGGGGGGACTGGTCGCCGCCAACCTGGAGCCGATCGCCCCGGTCGCCGAGGTGGCGCCGGTCTCGCTCAAGCAGGTCAAGCCGGGCGTCTGGGTGTTCGACTTCGGGCGCATCTTCGCCGGCTGGACCGAGCTCAAGGTCAGCGGCCCGGCCGGGGCCACCGTCTCGCTGCTGCACAGCGAGCGGATCGGCGACGACGGCCAGGCCGTGCCCGCCGCCGGCCTGATCGACGCCCAGTTGCAGACCGACCGCTACACCCTCTCGGGCCACGGGACCGAAACCTGGGCGCCGAGCTTCGGCTACAAGGGCTTCCGCTATGTCCAGGTCGAGGGCTTCCCCGGCGCGCCGACCCTGGAGACCCTGACCGGCCGCCAGGCGCACTCGGCCGTCGCCCGCACCGGGCGCTTCAAGGCCAGCCTGCCGCTGCTGGAACAGATCGACGCCGCCGCCCGCGCCAGCATCCTCAACAACATGCACGGGATGCAGACCGACACCCCGACCCTGGAGAAGAACGGCTGGACCGGCGACGCCCAGGCCTCGGCCGGCGCGGCCGCCCGCAACTTCGACGTCGCGCGGGTCTGGACCAAGTGGCTGGCCGATTTCCGCGACGCCCAGTCGCCCAAGGGCGAGATGCCCGAGATCGTCCCGACCACCCCCGACTACGGCTACGAGAACACCCCCGGCTGGAACGCCATATGGGGCCCGACGACGCCCTGGGACGCGGCGACCTTCATCCTGCCCTGGGAGATGCACCAGACCTACGGCGACCGCCGGATCCTGGAGCGGATGTACGACGCCCAGAAGCGGCTGGTCGACTACACCGCGACCTATTTCACCGCGCCCGACTACGCCTACGACAAGGGGCTCAGCGAGTGGAGCCCGCCGGGCGCCCCCGACTATGTCAACCAGCGCGGCGGCGGGGCCGGGGCGGTGACGACGGCCTATTTCTACCTTGAGGTCGACCATCTGGCGCGCAGCGCCGCCCTGCTGGGCCGTGACGCCGACGCCGGGCGCTACCGCGCCCTGGCCGAGGACGTGCGCGCCGCCTACAACCGCCGCTACTGGGATGGCGCGCGCGGCCTCTATCGCACCCTCGACGCCAAGGGCGCCGCCAACGCCTACGCCCAGGTCCAGAATGTGCTGCCGCTGGCCTTCGGCATGGTCCCGCCCGGCGCCGAACAGGGCGTCGCCGACCACCTGGCCGCCGACGTCAAGGCCAACGGCCTGCAGACCGGCGTCTACGCCACCCGCTACCTGCTGTTCCTGCTCGGCGACCACGGCTACGCCGACCTCGCCTTCGACCTGGTGTCGAGCACGAAGGAGCCGAGCTGGGGCTGGTGGATCGTCAACGGCCACTCGACCATGTTCGAGACCTGGAGCCTCAACTCCCGCTCGCGCGACCACCACTACTTCGCCTCGGTCTCCGATTGGCTGCACCAGGGCCTGGCGGGCCTGCGTCCCGGCGCGCCGGGCTATTCCACCGTCCTGATCCGCCCCGCGGCGCCGCGCGCCCTGGAGCACGCCGCCGCCAGCATGGATACGCCGCGCGGCCCGGCCGCCTCCAGTTGGCGGCGCGAGGGCTCGATCCTGCGGCTGGAGGCCGTCATCCCCAACGCCGCCCGCGGCGAGGTCTGGCTGCCGCTCGGCGGGGGCGAGGTCCGCGCCCCGGCCGACGCCGAACTGCTGCGCCGCGAGCCCGGCTACGCCGTCTATGGCGTCGGCCCCGGCGCCTTCACCTTCGAATCCACCGGATGGGGCAAGGAGCCGTCGTGAGCCTGATCGCAACCCTGGCCCGCGCGGCCGTGCTGCTGGCGGCCACCGCCTCCGTCGCCCACGCCCAGACGGTCGTGCCGCTGTGGCCGCAAGGCGCGCCGGGCGCCCTGGCCGGCGCCAGGCCCGAAGTGACCCAGATGCGCGGCGCCGAACAGCTCGTGCGCAACGTCGCCGAGCCCAGCCTCACCGTCTATCGGCCCGACCCGAAGCTGGCCAACGGCACGGCGGTGATCGTCGCCCCGGGCGGCGGCTTCCACATGCTCTCCTGGACCAGCGAGGGGACCGAGGTCGCCCAGTGGCTGAACGGCCTCGGCGTCACGGTCTTCCTGCTCAAGTACCGCCTGACCCCGACCGGCGACGACTTCCAGCAGCAGTTGCTGATGCGCCTGATCTCTCCCGCCAGGATGCAGGAGATGCTGGCTCCGCTGCGCCCCCTGGCGACCGCCGACGGCGAACAGGCGGTGCGGCTGGTGCGCCGGGACGCGGAACGCTGGGGCCTCGCCCCCGACCGCGTCGGCATGCTGGGCTTCTCCGCCGGCGGGGCGGTCACCGTCTGGACCCTGCTGGCCGGCCATGCCGACAGCCGCCCCGACTTCGCCCTGACCGTCTATCCGGGCGTGCTTCCCGAGACCCTGACCCCGCCGGCCAAGGCCCCGCCGCTGTTCGTGACGGTGGCCGACGACGACCGCATCGCCGCCGGCGACAGCAAGCGCCTGGCCGCGGCCTGGCAGGCCGCCGGCGCGTCCAGCCAACTGCTGGTCTATCCCAAGGGCGGCCACGGCTTTGGCATGACCAGGCGGGGCCAGGCCACCGACGACTGGCCCGCAAAGGCCGCCGCCTGGATGCGCGGCCAAGGCCTGCTCGCCCGCCGACCATGACCTGCCCAAGGACATCCGCCATGACGACCGAACGCCGCCCGAACCTCCATCGCCTGTTGCAGGGCGCCGCCCTCGCCGTCCTGGCGAGCCTGGCCGCAGGCTCCGCCGCCGCGGCGACCTGCGAGGACCTGAAGGGCGTGAAGCTCAAGGACGGCGTCGTCGAAAGCGCCGCCCCGACCGCCGCGACCGACTCCATCGCGCTCGGCGGCGCCTTGCCCGGCCTGCCCGCCCCGGCCGCCTTCTGCCGCGTCAAGGTCCGGCTGAAGCCCGCCGCCGGCTCGGACATCGGGGTCGAGGTCTGGCTGCCGGAGAGATCGGCCTGGAACGGCAAGTTCCTCGGCGCCGGCAACGGCGGCTACGGCGGCAGCTTCATGGGGCCGTTCATCATGATGCGGGGCGGCGTCGCCAAGGGCTACGCCGCGGCCGGCACCGACATGGGCCACACCGGCAAGCGCGACACCGACGCCAGTTGGGCCCTGGGCCAGCCCGAGAAGATCAAGGACTTCGGTTACCGCGCGAACCACCTGACCGCCGGCGCCGCCAAGACCCTGATCGCCGCCTATTACGGCGCCGGGCCCAGGCTCTCCTACTTCCACGGCTGCTCGGACGGCGGACGCGAGGCGCTGATGGAGGCGCACCGCTTCCCAGGCGACTATGACGCGATCATCGCCGGCGCCCCGGCCGTCCCCTGGACGAAGCTGATGTCGGCCTTCGCCTGGAACGCCCAGACCATCGCCGCCGGGCCGATTCCGACGGCCAAGCTGGCGGTCGTCCAGAACGCCGTCATGGCCCAATGCGACCAGCTCGACGGCTTGGCGGACGGCGTGCTGGAGAATCCCGCCGCCTGTCGCTTCGATCCCGGCGTCCTGCAATGCAAGGCCGGCGACGCCGCCGATTGCCTGACCCCCGGCGAGCTCGCCTCGCTGCGCCGCATCTATGCCGGCCCCAGCACCCGCGCCGGCGTCTCGATCTATCCGGGCTTCCCGGTCGGCGGCGAGGCGATCCCCGGCGCCTGGGACACCTGGATCACCCAGGCCGACGGCCAGCACGCCAAGTTCTCGACCGAGTTCTTCCGGGCGATGGTGTTCGACGATCCGAACTGGAACCTGTCGGCCTTCGACCTCGAGCGGGACTTCAAGGCGGCCCAGGCCCGCCAGGGCGCGACGCTCGATCCCGGCGATCCCGACCTGCGCGCCTTCAAGGCCCGCGGCGGCAAGCTGATCCTCTATCATGGCTGGGCCGACGCCGCGATCCCGGCCCAGAGCACGATCGACTACTACAAGGCGCTGGAGGCCAAGACCGGCGGCGACTTCGTGCGGCTGTTCATGCTGCCCGGCATGTCCCACTGCCTGGGCGGACCTGGCCCCAACGTCTTCGACGCCCTGGGAACCCTGGACGCCTGGCGCGCCGGCGGTCCGGCCCCGGAGCAGGTGATCGCCACAAAGTTCGACAACGACCTGTTCGGCTTCCTGGGCTTCCCGGCCACGCCGGTGCGCACGCGGCCGATCTGCGCCTATCCCCAGGTCGCCCGCTGGGACGGCAAGGGCTCGACCGACGACGCAGGCGCCTTCGCCTGCGTCGCGGCCAGGTAGCCGGCCTCAGCCGCCGGCCAGTTGCGCCTTACGCTCGCGGCGGCGGCGGGTCAGGATGTGCTCGGTGTAGCCGTTCGGCTGCACGCGGCCGTCGAACACCAGCTCCAGCGCCGCCTGGTAGGCGATGCTGGCGGCCGGGTCGGGGCTCATCGCCTGATAGGCGCCGTCGTCGGCGTTCTGGGCGTCGACCACCTTGGCCATGCGGGCGAAGGTCTCGCGCACCTGCGCCTCGGTGCAGACCCCGTGGTGCAGCCAGTTGGCGATGTGCTGGCTGGAGATCCGCAGGGTGGCGCGGTCCTCCATCAGGCCGACGTCGTGGATGTCCGGCACCTTCGAGCAGCCGACGCCCTGGTCGATCCAGCGCACCACGTAGCCGAGGATGCCCTGGGCGTTGTTGTCCAGCTCCTGCTGGATGTCGGCGGCGTTCCAGTTCGACCTGGCCAGCGGCGGGGTCAGCAGGTCGTCCGTGCCCGTCTTCGTCGCCGCCTGGAGCATCGAGGCCTGCAGGGCCGAAACGTCGACCTCGTGATAGTGCAGCGCGTGCAGCACGGCGGCGGTCGGCGAGGGCACCCAGGCGGTGTTGGCCCCGGCCTTCGGGTGGCCGACCTTGGCGGCCAGCATGGCCTGCATCTGGTCGGGCGCCGCCCACATGCCCTTGCCGATCTGCGCACGGCCCGGGAAGCCGGCGGCCAGGGCGATCTCGACGTTGCGCTTCTCGTAGGCGGCCAGCCACGGCTCGGCCTTCATGGCGTCTTTGCGGACCATGGGGCCAGCTTCCATGGCGGTGTGGATCTCGTCGCCGGTGCGGTCCAGGAAGCCGGTGTTGATGAACACGATCCGCTCGCGCGCCGCATGGATGCAGGCGCCGAGATTGGCGCTGGTGCGGCGCTCCTCGTCCATGATCCCCAGCTTCACGGTGTTGCGGGCCAGGCCCAGCGCGTCCTCGACCAGGTCGAACAGCCGAACGGCCAGCGCCACCTCGTCGGGGCCGTGCATCTTCGGCTTCACGACATAGACCGAGCCGGCCGGGCTGTTGCGGCGCGCGCCGGTCAGGTCGTGCTTGGCGGCCGCGACGGTGACCAGGGCGTCGACCACGGTCTCGAACACCGGCTCGCCGTTGAAGCGCACCACGTCGGTCAGCATGTGGTGGCCGACATTGCGCACCAGCATCAGGCTGCGCCCGCGCAGGGTCAGCTCGCCGCCCGCCGCTGCGTTGTAGCGGCGGTCCTCGTCCAGCCGGCGGGTCTCGGTCTTGCCGCCCTTGGCGAAGCTGGCCGCGAGGTCGCCGCGCATCAGGCCCAGCCAGTTGCGGTAGACGCCCGTCTTGTCCTCGGCGTCGACGGCGGCGACCGAGTCCTCGCAGTCCTGGATAGCGGTCAGCGCCGCCTCGACCAGCACGTCGGCCACGCCGGCCGGGTCGTCCTTGCCGATGTTGTGGCTGCGGTCGACCTGGATCTCCAGGTGCAGGCGGTTATGGGCGAGCAGCACGCCCTCGGGCGCCTGCGCCTCCCCGCGCCAGCCGACGAACTGGGCCGGATCGGCCAGGCCGACGCTCTGGCCGTCCTTCAGGGTCACCACCAGTTGCTGGCCGCTCACGGCGTACGAGGTCGCATCCGCATGCGAACCGGCGCTCAGCGGCGCCACGCGGTCCAGCAGCGCGCGGGCATAGGCGATCACCTTGCCGCCGCGCGCCGGGTCATAGCCCTTGGTCCCGGTCGGCGGCTCCAGCGCGTCGGTGCCGTAGAGCGCGTCGTAGAGGCTGCCCCACCGCGCGTTGGCGGCGTTGAGCGCATAGCGGCCGTTCGAGACCGGCACCACCAGTTGCGGCCCGGCGATCGAGGCGATCTCCGGATCGACGTTCTGGGTGGCGATCTGGAAGGCCGGCGGTTCGGGCAGCAGATAGCCGATCTGCTGCAGGAAGGCGGTCTCCTCGGCCACGTCCAGCGGCTTGCCGCGGCGCTCGCGCCACCAGGCGTCGATCTGGGCCTGGAGGTCGTCGCGGCGGCGCAGCAACTCGGCGTTGCGCGGGGTGAAGTCGGCGAGGATCTGTTCCAGCGCGGCCCAGAAGGCCTCGGGCGCTACACCCGTGCCGGGGAGCAGTTCGCCTTCCACGAAGGCGTGCAGCATCTCGTCGACGGTAAGGGATTTGCTGATGTTCATGCGCGACCGAGTCCCCAACTAAGGCGTCCTTGCTCTTCGCCGCACTGCAGCGAACCGGACCATTCCGGCGCTTTACTGCACGGAAGCGCGCCGGTTTGAAGCGTTTTGTGCGCGAGGGGTGACGCTTTGGCGCGCCGAAGGCAGATTTTGCCTTGAGGACCTTAGCTGTCGGAGAAGCCGAACGGGGCGCTGGTGCGGCGGATGTCGTCGGCCAGGATCTGCCGGCCGATCGGCGGGGCCGACCTGGCGGTGCATTCGGTGCGGTGGCACAGGCGGCAGGTCACCCCGATCGGGGTCGCGCTCTCCGGGCCCGGCCGGTCCTGGGTGTAGATCAGCCGGTGGGCGTGCTCGGCCGCGCAGCCCAGCGCGATCGCCCGCTCGACCCGCGGGGTGCCGAACGCCCCGCCGCCGGCCGTGACGGTCCGGGAAATGGAGAAGAACCGCTCGCCGTCGGGCAGCTCCAGCCACTGGGTGACGATCTCGCGCGGGGTCCTGAACGCCTGGTGCACCGACCACAGCGGACAGCCGCCGCCGTGCCGCGCGAACGGGAAGCCCGCCCCGTCCAGCCGCTTGGAGACGTTGCCGGCCGGATCGACGCGGATGAAGAAGAACGGCACCCGCTCGTGCCCCGGCTTCTGCAGGGTCGTCAGCCGGTGGGCGGTCTGCTCGAAGCTGGCCCCGAACTGCCGGCCCAGCGCCTCGACGTCGTAGCGCCGCGCCTCCACCGCCTTGGCGAAGGCGGTGTAGGGCATCAGGATCGCGGCGGCCGCATAGCTGGCCAGCGCCCGCCGGGTCAGCCGCTCGCCGCTCTCGCTGGCGAAGCTGCCCTCGCCGGCGACGGCGTCGATGTCCTCGCGCATCTCCAGATAGGCCAGTTGCAGCGCCAGTTGGAACACCTGGCTGGCGGTGTCGAGCGAGTCGTCGACCAGCAGTTCCTTGCGGTGCCAGTCCAGCCGCCGGATCGAGCCGACCATGAAGCTGGAGGGGATGCGCCGGACGCGCAGGTTGTGGCGGGCCTTCAGATAGGCCGCGATGCTGTCGTGGGCGCCGACCGCCTGGGCCAGCCGTTCGGCCGCGTCGTCGAGGACGGGAAACGAATTGCGCCGCGCCGCCAGGAACCGCCGCGACTCCGCCACCGGGTCGGCGGCGTCCGGGCCCTGGGCGGCGTCGCCCGCCGGCCCTTCGGCGCTGCGGTCGGCCAGGGCGAGCTGCTCCTCCTTGTAGGCGGTGTAGAGCCGCAGCAGCGCCTCGGTGATCCCCGGAAAGTTCGTCGTGACGTCGGTGCTTTCCAGCGTCGGCAGGTCGATGTCACCGAACATCGGGTCCTTCAGCACCGCCTGCAGCCGCGCCGCGTCGTCGGAGCCGCCGTCCCCGGCCAGGGCGGCCATGTCCATCTTGTAGGTCTGCGACAGCCGCAGCAGCATCTCGGCGCTGAGCGGCCGGTGGTTGCGCTCCAGCAGCGCGATATAGGACGGCGAGACCTCCAGGTCGGCGGCCATGTCGGCCTGGGTCAGGCCATGGTCGCGACGCAGGCGGCGCAGGCTCGGCCCCACATAGAGGCGGCGTTCGGCCGGCATTTCTTGACTCCGGATTTTGTAGAGTCATTACAGCATTACAGAAGTCGGCCGTAAAGTTTTACATCTGCACCTCGCGGCGACTCCACAGGCCGCGCCCCGCGCCCTAGGTGACCGTCCAACACCGGGTCGAGTTCCCCGGGCTGAGCGGAAGAGGCACATGTCCTACCAAGACCACATCATCCAGATGAGCCAGCTCATCAACAGCAAGAACGGCGCCTGGGACGGCATCAACGCCGAGTCCGTCGCCCGCATGCGTATCCAGAACCGCTTCAAGACCGGCCTGGAAATCGCGCGCTACAACGCCGCGATCATGCGCAAGGACATGGCGGCCTATGACCTCGACGCGGGCAAGTACACCCAGTCGCTGGGCTGCTGGCACGGCTTCATCGGCCAGCAGAAGCTGATCTCGATCAAGAAGCACTTCGGCAACACCGACCGCCGCTACCTCTACCTGTCGGGCTGGATGGTCGCCGCGCTGCGCTCGGAATTCGGTCCGCTGCCGGACCAGTCGATGCACGAGAAGACCTCGGTCCCGGCCCTGATCGAAGAGCTCTACACCTTCCTGCGCCAGGCTGACGCCCGCGAGCTGGGCGGCATCTTCCGCGACCTCGACGCCGCGCGCGCCGCCGGCGACAAGAAGCGCGAGCAGGAACTGCTGGACGCGGTCGACAACTACCAGACCCACGTGGTCCCGGTGATCGCCGACATCGACGCCGGCTTCGGCAACGCCGAGGCGACCTACCTGCTGGCCAAGAAGATGATCGAGGCGGGCGCCTGCGCCCTGCAGATCGAAAACCAGGTCTCGGACGAAAAGCAGTGCGGCCACCAGGACGGCAAGGTCACCGTCCCGCATGAAGACTTCCTGCAGAAGGTCCGCGCCTGCCGCTACGCCTTCCTCGAGCTGGGCGTCGAAGACGGCGTCATCGTCACCCGCACCGACTCGCTGGGCGCCGGCCTGACCAAGCAGATCGCCGTCAGCCACACCCCGGGCGACCTGGGCGACCAGTACAACAGCTTCCTGGATTGCGAAGAGATCGCCCCCGCCGACCTGAAGAACGGCGACGTGATCATCAACCGCGAAGGCAAGCTGCTGCGTCCGAAGCGCCTGCCCAGCAACCTGTTCCAGTTCCGCGAAGGCACCGGCGAAGACCGCTGCGTCCTGGACTCGATCACCTCGCTGCAGAACGGCGCCGACCTGTTGTGGATCGAAACCGAGAAGCCGCACGTCGAGCAGATCGCCGGCATGATGGACCGCATCCGCGCCGTCATCCCGAACGCCAAGCTGGTCTACAACAACAGCCCGTCCTTCAACTGGACCCTGAACTTCCGTCAGCAGGTGTACGACGCCTGGAAGGCGGCCGGTAAGGACGTCTCGTCCTATGACCGCGCGGGCCTGATGAGCGTGGACTACGACGCCACCGAACTGGCGGCCGAGGCCGACGAACGCATCCGCACCTTCCAGGCGGACGGCGCCAAGCGGGCCGGCATCTTCCACCACCTGATCACCCTGCCGACCTACCACACCGCGGCCCTGTCGACCGACAACCTGGCCAAGGAATACTTCGGGTCGCAAGGCATGCTGGGCTACGTGAAGGGCGTCCAGCGCCAGGAAATCCGCCAGGGCATCGCCTGCGTGAAGCACCAGAACATGTCCGGCTCGGACATCGGTGACGATCACAAGGAATACTTCGCCGGCGAAGCCGCGCTGAAGGCCGGCGGCGCCCACAACACGATGAACCAGTTCGCGTAAGCCGACGGTCCATCGACTGTAACGACCAGGGAACGGCCCGGAGTTCGCGCTCCGGGCCGTTCTTTCATTTCGGCGCGCGCATGCGAACTTCACTCTCAGCTAAGGCATTTGGCTGTTAATCTGCGCGGAAACCGCCGCCGGCGCTGGGGAATGAGCTCCGATGTCCAGGATCAGACGCATCGCGCGCAAGGCCAAGGCCCGGCTCACCGCCGCCGGCCGTCGCGCGCTCGGCCGCCCCTCGGGCCCGGCCATCCTGATGTACCACCGCGTCAACGAGCCCGGCTTCGACCCCTGGGAGCTGGCGGTCACGCCCGCCCACTTCGACGACCAGTTGGCCTGGCTCAAGCGCCATCGCACGGTGCTGCCCCTGGTGGAGTTCGCCGAGCGCCACCGGCAGGATCGCCTGCCGCATGACGCGGTCGCCATCACCTTCGACGACGGCTACGCCTGCAACGGCCTGAACGCGGCGCCGCTCCTGGCCTCGCACGGCCTGCCCGCGACCGTCTTCCTGACCACCGGCGCCATCTCCGCCAGCCACGAATTCTGGTGGGACGACCTGGAGCGGATCGTGGTCGGCACGCCCAGCACGGTCATCGACCTGGAGATCGAGGGCCGGCCCCTCGCCTTCGATCTTGGCCCGGTCGGCTCGACCACCGCGCCGGCCGCCGCGCGCCAGAGCGCCTATACCGAACTCTGGAAGGCGATGCGCCTGCTCGATCCCGTCGTGCGGCGCGGCCTGCTCGGCGATCTCGCCCGTCGCCATGGCATGGCCGAGGCCGCCCGGCCCACCCATCGCAGCATGACCACCGAAGAAGTCCGCACCCTGGTCGACGGCGGCGTGATCTCGTTCGGCGCGCACTCGGTCAACCACCCGGCCCTGAGCGAGCTCAGCCGCGAAGACCAGCAGGCCGAGATCGTCACCAGCCGCGAGGCCTGCGCCGCCCTCCTCGGCGCGGCGCCGACCACCTTCGCCTATCCGTTCGGCGACTACAGCGACGTGACCGTCGATGTCGTGCGCGAGGCCGGGTTCGCCGTGGCCGTCACCACCGACGCCGATGTGGTGCGCAAGGACGCCAACCGCCTGCGCTTGCCCCGCCTGCAGGTCGGCGACTGGTCGGGGCGCCGACTGGGCGCGGCGCTCTGCGGCTGAGCCGCGATCAGGCGCGGCGCGCGCGGATGGTGATCGTCACCGGATAGCCGTCGTCGACCACGTCGAGCTTGCCCTTGCTCACTTCCTCATGCGCCAGGCCTTGCAGGAAGGCCGTGGCGGAGAAGGCGTTGCCGAAGGTCTCGACCTCGACGTTCTCGGGCCCGAACACCTCCCCGAACAGCCGCTTGGCCGACAGCGCGGTCAGCGACCAGTACCAGGTGGTTCCCCACTCGTCCTCAGCCACCGGGCTGATGCCCGGCACGGTCACCAGGGCGACGCCGCCGCCCGGCTTCAGGCCGCGCCAGATCCCCTCGACCGCGGCCTTCATGTCGTAGATCAGGTGCAGGGTCTGGGTCAGGACGATGCAGTCCAGCCCGCCCTCCGGCAGCACGCCCGGTTCCGACAGGTCGCCGACGATCGTCGCCTCGGGGTTGCCGGCCTTGACGTGCAGCACCTCCTGGCGCGTCACCTGCGCGCCGCCGAATTGGCGGCAATAGCTCGCATCGCCGATCTCCAGCGCCCGGCCGCTGATGTCCGCGGCGTTCCGGCGAAGGAAGTTCTCGATGTAGTATCGATCGATCGGCGTGCCCCGATCATAGCCGAACCTGCGGCTGACGGGCTCCGTCGTCAGAAACCTGAGGAACAGTCCCGCGCCGAAACGGCGATCAAATTTGCCCAGCAAGGCACGACGGCGGCGGCTGTCCAACAACACAGCGATCCTCAAAAAGTGACGGGAAGCAATAAACCAACGCAAAGCAGCAATTGACGATTGCGCTTCAACATTAACACTCCCTAAGCATCGGTCATGCTCCAAGCGTTGGCAACTGGTGTCTTGATGCAGGCGCCCAGCTCGGCCAAAGCTCGGCGACCGCAAAGGAGTTCGTAACGGCATGGCGAACGGCGCCGCAGTCCAGAACAGCGAGCCTGCCTCCCCGCACGTGCTTCGGGAGACGGTGGTGCGCCCGACGCGCGGCTGGCGCTCGCTGAATCTCGGCGAGCTCCTGCTCTATCGCGACCTCATAGCCTTCCTCGTCTGGCGTGACCTCAAGGTCCGCTACCAGCAGACGGTGCTGGGCGGGGCCTGGGCGATCATCCAGCCGCTGGCGACCATGATCGCCTTCACCTTCGTGTTCGGGAAGCTGGCCAAGCTTCCGTCCGACGGCGTCCCCTATCCGCTCTTCAGCTTCACGGCGCTGGTGATCTGGACCTATTTCAGCCAGTCGATATCGGGCGCCGTCGGCAGCCTGATCGGCAACACCCAACTGATCGAGAAGGTCTATTTCCCGCGCCTGATCCTGCCGATCGCCGCGGCGGTGCGCGGCCTGGCCGACCTGGCCATCGCCTTCGGCTTCCTGCTCCTGGTGCTGGCCTTCTACGGCGTCTGGCCGACCTGGAAGGCGGTGTTCGTCATCCCCTTCACCCTGCTGGCCGTCATCGCCACCCTGGGCATCGGATCGGGCCTGGCGGCGATCAACGTGCGCTTCCGCGACGTGCGTCAGATGATGCCCCTGCTCGTCCAGCTCTGGATGTTCGCGACGCCGGTGGCCTATCCGGCCAGCATGGCCCCGGCCCAATGGCGCCCGCTGCTGGGCCTCAACCCCATGGCCGGGGTCGTCGAGGGCTACCGTTGGGCGCTGCTGGGCACCGGTCCGTTCCCCTTCGCCCTGGTCGCCATCTCCACCGCCAGCGCCCTGGTCCTGCTGGTCATCGGTTTCTTCGTGTTCCGAAGGATCGAAAGCAGCTTCGCGGACATCATATGAAGAACGAACGGCCATGGGCGATCAAGGTCGACGACGTCACCAAGCGCTATCGCCTGGGCGGCGCGGGGCCTTCGAACCTGCGCCAGACCATCGCCCAGGGGGTCGAGCGCCTTCCCCAGATGCTGCGCGGCGAGCGCCCCCCGCGGCCTGAGGACTTCTGGGCGCTCCAGGGCGTCTCCTTCGAGGTGACGCGGGGCGAGATCGTCGGCGTCATCGGCAAGAACGGGGCCGGCAAGAGCACCCTGCTGAAGATCCTTTCGCAGATCACCGAACCCACCAGCGGCGAGATCCGTTTCCGCGGCCATGTGGGCTCGCTGCTGGAAGTCGGCACCGGTTTCCACCCCGAGCTCTCGGGCCGCGACAACATCTTCCTGAACGGCGCCATCCTGGGCATGAGGCGCCAGCAGATCGCCCAGCGCTTCGACGAGATCGTCGAGTTCGCCGAGGTCGCCGCCTTCATCGACACCCCGGTCAAGCGCTACTCCAGCGGCATGTACACGCGCCTGGCCTTCGCGGTCGCCGCGCACCTGGAGACCGACATCCTGCTGATCGACGAGGTGCTGGCGGTCGGCGACGTCGGCTTCCAGCAGAAGTGCCTGGCCCGCATGGGCGAGATGGCCCACGACGGCCGGACCGTGCTATTCGTCAGCCACAACATCGCCGCCATCCAGTCGCTGTGCCCGCGCTCGATCCTGCTCCAGGGCGGCAAGGTGACCGCCGACGGCCGCACCCACGATGTCCTGTCGGCCTACCTGCGCGCGGGCGCCGACGGCCCCTCCGGCATGCGCCGCTGGGATCCGGACAAGGCGCCGGTCGGCGGATCGGCCAGGCTGCTGGCCGTACAGGCCCTGTCGTTCAGCGAAGAGCGCTCGCGGCTGATCGACGTCAACACGCCCTTCAGGATCGCCTTCGACTACGAGTGGACCGGCGGCCCGCAGCGCCTGCGCTTCGACATGCGCCTGACCAACCGCGACGGCGTCATCGTCTTCGACGTCAGCAGCCACCAGTCGCTCTGGGCCCAGACGCCCGGCCGCCGGCGGATAAGCTGCCACATCCCGGGCGAGCTGTTGAACGCCGGCGAATATCGGCTGCACCTCACCCTGCGCCAGGACGACGAGGAGGTGCTCGACCTGCACGACGTACTGGTCTTCGAGCTGCTGGACAGCGACCGTGATCGCCAGGGCTGGTACGGCGAGTGGGAGGGCGTCCTGCGGCCGCACTTCGAATGGCGGGGCGAAGCCATGCCCCTTGAAGTCATCTGACCCCGCGCATGACCGGGAAGGCGACCCGCGTGTCCGATACGCCGCAGACCCCGATCGGCGCCGGCGTCGCCACGCCGGGCGTCAGCCATCGTCATCTCGCCGACGGACCCGAGCCGGACGACGGCGCGTGGATGACCGTGTTCTGGAGCGAGGGCCTGCCCGTCGGCCATGTCTTCACCGGCGGCGACGGCGTGGTCCGCCGCGTGCCCCCGGCGCCCCGGCCGCGCGTCGCCCGCCCGCCCGCCCAGGACCGGGCGCTTCCCACCGCCAGCGTCGTCATCTGCACGCGTGACCGCCCCGACGAGCTGCGCCGCTGCCTCTCGTCCCTGCCCAGCCAGACCCTGCAGCCGCTGGAGGTCATCGTCGTCGACAACGCCTCGACGAGCGACGTGACCCGCCTCAACGCCCTGGCGGCGAACGCGGTCTATGTCCGCGAGGACCGGCCCGGCCTGGACTATGCGCGCAACACCGGCGCGGCGAAGGCCCGCGGCGAGATCGTCGTCTATACGGACGACGACGTCCTGCTCCATCCGGCCTGGCTCGAGAACATCGTGGCCGCGTTCGATGCGCCGCGGATCGGCGCCGTCACCGGCCTGGTCCTGCCGGCCGTGCTGGAGACCCCGGCGCAGCACCACTTCGAGACCTTCTGGAGCTTCGCGCGCGGCTACGAGCGCAAGGAGTTCACGCCCGAGGCCTTCCGGGCCCGGCGCGAGACCTTCCCGGCCTGGGAGATCGGCGCCGGCGCCAGCATGGCGTTCCGCCGCGAGGTCTTCGACAAGGTCGGCGGCTTCGACGAGCGGCTGGATGTCGGACGGGCCGGCTGCTCGGGCGATTCCGAATACTGGTACCGCTTGCTGGCCAACGACTACGCCTGCCGCTACGAGCCCACCGCCGTCGCCTTTCACTACCACCGGGCCTCGGACGAGGGCCTGGCGAGCCAGTTGTTCCACTACATGCGCGGCCACGCTGCGGCGCTGCTGGTGCAGTTCGAACGCACCAGACGCATCGCCAATCTGCGCCGCGCCCTCCTGGGCCTGCCGCTCTGGTACGGCCGCCGACTGCTGAAGCGCGCCTACCCGCGCGACCGCTTCCTGGGCCGCGAGATCCGCGGCTTCGTCTCGGGCCTCGGCTACTACCTCACCGGCCCCTGGCGCGGCTGAACGTCCTGGCGCCCGACCAGTTGGCGGGCCTTGCGCCTCGCCGCTCGCCGGGTCCGCACCGCGAAGTCCCCGGCGCGCCGCGCGGCGATGGCGATGCGATCGCCAGGTCCCAGCGGCCAGGCCGGATCGTCATAGGGCGCGAAGGCCATCCGGAACGCGCGGGCCAGTGACGGGGTCATCCGCCCGCTGGCCTGCGCATGCTCGGCCGCCCAGCGCAGGAACGCGATCCGCGCCGCGTGCGGGCGATAGCGCTCGTAGTCGCCGGCCTGCGTGGCCTTGGTCGAGGTCGACTCCGGATGCTGGCGATAGCGCGATTGGACCTGGTCGGTGACATAGACCGGGTGGCGCAACAGCAGCTTGGCCCACAGGCTCTGATCTTCGTAGAGCTCGAACGCCTCCTCGAAGCCGCCGACCTCCTCGATCGCCGAGCGGCGGATCATCACCGCGCAGGTGCACGGCACATCGCCGCGCTGCCCCAGCAGCACCCGCTTCAGCAGTTCGGGCGCCGGGTGCACGCGGCCGGCGAAGGGGCGCATGTTCTCGGTCCAGGTCCGCGGGGCCTCGCCCTCCCACCACCAAAGGGTCGGCCCATAGACCCAGGCCGCCTGCGGCGCGCGATCGAACATCGAAAGCTCGAAGCTGAGCTTGGTGGGTTCGAACAGGTCGTCGGCGTCGAGGAACACGATGAACCGGCCGCGCGCCTGCGCCATGCCGCGGTTGCGGGCCGCCGCCGCGCCGCGCCGGTCCGGGTCGGGCGCCAGCACCTTGATCCGGGGATCGGCTGCGGCCGCGGCTGCGGCCATGGCCGGGCTGGCGTCGGTCGAGCCGTCGTCGACCAGCAGCAGCTCCCAATCCTCGAAGGTCTGGGCGCGCACCGAGGCGATCGCCTCCTCCAGATAGACCTCGGCGTTCAGGAACGGCGTGATCACCGACACTTCGGCCATCAGCGGCGCACCTTGCGAAGCACGCGGCGGGCGAAGCCCTTGGCCCGCGAAAGCCGCAGGTCCGCGATCGTCCTGCGCACGGCCCGCTGGGCCTCCGGGTCGGCGCGCCGGTTGGCGAGATAGCGCGAGAGCCAGGTCAGGTAGCGCAGCCGCGCGCGATCGTCGGCGCCCGCCGCCGCCGAGGTCGCAGTCGCGCTGGTCGGGTGCTGGCGATACTTGAACCAGACTGCATCGGCCACATAGGTCGGCGCCGCCAGCAGCGCCTTGGCGTAGAACACCTGGTCCTCGAACATGCCCTTGAAGGCGGCCTCGAACCCGCCGACCTCGTCGACGAGCGACTTGCGCAGCAGCGAACCGCTGGAGGTCGGGGTCTGGTAGACGTTCTTCAACTGCAGGTGGAATAGGTGCGGCGGCCGATAGATCTGGTCGGGCTCCACGCCCAGGTCGTAGACGAAGTCCTGCTCGACCGCGTCGGGACGCCAATCGTGCCAGATCAGGGCCCGGCCATAGACCATCCCGGCGCTGGGCTCGCGCTCCAGGATCGCCACCTGGTCGGCCAGCTTGCCCGGAACCCAGACGTCGTCGGCGTCGAGGAAGGCGACGAGGTCTCCCTGCGCATGGGCGAGCCCCAGGTTCCGGGTCGCGCTCATGCCGCGATTGGCCCCCTCGGGATGCCGCAACAGCCTGACCCGGCCCGGGTGGGCCTCGACATAGGCCGCAGAGATCTCGCGGCTGGCGTCGGTCGACCCGTCGTCCACGATCAGCAGCTCGAAGTCGGTGAAGGTCTGGCCCAGCACGCTGTCGATCGCTTCCGCCAGGTAGGTCTCACCGTTGAAGACAATGATGATGACGCTGACCCTAGGCGGGGCCATTCGGACCTCCCGCCCGTTGGGTCAGGCGGCGGCGAAGCGCCGATCGCGCCGCGCCGGCCATCTGCCGCGCATGGCCGATCGCCATCCGCATGGCGCTGGCCGGCAGGGCGCGGGGCGCGATCTTGGTGATGCCGACCGCCTGGCCCAGCAGCGGCATGATCGCCGCCGCCCGACGGTTGGCCAGCAGGGTCGTCAGCCAGGTGTCGGCATAGAACCGGATCCAGCGCGCCTCGCCCTCGCGCACGGCGGCGCGCCATTCGGGCCGCTCGTCGGCCGCGCTGCGATAGCGCCTCAGCACGCCGAGCACCGAACGCAGCATCATCGCCGAGTCCCGGGACATGTTCCCGTCGTGTTGCCAGTACTCGGCCATCATGTCCGGCCGCGCGGCGATGGCGTAGTCCCGCGCCATCCGCAGATAGACGTCGTAGTCCTCGCACGCCCTCAGCGTCGGATCGAAGGCGCCGGCCGCCTCCAGCCGGTCGCGGCGGTACATGACCGTCGCGTGCATGCCGATGCAGTTGCAGCGCAGGAAGGTGGCGAACGGGTCCTCGCCCGGCGGGAACGGCGTGGCGTTGGTGATCTCGCGCGTCACCGCGTCGACATAGCAGTACGAGCCATAGACCATGCCGCAGTCGGGATGCTCTGCGAACAGCTCCAGTTGCTTGGCCAGGGCGTCGGGCAGCAGTTGGTCGTCGGCGTCCAGGAACACCAGGTACTGGCTCGACGAGGCCCGCATGCCGGTGTTGCGCGCCGCCGCCAGGCCCTGGTTCTCCTGCCGGATCAGCTTCACCGACGGATAGAGCGCCGTCACCGCCGCCGGGTCGTCCCTGGAGCCGTCGTCGACGACGATCACTTCCCGCGGCGGCGGGGTCTGCTTCAGCGAACTCTCGATCGCCGCGGCCAGGTAGTGCGCGTGGTTATAGGTCGGAATGATTACCGCTACGCTGGAAGTCATCGCCCCGCCCTGCCTTTCGCCGAAACGACCGGATAGCCTGCGTATTCGAGCCACGCGATGGATCGACGCAAGCCTTCGTCGAACGATACGACGGGAGCATAACCCAGTTCCACCTCAGCGCGAATCCATGGAATCTGGACCGCGCCGGTCTGCAGCAAGGCGCGCTCCAGCGAGACGGCCGGTTCCGTGGATCGTCCTCCCGACGACACGCCGGATCTGGCGCGATAGGCGTTCAGTCCAGCGCCGACGCCGACGCGGACCGGACGGGGCAGCAGACGGGCCAGCGCTTTCACCGGGGCCGCGCGCCGCAGAGCCTGCAGGCGCGAGGGCGCCGCCTCGCCGACGGCGGCCGAGGCCGGACGATCAGGCAACTGATCCAGCGACCTCCCCAGCGCCTCGGTAATCGGGCCGTAGAGATCGCGCCAGGACGGCTGCTCGCGGTCGCCGACCAGATAGACCCGGCCGTCGGCCCGCTCGGAGACGGCGGCCAGCATGACGGCGTGCACCAGGTTGTCGACATAGATGGAGTTGCAGGCGCCCCTCGCGCCGTCCACCACATAGGCCTGCCCCGACAGCAGCTCGTCGGCCCAGCCCCCGACCCACTGCGAGCGCGGCCCGAAGACGATCCCCGGCCGCAGGACCACGGTCTCGACGCGCCCGGCCAGCCGCAGGCGCGCCAGCGCCTGTTCGGCCCTGACCTTGGCGTTGTTGTAGGCCATCGGCTGGCGGTCGCTGAGCGGGCTGTCCTCGTTCACCCCGGCCGCCGGCGCCTGGCCATGCACCGAGGCGCTGCTCAGATAGACCAGCCGCCTGACCCCGGCGTCCTGCGCGGCCTGATAGACCGGCTCCACCGTTCCGACGATCGTCTCGGGATCGCCCGCCACCGCGACGACCAGGACGTCGCAGTCCTGCAGCGCCAGGGCCAGCCCCGGCCGATCGGCGGCGTCGGCGACCCTGACGTCGAGGTCGAAACGGCGCGGCAGCGCCGCCGCCGCCGCGCGCCGCACGATGGGCCGCACCTGCGCGGCGCCCGACAGATGCAGCATCTCGACGATGCGATTTCCGACGAAGCCGTTGGCTCCGAGCACAGCCACCCGCATCATGCGATCTGCTCATTGACGAGCCAGGGCTCAGACAGCGGCGCCCTGCGCGCATAGCAGAGATCGATCAGCCGCAGCGCGCCGACGCCGGGGTCCAGGGGCGAGCCCTCGGCGTCCGCCCGTCCGATCCCTTCGAGCGCCAGACGCAACTGGTTGGTGAAGGCGCCCTGGAAGTCAGCCGCCGGTCCGCCGCCGGTCTCCTCCAGGAGAAGGGTGCTGGTGAACGGCGCCCCGTCGAGGATCAGCTCCAGCCGATCGGTCTCGTAGGACGTCCACACGATCCGCCCCGCCGCGCCCTGGAACACGAACCGGTTGGGCCGCGACCAGTCGCGGCTGAAGCGCACCTTCGCGGCCACGTCGCCGAACGCCAGCCGCGCCTGGGCGTTGACCTCGACTCCGCCCTGGGCGTCGTCCTGGTAAGCGACCAGTTCGGGCTCGCCCAGCCAGCCGATCAGCAGGTCGAACACATGCGGGCCAAGGTCGCGCAGCACCCCGCCGCCGCTCTCGGCGCGGCTGAAATAGGCCGGCGAACTGACCGGCCAGTCGAACGGGCCGCCTTCGAAGACCTCGACGCTGGCCAGCGGGCCGATCACGCCGCGTTCCAGCAGGTCGGCGATCGCCCGCACCGCCGGAAACTGACGCCTCACCAGGCCCTCGGTCAGCGGCCGGCGGGCGGCGTGGGCGGCGGCGATCATCGTCGCGGCCTCTTCGGCCGACATGGCGAGCGGCTTCTCGCAATGGACCGCGACGCCCTTGGCCAGCGCCTCGGCCGCCTGCCCCGCATGCCAGCGAGGCGGCGAGGCGACCAGGATCAGCTCGGGCCCGGCGGCCAGCAGTTCTGCATAGCTGCGGCAGGCCTGCGCCCCGGGCAGCCGCCCGCAGATCGAGGCCAGCGCTGCGTGGTCGGGATCGAAGGCGGCGACCAGTTGCCCGCGCCCCTCCGCCTGCAGCGCCTGAAGCGCAGGGACATAGTAGCGCT
Organism: Phenylobacterium sp.; assembly: GCF_031984885.1. Lineage (GTDB taxonomy): Bacteria > Pseudomonadota > Alphaproteobacteria > Caulobacterales > Caulobacteraceae > Phenylobacterium. The sequence continues at coordinate 89,579 of NZ_DAMABV010000005.1, forward strand.
CGCTGACCGCGCCACACCCCGACAGTCCGATGCGGATCATGCGGCGTCCGCGCTGCCGGCGTTGAGATTGAGGGTGAACGCGATCTTCGCGGCCCGGCGCAGCACGGTGGGGCTGGAGCTCATCTTGATCGCTTCCATCAGGTGCGCCTGCATGCCTCGCAGATCGCCGGACCGCGCCAGTTGGCGCGCATTGTTGAGGGCGGTGTCGGCATAGGTCAACCGGGCCCGGCGCACGATGGCGCGCGCCTTCTGCGGCGGCAGATAGTCGGCGAAGATCTCGATGGCCCGGCGCGTGTAGCCCAGTTCCTCGGCCATCCGGTAGTGACGCCCGGTGTTGGATTCCTGGTGCATGCGATAGCCCGCCAGCACCGAGGGCTCGTACCAGACCGGATAGTGCGCGGCGATGCGCACCCACATCTCCCAGTCCTCCGAACAGGCGAGCCGCGGGTCGAACCCGCCCAGCTTCTCATAGGCCTCGCGCCGCACGGCGATCGACGGGGTCATGATCCGTTGCTCTTCGGCCAGCCGCTCCACGCCGCCGGCCAACACCCCGGGCGACGGCTGCTCGGGCTCCGGGATGGAGATTTCACGGCTCTGGACGTTGATGAACCGATGCCGGCAGAACGCGGCTCCGACCTCGGGCGCGGCCTCGAACCCGGCCTGCAGGGCGGCGTAGAAACCCCGCTCGACCCGGTCGTCGCCGTGAAGCAGATGGACATAGCGCCCCCGCGCCCTGTTCAGGCAGGTGGCGAAATTGCGGATATGCCCGACGTTCTGCGGCTGGCGGTGAAAGACGACCCGGTCGCCCGCCACCGCGCGAACCACCGCCTCGGGATCGTCGGACGAACCGTCGTCGACCACCTCGATCTGCATCTCGCCGGGGCCCGGAGCCTGGTCGAGCACGCTTTGCAGGGTCTCGCCCAGCAGGCGCGCGCAGTTGTAGGTCGGGATCATCACCGACCAGGTCGGCCGCGGCAGGCCGTCTGTGACCGGCGCGATCTGCGCCCGCTGTTCCAGGGGGCGGCTCATCGGCGTTCCCCCGCCAGCCATGCGTTCCGCGCCGCACGCAGGAACCTGCGCACGCCCAGTTGGCTCACGCCTCCCGCCCGCAACGCCCTGCGCAGGCAGTCGCGGGCCATCCCGATCTCGCCGCGCTGGGCGTAGACCTCGGCCCAGTCGAAGAAGTAGCGGCTCGCCCCCGCACTCGCCGCGCGGCGCTGGCTGGGGGGCACGACCGCCCGCATGCGCCGATAGAAACCCTCGGTGCGATCGAGCTTCTCGCCGCCCGGCAGCGACGAGAACATCCCGCCGGCGTGCAGGCGGTAGCCGCCGACCGGCTCGTCGACGAACGCGATCGGCCCCTTCGCGGCGCAAAGGATGTAGAGCGGCCAGTCGGTGATCGGGAAGAAGTCGGCATACCACGCCCCGAGGTCGCTCAGCGCCTCGCGGCGCAGCATCCCCGCGCAGGTCGCGAACGGATTGCCGTCCCACAGGTCGTCGCGGCCCGAGACCGCCTTCTGCTCGGCCGGCGTCCAACGCCTGGACGGCGCGCCCATCCCGTCGTCGATCAAGGCGTTGTGAAACACCGCCGCCAGCGCCGGGTCGGCGTCCAGCATGTCGGCCTGGCGCTGAATCTTGCCCGGGTCGGTCCAGTAGTCGTCGCCGTCCAGCAGGCAGATATAGCGTCCCCGCGCCGCCCGGATCGCGCGGGCGACCACCTCGTTGGAGCGCAGGTTTTCCGGAGACGCCAGCACGCGGATCTGCGGATGCCGCTCAAGATAGCCTGCCAGAATCGTGGGCGTGGCGTCCGTCGAACAGTCCTCGCTGACGATCAACTCGACCGTCTTGTCGGTGTTCTGCGCGAGAACTCCGTCAAGTGATTTCGCAATATAATCTGCGTGGTTATAGGTAATTAAGAGAACACTTACGTCGACGCGCTCCGAGGCTTCACCGTCAGAGGACAACTGCAGCGACAATTTTGCCCGTTCGCATACCATCAGTATCTCGCGTGACGCTCGCCCCTGGACCCCGCCCCCATCGACAACTTAAAGATGCCGCGCCCGAGGCGGGAGTTTCCGAATTTAGGCCACGAAATGTTAAAAGTGTGTCCGCATCGCGTCCGTAACGACGAAACCTGCCGCCGCCCCGGGCACGATCAGGACGCGCGCAGATTTCCCGAAACAAAGAAACGTCCGGACAATCACACCCACTTGTGACGAGGTGATATCTACCTCGACTGTAAGACCTCAGAAACCCCGCGCCGTTAAGGTGTGCATTCGCTGGAATTTCTCCAAAATGGGGAATGGCGTTTTTTCCTGATGTATCAGATCGTAAATCGACTAGTGTACAGTCTATAAGTCTCGGATTAATGCGTATCTCTGGCCTAGCCTGACTTAAGGAAGCCGACTGTTCCGACTGGCGGGGCGTCGAAGCGGACCTTTTTGGGCGACGCTCAGATCTACCGTTCACAACTGGGGGTGAATGTGGGAAAGGCAGTGCTCGTTGCTGGTGGGTGTGGATTCCTTGGTTCGCACCTTGTCGATCGCCTGCTGCTGCGGTCCGACGTCGACCGGATTCTGGTGGTCGACAACCTATGGACCGGCACGCGCGACAACCTGAAGCACATCTCCGATCCGCGGCTGCACATCGAGGTCAGCCCGGCCGAGAGCTTCGCGACGTCCGAGCGCTTCGACGAGATCATCCATCTCGCCTCGCCGGCCTCGCCGCCGTGGTACATGCGCGACCCGGTGGGCGTCATCCAGGCCAATCTCGGCGGGGCGCTGAACCTGCGGAACCTGCTGGCCAAGGGCGGCCGCTTCTGCTTCGCCTCGACCTCCGAGGTCTACGGCGACCCGCTGATCTCCCCGCAGCCCGAAAGCTACCGCGGCTCGGTCGACTGCACTGGCCCGCGCTCGTCCTACGACGAGAGCAAGCGGTGCACCGAATCCCTGCTGTTCGAGTGCAAGCGCGTCTACGGCACGGACATCCGCATCGTGCGCCTGTTCAACGTCTACGGACCGCGGACCCGCATCGACGATGGCCGCGCGGTGTCGAACTTCCTGGGCCAGGCCCTGACCACCGGCAAACTCACCGTCTATGGCGATGGCCTGCAGTCGCGTAGCTGGGGCTATGTCGACGACATCATCGACGCGCTGGAGCGGTTCTTCTGGCGCGACAACATCTCCTTCGGCGGCCCGCTGAACGTCGGCAACGACCGCGAGATCTCCGTGCTGGAGGTCGCCGAATACATCACCAAGCTGGTGCCCGGCACGTCGATCGAGTTCATGCCGCCGGTGCCGCAGGACCCGACCAACCGCCGTCCCGACCTGACGCGGATGAACCAGATCCTGCCGGGCTGGTCGGCCGACATCCCGTACGAAGACGGGATTCGCCGCACGCTCGACTGGTTCAAGGTGCAGATCGGCAAGCAGACGACTCCAGCCCTCGCGCCGGCGCCGCTGTTCATGGGGCCTAGCTAGCGGGACGCCCCACCATGCGCGGATCGTACGCCGCATCGAGCGCAGCGAGGTTCTTGAACCGTTGAAGCCTGCGCCTCGAATCCCAAACCGTGTCGACTTCGGTCTCGGAGTAGGCGTCGAAATGGCGTGGATCGACGCCATGTTCCGCCGCCGCGCCCGTTCGGCTGAGATAGACCAACCCCAGCCGCACCTGCTCAGCCAGCTTGAGCGGCGCGCCCGCGGCGTCGCGGGCGAACGCCTGGCCGACCGCGCTCAGCGCCTCCCCGACCTTGCCGCGCCGGATGCGGTTGCGGGCGTACTCGGCATGGAAGGTCGCCATCCGGCGCCGCGCCAGTTCTCGCCCCGCAGCATCCAGGTCGGGCCAGAGGACCTCGTACATGTGGATGTGCGAGCGGATCATCCGCCCGGCGTCCCCGGTCATGGCGCCCTCGGTGCGCCGATATCCGGTCAGATAGGCCGGAACGCAGGCGAACTGGTGCTTGAGCGCGATCTGGAGCTGGAGCAGGTAGTCCTCGCACCCCTGGTTGCCCGCCGCGTTCAGCGCGGAATCGAACCGGATGTCGCCCAGGGCGCTGCGCCGGATCAGCGGCGTGCTGCCGTTGGACACGAAGTTCCAGTCCAGATGCCGGTAGAGCACCCAGCCCTCCACGATCGGCGTGGCCGACGGGTCGACGACGCGGCCGCTGGTGTCGATCCGGCGATACCAGTTGTAGACCAGGCCCAGGGTCGAGGGCCCCTTGTGGAAGCGCTCGAGCTGACGGCGCAGCTTGTCGGGATGCCACAGGTCGTCGGCGTCCAGCAGCGCGATGTAGTCGCCGCGCGCCGCATCGATGCCCGTGTTGCGCGCCGCCGCCACCCCGCCGTTCGGCTTGGAGATGACCCGCACCCGGGCGTCCTCGGCGGCGAACGCCTCGGCCATCTGCCGCGTCGCGTCCTTCGAGCCGTCATCGACCACGATGACCTCGAGTTCGGCATGCGTCTGCCGCAGCACCGAGCGCATCGTTTCGTCGAGCGTCGGTACGGCGTTGTAGGCGGGAACGACGACGGAGATCAGGTCAGACATCAGCCAACTTCGCGGTGAAAACGTGCAAACTTCGAACTACACTATTCAAATACCTTCGGCCGTCCACGGCCTAGGGCCGATGTGTCGCTGATCGGGAGTCATTGTGCGTATCGCCTTTGTCTCGCTCGGTAGTCCCTTCAACCGCTCCTCCTGGAGCGGGATACCCTACTATGCGCTGCGCGAGCTGCGGCGACGCTTCAACGATCTGACGGTCATCGACACCCCCCGGATCGACGAAGGCCTGCGCTACGCCTCCAGCCTCGCCGCGGTCGGCGTGCTGGTCTCGCGCGAGCCGGTCGTGACCCGGGCCTTCGCACGCTGGCTGGACAAGCAGTTGACCGACGCCGACGCCGACGTCGTCGTCTCGATCGGGGCGGCGCACAAGGTCGCCTATATCGACCCCAAGTGGCCCGTGATCCATGTGGCCGACGCGCTGTTCGGCCCGCTGGTGGACTATTACCCGAAGTACCGGCTGCTCAACGGGCGCAGCCGGCGGATCGGCAACGCGCTGCAGAAGCACCTGATCAACCGCAACCAGCCGATCCTGCTCACCTCCGACTGGGCCGCGCGCTCGGCGGCGGAATATTACGACGTCCCGCCCAGCCGCTTCGGCGTCGCGCCGCTGGGCGCCAACTTCGACATCGAACCGGCCGCCTATGAGCGCACCGAGCAGGGCGACAAGCTGAAACTCCTGTTCGTGGGCTACGACTGGCCCCGCAAGGGCGGCGCGCTGGTGCTGAAGGTGTTCAAGCAGTTGCGCCGCCACATCGCCGACGCCGAACTCCACATCGTCGGCTGCAAGCCCTCGGAAAGCTTCGGGGTCGAGGGCGTCGTCCACCACGGCCACCTCAGCAAGACCGACCCCGAGCAGGCGGCGCTGCTGGAAAGCCTGTTCCGGGAATCCTCCTTCCTGTTCATGCCGAGCCAGCAGGAGGCCTTCGGCCTCGTCTATTGCGAGGCCTGCGCTTTCGGCCTGCCCTCGATCGCCCGCGACACCGGCGGCGTCAGCGCCATCATCCAGCACGGAACCAACGGGCTGCTGTTCGCCTCCGAGGCCGACGTCGACGCCTATGTGGAAGGAATCCGCGAGATCTGGTCCGACGGCCCGCGATACCTGGAGATGACCCGCGCCGCGCGGGCCGCGTTCGAGGACCGGCTTCGCTGGCACGTCTGGGGCGCGACGGTCGAGGCCGAGCTCCGATCCCTGGGGAGAAAAGCCAATGGCGAGTGACGCCGGACGCCACAAGCCCACCATCCTCGTCACCGGGGGCGCGGGATACATCGGCAGCCACGCCGTGCTGGAGCTGCTGGACGACGGCTATCCGACGGTCGTGATCGACAACCTGGTCACCGGCTTTCGATGGGCGGTCGACCCCCGCGCGCACTTCGTCCAGGGCGCGGTCGAAGACGACGCCCTGGTCCGCAAGACGATCCGCGAGCATGGCGTCGGCGGCGTGCTGCACTTCGCCGGATCGACGGTCGCCCCGGAGTCGGTGATCGATCCGCTCAAATACTACCGCAACAACACCGCCGCGAGCCGCTCGCTGCTGGAAAGCGTCATCGGCGAGGGCGTCCGCCACTTCGTGTTTTCGTCCACCGCCGCCGTCTACGGGATCACCGAGGACGGCCCCGTCTCCGAACGCGACCGCGTGGAGCCGGAGACGCCCTATGGCCGCTCCAAGCTGATGACCGAGCGGATGCTGGCCGACGTCGCCGCCGCGCATGACGAGTTCAACTACTGCGCCCTGCGCTATTTCAACGTCGCGGGCGCCGACGCCCTGGGCCGGGCCGGGCCCTCCGGCATCGGCGCGACCCACCTGATGAAGGCCGCCGTCGAGGTCGCCGTGGGCAAGCGCGAGGCCCTGACCATCCACGGCGACGACTTCGCGACCCCCGACGGCACCGGGGTCCGCGACTACATCCACGTCAGCGACCTGGCCCGGGTCCACCTGCTGGCCCTGGAGCGCCTGCTGGCCGATCCCGGCCGGAGCCACGTCCTCAACTGCGGCTATGGCCGCGGGCATTCGGTGCTGGAGGTCGTGACCGCCGTCAGCGAGGTCGCGGGGCGCCCGATTCCGTACATCGTCGGCGGCCGGCGGCCCGGCGACCTCGGCTCGGTCATCGCCGACAACCAGCGCATCAAGTCCGAGTTCGCCTGGCGGCCGCGCTACGACGAACTCGCCGTCATCGTCGCCGACGCGCTGCGCTGGGAGCAGGAACTGGTCCGGCGCCGGGCCTGAGCATGACCCAGGCCGCCCCCCCCCAGCCCGAGCGCCTGCTGCAGGTCGGGATCCTGCGGCTTCGCGAGCATTTCCTGCATCACGCCGAACTGATCTTCCGGCAGATGCTGGCCGAAGCGCCCGGCCACCCTCATGCCCAGCGGTTCCTGGGGGTCACCCTGTTCAAGCTCGGCCGCCGCGACGAGGGCCTGGACCTCCTGCGCCAGGCCGCCGCCGATCCGCAGGCGCCGCCGCCGGCCTGGGGCGACCTGGCCGCCGCCCTCCATCGCATGGGCGCCGAGCAGGAGGCCGCGGAGGCCTACGGCCACGCCCTGCAGGGGCCGCCCACCCCGCCCCCGGCCGACATCGCCTTCGCCACCGAGCGGGCGGTCCACGAGTTCAAGCTCGCCGACTATCCCTACCGTGCGAGCGTGCGCTACGGCGGCGGGCGCCCGCCCCACCCGCAACTGTTCGCGCTGATCGAGGCCGGCCGCGAGACCTATGCCGAGCAGCTCGCCGGCGTCGCCGAGATCCAGGCCGACTTCGCCGACATCCCCTGGGGCGGCCACTACGACACCCTCACCCCGTTCTGGCTGAACGGCTGGTTTCCGCCGCTGGACGGCATGATCCTGACGAACATGCTGCGGCGCCTGAACCCCAGCCGCTTCGTCGAGGTCGGGTCGGGCGTCTCGACCAAGTTCGCCCGCCGCGCGGTGACGCGCTATGGCCTGCGCACCAAGCTGATCTCGATCGATCCCCAGCCGCGCAACGAGATCGACGCCCTCTGCGACCAGATCCTGCGCAAGCCGCTGGAGAACTGCGACCCGGCGATGTTCGACGTCCTCGAACCCGGCGACATCTTCTTCCTCGACTCCTCGCACCGCGCCTTCCAGGGCTCGGACGTCACCGCCTTCTTCCTCGACATCCTGCCGCGGCTGAAGCCCGGCGTGATCGTCCAGATCCACGACGTCTACCTGCCCGAGGACTATATCGGCGGCCACGTCGCGCGGCTCTGGAACGAGCAGTATCTCCTGGCCGCCGCCCTGCTGTTCGGCGGCGGGTCCTTCGACATCCTCTTCCCCTGCTGGTTCGCGGGCCAGGACGCCGCGCTCGCGGGCCGGGCGGCCGAGCTGTTCCACGGCGGCCCGCTGGAGGGCCTGAACCTCTACGGCGCCTCGTTCTGGATGCGTAAAACCTAGCTGGGCGCTTCCCACGATTGCCAGGCCAGGCCCCGCCGGGCAGGTTGCGCGCCCGGTCGCCACCGCCGCAGGGCGGCCGTTCAGCGTCACGCGGCCGGGGACATCTTCATATGCCGGGTACGACCGCCGCCGCGCCGACCACCGAACTCGACAGCCTGCGCGAGGCGGCCTGCGAGGCCTGGATCTTCGGCCTGCCCCTGATCGAGATCGCCAGCACCCGCGCCAACTCCGCCGGCTTCGGCGGCGCGATCAACACCTTCGGCCACATGCGGAACCTGGCCACCCACAAGATGCGGGCGGTGACCACGCCCAACAACGACACCCTCTACACCAGCGGCCAGATCGACCTCAGCGCCGGCCCGGTCACCATCAGCCTGCCCGCCGCCGGCGAGCGCTACCTGTCGCTGGCGCTGATGGACGCCTACACCAACAACTTCGCCATCCTGGGCACGCGCACCACCGGCCCGGACGCCGTGACCTTCCGCCTGGTCGGTCCGGGCGAGGCCGCCGAGGGCGCCAACACCCTGCGATCGCCGACCAACCACGTCTGGGCGCTCGCCCGCATCCTGGTCGACGGCCCGTTCGACCTGGAGGCCGCCCGCGCCGTCCAGGCCGGGATCTCCCTGCAGGGCCCCGCCGCGCCGGAGGCCCCGGCCCACGCCCGCCGCAGCGCGCCCTGGAACGAGTACTTCGCCAGCGTCGACGCCCTGATGGCCGCCAACCCGCCGCCGATCACCGACCTGGCCCTGTTGCGCCGCATCGCGCCCCTGGGGCTGGGGAGCGGCGAGTTCGACCCGGCCCGCTTCAGCGCCGACCAGGCCGCCGCCATCGAGGCCGGCATCGCCCAGGCCAGGACCCTGATCCGCACCACGGGCATCGGCGGCGTCAACTGGATCGACGGCTGGTCCTATCCGCGGTCCGACCTCGGCGACTTCGGCCAGAGCTACGGCTACCGCGCCGCGGTCGCCCTGGCCGGGCTCGCCGCCCTGCCGCCGGTCGAGGCCATGTACATGCGCGGCAAGGGCGAAAGCCGCGGCCTCTACGACGGCGCCAAGGCCTGGCGCCTGCATTTCCCCGCCGACCGCCTGCCGGCCGTCGACAGCTTCTGGTCGCTCAGCCTCTATGAGGCGACGTCCGACGGCCAGTTCTTCTTCACCGACAACCCGCTCGACCGCTACGCGATCGGCGACCGCACCCTGGGCCTGACCTACAACGACGACGGCTCGCTCGACATCTGGATCGGCCACGAGCATCCGGGCGAGGGCCGCGAGAACAACTGGCTGCCTGCGCCCGACAGCCCCTTCGCCCTGTTCATGCGCGCCTACCTGCCCAAGGCCGCGATGCTGGAAGGCGCCTACCGCCTGCCGCCGGTGACGCCGGCATAGGCAGCGCCGCCTAGTGGATCCGCTCGAAGTGGCCGCAGAGCCGCTCGACCGCATAGACGGTGTTGCGCAGTTCGCTGGTCAGCACCGGGTTCAGCGTCTCGGCGTCCTCGCCCGCGATCCAGAGCTCGCTGTGCTCGGCGCAGGCGGCCAGCAGCACCCGCAGGGCCCGCATCAGGTCTTCCCAGACCGAGCGGTCGTCGGTGCGCGGGCTGTCGGGGTCGGACACGAACATCAGGTCGGCGAAGCGCCGCATCGCGCGCGAGGCATGGGCCACGTCCATGGCCAGCGGACTGGCCTTGAACGACGGCGCCGACATCAACTGGCCGAACTCGCCCGGCGAGGAGCCCGCCCACAGCAGGCCTTCGTTCAGCCGGTGCAGCGCCTCGCTCAGGCGCAGCAGCCAGTAGGTCAGGTGCTCCTGCGGCGAGAAGCCGGGATGGGGAACTTGCACGAATTTCACCGTCAGCGCCCGGAGTCCGCGCCTCGTTCGGCGGCGATGCATCGCTTCAGCGCGAGGCCCAGCGACAGCACCATCAGGAGCCAGACGAACAGGAAGCCGGTGACGTAGACGGCGATACTCATAAGGGTCACCACGGGTCGACAAATACGCTGCGCCCCCATGCCGGGCCGGTCGCCAGACGCGGCGGCGCGTCTCCTCGGTAGTCCAGATCACCCTCTTCCAGGTGTAAACTTCCGGCGCATTTACACTTGTTTACCCGCCCAAGCCGGACCATGGCTGTAATTCTCCAGTCGGCGTCGGCGCTTTGCGACGTCGATGACGGTCGCGATCGAGCATGCGTATGAGAATTGCGGCGTTGGAAGACGACGACGCCCAGAGAGAGGCGATTGCTCGCCTGCTGGTGAGCGGGGGGCATAACTGTCAATGCTTCCAGATGGCGACGCCGCTGATCGCGGCGCTGCGTCGGGAAACCTTCGACTTGCTTGTCCTCGACTGGAACCTGCCCGACATGAGCGGGCTGGACGTGGTCGCCTGGGCGCACAAGAACCTCACGCCCAGCCCGCCGATCCTGCTGCTGACCAGCCGCTCGTCCGAGGCCGACGTGGTCGCCGGGCTGAACGGCGGCGCGGACGACTATGTGGTCAAGCCGGTCCAGCCGGGCGTGCTGCTGGCCAGGGTCAACGCCCTGCTGCGCCGCAGCTATCCCGACCGGGCCAGCGGCGGGATCGAGACCTATGGCGAGTACCGCTTCAACCTCCCCGCCGAGCAGGCGACCCGGAACGGCGAACTCGTCACCCTGACGGCCAAGGAATTCGGCCTGGCGCTGCTGCTGTTCCGCAACATCCACCGCGCGCTGTCGCGCGGCCACATCCTCGAAGCGATCTGGGGCCGCAACCCGGACCTGCCGACCCGCACCCTCGACATGCACATCTCGCGCGTGCGCACCAAGCTCGAGCTGCGCCCGCAGAACGGCTACCGGCTGGCTCCGGTCTACAGCTACGGCTACCGCCTCGAGCGGCTGACCGAAGACGCCGTGGACGAGGCCGCCGAATGAACTGGGCCAAGGCGGCGATGGCGGGGCTCGCGTTTCAGGCGCTGGCCGGCGCACCGGCGCTGTCGGCCGAGCCGGTCGAACGCTATGTCGTGCGCCAGGGCGATACGCTCTACGAGCTGGCCCAGCGCTACTTCGTCGGGGGCGACTATCGCGCGGTGCAGCGCCTGAACCGGGTCGCCGATCCGCGCCGGCTGCGGGTCGGAACCCAGCTCAAGGTGCCCGCCCGCCTGCTGCGCATCACCCCGATCGAGGCCCGCGTGGCCGGCTTCCGCGGCGCCGTCACCGTCACCGCCGGCGGCAGGACCCTGCCGGTGTCCACCGGGATGATGCTCAAGGAGGGCGTGGTCGTCACCACCGGCCCGAACGCCTTCCTGCGGCTGGACCTGCCCGACGGGACGCATCTGTCGGTTCCCTCCCAGAGCCGCGTGCGCCTGGGCCAGATGAGCATCGTGGAGATGACCGGCGTCGTGCGCCGCGACCTGGAGGTCCAGAGCGGCCGCCTGGAGTCCGACGTCACCCCCCTGCGCGATCCGCGCGACAGCTACACCGTGCGCACGCCGATGTCGGTGTCGGCCGTGCGCGGCACCGAGTTCCGCGTCGCCTATGACGACCAGGCCGCCCGCGCCAGCACCGAGGTCATCGAGGGCGTCGTCGCCGTCACCGGCGAACACCAGGGCGCCACGCTCGCCGCCGCCTATGGCGCGGTGACCACCGCGGCCGGCGTCTCGGCTCCGATCAGTCTGGCCGCCGCGCCGAGCCTCGCCGACCCCGGCCGCGTGCAGGACGAGCAGACCGTGCGCTTCCAGATCAGCGCCCCGGCCGCCGCCCTCGGCTATCACGTGCGGCTGGCGGCCGACGCCGGCTTCGTCGAGGTGCTGGACGAGACCTCGTCCGACGGCCCGGACCTGGCGCTGGGCGAGTTGCCGGACGGCGTCTACTTCCTGCGGCTGGCGGCCATGGACGACAACGGCCTGCTGGGCCTGCCGGCCACCTACGCCTTCGAGCGGCGGCTCAACACGCTGCGGACCGATGCGCCGACCAGCACCCAGGAAGGCGGCGTGCGGCGCTACAAGTTCCGTTGGCAGTCGGGCGGCCTGGGCGAGCGCACCTATCGCCTCCAACTGCTGCGCGAGGGCGCGCAGGCCCCGGTCGTGGACGAGGCCGGCCTGACGCTGCAGGAACTGACCATCACCGACCTGCCCCCCGGTGTGTACAATTGGCGCGTGATGTCGCGCACCTTCGCGCGCGGGGGCTACTACGAGAAATGGACTCCCCTCGAGCGGTTCGAAATCGGTCGTTGACGCGCCGCGCGCCCATCGCCAAGGCCGCCGCGCGGCGCAGGGTCATCGCCGAATGGGCGCTCGTCGCCCTCGCGGCCTCGGCGCTGGTGGCGTTCCTGGCGCTCAGCCGGGCGACCGAGCGGGCCGACAACGTCGTCTTCGACACGGTGTCGGAATGGGGCGTGCGCGCGCCGCACGACGACATCGTCATCGTCGCCATCGACAACCGCAGCATCGCCCAGCTCGGCCGCTGGCCCTGGCCGCGCGCGCGCCACCACGCGCTGCTGGAAACCCTGGCGAGGGCCCGGCCCAAGGCCATCGCCTACGACGTCCTGATGGTCGAGCCCGAGGCCGTCCCCGGCGCCGACGAGGCCCTGGCCCGGGCGCTGGCGGCCGCCTCGCCGGTCTACCTGCCGCTGACCTTCGACGTGCCCGGCCCGGACGGCGCGCCCTACGAACTGCTCGCCCCGATCGCGCCGCTGGCCCGGGCCGCCGCGGGCCTTGGCCAGGTCAATGTCGACTTCGACGGCGACGGGGTGATCCGGCGCGCCTACATGGTCGAGCGCGACGGCGCGCGCGCCTGGCCCCACCTGATGGCCTTCATGCAGGCGGCCGCCTCGGGCCTGCCCGCGCCCGTCGGCGCCGGCGCGGCGGCCGGCCCGGCCCGGGCGCCGCTGGTCCGCGAGCAGCCGCTGCTGATCTCCTTCGCCGGCCCGCCGGGCCATTTCCGCACGATCTCGTTCGTGGACGTCGTGAACGGCGCGACCCCGGCCGCCTTCCTGCAGGGCAAGCTGGTCCTGGTCGGCGCCACCGCCGACGGCCTGGGCGACCGCTACGCCACCCCGCTCTCCAACCACACCGAGATCATGTCCGGCGTCGAGCTGCAGGCGAACCTGCTCGACACCCTGCTGACCGGCAAGGCCATCAGCCCGGCCGGCCCCGGCAAGCTGCTGCTGTTCTCGCTGACGCCGCTGGCCCTGGCCCTGGCCGGCTTCCTGCTGCTGCGGCCGCGCGCGAACCTGCTGCTGGGCGGCGCGCTGCTCGCCATGACCCTGGCGGCCAGCGCCGTGCTGCTGCTCCAGGCCAGGGTCTGGGCGCCGCCCACCGCCGCCCTCGCCGGCCTGCTGCTGGTCTATCCGCTGTGGAGCTGGCGACGGCTGGAAGCCACCAGCGCCTACATGCTGCAGGAACTGCGGGCCTTCTCGCGCGAGCCCGACCTGCTCTCGGCCCTCACCCAGCGCCCCGGCGGCCCGCCCACCGACGTCATCGACCGCCAGGTGGCGCTGATGCACGCGGCCATCGACCGGGCCCGGGACCTGCGCCGCCAGGTGCTGGACGCGCTGCAGGGGTTGCCCGACGCCACCCTGGTCACCGCCCTCGACGGCAAGGTGCTGATCGCCAACCGCGAGGCCGAGGCCCTGTTCGGCGGCGCCGGCCTCGACCCCGCCAACCGGCCGGTCGCCGAGCTGCTGACGGCCCTGGCGCCCGAAGCCCAGCCCGAAGACTTCATCGGCTCGGACGCCGCCGGCGACCTGGAGCTGACCGTCGAGGGCGGCCGCAGCTTCGCCATCCGCCGCACGACGCTCAGCGAGGCCGGGGGCGCGCCGGTCGGCTGGATCGTGCGCTTCACCGACGTCACCGCCCTGAAGGAGGCCGGCCGCCAGCGCGAGAGCATCCTGGAGCTGCTGACCCACGACATGCGCTCGCCGCAGGTCTCGATCCTCACCCTGCTCGGCGGCTCCGAGGCGCAGGCCATCGCCGGGCCGCTCGCCGACCGCATCGCCGGCTACGCCCGCCGAACCCTGTCCCTGGCCGATAACTTCGTGAACCTGGCGCGGGCCGAGGCCGACACCTACAGCCTGGAGATCGTCGACCTGGGCGACGTGCTGCTGGACGCGGTCGACGACCTCTGGCCGCAGTCCTCCGCCCAGCGGGTGAGCGTCACCACCTCCGGCGCCGACGGCGAGGTCCTGGTCGAGGCCGACCGCTCGCACCTGACCCGGGCGCTGATCAACCTGGTCGACAACGCCATCAAGTATTCGCCCGCGGGCGGACGGGTCGACTGCGCGGTCCAGGTCGGCGAGGCCGGCGCGATCTGCACGATCGCCGACCAGGGCGAAGGCATGAGCCCGGCCCAGGTCGCCAACCTCTTCAAGCGCTTCCAGCGGGCGCGGCCCAAGGGCGGCGAGCGCATCGACGGCGTCGGCCTCGGCCTCTCCTTCGTGCACGCCGTCGTCCAGCGCCACGGCGGGCGCATCGACTGCGCCAGCGCGCCGGGCCAGGGCTCGCGTTTCACGATCACCCTGCCCTTGGCCGGCGGCTGAGCCTGGCTAGGGCGTCGCGGCCAGCTTCGCCGCCACCGCGGCGCTGAGGGTCTCGCCGGCCTCGCCGCAGTCGGGCTGGCGGCCGCGGGCGCTGGCCCGCACGCGATAGGCCTCGCCCCCCGAGGCCGCGTCGACGACGCGGGCGCTCAGCGTGCAGAGCCGGACGCGCTGGGGCGCCCACCACCACCGCCGCGTCTGCGGCGGCGCCACCCAGGCCGCGGGCTCGGCGTCCGCCGCCGGCCGCGGGCCGGCATAGGCCCCGACCTTCAGCGGGCGCTCGCTGTAGCTGACCTCGACCAGATAGCCTTGCCCCGGGGCCTCGCGCACCGGCAGGCCGGCGGCCTCCAGCCTGGCCCCCACCGGCCGCGCAAGGTCCGGCTCACCGTCGACGGCGGGCGCGAGCGCCAGGCCGCGGCCGGCCAGATCGGGCCGCACGCCGGTCTCGACGACATCGATCCTGTTGGAGACGCAACCTGCCAAGAGCAAAGCGCCAGCACACCATAACGGCGTTATTCGCATATCAGTCTTGCCTTGAGCATGGCTTGAGTATGTCGATTTTGACTTCCCAGTAAATGACCTGCTCGGCGCCAGACGCCTGCGCTCGGCTGCGCGCGCGCCTTCGCCCACAGGTAGATCCAAATCCCACCGCCAGCTTCGGCTGTCTGTAATTTGCGTGATTTCCGCGACATACAACCAGTTAGGGCGTTGCGGAGATCTTTCCGCGCGCCGTCCGCCCTGCTTCAGATCGTCGCCGAGCTCACCCATAGGGCGAGTTCTCGACGGTTGTGTCGAACGCGTTCGCCTCGCCTTTCGAGCTCGACCACAACCAGGAAATCGCTGAGTGATCAACGATCCTGGGATGACTTCGCCCGCTTTTCGGCGTCACGGCGCAGCTACAGCCCCCGATTTATTCGCAGGACGAAGCTTTCGGACCACGAGTACTCGGCGTCCGGGAAACACGTTCGCTGAGCATGCTCGGCAATCATCGCCGCCGAAGCCAACAGTACTCTTTTCAAAGGATAATTATCGGCCTTAACTTCCTTGAATCCAAAACGAACCTCGGAGCCTTCATTCCGCTGGCGGACGATTTGGGTGAGGAGACCACAATGTCTGCTGAACCTTCCAACAAGACCCCCGATCCGATGGACGTGGCGCTTGGCGCGGCGGTCAGGATCCGGCGCAGGACCATCGGCATGTCGCAGGAAGCGCTCGCCGAACAGTGCGGCGTAAGCTTCCAGCAGATCCAGAAGTACGAGAACGGCGCCAACCGGATCTCGTTCTCCCGGCTCGTTCAGATTGCAAGAGCCTTGCGATGCCGGGTTGTGGACCTGATGGACGTCCTGGACACCCCGGCCGGCGATGGCGACGTCGACCTGCTCAGCCGCATGCGCACGCCGGGCGCGCTCGAGTTGCTGAGCGCCTTCGAGCGGCTGCCGCAGGAAGCCAGGTCCTCCCTGGTCAACCTGCTGCGCGTCATGACCGACCCCGAGGCCGGCCAGAAGACCCGTCAGAAGGAAGTGGCCTAGGGACGCAAAAGAAAACGGGCGCCAATCCGGTTGGCGCCCGTCGTGAACTTGGGTGCGCGTCGGGCGCCTAGAGCGGCTTGAGGTCGACGGCGGCGATCTTGCCGCGCTCCTCCCGTTCCACGAACTCGACCTTCTGGCCCTCGTTCAGACCGCGCAGGCCCGCCCGTTCGACCGCGGAGATGTGGACGAAGACGTCCTTGCTCCCATTGTCCGGCTGGATGAAGCCGTAACCCTTGGTGGTGTTGAACCACTTGACCGTCCCGGTGGCCATAACGCTTTCGTCTCCCTGACTAGCGTTCCGAAAAAGGCCGCGCACGACACGGCCCGAAACAATCTCAAGTCTGGGAAGGCTGGTTCGGTCCGCAAAGGCGGGGGGGATGAACGTCTGCAGGCCCAAGTCCGGATTGCGGGGCAAATTTTTGCACACGGCCAGGCTGGCCGGTCAACAGAGAACGCGGTTCAATTTTCCGCCAGGACTTTATCGATCAGGGCTTTGGCGTCCTTGCCCGACCAATCGGCATCTCCGGCCAGCCGGCCGCGTTCGACCCCGTCGGCGCCATAGACGACCGTGGTCGGCATGCCCGCCGCCGGCGGCTTGAAGGCGAACGGCAGGGCCATGTTCGGGTCGTGATAGAAGGCCAGCGGCGCGTGCTTGGCGATGAAGGCGCGGGCCTTGTCGCCGTCCTGCGGCCGGTCGACGCTGATCGCCACCACCTGGACGGGCTTGCCCTCGTAGCTGGCGGCCAGCCTGGCCAGGGTCGGCATCTCGATGACGCAGGGCGCGCACCAGGTCGCCCACAGATTGACCACCGTCACCTGGCCCTTGAAGTCGGCGATCCGCTTCGTGGCGCCGTTCGCGTCGAGGAAACTGGTGGCCGGCGCGGGGGCCGCTTCGACCGGAACCACGAACTTGGCCATCTCGCCCTTGGCCAACGACTTCAGGTCGCTTTCCCGCTGGGGGTTTATAGAAGCCTGGACGATGATGTAGACAACCGCGGCGACGCCGGCGACGGCGACGCCCCGAAGCACCCATTTCAACGGGAAGGCCTTGGGCTCGCCAACGGCTTTCTCAGCAGACTTCTCGTTCATATGACGCACTCTTCCTCGACTGGCGCCGGCGATCCGGCGCAAGCGCCCCAAGACGGGGGCCAGGCCATGTGGGGCGGACGGTTCTCGTCCAAGCCGGCCGAACTGATGCAGGCGATCAACGTCTCCATCGGCTTCGACAAGCGGCTTGCGGCCCAGGACCTGGCCGGGTCCCGCGCGCACGCCGCGATGTTGCTCAAGCAAGGCGTGATTACAAGCGAGGACGCAGCGGCCATCCAGGGCGGCCTCCAGGCCATCGAGGCCGAGATCGCCGCCGGGACCTTCCCTTTCCGCGACGAGTACGAAGACATCCACATGAACGTCGAGGCGCGGCTGCGCGAGCTGATCGGCCCGGCGGCCGGCCGCCTGCACACCGCCCGCTCGCGCAACGACCAGGTCGCCCTCGACTTCCGGCTCTGGGTCCGCGACGCCTGCGACCGCACGATCGCCCAGGTCCAAGCCCTGCAGCGCGCCCTGGTCGCCAAGGCCGAGCCGCACGCCGCCACCCTGATGCCCGGCTTCACCCACCTGCAGCCGGCCCAGCCGGTGACCTTCGGCCACCACCTGCTGGCCTATGTCGAGATGTTCGGCCGCGACGCCTCGCGCTTCGCCGACGCCCGCGCGCGGATGAACGAGTGCCCGCTGGGCGCGGCGGCCCTGGCCGGCTCGCCCTTCCCGATCGACCGCCATGCGACCGCCCAGGCCCTGGGCTTCGCCGCCCCGACCGCCAACTCGCTCGACAGCGTCTCCGACCGCGACTTCGCCCTGGAGAGCCTGTCGGCCGCCACCCTCTGCGCCGTGCACCTGTCGCGCCTGGCCGAAGAGATCGTGATCTGGATGACGCCGCAGTTCGGCTTCGTGAAGCTGACCGACGCCTTCACCACCGGCTCCTCGATCATGCCGCAGAAGAAGAACCCCGACGCGGCCGAGCTGATCCGCGCCAAGGTCGGGCGCATCCTCGGCTCGCTGACCCAGCTCACCGTGGTGATGAAGGGCCTGCCGCTGACCTATTCGAAGGACATGCAGGAGGACAAGGTCCCGACCTTCGAGGCCTTCGACGCCCTGGAGCTGTCGCTGGCCGCCATGGCCGGCATGGTCGCCGACCTGGAGCCGAACGCCGAGCGCATGGCCGCCGCGGCCGGGGCCGGCTTCTCCACCGCCACCGATCTGGCCGACTGGCTGGTGCGGACCCTCGACATGCCGTTCCGCGACGCCCACCATGTGACCGGAGCGGCGGTGAAGCAGGCCGAAAGCCTGGGCGTCGACCTGCCCGGCCTGCCGCTGGCCGAACTGCAAGCCATCGAGCCGCGGATCACCGCGGCCGTCTATGACGTGCTGACGCCCGAGGCGTCGGCCGCCAGCCGCAAGAGCTACGGCGGAACCTCGCCGGAGCAGGTCCGCGCCCAGATCGCGCGTTGGAAGGAGAAGCTCTGATGAAACTTCACCCCCTCGCCACGATCGCCCTGATCGGCGCGGCGGCCCTCGCGGGCTGCGGCAAGATGGGCGAGCTGGAACGGCCCGGACCGATGTTCGGCAAGGGCTCGGGCGCCGACGCCGGCGCCGATCCGGCCCGCTCGGTGCGCACGGTCGACCCGCGCACGCGCGACGACCGGCCCGCGCCGCCGCGCACCCTGCCGATCGACTCCGCCCAGAACCCGACCGCCAGCGCCCCGCAAGGCGCCCTGCCCGACCCCTACGCGAACCCGAGATGAATCATTTTGAGCTGAAGGGCGGCGAGCTCTTCTGTGAGGGCGTATCCCTCGCCGACATCGCCCGGGCGGTCGGCACGCCGGTCTACGTCTATTCCAGCGCCACCTTCGAGCGGCACTACACGGTGCTGCGCGACGCCCTGGTCGCCGAGGGGATCAGGGGCGACGACGGCGGCGATCCGCTGATCGCCTTCGCGGTCAAGGCCAACTCGAACCTGGCGGTGCTGCGCACCCTCGCCCGGCTGGGCGCCGGCGCCGACACCGTCTCGGAGGGCGAGGTCCGCCGCGCCCTGGCCGCCGGCGTTCCGGCCGAGAAGATCGTCTTCTCCGGCGTCGGCAAGACCGCGGGCGAGATCGCCTTCGCGCTCAAGGCGGGCGTCGCCGAGATCAATGTCGAGTCCGAGCCGGAGATGCGGCTGGCCAGCCAGGTCGCCCAGTCGCTGGGGACCCGCGCCACCATCGCCATCCGGGTCAATCCCGACGTCTCGGCCGGCGGCCACGCCAAGATCTCCACCGGCAAGTCGGACAACAAGTTCGGCGTCTCGTTCTCCGAGGCCGAACGCCTCTACGCCAACGCCTCCAACGACGCGGGCCTGAACCCCGTCGGCGTCACCTGCCACATCGGCAGCCAGATCACCGACCTCGAACCCATGGCCCAGGCGTTCGCGAAGATGCGCGGCCTGGTCGAGCGCCTGCGCGGCGAGGGCCTGGCGGTCCAGCGCCTCGACCTCGGCGGCGGCCTGGGCGTGCCCTATTTCAACCAGCCCGAGCCGCCCACGCCCGCCGACTATGCGCGGATGATCGCCAAGACGATGAAGGGCCTGGACATCGGCTACGCCTTCGAGCCCGGCCGGATGATCGCCGCCAACGCCGGCGTCCTGCTGGCCCAGGTGCAGCATATCCACGAGCGGCCGGAGGGCCGGAAGTTCGTCGTGCTCGACGCGGCGATGAACGACCTGATCCGCCCGGCCATGTACGACGCCTATCACGAGATCGTCCCGGTCCGCCCGCGCCAGGGCGAGCCGGTGGTCTATGACGTGGTCGGCCCGATCTGCGAGACCGGCGACACCTTCACCCGCGAGCGCGCCCTGCCGCCGCTGCAGGCCGGCGACCTGGTCGCCTTCCTCAGCGCCGGCGCCTACGGCGCGGTGATGTCCAGCGAGTACAACAGCCGCCTGCTGGTCCCCGAGGTCCTGGTCAAGGGCGGCGCCTACGCCGTCGTGCGCCCGCGCCCGACCTACGAGGACATGCTGTCGAAAGAGACCCCGGCCCCCTGGCAGTAGCCGGGCGATCGCCCTGCATTCATGGGGGCGGTCCCCCGGGGTTAATCCTTACCACACGAGCTGGGCCATAGGGTCGCTGGGGAACAAGCGGCAGGCTCTGCGAGTGCATTGGAAAGATATAGTCGACGACGGCCGTCCGGGCGCCACCCTGGACATGACCAAGCAGAGCTGGAAGCACCGCATCGTCATGTCGGTGATGGCCGGCATGCTGCTGCTCGTGGCGCTCGGGCCGCTCGCCCTGCTCTGCTGGGTCGCAGCTAGCCTGGTCCTGGAGGCCTGGCTGATCGTCGCCCGCGCCCGCTTCGAGCGGTTGGGCCAGGCCGTGCCGCGCGTCGAGCGGCTGGCGCCGATCGTCCTCTACGGCGCGTCGTGGTCGGCCATGGCCGCCGTCTGCTGGATCCGGGGCGGACCGGCCCTGCAGTTCGCGGCCTTGCTGATGCTGTTCGGCCTGCTGATCTCGTCGCTGAAGTACACCTCGCTCAGTCGCGCCTCCTTCGTGTTCCTGGCGCCGTTCCCGCTGCTGGCCATGAGCCTGTCGCCCACCCTGTTCGGCGGGTTCAGGGGCATGGACCTGGTGATCGTGCTGGCGTCCCTCGCCGCGCTCGTCGCCTGCGTGGTCAATGTCGCCCGCACCATCCGCGCCAACGCCCTGGCGCTGGAGAAGGCCCAGGCCGAGGCCCTGGAGGCCAGCCGCGCCAAGTCGGCCTTCCTGGCGATGATGAGCCACGAGCTGCGCACGCCGATGAACGGGGTGCTGGGCATGGCCCACGCCCTGGCCGCCACCCGGCTCAGCCGCCGGCAGGCCGACTATCTCGACATGATCGTCCAGTCGGGGGACAGCCTGATGGCCATCCTCAACGACATCCTCGACCTGTCGAAGATCGAGGCCGGCAAGATGGACCTCGAATGCGTCGGCTTCGATCTGGAGAAGCTCGGCCGCCAGACCCACCTGCTCTGGAGCGAGGCCGCCCGCCAGAAGGGCCTGGAGCTGTCCTTCGAGATCGATCCCGCCACCCCGGCCTGGCTGGTCGGCGATCCCGTCCGGGTGCGCCAGATCCTGCTCAACCTGATCTCCAACGCCCTGAAGTTCACCGAGCAGGGCGCGGTCGCCGTCCGCATCGGCCCGCTGGCGCCGCAGGGCGTCGAGATCGTGGTCGCCGACACCGGCCTGGGCATGCGCCGCGACCAGCAGGAAAAGCTGTTCCAGGCCTTCTCCCAGGCCGAGGCCTCGACCACCCGCCGCTTCGGCGGCACCGGCCTGGGGCTGTCGATCTGCCGCCAGCTCGCCACGATGATGGGCGGCGAGATCTCGGTCGAGAGCGAGCCCGGCGCCGGCTCCACCTTCCGCGTCGCCCTGCCGCTGGCGGCGGGCGAGGCGCCCGGCGCCGCCGAAGCCGCGGGCGAGAGCGTCAGCCTGGAGGGGCGCACCGTGCTGGTCGTCGACGACAACCGGGTCAACCAGGCGGTCGCCAGGGCGATCCTGGAGGCCGGCGGCGCGGCGGTCAGCATCGCCGACGACGGGATCGAAGGACTGGATCAACTGCGGGCCGGGCGCTTCGACCTCGTGCTGATGGACGTCCACATGCCGCGCATGGACGGGATCGAGGCGCTGCGCCGCATCCGCCTCGGCGAAGCCGGCCCGGCCGGCGTCCCGGTCCTGGCCCTGACCGCCGATGCGATGTCGGACGAGTGCGAGCGCCTGGTCGCCCTGGGCTTCGACGACGTCCACCCCAAGCCGATCCAGCCGGCCGAGCTGATGTTCTCCGTCGCCGCCTGGTGCGCCAGGGCCGATCGCATCGCCATCCTGGGGGCCAGCGCCGCCTAGTCGAGCGCGCCGATATAGGGCAGGCCGCGCAGGGCGCCGGCCGCGTCCATGCCGTAGCCGACCAGGAACCGGGCCGGGGCCTCCCACGCCACGAAGTCGGGCGCGATGGCCCGCGGCGTCGGCCAGGGCTTGCTGGCGAACACCGCGGTCAGCACCCGGGCCGCGCCGGCGTCGCGGACCAGGCGCTGGGCCTCCGACAGCGACAGGCCGGTGTCGATCACGTCGTCGATGACCAGGGCCGTGCGCCCCGACAGCGGCCGCTGCAGGTCGGCGCGCACCTCGCAGCGCCCCAGGCTGGCGCGCTCGTCGCCATAGGAGGCCAGCCACAGGGCGTCGAACCGCACGAACCGCCCGGCCCGGGCCAGGGCCCGCGTCAGGTCCGAGGCGAACCACAGCCCCCCGGTCAGCAGGCAGACCGCCACCGTGTCGTCGTCGATGGCCGGCGCGATCCTGCGGGCCAGGGCTTCGACGCGCCCGGCGACCTCCTGCTCGGTCAGCAGCACGGTCGGGGCGCGGGTTTCGGGCGTGTCACTCATGGCCGGGCAGGGCGTCGGGGCTGCCGGGCGGCAGCGGTTGGGCCTCGACCGGCGTCGGGGCGGCGGCGGGGCGCAGGGCCGGGCCGGGCGCCGGCTCGGAGGCCGGGGCGGGATCGCCTTGCCTGACGCGGACGCTCACCGGCTCGCGCGGGGCGAACGCCACCTCCAGCTCCTTGGCCGTGGCCGGAGGGTCGAGCAGGGCGATGGCGAAATGGCGGGTCTCGCCGGGCGGGATGCGGGCGTCGGCCGGCCGCGCGATCTTGGTCGCCACCGCCTTGCCCTCGGCGTCCAGCAGGCTGATGCGCAGCGGCGGGGTGACCACCGGCTCGTTCTCGATGTTGCGGATCATGCCCGACACCGACAGCGCCGCGTGGCCTTCCTGCAGCGAGGGTTCGAACCGCACGCCCTCGATCACCAGCCCCAGGCTGTTCACCGGCAGGCCGACCCCGGCATAGGCGCTCGCCGTCCGCGGCCACAGCCGCACCACGTCGACCCGGAAGATGATCGCCAGGGCGACCATCAGCACCAGCGCCGCGGCCATCCCCGCCCAGATGACGCCGGTGGCCGCCGCCTCGCGCACCCGCCGCTCGGTGTCGGCCCTGGCGCGGAACGCCTTGGGCAGCTCGTCGCCGCTCAGGGCGTGCGGCGGCTTGTCGTCCTGCGGCTCGGGCGTCCGCTCGCGGGCGACCGCGCCTTCCTCAGGGGAATTTTCCAGTTCCAGCGAGATTTCTGCAGTCGCGGTCCAGCGCGCGCCGCAACTCGCGCACTTCACCAACCGGCCTTCCGCGGGGATCTTGGAATCGTCCACGAAATAGCTGGTGGCGCAGTCTGGACAGGTCAGTATCATGACAGCCGAATCGGACGCTCCAGCAACCTCCACCGAGGTCGCCGATTTCGGCCCCCATGTCCAGAAACCCGAACGCCACAGGCGCCACCGACGCCGATCACGCCGTTGTCCGCTTCGATGATGTTTCGATGCGCTATGGTCGTGCCCCCGAGACTTTGAAGGACCTTACCTTTTCCCTGGAGCCGGGGTCGTTTCATTTCGTCACCGGCGCGTCGGGAGCGGGCAAGACCTCGCTGCTCAAACTCCTGTTCCTGGCGGCCAAGCCGTCCAAGGGACTCATGCACCTGTTCGGCCAGGACGTCTCGACGATCGCGCGCGAGAACCAGCCTTTCCTGCGCCGCCGCATCGGGGTGGTGTACCAGGAGTTCAAGCTGCTGGAGCACCTGTCGGTGTTCGACAACACCGCCCTGCCCCTGCGCATCGAGGGCCGCAAGCCCGACACCTATCGCGACGACGTGGCCGAGCTGCTGGCCTGGGTGGGCCTCAAGGACCGCATGCACGCCATGCCCGCCACCCTGGCCGGCGGCGAGAAGCAGCGCCTGGCCATCGCCCGCGCCGTAGTCAACCGCCCCGAGATCCTGCTGGCCGACGAGCCGACCGGCAATGTCGATCCCGACATGGCCCTGCGCATCCTCAAGCTGTTCGTCGAGCTGAACCGGCTGGGGACCACCGTGCTGTTCGCCACCCACGACCAGGACCTGGTCGCCCGCTCGGGCATGCCGGTGCTGCACCTGGACGCCGGCCGGCTGACCACGCCGAGGGAGCGCCGATGAGCGATTTCGACGTCGCCCGCTGGCGCCCCGCCCCCTTCCTGCCGGAGACCGATTCCCGCGACGGGTCGCTGACCTTCGTGGTCGCGGTGCTCTGCTTCCTGGCCTGCCTCACCCTGCTGACCGTGCTGGCCGCCAACCGCGCCGCCCACGACTGGACCGACCAGCTCGAAGGCCAGGCGACGGTCATCGTCCGCCCCAAGGCCAACGAGACGCCCGACGGCGCCGCCGCCCGCGCGGCCGAGACCCTGGCCGGGGTGCCCGGCGTGGCCGAGGCCCGCGCCATCGAGAAGGAGAAGGCCGAGGCCCTGATCGCCCCCTGGCTGGGCGACGCCGACCTTTCCGACCTGCCCGTGCCGCGCCTGGTCGGCGTCCAGTTGACCCGCCAGGCGCCCGCCAGCGCCCAGGCCCTCGACCAGGCGCTGAAGGCCCAGGGGCTCGACGCCGTGGTCGACGACCACTCGGTCTGGATGGCCGACATCCAGCGCGCGGCGCGGATGGCCCGCTGGGCCGGGCTGGCGGTGTTCGGCCTGATCGCCCTGGCCGCCGCCGCGGTCGTCGCCTTCGCCACCCGCGCAGGACTGGCCGCCCGCCGCGAGGTGGTCGAGGTCCTGCACCTGTCCGGGGCCGAGGACGGCTTCATCGCCGGCCTGTTCCAGCTCCGCTTCGCCCGCATGGCCGCCACCGCGGGCTTGTTCGGAGCCGGCGGCGCGGCGATCATGGGGGCCATGCTACGCTTGGCGGGGGGAGGCCAGGGTTTGACGCCGGTGCTGCCGATCGCCTGGATCGACCTGTTGTCCGTCCTGCCCGCGCCGCTGGCGGCCGGCGCCGTGGCCGCGCTCGCCGCGCGCTTCACCGCCCAGTCGATGATCCGGGAGCTGGCGTGAAGGGTCTGACCGCCCTGCTCGTCCTGGCCGCCATCTGGGCGGCCGGCCTGCTGGCCTTCGCCGAGCGGGTCGAACGCTCGACGCCCGCCCCCTCGCCCGCCCCCGCCGACGGGGTCGTCGCCCTGACCGGCGCCGGCTCCAACGAGCGCATCGGCGCGGCCATGGAGCTGCTGGCCGAGGGCAAGGCCCGGCGCATGCTGGTCTCCGGCGTCAGCCGCGAGGCCTCGCGCGAAGACATCCGCGTCGTCAGCCGCGCCGCCCGCCGGCTCTACGACTGCTGCGTCGACCTCGGCTTCGACGCCGCCAACACCCTGGGCAACGCCCGCGAGACCCAGGAGTGGTCGCGCGCCATGCGCTACGACAGCCTGATCGTGGTCACCGCCGACTACCACATGCCCCGCGCCATGCTGGAGCTGCGCGGCGCCATGCCGGGCAAGCGCCTCGCCCCCTACCCGGTCGCCACCTCGGTGATGAACGCCGGCCGCTGGTGGCGCACCAGCGGCGCGGCGCGGCTGATGGTGACCGAATACTGCAAATATCTGGCGATCCTCGGCCGCGAGGCGGTCCTGGGTCTTGGCCCCCGCAGCGACGCGGCGGCGCCGAAGAAAGGCTGAACCGCTTGACGACCGTCCGCTCCCTCCTGTTCGCCGCCCTGTTCTACCTGTGGTCCGTGCTGGTCGCGGTCGGCTGCGCGATCGTGGTGCTGCCCGGCCCGCGCAGTTGGACGACGGCGATGATGCGCGGCTGGGCCAAGGGCATCATCGTCCTGCTCCGCGTGGTCTGCGACATCAGGGTCGAGGTCCGCGGCCGCGAGCACATGCCGACCGGCGCGGCCCTGCTGGCGCCCAAGCACCAGTGCATGTTCGACGTCTTCGCCCAGTTCGCCTTCATGCCCGACGCCTGCTTCGTCATGAAGAAGGAGCTGATGTGGATTCCGTTCTTTAGCTGGTACGCGATCAAGGCCAGGATGATCGTCGTCGACCGCGAGGGCCACTCCGCGGCCCTGCGCAAGCTGGTGAAGGACAGCCAGGAACGCTTCGCCGACAACCGCCAGGTGATCATCGCCCCGGAAGGCACCCGCACCGCCCCCGGCGCGCCGCCCGACTACAAGCCCGGCATCGCCGCGCTCTACCGCGAGATCGACGTTCCCGTGCATCCGGTGGCCACCAACGCCGGCGTCCACTGGCCCAAGCACGGCTTCACCCGCAAGCCGGGGACCATCGTCTTCGAGTACCTGGAACCCATCCAGCCCGGCCTCAAGCGCGCCGAGTTCATGCGCACCCTGCAGGACCGCACCGAAACCGCCTCGAACAAGCTGCTGACGCTGTAGCCCGAGACAGGCGAAGACTCGCCCTTCTCCCCTCAGCGCCCCGCCAGCTCGCGCGCCTCGACCATGCCCAGCAGCTTCTCCATCACCGGGTCGTGCACGCCCATCTCGCAGAGGTGGACCACCAGGTCGCGCAGATAGTCGACATTGCGTCCCGACAGGCCATGCGCCCCGGCGATCAGCTCCGCCTGCTTCTCCAGCGACAGCGCCCCGGCCCACTGCGGATGATGCACGTCGGACAGGAAGACCAGCGTCTCGACCCGGTGGCCGTTGGCCAGCCGGATATTGGCCTTGGCCTCGACATAGGTCTCGGTCGGCTGCTCGCGCTCGCGCAGATAGGCGTAGGTTTCGGGCCAGTTCTCCTCGGCCACCCGATAGGCCGCCCCGCGCACCGCGCCACCGGGGGCCAGGCCCAGCACCAGGCCCGGCCGCTGGTAGGTGCCGCGGTGGTGCACCGAATAGATGCAGAAGGCGCGCCGCCGCCCGTGTAGGGTGGCGCCCTGGCGCTCGATGAACTCGAACCCCGGACGCCACATCAGCGACCCGTAACCGAAGACCCAACGCTCAACCGACATGGCCCGCCGCGATAAATCCGCCCCGCCTTCCTCCCCTGTGCCCGATCCCGCGCATCACCGCAAACCCCGACGCATCGCGCTCTATGCGCCCTTCGTCATCGCCGGCGTCGCGGCGCTCGCCTGGAGCGGCCTCTGGGTCCACGCCCGCGGCGAGGCGGCCAAGCGGCTGGACGCCGGCGCCGAGCGGCTGCGCAAGGCCGGCTACGACGTTAGCTGGGGCGAGCGGAAGATCTACGGCTATCCCTTCCGGCTGAACGTCCAGCTCGCCGACGCCCGCATCCGCGAGCCGTCCGGCTGGGCGCTCGCTACGCCCCGGCTCGAGGGCCAGGCCTTCCTGCACGGCCTGTCGACCTGGGTGATCGCCGCCCCACAGGGCGCGACCTTCACCCGACCGGTCGGGGGGGCGGTGAACGTCAGCGGCGAGGTGATCCACGCCAGCCTCTCGGAGCTGGACAAGCCGCTGCCCAACTTCTCGTTCGAGGGGATCAAGCTCCGCTTCGCCCCCGCCGCCGGCGCCCAGCCGTTCGCCCTGTCGGCCGCCGACAAGGTCGAGTTCCACCTGCGTCCCGGCCCCGACGACCAGGCCGCCCTGTTCTTCAAGGTCGACGCCGGCCAGGCCCAGCTCTCGGGGCTGCTGGCCCGCATCGCCGACGGCAAGCCGGTCTCGATCTCCTGGGATTCGCTCCTTTCCAAGGTCAGCGCCTTCAGGGGCGCCGACTGGCCCGAAGCGGTCCGCGGCTGGACCACGGCGGGCGGCCGCATGACCGTGCGCCAGGCCGGGATCACCGCCGGCGAGGCGGTGCTCGGCGCGCAGTCGGGCGTCCTGAGCGTCGGCTATGACGGCCGCCTCAACGGCGCGCTGGACGTGACCCTGCGCGAGGCGCCCAAGGCCCTGGGCGCCATGGCCCAGACCGGCGCGATCCGTCCCGAGGCGGCGATGGCCGCCTCCGCCGTCGCCGCCGCGCGCCAGGGAAACGACAACGTCGCCCGCGCCAACGTCACCTTCCAGGCCGGCCAGACCACGCTCGGCCCCGTGGCCATCGGCCCGGCGCCCAAGGTCTACTAGCACCCGACGTATCATCCCGGTTTGCGCAGCAAGACCGGGACCCATGAACACCAGATGGACCAGAACCCGGCTCGGCCGCGCCCCATCGCCGCTTTCCGGGATGACGCCTCGTGATCAAGCTACGCGCAGGAACGACCCCGCCAGTTCCGCCGCGCACATGGCCCGGAACCGCTCCAGGCCCTCGGCGTGCTCGGGGTGCAGCGCGCTCAGCACCTCGACCGTGAAGGTCACCGGGGCCGAGCCGGCGGCCGTCACCAGCGTCCCGTCGCGCACCGCCGCGGGCGTGTCGACATAGAGGTCCCAGGCGCGATAGCCGCTGGCGTTCTCCTGCACGAAGTCCAGGGCGTTGGAGGTGTGCCGGCGGCTGTCCAGCAGGCCCGCCCGCCCCGCCGCCAGCGTCCCGGCGCAGATCGCCCCCACCACCTTGCCGGCCTCGTCGGCCGCCTGCAGCGCCGCCGAGACGTCGGGCGCGTCCGCGCCGATCCAGGCCGCCGAGCCGACCACCACCAGCGCGTCATAGGCGTCCGGCCTCAGGTCCTCGACCGCGTTCCCGGGGGCGATGGTCATGCCGCCCATCGAGGTCACCGGCTTGCCGCCCGGCGTGTGGAACGAGGTCGAGCCGTCGAAATAGGTGCGCACCGCCGCGCTCAGGTGGGCGGGCTCCCAGTCGGCGAAATCGTCGATGACGATGAAGGCGATGTGCTTGCCCATGAGAATGCTCCTGCTCGGCTTTGACTGAAACGCACCATGCCCCCGGCCGGCGCCCGAACGTGTCAGCAGCTTGGCGCGCTCCGAACGGCCCTCCGCCCCGCCGCCGCTGCGGCAACCGGTTTCCCGTGCAACTTTTTTGCGGCGAAGGGGCCTATTGCGCCTTCGGCTGCGATGACCTATGCGCCGAACCTTCGTTTTCGGGGGAAAGTATGGCCAAGGCCGATCCCAAGACCGCCGCGCCCAGCCTGGAAGCCGTCCGTGCGCGCATCGACGCGATCGACGCCCAGCTCCTGGCCCTGGTCGACGAGCGGGCGGGCCTGGCCGTGCAGGTCGCCGCCGCCAAGGCCGCGGCCGGCGACTCGGGCAAGTTCGCCCTGCGCCCGGGCCGCGAGGCCCAACTCCTGCGCGCCCTGCTCGACACGCCGCGCAACGCCGCCCGCCCCAGCCTGGTGGTCCGCGTCTGGCGCGAGCTGATCGGCGACAGCCTCTCGCGCCAGGGGCCGTTCCACATCTCCGTCTATGGCGGCCGCGAGTCCGGCCGCGCGGTCGAGGGCGCACGCCTGCGCTTCGGCGCCGCCCCGGCCCTGCGCCAGGTCGCCAAGCCGGAAGAAGCGATCGCGGCGGCCAGGACGCTCGGCGGCGTCGCGGTGCTGGCGCTCTCGTCCGAGACGCCCTGGTGGGGCCGCCTGCTGGCCGAGCCGAAGCTGAAGATCTTCGCCGCCCTGCCCTGCCTCTCGGCCTGGGGCCCGCTCGCGGCCCTCGCCGTGGCCGAGGTCGAGGTCGAGCCGACCGGCGCCGACGTCACCTATTGGGTCACCGACGCCCCCGGTTCGGTGCAGGCGATCGAGGACGCGCTGGGCCGCGACGGCGTCGCCGGCGACCTGATCGCCGACGTCGGCGGCCTCAAGCTGTTCGCCCTCATGGGCTTCTACCAGCCGAACGACGAGCGCCTGGCCCGTGCGCCCGGCCGGCTCAGCGGCGTCATCGGGGCTGCGCCGGCGCCGATGGACGTGTAAGACGGCGCCTCCTCCCATCGCCGCCGAGCCCATGTCCGACACCGTTCTCGACCGCGCCGCCGCGCCCCGCCCCACGCCCAAGCCGGGCATCCTCGACATCGCCCCCTATGTGCCGGGCAAGTCGCAGGTCGAGGGCGTCGAGCATCCGCTGAAGCTGTCGGCCAACGAGAACATCCTCGGCTCCAGCCCACGGGCGCGCGAAGCCTTCTCCACCGCCTTCGACCAGTTGCAGATGTATCCCGACGGCCGCAGCACCCTGCTGCGCGAGGCGATCTGCGCCAGGTACGGCCTGGAGCCCGAACGCCTGCTGTTCGGCTGCGGCTCGGACGAGATCTTCCAGTTGCTCAACCAGACCTTCCTCGAGCCGGGCGACAACATCGTCCAGGGCGAGTTCGGCTTCGGCGCCTACGCCATCGGCGCCCGCGCCTGCCAGGCGCAGGTGCGCATGGCGCCCGAGCCCGGCTACCGCATCGACGTGGACGAGTTGCTCAAGCTGGTCGACGAGCGCACCCGCATCGTCTTCGTCGCCAACCCGGCCAACCCGACCGGGACCTGGAACTCGGGCGAGGAGATCCGCCGCCTGCACGCCGGCCTGCCGCCCAGCGTCGTCCTCTGCCTCGACGGCGCCTATGCCGAGTTCTGCGACGACCCGGCCTATGAGGACGGCATGTCGATGGTCCGCGAGTTCGAGAACGTCGTCGTCACCCGCACGTTCTCCAAGCTGCACGGCCTGGCGGCGCTGCGCGTCGGCTGGGCCTACATGCCGCCCGAGATGGCCGCCGCGGTCGACCGCATCCGCCTGCCGTTCAACGTCAACATCCCGGCCCAGCTCGCCGCCGTCGCCGCCCTGGGCGACGACGACTTCCAGCGCCGCTCGCTCGACCTGGTCAACCGGTGGCGTCCCTGGCTGGCCCAGCAGCTCGGCGGCCTTGGCCTCCAGCCCCTGCCCTCGGCCGCCAACTTCGTGCTGGTCGGCTTCCCGGCCACGCCCGGCAGGACGGCGAAAGAGGCCGACGCCTTCCTCAGCGCCCGCGGCCTGATCACCCGCTACGTGGCCGGCTATGGCCTGCCCAACCACCTGCGCATCACCATCGGCCTGGAAGAGCACAACCGCGCCGTGGTCGACGCCCTCGCCGAATTCATGAATGGAGCCGCCGCATGAGCGTGATCTATCCGCGCATGGCGGTGATCGGCTGCGGCCTGATCGGCTCCTCGGTGATCCGCGCCGCCCGCGAGGCCGGCGTGGTCGGCCACGTCTTCGTCGCCGACGCCAGCGAGGCGCACCGCGCCCGCATCATCGAGCTCGGCTACGCCGACGAGGTCACCGGCGACATCGCCCAGGCCGTGAAGGACGCCGACCTCGTGGTCCTCGCCGTCCCGGTCCTGGCGATGGGCGAGGCCGCCCGGGCCGCCGCCGGCGCCCTGAACCCGGGCGCCACGGTCACCGACGTCGGCTCGGTCAAGGGCAGCGTCGCCGACGCCCTGGCCAAGGCCCTGCCCGAAAACGTCTTCGTCGTCCCCGGCCACCCGATCGCCGGCACCGAGCATTCGGGTCCGGACGCGGGCCTGGCCGAACTCTTCCAGAACCGCTGGGTGATCCTGACGCCCCAGGCCCGCGACGACGACGCCTATGTCGAGGCCACCGGCCGGCTGGCCGAGTTCTGGCGCGCGCTGGGCGCCAATGTCGAGCAGATGGACGCCGGCCACCACGACCTGGTCCTGGCCGTCACCAGCCACCTGCCCCACCTGATCGCCTACAACATCGTCGGCACCGCCGCCGACATGGAGGAGGTCACCCAGGCCGAGGTGATGAAGTATTCGGCCGGCGGCTTCCGCGACTTCACCCGCATCGCCGCCTCCGACCCGACCATGTGGCGCGACGTGTTCGTGGCCAACAAGGACGCGGTGCTGGAAATCCTCGGCCGCTTCACCGAGGACCTCCAGGCCCTTTCGCGCGCCATCCGCTGGGGCGAGGCCGACAAGCTCTACGACCTCTTCAGCCGCACCCGCGACATCCGCCGCGGCATCATCGCCGCCGGCCAGGAAAGCGCCGAACCCAACTTCGGCCGCGACCGCGGCAAGCATTAGCTAGGGTGTCATCCCGGTTTGCGGAGCAAGACCGGGATCCATGAACACCCGATGGTTCAGGCCCTGGCGCGGCCGCGCCTCATTCGTCAGGCGCGGCGCGAATGGGTCCCGGACAGGCGCTCCGCGCCTTCCGGGATGACACCAATTGGGTCCTTGTCCCCTAACCCGCGTGCTGCTCGCCCTTCGCCACCTGCTCGGCCAGTTTCCCGGGCAGCTCGGCCATGTGGTCGAACTCGGCGGTGAACTCGCCCAGGCCCTGGGTCAGGCCGCGCAGCTCCATGATCAGGTCCTGGCGCTCGGCCCGGGGCAGGCAGACCTCGATCTCGTCCCAGCCGCTCCAGCCCTCGCGCGGCTGGAAGCCGAGGATCTGGCCGCGCCGCGCCGACACCGCCTGGGTGATCTTCGAGGTCGAGGCCTGCGGCGCATGGATGGTCAGCTTCTCGACCGGCTCCAGCAGATAGGGCGCGGCGGCCCGCAGGCCCTCGCTCATCGCCAGCCGCCCGGCCGCCCGGAAGCTCATCTCCGAGGAGTCGACGCTGTGGTACGAGCCGTCGACCAGCACCACCTCGACGTCGGTCACCGGGAACCCGAAGGCCCCGCGCTCCATGGCGTCGCGCACCCCCTGCTCGACCGAGGGGATCCACTGCTTGGGCACCACCCCGCCGGTGATCTTCTGCGAGAAGGAAAAGCCCTCGCCCCGCGGCCGCGGCCGGATCTCCAGCACCACGTCGCCGAACTGGCCATGGCCGCCGGTCTGCTTCTTGTGCCGCCCGCGCTGGGTGACCGGCTTGCGGAGCGATTCCTGGTAGGAGACCTTGGGCCGGCCCGTCGCCGCCTCCACCCCGAACCGCCGCTTCAGCCGCTCCAGCAGCACCTGCAGGTGGGCCTCGCCGCGGCCGGAGACGATGGTCTCCTGGGTCGCCGGGTCCTGGGCGATGACGATGGCCGGGTCCTCCTCGGCCAGCTTGCTCAGCGCCGCCGACAGCCGCACGTCGTCCTTGCGGTCCCTGGCCGAGATCGACATCGAATAGAGCGTCGCCGGCGGGAAGGCCGGATCGGCCAGCCGCCGCGCCTTGCCGTCCATCGACGCCACCATGCCCGGCATCGCCGCCTCCAGCTTGCCGATGGCGACCACCTCGCCCTCGCCGGCCCTGTCGGTCTTGCGGCCGGCGGGCGAGGAATAGGTGGTCAGGCCGCCGGCCCGGGCCTTGTCGCCCTCGCCCAGCGTCAGCTCCTGGCCGTCGGCCAGCTCGCCCTGCATCACGCGGGCATAGGCGATCTTGCCCGCCTGCCCGGCGTAGGAGGTCTTGAAGACATAGGCGCAGGGCCCGTCCAGCCCCATCCGCGCCGCCGCGGCCATCACGTCCGGCGTCTCGTGGCGCAGCGCCTTCAGCAGCCGCCGGATCCCGAAGCCGTTCAGCGCCGAGCCGAAGAACACCGGGGTGATCAGCCCCTGGGCCAGGTCCGCCACCAGGTCGGCGAACACCGCGTCCTGGCTGGGGCTGAGGTCCGACAATAGCTGCTCCATCAGTTCGTCGTCGAAGTCGGCCAGTTGCTCCAGCATGTGGAACCGCGCATCGGCCTCCAGCGCCGCGACGTCGCCGCTGAGGTCGACCTGCTGGCTCGGCTGACCCGGCCGGTAGACGAAGGCCCGCTCCAGCGCCAGGTCCACGAACCCGGTCACGTGCTCCTTCTCGACCAGCGGGATCTGCCGCGCCACCAGCCGGTTCCCCGACGCCGGGGCCAGGGCCGCCATCAGTTCGTCCAGCCCGCCACGCGCCTGGTCGATCTTGTTGACGAACACCGCATGCGGCGTGCGCCGCGCCTCCAGCTCCTTGAAGATCGGCTGCAGCAGGTGCGCGCGCGTCGGGTTCGGATCGGCGACGATGATCGCCAGGTCCACCGCCGGCAGCACATAGTCCTCGGTCCCAGCGAACTCCGGCGATCCGGGACAGTCGATCACCGCATAGCGGTCGCCCATAAACTCGAAGCCCGCGACGTTGAACTCGATGGACTGGCCGCGCGACCGCGCCTCGGGGCTGGCGTCGCCGACGCTGGCGGCGCCCACCTCGCCCTGGCGCGGAATGGCGCCGGCGGCGAACAGCATGGCTTCCATGAGGGTTGTCTTACCGGCTCCCGCCGCGCCGACGAGGGCGATGGCGCGTGCGGCGCCGGAACCTGGTCTGCCCATTGCAGGCCCTCCCAAACGTGAGGGCGCCCGCCTCTTGGCAGCGGGCGCTTGTGACCCCGACCGCCTATATGCTTCCACCCGCCTTGCGATCAGCACAAGCGCCGAGTTCGATGGGGAGTTGGGATGAACGGTTATGCGTGGCTGGGCCTGGCCATCGTCGCGGAGGTGATCGCCACCACCGCCCTGAAGGCCTCCGACAGCTTCTCCCGGCTCGGGCCTTCGGTGATCACCACGGTCGGCTACGGCTTGGCCTTCTGGTGCCTGTCGCACTCGATGAAGACGGTGCCGGTCGGCGTCGGCTACGCGATCTGGTCGGGGGTCGGCATCGTGCTGATCACCGCCATCGCCTGGGTGCTGTTCAAGCAGCGCCTCGACGCCCCGGCCCTGCTCGGCATGGGCCTGATCCTGGCCGGGGTGCTGGTGATCAACATCTTCTCCAGGAGCGCGGGGCGCTGACCCTGACGGTCAGTGCGGAGCCCCTCCGGTCTCCAGGTCCAGGGCCAGCCGGTCCAGCCCCTCCCTGGTCCCGCGGATGCGTTCCTGCAGGTCGTCATGGCCGTCGAAATAGGCCAGTTGCTCGGTCAGCCGCATGAAGGTCGCCTCGCCCTCGGCGCTGAACTCCACCGTCACCAGCGAGGCGGACAATCGCTTGCCGCCGACCTCGATGTCGTAGGCGAAGACGATCCGCTCATTCCAGACGATGTCGAAGAACACCTTCTCGACGCTCTGCCGCACCCCGCCCTCCAGCACCGCGCGATAGCTCTCGCGGCCGCCGGGGCGGAAATCCATGGTCAGCTCCGTCTGTCCCTCGTCGGTATGGCAGTCCGACCAGCGGCGCTTGGCCTCGATGTCGGCCCAGGCGCCGAACACCGCCGCCGGCGGCGCGGCGAACCGGCGCTCGATCACGAAACTGGTATGGCTCGCCGAGGTCATTGGTCGTCTCCGCTCTTGGTCTGGGCCAGATAGGCGTCCAGCAGATCGAACTGCGCGCTCCAGGCCTGCTTGCGCTTGGCCACCCAGGCCTCCAGCGCCGCGAAGGCGCCGGGCGCCAGCCGATAGGTGCGCACCCGCCCGGCCTTCTGCGAGCTGACCATGCCGCTGGCCTCCAGCACCGCCAGGTGCTTCATCGCCGAGGGCAGCGCCAGGGTCAGCGGCCGGGCCAGCTCGCTGGCCGAGGCCGGCCCCTGCGCCAGCCGGTCGATCATCGCCCGGCGGCCCGGATCCGCCAGCGCCGTGAACACCCGGTCCAGCCCCTCGCCGGCCGCGTTCACGCCTCCTCCAGGAAGCGCGCGGGCATCAGCTCGCGATAGGGGAAGTATTCGAAGAACGGCCGCGCCTCCTCGATCGCCCGGCTCACCGAGGGCCGCGCCAGCAGCCGCTCGAAATAGGCGCCCAGCTCGCCCTGGTCCTCGCCCCACGGCTCGACGATCCCGGCATAGAACAGCGCCGGCGCCGCGGCGCAGTCGGCCAGGCTGAAGGCCTCGCCCGCCGCCCAGGTCCGGCCTGCCATGTGCCGCTCGATCAGGCCATAGGCCATCACCAGCATCTCGCGGGCGTTCTCCACCCC
Source organism: Phenylobacterium sp. (assembly GCF_031984885.1). Classification (GTDB taxonomy): domain Bacteria; phylum Pseudomonadota; class Alphaproteobacteria; order Caulobacterales; family Caulobacteraceae; genus Phenylobacterium. The sequence goes on from NZ_DAMABV010000005.1 coordinate 125,052, forward strand.
GCGCGGGTCCTTCTCGCCCTCGCCCCGCAGCCGGTCGGCGACGATCTCCTGCATCGGCGTCATCACGTACTGGTCGAACAGGCGGTCCCACAGCCGCGCCTCCAGCCGCGCCTCGGGATCGGCCGGCAGCATCGGCGGCCCCGGATAATGCGCGTCCAGGTATTCGAGCATGATGCTGGTCTCGGGCACGGCCCGCTCGCCGTCCACCAGCAGCGGGATCTTCGCCGTCGGCCACAGCGCCTCGAGGTCGGCCCGGACCTGCGGCTGCGAGAAATCGACCACCCGCGCCTCGAACGGCGTCCCGCGCTCATAGAGCCCGATCAGCACCTTGTGGCAGTAGGACGACAGCGGATGGAAATGCAGCACCAGGCTCATCGGCTCGGCTCCCCGGAAACAATACTTTCCGCAATAGCTAACTATCCCGCAGCGCGTTTGGCAAGCAAAAACTTTCCGCCAGAGCTAAGTATCGTCCGCATCAGAGCTTGGCCTTCAGGAACCGCACCACCTCTTCGTTGAACCGAAGGTGGAAGGCGGCGCGGTCGAACCCCGGCGTCGGCGCGCAGACCTCTGGCGCCGCGGCGGCCAGTTGCGGCGTGCATGGCCGCAGGAAGTCGAAATGGCCGGCCCCCTCGACCCGATGAAACTCCGGCGCCGTCGGCAGGGCCTGGCGGACAGGCTCGACGTACCAGGGCGCCGGCAGCACCTCGTCGCCCGCCGCCTGCCAGAGCTGGACCGGCTGCGCCACCGCGTCCAGCCGCCCGGGCGTAAAGGCGAATCCCAGGGCCGGCGCCGCCACCACCAAGGCCTTGATGCGCGCGTCATGGGTCCAGCGGGGACTTTCCGGCCCGACCGGGCGGGCGGCGATCAGGCGGCAGTCGTAGAAGCCGGGATGGGCGCGGCAATGCCCTTCGATGCGCGAAAGGTCCGCCTCGCCCCCCGCCGCGGTCAGCACCGTGAACCCGCCGGCCGAGAACCCGAACGCGCCGACGCGCTCGGGATCGATGACGGCCCGCCCGTCCCAGTCCGCCAGCATGTAGTCGATCAGCACCGACAGTTGCCGGGGACGACCGGCCACGTCGGTCGCCCGGCTCTGGTCGCGCCAGTTGTCGCCGGTATGAGTCAGGGCCGCGACCACGAATCCCGCGGCGGCCAGGGCCTGCGCCGTATCCTCATGACTTCGGAAGTCGCCGCCGTTGCCATGCGAGATCACCACCAGCGGCAAGCGCCCCGCCACGCCGGGCGGCGACCACACCCCGGCCTCAATGGCCGGCCCCTCGCCGTCGGGTACGACCAGCCGCGAGAAGGCGACCGCGTCGGCGGGCTTCGCCGCCGGGGCCGGCGCAGGCGTCCGGGCGGCTTCGGGCGAGGCGGAGGACAGGGCCGCCAGGGCGGCGATCAGGGGCAGCAGGGACATCTGTAGGCGCTCTCCAGGGGATGTTGCGAGACCGCCGATTGCCGCCAGCCTCTTCCCCCCGCCAGCGCTTCTGCGTGAACGGGCGAACGGGTTCGCCAACGGGCGAGCCGCTGCGGCGCAGGCCCGCCTTTGCTAGGGTCGGCGCATGGAATCGGCGGGCGACAACAAGCAGGCGAAATGGCGATCGGCGGCGACGGGCTTCGCCGCGGCGACCGCCGTCGGGCTGTCTCTCGGCGCGATCGGCCCCTTCGGCAGCTACCTGAACGGAACGCCGCCGGTGCGCATGGCCTACTGGGTCGCCTGCCTGTGGGCGGGCTGGCTGGCCTTCGGGTTCAGCCTGCCGCGCCTGTCGGCCTGGGCCGCCCAGCGCCGCGCGCCGCTCTGGCTGTGGGCGCCGCCGGCGGTCGCCCTGCTGGCCGTGCCGCCCGCCGTGATCAGCCGGATGCTGGCCGTGCGCCTCTGGCCGATCGTCGGCGGGGTCCACTGGCTGGAATGGTACGCCCAGTGCCTGCTGATCAGCGCCCTGATCACCGCCGGCGTCCTCTGGGCGACGCGCCCGCGCGATCCGGCCCAGGGCCGCAACCCGGCCTCGGCCGATCCGCGCGACCGCCTGCCCCCGCGCCTGGGCCGCGCGGTCCTGTGCCTGAAGATGGAGGACCACTACGTCCGGGTGCACACGACCCAGGGGTCGGCCCTGGTGCTGATGTCCCTGTCCCAGGCGATGGACGGCCTGAAGGACCTGGAGGGCGTCCAGACGCACCGCTCGTGGTGGGTCGCCCGCTCGGCCATCACCGGCGTGGTCGAGGATGGCCGCAACCTGCGCCTCAGCCTCAAGGGCGGCCTGCAGGCCCCCGTCTCCCGCGCCCGCGTCGGCCGGCTGCGCGAAGAGGGCTGGCTCGCCGCCGGCGGCTGACGCAGCCATCTCCTCTCCCCTCGGGGAGGGGAACCCGAGCTACTCCCCCGGACCCTGGGCCGGTGGCCCCAGGAACTCCGTCACCGCCTCGATCACCTCGACCAGGCCCAGCCGGTCCACCCGCACGCCTTCGGGCAGGCCCGAGAACAGCCGCGTCGGGGCGGCGGCGTCCAGCATCACGAACACGCCCTTGTCGTCGGCGCGGCGGATCAGCCGGCCGAAGGCCTGGGATATGCGGGCGCGGGCGACGTTGTCGTCATAGACCTTGCCCCCGAACCGGGTGCGGCGGGCCTTGTGCAGGATGTCGGGCCGCGGCCAGGGCACGCGGTCGAAGGCCAGCAGCCGCAGCGAGCGGCCCGGCACGTCCACCCCGTCCCGCACCGCATCCGTGCCCAGCAGGCAGGCGTCCTCCTCGGCGCGGAAGATGTCGACCAGGGCGCCGACCTCCAGCGGGTCGACATGCTGGGCGTAGAGCGCCAGCCCCTTGTCGGCCAGCGGCGCGGCGATCTTCTCGTGCACCGCGCGCAATCGCCGGATGGCGGTGAACAGGCCAAGCCCCCCGCCCCCGGCCGCCAGGAACAGCTCGCGCATCGCCGCGGCCACCTGGCGCGGATCGTCGCGGCCGATGTCGGTGACCACATAGGCCCGGGCATTGGCGGCGTAGTCGAACGGCGAGGTCAGCTTCAGGGTCTTGGGGCGGTCGGGCAGCCTTGCGGCGCCGGTGCGCATCTCGGCCAGGGCGAACGGGTCGTCCAGGGTCGGGTCGGTCAGGGTGGCGCTGGTCACCAGCACGCCGTGCGCCGGGGCGATGACGGCGTTGGTCAGCGGCTCGGTCGGGTCGACCCAGTGCCGGCGGCAGGCGGCGTCCACCACCCGGCCATAGAGGAAGGTGGCGTCGAACCAGTCGACGAAGTCGGGATCGTCCTCGGCGTCCTCGTCGATCGCCCGCAGCATCGAGCGCCAGGCCGGCAGCAGCATCCGGCAGCGGCGGTCCAGCCCGCGCAGCGCGCCCTCGATCCGGCCGCGGTCGCTGGTCACGATCTGGCTGGCTTCCTCGTCCAGCAGGTCTTCCAGATGCTGCGCCAGCGCCAGCAGCGGCGCCTCGATCTTGGCCAGGGCGGCGGCGGCCTCGCGGGCCGTCGTGCGCACCAGGTCCAGGGCCGGGCGCGCGGCGCACTCCATGCCCACGTCCGAGGGCGCGGCCCGCGCCCGCAGTTGCTCGATCACCGCCACCAGGAAGGCCTCGATCGGCCCGATCGGGTTCACCTCGCCATTGGGCGGGGCGATGCGCCCGGACCAGCCCTCGCCCGGCAGGGCGGCGGCCGCGTGCAGGGCCGCGGTCAGCGCCTCGCGCGCGTCCTCGCGATCGCCCAGCATGTCCATCAGCCGCGCTTCCAGCCCGCGGCCGCGGCGGCCCCGGCCCTCCGGCCCGCGGATCCAGCGGCGCAGCTCGGCCGTCTCCTGCCCCGACAGCGCCGCGGCGAAGGCCGCGTCGGCGGCGTCGAACAGGTGGTGGCCCTCGTCGAACACGATGCGCTTGAGCTGGGTGGTCTCGCCGTCGCCCTTCGAGCCGCGCGCCGCCCGGGCGCCGTCGAACGCGGCCTGGGTCAGCACCAGGGCGTGGTTGGCGATCACCAGGTCGGCCTTGCGCGAGCCGCGGATCGCCTTCTCGACGAAGCAGGTCCGATAGTGCTGGCAGCCGGCGTGGATGCACTCGCCGCGGCGGTCGACCAGGTTGGCGGCGCTGGCCTGCCCCGCCGCCGGGACCGCGAACAGGGTCGGCAGCCAGGCGGGGAAGTCGCCGCCGGTCATGTCGCCGTCGCGGGTGGCCCGCGCCCAGCGCGCGGTCAGCGCCATGCCGATCAGGTCGGCCCCGCCGAGCTGGGCGGTGTTGGCCATGTCCTGGAAGTTCAGCAGGCACAGATAGTTCTCGCGCCCCTTGCGGACCACGGCCTTCCTGGCCCGGACCTTGGGGTCGGGATAGATCGAATGGCTCTCGCGCTCGATCTGCCGCTGCAGGGCGCGGGTATAGGTCGAGACCCAGACCGACGGCCCGTTGGCCTCGGCCCACAGCGAGGCCGGCGCCAGGTAGCCCAGGGTCTTGCCGACCCCGGTGCCGGCCTCGGCCAGCATCATCCGCGGCTCGCCCTCGCGGTCGCGCGGCATGAAGGCGAAGGCCGTCTCCTGGGCGTATTCGGCCTGGGCGGGGCGGCTCTCGTCCAGCCCCGAGCGTTGCAGCAGTTCGGCCAGCCGCCGGCCGGCGTCCTCCGGCGCGATCGGCTTGGAGCTGGCCTCGCCGGGCGGGGCCTGGTCCTCCCATTCGGCGATGCGGGTCCAGACGTCCATGCCCGAGGTGCGGAACTGGTTGCCGACCGGGGCCGAGCGCAGGGCGGCGACCACCGACGGCCCCCACGCCCAGCCGGCCCGCATCATGGTCTCGGCCAGGGCCAGGGCTTCCTCGCGGCTCGGCTGCGGGCTGGCGGCCAGCTCCTGCAGGAGCTGGGTGCAGGCCGCGCGCAGGGCCTGCGCCTGGGCCTGCGCGCCCTTGGGCTCGGGCTGGCCCAGCGCCAGGGCCAGGCCCACCGCCGACGGCGCGCAGAAGGTCGCCGGCCGCGTGAAGGCGTAGAGCTCCAGGGCGTCGAACAGGCCGGCGATCCGCGGCGGCGCGTTCAGCCCCAGGCGCCGCGCGGTCATCGAGGCGTGGGCCACCAGCGCCGGCCCCCGCTGGATCAGGTCGCGGGCGTCCGGCGCCCGGATCGCCTGGCCGCCCTGCACGTCGGCGACCGCCGCCCGGGGCCCCGGCAGCACGACCAGGGCGGGCGCCAGTTCCAGACTGTTGGCCGGGGCGTTCACACCGCCTTGCTAGCTGCTTTCGGCAGGAAACGGAAAGGGAACGTTGAAAACCTGCCGATAGGCCGCGGTTACTCGCCGATAGCCTCGCCCGAGCCGCCGAACTCGGCCGGGAAGTCCTTCAGTTTCGGCAGGCCGTCCTGCATCCGCAGAACGGTCTCGGCATAGTTGACGTGGACGCCGGGCGTGAATTCGAGGGTCGGCAGCGTGGCCGCGAACACGTCGATCAGCTTCAGCGGCGGATGGTTGGTCATCAGGTGTCCGCCGCACTTGCTGCAATACTGGCGCTCGCTCATGTCGGTCTTGGCGAAGGTGGCCAGATGTTCCTGCCCGGCCGTCACCTTGACCGCCGACGGCTCCCAAAGACTGAAGGCGTTGACCGGGCCGCCGGACCACGATCGGCAGGATCGACAATGGCAATAGCCCATGGCCGCCGGTTGGCCCGTGACCTCGATCTTCACGGCGCCGCAGAAGCACTCGCCTGGATAGGACTGTGACATGCTCGGCTCCTCGTCAGCCTATGCGCGACGCCCGCAAGTCTACGCCCTCAGCGTGCGCCCGCCACCGACTCAGGGGCGCCGCTGCGCAACCCAAACTTGACTCGAACAAACCACGAACTTATCGCTGGGACGGCAATTCATGCGGGTGGGCAAGATGGGTTTCGCGCTGGACTTGGCTTCGATCGAAGGGCTCGACAAGGACGAGGCCCTGCGCCGCCTGGGATACGTCGATACCGGCCGGCGGACCGACCGTATCGGGCGTGATGTGGCGTGGGCCGCCACCTCCAAGGGCCGAGTCGTTCTCATTGCGCGGCACGGCTGGCTCAAGCCCGCCCGACTGGCGGAACTCTCCGGCGGAGCCTCGCTGGTGGCCGGACGGTTCGAGACTCACGTCGGCGACAGCAACGCCTGGGGCTATCGCGACGGCGCCTGCGTCTGGTCGGTCCTGTGCTCCGAGGAAGGTCGCCACGGCGACCAGCACGGCCTGACGGTCGATGGCGCGCCGCCGCCGGAATTCGCCGTCATCCGCGAACGCCTGCTGGCCGAACGTCGGGCCGAGGCCCACGACGACGACGAGCCCGACGAAGGCCTGCTCGATCTGCCCGAGGAACTGGTCGGCGCCATCGGCGGCTGGACGCCGGAAGGCGACAACAGCGAGGATCTGCAGTTCTTCATCGCGGCCCCGGACGGCGTCGCCGCACAGCGCTCCCCCGGTTTCTTCAGTCGGCTGTTCAAGGGCTTGGGCCGTTCCCGGTAAGCGGCGCTTGCACGAAACGTAACGCGAACATCATATGGGGCGATGGCCGACGCAGCAGCGCTCACGCCCGATCTCTTGCCCGAGAAGTTCGCCGCCTGGTTCCATGAGCGCGGCTGGAGCCCGCGCGCGCACCAGCTCGAAATGGTCGCCCAGGCACGGCAGGGACGCGACGCCCTGCTGATCGCCCCGACCGGCGGCGGCAAGACATTGGCAGGTTTCCTGCCCAGCCTGATCGAGCTGGCGCAGCGTCCGCCGGCCAATACCCCGCGCGGAATTCACACCCTCTACATCTCGCCGCTGAAGGCGCTGGCCGTCGACGTCGAGCGCAACCTGATGGCCCCGATCCTCCAGATGGGCCTGCCCATCGTCGCCGAGAGCCGCACCGGCGACACCGGGCTCTCCCGCCGCCAGCGCCAGCGGGTGAAGCCGCCGGACATCCTGCTGACCACGCCCGAGCAACTGGCGCTGTTCTGCGCCTGGGAAGGCGCGCGGCTCTATTTCGAGAGCCTGTCGTGCGTGATCCTCGACGAGATCCACACCCTGCACAGCTCCAAGCGCGGCGACCTGCTGGCGCTGGATCTGGCGCGCCTGCAGCAGTTCGCCCCGAACCTGCGGCGCGTGGGCCTGTCGGCGACGGTGGACGATCCGGACGTGATCAGGCGCTGGATGGGCTATGGGCGCGAGGCGGACACCCACGAGTCCGTCGCCTTGGTCCGCGGCCCCGGCGGCGCGCAGCCGATCGTCGACATGCTGCTGTCCGAGGGCAAGGTCCCCTGGGCCGGCCACACCGCCAAGCACGCCATGGACGAGGTCTACGAGGCCATCAAGCAGGCCCGCACCGCCCTGGTCTTCGTCAACACCCGCTTCCAGGCCGAGTTCGCCTTCCAGGAGCTCTGGCGGCTGAACGAGGACAATCTCCCCATCGCCCTGCATCACGGCAGCCTGGCCGCCGAGCAGCGCCGCAAGGTCGAGGCGGCCATGGCCCGGGGCGAACTGCGGGCCGTGGTCTGCACCTCGACCCTCGACCTCGGCATCGACTGGGGCGATGTCGACCTGGTGATTCAACTGGCCAGCCCCAAGGGCGCCAGCCGCATGGTCCAGCGGATCGGCCGCGCCAACCACCGCCTGGACGAGCCCTCGCGCGCCCTGTTCGTGCCGGCCAACCGCTTCGAGATGCTGGAGTGCCAGGCCGCGCGCGAGGCCATCGCCGAGAACCGCTTCGACGGCGAGCCGACCCGCATCGGCGCGCTCGACGTACTGACCCAGCACGTCATGGGCTGCGCCTGTTCCGAGCCCTTCGACCTGCTGGCCCTCCATGACGAGATCACCAGCGCCGGCCCCTATCGCGACCTGCCCTGGGAGGATTTCGAGCAGGTCGTGGATTTCGTCTCCACCGGCGGCTACGCGCTGAAGACCTACGACCGGTTTCGCCGGATCGTGAAGACCCTCGACGGCCGCTGGACCGTGCGCAACGCCGAGACCGCCCAGCGCCATCGCCTCAACGTCGGGGCCATCGTCTCACCGGCCATGCTGGCGGTCCGCATCTCGATGGGCCGCGGCCGCGCCGGCCGCAAGATCGGCGAGGTCGAGGAGGGCATGCTGGAGATGCTCGACCCCGGCGACACCTTCGTCTTCGCCGGCCAGGTCTGGGCCCTGGTCGCCGTCACCGGAACCGAGGTTCTGGTCAGCCCGGCGACCAACAAAGACCCGAAGATGCCGTCCTGGGGCGGCTCGAAGTTCGCGCTCTCGACCTTCCTGGCGGGGCGCGTGCGCGAGTTGATGTACGATCAGGCGCACTGGCAGGTGCTGCCCGCCGATGTCCGTGAATGGCTGGAAATTCAAAGGGATCACTCGCTGATCCCGCCGGCCGACGACCTGCTGCTGGAGACCTTTCCGCGCGGCAGGCGCCATTTCATGGTCGTCTATCCGTTCGAGGGGCGGCTGGCGCACACCACGCTCGCCATGCTGCTGACCCGCCGGCTGGAGCGGCTGGGCGTGGGGCCGCTGGGCTTCGTCTGCAACGACTACGCCATGGCGATCTGGGCGCTGAAGCCCATGGACGGCCTCGATTTCGACGACCTGTTCGGCGAGGACATGCTGGGCGACGACCTCGAGGCGTGGCTGGCCGAGAGCTTCATGATGAAGCGCGCCTTCAAGGGATGTGCGATCATTTCCGGACTCATCGAGCGGCGCTTTCCGGGACACGAGAAGAGCGGCCGCCAGGTGACCTTCTCGACGGACCTGATCTACGACGTGCTGCGCCGCCACCAACCCGACCACCTGCTGCTGCGCTGCGCGCGCGAGGACGCCGCCACCGGCCTGATCGACGTCGCGCGACTGGGACAGTTGCTGCAGAGGATCTCCGGCCGCATCCGCCACGCGGCCCTGGACCACCTGTCGCCGTTCTCGGTCCCGATCCTGCTGGAGATCGGCAAGGAGCGTTCGCCTGGCGGCGCGGCCGAGATGATCCTGGCCGAGGCCGAGGAAGACCTGATCGCCGAGGCGATGTCGTGAGCGCGCTGGCCGAACCCTACGCCTTCGCCGCCAGCCCCTGCGGCGGCCTGCGCACGACGCTCAGCGAAACCGCCGTCACCCTGCGGCCAAGCGGCGCCTTGTGGATCGAGGCCGCGCGCATGCTGGTGGTCGCCGACCTCCACCTGGAGAAGGGCTCGTCCTACGCCATGCGCGGCCAGATGCTGCCGCCCTACGACACCCGCGACACCCTGCGCCGGCTGCAGGCCGAGGTGCTGGCCGCCGCTCCCGACGCCGTCGTCCTGCTGGGCGACACCTTCCATGATCGTTCCTCGGAAGACCGCCTGGCCCGCGACGACGCCGAGGGCCTGCGCGCCCTGTCCGGCCTCACCCGGCTGATCTGGGTGGTCGGCAACCACGACGCCGACGGCCCCCGCCGCCTGCCCGGCGAGGTCGCCGGCGAGATCGCGGTCGGGAGCCTGATCCTGCGCCACGAACCCACGCCCGGCCGCCAAGACGGCGAGATCGCCGGCCACCTGCATCCCTGCGCCCGCGTGGTCGCCTCACGCGGCAGCGTGCGCCGCCGCTGCTTCGTCACCGACGGCGCGCGGATGGTGGTCCCGGCCTTCGGGGCCTATGCCGGCGGCCTGAGCATCCGGGACGAAGCCTTTGCGGGGCTGTTCACCCGCCCGCCGCTGTGCGGGGCGCTGGGCGCGGGACGGGTGCATGCGGTCGGCTGGCGCTCGGTCGCCGGCGACTAAGGTCACATCCGCAGCGCCTGCTCCAGCGCCAGGGCCAGGGAGACGCAGGCGCCCAGGGTCAGCGAGGTCATCAGCCGCGGATAGCGGGCCGGCACGTCCGGCGCGGCGTGGTCATAGAGCCATTGCAGGATGAAGGCCGCCATGAAGCCGAAGAGCAGCCACGAGGTCTCGACCGAGCCGCGCGCGAAGATCAGCGTCCAGGCCACCGTCGGCGAGATCACCGAGGCCGCCAGCCGGGTCCAGCGCGGCGTGGCCCGCGCGCTCTCCAGGCCCCAGCGGATGCCGCCCAGGAAGCCGAGCACGATCGCCGACCAGGTCAGCAGCACGGTCAGGGCCGGCCCGCTGAGGTCGCCGGGCCCATAGACATAGATCAGCGCAGCGGCCGGAAACGGCGCGAGCCCGAACAGCGCGATCGCCCATAGGGGGCGCGGCGCGGAGGCCTCGGCATGCACATGGCCGTCGGTGTGGGTCTCCACGCGCTCAGTTCCTCCGGAAGGCGACCGAAGCGGCCCAGCCTGCGGCCAGGGCGATCGCCACCGAAGCCAGACCGTAAGACCATGGCCTTCGATGGGCGAAGAGGTAAAGCATCCGTTCGAGGCCGGCCTTCTCGACCGTCAGGCCGCGCACCCGCTGCGAGACCGGCTGGCCATCCTGGAACAGGAAGATTTCGGCCGAATAGACCCCGATCGGCGCGGCGGTCGGCAGGTCGATCTCGGCCTTGAACAGCCCGTTGTCGACGAAGCTCACCCCGCGCGAGTCGGCGGCGTAGAGCCCGCCCTCCTCCTTCAGCCGGACCACGGCGCGGCGCCAGTCGAGATAGTCGGCGCCCAGCCCGCTGACCACCACGTCGCGGACCCCGTAGCGGGTCTCGGTGCGCTGCTCCATCGGGGCGTTGATGCGCAGGTGGTCGACGCCCGCACCCAGCCTGCGCAGGGTGCTGAAGCTGGCGATCTCGCCGAGCGGCCGGGTCGAGGCGGCCATGTAGAAGCCCGGTGCGCCCTCGAACACCACCGGCCGCGAATTGACCCAGACCCCGGCCACCCGGGTCTTGCGCGCCATGCGGACCGGCGCATCGGGGCCGCGGACGATCACCACCACGTCGCTGGGCCTTTGGCCGGGATCGAGGACGGCGCCGTAGAGCACGATGCGCGCGCCGCGGAAGCTGGAGGTCACCTTGACGTTGGTGGTCGTCAGGGCCGCGGAGACGGCGGCCGGCGGCGGTTCGGGGGGGGCGGCCACGGGCATCAGCCGTTCCCCGCCATCAGCACGAACGGCTCGTCGGGCGTGAAGAACAGGCCCAGCCCCATCCGCAGGCCGACCGCCAGCACGATGATCGCCAGCAGCGCCCGCAGCTCCTCGGCCCGGAAGCGGGACGAGGCCCGCGCCCCGACCTGGGCGCCCAGCACGCCGCCGACCAGCAGCAGGGTCGCCAGCACCACGTCGACGGTCTGGTTGCGGCCCGCCTGCAGCACGCTGGTCAGCGAGGTGGTGATGATGATCTGGAACAGGCTGGTGCCCACGACCACGCCCGCCGGCATGCGCAGGATGTAGACCATGGCCGGCACCAGCACGAAGCCGCCGCCGACCCCCATGATCGCCGACAGGACGCCGACGAACACGCCCAGGAGGATCGGCGGGATGACGCTGATATAGAGCCGCGAGCGCGGGAACCGCAGCTTGAACGGCAGGCCGTAGAGCCAGGGCGGGCGGCGGTCCTTGCGCGGCTTGGGCGCATCGCCGCGCCGCCGCCGCAGGATCGAGCCCAGCGACTCCGACAGCATCAGGGCGCCGATCACGCCCAGGAAGATGAGATAGGATAGCGAGACCACGAGGTCGGCCTGGCCGAGCAGGCGCAGCCAGCGGAACACCTCGACCCCCAGCAGCGAGCCGACCGCGCCGCCGGCCGCGAGCACGCCGCCCATCCGGAAGTCGACCGCCTTGCGCCGGGTGTAGGAGATCACGCTGGAGGTCGAGGAGGCCGCGACGTGGTTGGCCTCGCTGGCCACCGCCACGGCGGGGGGAATGCCCAGGAAGACCAGCACCGGCGTCATCAGGAAGCCGCCGCCGATCCCGAACAGCCCCGAGATGAAGCCCACCGCCGCGCCCAGCGCGATCAGCAGAGGCGCGTTCACCGAGACTTCCGCTATGGGCAGATAAAGGTCCAAGGGCGCCCCTTAAACGGCGCGCGTCACCGCGTGAAGACCTGCAGTCGCGAAAGCGTGGCCGGATCGAGCGATCCGGTCGCGGCCATGCCCTGTTGGCGCTGGTAGGCGGCGATCGCCATGGTCAGCGCCGGCGAGGCGTTCCCGTCGGTCGGCCCCTGATAGTAGTCGAGGCGCGAAAGTGCGCGCTGGGCCGTGGCGACGTCGGCGCTCGAGATCGTCGGAGCCGAGACCGCGGCCGAGGCGTTGGGCGACACCGGGCGGAAGCCCTGGGCCGCCCGTTCGGCGACGCTGCGCGCCTCGGCCGAGAGATCGGCGCGGACCCGCGCGGCGTTGTTCAGGGCGTCCTTGTCGCGATTGCGCGCCGCGATCAGGTACCACTTGTAGGCTTCCGCCGCGTTCTGGCCGACGCCGCGGCCCTGCTCGTAGAGCACGCCGAGATTGAACTGGCTGTCGACCAGGCCCAGGTCGGCGGCCTTGCGGAACCACTGGGCGGCCAGGGTGACGTTCTTCGGCCCGCCCTGCCCTTCGGCCAGGGCGATCCCGAGGTTGTGCATCGCCGCGCGGTTGCCGCCCTCGGCGGCCCGTTCTGTCCAGCGCCGCGCCTCGACCGGGTCCTTCTTCAGGCCCGCGCCGCCGTCCATGTACAGCTTGGCGAGGTAGAACTGGGCCGGCGAGTGCCCGAGGTTGGCCGCCTTGCGCAGTTGGTCCAGGCCGCCGGGCTCGGACGCCTCGATCGCCCGCAGCGCCTCGGCGTAGAGGCCGGCCAGGGCCGCCGGATCCTCGCCGGCGCCGGGCAGGATCGCGGGCGTCGCCGGCCCGATCGGCTGCGGCGCCAGGGCCACGGCCGCGCGCGCCGGCCCCGGGAGCGGCGTGGTGTCGGCCTCCGCGGCCTGGATCTCGCCGGCCTGGTCGCTTTCGAGCACGGCAAGGGCGTCGGCCACCCGCTGCGGCGTCGCGCCGCCGGGCTTGCCGTCGGCGACGAAAAGGCCAGCCGCGCCGAGGCTGAGGAACGCCGCGCCGCCGGCGACGAGCAGGGCGGTCTGCAGCGACGACGATCCGACCGCGCGCTTGCGCAGGCCAAGTCCGGCGAACAGCGAGCGCCCAGCCTCCTTCGCCGGCAGCTTCTCGATCTTGGCGCTGGTCTTGGCGCGCTTGGCGTCGCCCGAGCTGGACGCAGCCCGCGCCGCGGCCCGGGCCTGTTCGATGACTTCGCGGGTCGACAGCGGCCGCGCCGATTCGGCGTCGACCACCGCCTCGGCTTCGGCCTCGGCGACAGGCGCCTCCCGTTCGGCGACCACCTCGACGGGCGGCGTCGGCACGAAGGGGTCGGCGGCCTCGTCCTCGACCAGATCTTGATCGGCCTGTGCGGTCGGAGCCGGCGGCTCGACGGGCGCAAAGCCGTCGGCGGCCTCGAAGTCGACGGCGTCGAAGACCGGCGGACTCGAGGTTTGCGGGAAGGGCGTCGGCGCTTCGGCCTCGTCGGCGGCGGCGGGCTTGGCTTCCCGGGCGAAGGCGCCGGCCGGCAGCTCCGGCGCGGCGAAGGCTTGCAGCGTCAGGCCGTCGGCCGCCGGTTCGACCGGCCCCAGTTCGCGGAAAGGATCATGGCCGAAGGGCGAGGCCGCCGGCTCGTCACGGACCACCCGCGGCGCGGCGGGGGCGGCGGCGGCCAGCGCCTGCTCGCTCATCCGGCGATGGGAGTCGGCCAGGCTGCGGTCGATCTTCTCGCGCGCTTCGTCGAGCAGACGGGCGGTGCGCTCCTCGCTCTGGCGAATGCGGTCGGCGAGATCCTCGGCCGAGCGTTCCTGGCGCTGGCTGATGCGCTCGCTGACCCGCGCGACCTGTTCGCCCACATCGTCGATGGCCTGGGCGGCGCGACGTTCGGAACTGCCGATCCGCTCGGTGAGGCGGTCGGTGATCCGGCCGATCTCGGCGCCCAGCTTCTCCAGCGCTTCGGCGTGCGCGCCCTCGGTGCGGCCGAGACGCGCCTCCATGGCCTGGGCGATGCGGGCCACCTCGCCGCCGACCTGCTCGATGGCGTCGGCGCTGCGGTGTTCGGCCGCCTGGACCTGGCGGTTCAGGGTGTCGGCCATGGTCAGGACCTCGCGGCCCATCCGCTCGATCGCCTCGCCGGAGGCCTGATCGGCCTTACGGACCGTCTGCGCCATCTCGTCGAGCTGGCGTTCCATGCGGTCGAAGCGACCGCCCGCGGCGTCCTGCAATTCCTTGGCGATCTCGCCGCGGACATCCTCGACCCGGCGCGACAGCGTCGCGGCCAGCGCCTCGATCCGGCGCTCGACTTCCGGGCCGATGGCCTTTTCGGCCGCGCCCACGCGGCCGTCCAGGTTGGCGAACGCCTGGCCCAGGTTGACCAGGGCTTCGGAGGTGCGCGTCTCGGCGTCGGTCAGCCGCTCGTCGACCCGGTTGACCACTTCCTCGATCAGGACGGCGGGATCGCCGGCGCCGGAGGCGAAGATCTGGTCGATCCGCTGCTCCATGGCGCGGAGGGTTTCGCGAGTGCGGCCTTCGCCCTCGTAGAGGTGGTTGGCGACCTTGCCGAGCGCGGTCTCCAGCGAGCGCAGGGCCTCGGCCGAACGGGGGCCTGCGGCCTCGGCCTCGACCCGGCGCAGGCGTTCGGCCAGGCGGGTGTTCTCGGCGCGGGCTTCCTGGACCGCGCCTTCGAAGCGCGCGGCGACCGCGACGGCTTCGCGCTCGGCCGCCTCGATGCGAGCCATGGCCTCGTGCATCACCGCATCGGCGGCGATGGCCGGCGGGGTCTTGCGCGGTTCGACGCGGTCGATCTTGCCGCTCAGGCGATCCAGGGCGATGGCGACACGGCCCATTTCATCGCCCGGATGCTGGGGCGCCTCGAAACGGCTGGGCGGCGGGTCGAAGGCGGCGGGAGCCGGGGCGGCTTCCACGGCGCGCGGCGTCTCCAGATAAGCCCGTTCCGGGCGCGCCGGGCGCTCGGAGAAATAGGCCTGGGACGTGATCTCCTCGGGCGCGTCGTCCTCGAGGATCATGCGGTTCAGCCACTCGCCCAGGGTCATGCCGGACCGCCGGGCAAGGTCCTTCGCAACCTCCCTCGCCTTAGGGTCGATCCCCTTGACGCTCCAGGGCGCACCCGACGTCATATCGAATCGTTCTCCCAGCCCATTCTGGACGCTACCACCGATCCCTGGTGTGTAAACGGAAGGTTAACACTAGATATTGCGGCCACCGTGAAAGTCTGTGGATGGCTGCGCAGCCCCTTGGAAAACCAAGCCTCGACATGGTTAAGGGCAGGTTAAGGGTTAACGACGGGTTCACCTTTGCACCCGCGCGCGGGCTGCTATAGGCGCTCGCAGATGGATCTGAACGTCACCCTGGCGCTCTGCGGCGTCCTGATCGCCACGGCCGCCTTCGCCGGATGGCGAGGCTCCAAGCCCTCGAACCCGATGAAGGGCCCGCGCCTGGTGCCGTGGCGCTTCATCATGGTGACGGCGAGCGCCTTCGCCCTCTTCATGATGGTCCACGCCGTCAACCTGCTGGGCGTGACCACCGGCCGCTAGGTCCTCTAGGCGGCGGTCGGCAGGGCCTCGTCGGCCTTCTTGGGACGCTTGGCCAGCCCGCTGACCCCGCCCGAGGTCAGCAGCCCCATGTCGGCCAGCAGCATCGGGATCGCCCACTTGTTCGGCGCGGCCATGTAGCGCGGCCGCCAGACCGGGTCGTACTTGCCCTTGTAGGCGCGCACGCCCTGGAAATTGTAGATCTCCTCGCCACGCTCGAAGATCAGCGCCCCGACCCGCGAGAGCACCGGCGCCAGCGGCCGGTCGTCGAGGCCCGACAGCGGGGCCATGCCGAACTCGATGGCGTGATAGCCCTCGCGCCGGCCCCACTCGATCAGCTCGACGAACAGGTAGTCCATGATGCGCCGCGGCCCTTCCTCGATATAGCGCATCAGGTCCATGGAGAAGGCCGTCTTGTTGGCGGTGATCCAGAGCGTGGCGAAGGCGATGATCTTGCCTTCGAAGCGCACCACGCCGACCGGGAACTCGGCGACGTAGGACGGATAGAAGCCGCCCATCGAGAAGCTCTTGTCGCCCCCGGCGTGATGCACCAGCCAGGCGTCGGAGATCGCCTGCAACTGCGGCATGATCTCGTGCACGCGCTCGGGCGGCACGACCTCGAACGTGGCCCCCGCCTCGCCGGCCTGGCGCCAGGCGCGGCGCAGGTTGCCGCGCTTGGTGCCCTCGATGGTGAAGGTGTCCAGCGCCACGGCGGCGCTCTCGCCGACCTTGGCGATCGCAAAGCCCAGCTCGACGACGTCGGGCAGGTCCTCGGCGTCCAGGCCGTAGAAGCCGGGCCGCGCGGCATGGGCGTCGGCCAGTTCGCGGAAGCGCCAGAGCAGGTCCATGCGCTCGTCCCGGCGGCCGACCGGCGCGCCGAGCGAGATCCACGAACGCCCGCGCACCCCGAACATCAGGAAGCTCTCGCCGGAGGGCGAGAACAGAAAGCGCTTGTCGCCCAGCAGGGCGAGGTTGGAGCCAGGTTCGGCCTCCTCGGCCTTGGCCAGGACGGCGCGGACGCGGGCCAGTTCGGGATCGTCCTCGCCGACCACCTTGGGCGTCGCGGCCGAGGCGAACAGGCGCCAGACTCCGAAGGCCAGCAGCAGGATGGCCGCGCCCACCCAGCCGCGGATGGCGCGGGCCGCGTCGGCGTCGGCCATCACCGCCCAGAACGGCTTGTCGCCGTAGTCCGCATGCTGGAACGACCAGAGGCCCAGCAGGCCCGCGCCGACCATGACCGCGAAGGCCGAGATCAGCCAGCCGGGCGTGACCTCCATGCTGAGCAGCCGCGCCTTGCGGGGAAAGGCCCGGTGAAAGGGCAGCAACAGGGCGGCGAACAGCGCCAGCGCCGTGGCCTCCTCCACCGCGAAGGCCTTGAACAGGGCCAGGGGGCTGGCGATCAGCAGGGTGACGACCGTGGCCCACCAGGCGCCGTCGAGCCTGGCCTTCAGGCCGAAGGCGAGCAGCACGAGCACCAGGCCCAGGATGCTGGACAGGAAATGGCTGACCTCGATCAGCACCACGGGGCTGATCTCGTAGATCTGGAAGAAGCGGTCGGGGATGGTGGGCGTCGCCCCCGAGGCCAGGAGCATGACCCCGGCCAGCAGCGCCAGGAAGGCGGCCGTGGCGGGCGCAGCCGCGAAGGCCGCCGGCTTCAGTTCACGCCAAAACCTCATCAGCCCTCCGATAGTGGTCCCTCGGCGCCGGTATATATCCTGATTTGCGCCCTGGGCAGGCCGATCGGTTGAGTCAAACAAGCGTTTCGTTCCGCTTGCTCTTGAGGCGCCCGGCGCTAATGTGACCGCGCGTAAGGCTTTTCCGATCACGGGAGGATTCCATGGCCGACTTCGGCGGCGGCGATCTCGACGCGTTTCGCGGCGAGGTGAAGGCCTGGCTCGAGGCCAACTACCCGGCGGAACTGCGCGACCCGAAGGCCAAGACCGACCCCGAAGCCGTCTGGGGCGGCCGTGCGTTCGCCGGCTCCAGCGACCCGCAGATCGTCTGGATGCAGCGCATGGCGGCCCAGGGCTGGACCGCGCCGACCTGGCCCAAGGCCTATGGCGGGGGCGGCCTCTCGCCGCAGCAGGCCCGCGTGCTCGACCAGGAACTGAACGCGGGGCGCTACCGCGCGCCGCTGGCCTCGTTCGGCGTCTGGATGCTCGGCCCGGTGCTGCTGGAATACGGCGACGAGGAGCAGAAGCAGGAATACCTGCCCAAGATCGTCCGCGGCGAGATCCGCTGGTGCCAGGGCTATTCCGAGCCGGGCGCCGGTTCGGACCTGGCCGCCCTGCAGACCAGGTGCGAGGACAAGGGCGACCACTGGCTGATCGGCGGCCAAAAAATCTGGACGTCCTACGCCAACAAGGCCGACTGGTGCTTCTGCCTGGTCCGTACCGATTTTTCGAAAAAGCACGAGGGCATTTCGTTCGTGCTGATCGACATGACCACGCCGGGCGTGGAGACGCGGCCGATCCAGTTGATCTCGGGCGAGAGCCCGTTCTGCGAGACCTTCTTCACGGACGTGAAGATCCCGAAGGCGGCGCTGGTCGGCAAGGTCAACGGCGGCTGGGAGATCGCCAAGCGGCTGCTGCAGTACGAGCGCCAGAACATCTCCGGCGGCTTCGGGGGCGGCGGCGGCGCGGGCGGGGCGGCGGGCGACCTGGCCCAGATCGCCAAGGCCTATGTCGGCGTCGACGCCGGCGGCGCCCTGGCCGACAGCGACCTGCGCACCCGCATCACCAAGAACAAGATGGACTTCGACTGCTTCTACAAGACCATCGCCCGCGTGGCGGCGGAGTCGAAGGCCTCCAACGGCCCCAGCGCCGCCACCTCCATCATCAAGTACGCCGCGGCGACCTTCGCCCAGGAGCGTTCGGAACTGATGGTCGAGGCCATGGGCGCGCAGGGGCTGGGCTGGGACGGCGAGGGCTTCAGCCCGCAGGAGCTGACCGCCACCCACGGCTGGCTGCGCTCGAAGGGCAACTCCATCGAGGGCGGCACCTCGGAGGTGAACCTGAACGTGGTCTCCAAGCGCGTGCTGGGCTTGCCCGACCCCAAGTAAAAGTGACCGGCGCCGCTCTGTTCTTCGGGCGGCCCGGCTGTTTCGATCGAACGTATTTTCAGAGGCGAGATTTCCATGGCTGACTTCGGCGGCGACGACCTGCAGGGCTTCCGGGGCGAGGCGGCGGCCTGGCTCGAGGCCAACTTCCCCAAGGCCCTGGCCAAGGACCCGGCCGCCCAGGTCGCCAAGGCGAGCGGCGGCGAAGAGACGCCGGACGCGCTGGCCTGGCGCAAGGCCATGGGCGCCAAGGGCTGGGGCGTTCCGACCTGGCCGGCCGAATACGGCGGCGGCGGCCTGACCCGCCAGCAGGCCCGCGTGCTGCAGGAAGAAATGGCCAGGATCGGCGCCCGCAACCCGATCGGCGGCATGGGCGTGATGATGTTCGGCCCGACCCTGATCGAGTACGGGACCGAGGAACTGAAGCGCCAGCACCTGCCGGGCATCATCAACGGCGACGTGCGCTGGTGCCAGGGCTATTCCGAGCCGGGCTCGGGCTCGGACCTGGCCTCGCTGCAGACCCGCGCCGTCGACATGGGCGACCACTATGTGGTGACGGGCTCGAAGATCTGGACGAGCGGGGCCAATCTCGCCGACTGGTGCTTCTGCCTGGTGCGGACGGACACGTCGAAGAAGCACGAGGGCATCTCGTTCCTGCTGATCGACATGACCTCGCCCGGCGTCGAGGTCCGCCCGATCCTGCTGATCAACGGCACCTCGCCGTTCTGCGAGACCTTCTTCACCGAGGTGAAGGTTCCCAAGGACCAGTTGTTCGGCCCGCTGAACGGCGGCTGGACGGTGGCCAAGCGGCTGCTGCAGTTCGAACGCGACAACATCTCGGCCGGCCTGGGCGGCGGCTCGATCGGCGCGCCGGTCAACGCCCTGACCGTCAAGGGCGCGGCCAAGGACTATGTCGGCCTGGACGAGACCGGCCGCCTCCACGACGCCGACCTGCGCCGCCGGATCACCGAACACCTGATGGAGGCCCAGTCCTTCCAGCTCACCGTCCGCCGCGCGGCCGACGAGGCCAAGGCCGGCAACGGCCCCTCGGCGGCGACTTCGATCATGAAGTATGTCGGCGCCAAGGTGGCCATGGACCGCAACGAACTGATCGTCGAGGCGCTGGGCGCGGCCGGCGTCGGCTGGGAGGGCGAAGGCTTCGACGGACCCGAACTGGCCGCCGTCCGCACCTGGCTGCGGTCCAAGGGCAACTCCATCGAAGGCGGCACCTCGGAGATCAATCTGAACGTCGTTTCGAAACGAGTTCTAGGCTTGCCCGATCCCAAGTGATTTCATACCCCCTGCCCGGAAACGGGAGCGCGCGTTATAATCGTCGCTAAGATAATGAATATTAGGGAGATATTTCATGGCTGACTTTGGCGGCCCCGATTTGGAAGCCTTCCGCGCCGAAGCCCGCGAGTGGCTCGAGGCGAATTTTCCGAAGTCCCTGGCCAAGGACGTGGCGGGTCAGACCGCCGCGCTCATGAGCCCGGAGAAGCCCACCGGCGACCTCGCCGTGTGGAAAGAACGCATGGGCGCGAAGGGCTGGGGCGTTCCGACCTGGCCCAAGGCCTATGGCGGCGGCGGGCTGTCGCCGGCCGAGGCCCGGGTTCTAGCCCAGGAGATGGCCAAGATCGGCGCCGTCAACCCGATCGGCGGCATGGGCGTGGCGATGTTCGGCCCGACCCTGCTGGAATACGGCACCGAGGAACAGAAGCAGAAGTATATCCCCGACATCGCCACAGCAAAGGTCCGCTGGTGCCAAGGTTTCAGCGAACCCGGCGCAGGTTCCGACCTGGCGTCCCTGCAGACCAAGGCAGAAGACAAGGGCGATCACTGGATCGTTAATGGTTCGAAGATCTGGACGAGCGGCGGCCAATACGCCGACATGATCTTCTGTCTTGTTCGCACGGACCAGACCCGCAAGCATGAAGGCATCTCGTTTGTTGTCTTCTCCATGCACCAGCCGGGCGTCGAGGTGCGGCCGATCAAGCTGATCGCCGGCAACTCGCCCTTCTGCGAGACCTTCTTCACCGACGTTCCGGTGCCGAAGGAGAACCTGGTCGGACCGCTGAACGGCGGCTGGACGGTGGCCAAGCGGCTGCTGCAGCACGAGCGCAGCGGCATGAACGGCGGCCGCGCCGGCGGCGGCTCGACCGGCTCGCTGGGCGTGCTGGCCAAGAAGTACGTGGGCGAGGACGACCAGGGCCGCCTGGCCGACCCGGACCTGCGCACCCGCATCATCCTGAACGAGATCGACCAGCGCGCCGTGCAGCAGACGGTGGTGCGCGCGGCGCTGGAGGCCAAGGGCAATTCCGGCCCGTCGGCGGCGACCTCGATCATGAAGAACGCCTTCATGAAGGCCACCCAGGACCGCGCCGAACTGACCCTGGAGGTCATGGGCCACCAGGGCCTGGGCTGGGACGGCGACGACTTCAGCGAGGAGGAGCGCACCGCGGTCCGCACCTGGCTGTCGGGCAAGGCCGGCTCGATCTACGGCGGCTCGAACGAAGTGCAGAGCAACATCATTTCCAAGCGCATCCTGGGACTCCCGGACCTCACTCAGAACCACTAGGGTGCATTCGAACTAACTCCCTTTCCTCCCCCATGCATGGGGGAGGGGACCACCCGCAGGGTGATGGTGGGGGCGGCCCCAGGCTTCGAGCGAGCCGCCAGCCCCCTTCACCGCCCGCGGCGGTCCCCCTCCCCCGCTTCGCAGGGGAGGAAAGGGAAGCGAGTTTTCAAACGACCTTATTTTTCAGGAGACGATTTCAATGGCTGATTTTGGCGGCGGCGACCTCGACGCCTTCCGGACGGAAGTGCGCGGCTGGGTCGAGGCCAACTTTCCCGCGGCGCTGAAGGGCAAGCCCAACCCGATGATGCGGGAAGAGCGGTCCAACCCGAGCCCTGAGCAAGAAGCCTGGCGCAAGGCCGTCGGCGAGAAGGGCTGGGGCACCCCGACCTGGCCGGCCGAATACGGCGGCGGCGGACTGTCGGCGGCGCAAGGCCGCGTCATCATGCAGGAGTTCCAGCGCGCCGGGGCCTATAACCCGATCGGCGGCATGGGCGTCATGATGTTCGGCCCGACCCTGCTGGAATACGGCACCGACGCACAGAAGAAAGAGCACATTCCGCCGATCTGCCGCGGCGATCTTCAGTGGTGCCAAGGTTTCTCCGAACCGGGCGCCGGTTCCGACCTGGCCTCTCTTCAGTGCAAAGCTGAAGACAAGGGCGACCATTACCTGGTTAACGGCCAAAAAATCTGGACTTCGGGCGCTCAATACGCCGACTGGTGCTTCTGCCTGGTGCGCACCGACACCTCGAAGAAGCATGAAGGCATCTCCTTCGTGCTGTTCACCATGCACCAGCCGGGCGTCGAAGTCCGCCCGATCCCGCTGATCGCCGGCAACTCGCCCTTCTGCGAAACCTTCCTGACCGACGCGCGCGCCGAGAAGAAGGACCTGGTCGGCCCGCTGAACGGCGGCTGGACCATCGCCAAGCGCCTGCTGCAGCACGAACGTTCGGGCCTGTCGGGCGCCGGCGGCGGCGGTTACGCCGGCGGCCGCAGCCTGCCCAAGCTGGCCAAGGACTATGTCGGGGTGGACGAGAGCGGCCGCCTGGCCGACAGCGACCTGCGCACCCGCGTGATCATGAACGAGATCGACGGCCGCGCCTTCCAGCAGACCGCCGTGCGCGCGATGATGGAAGCCAAGGGCAATTCCGGCCCCTCGGCGGCGACCTCGATCATGAAGAACGCCGGCACCCGCTGGATGCAGGACAAGGCCGAGCTGACCCTGGAGATCATGGGTCACCAGGGCCTGGGCTGGGAAGGCGAAGCCTTCACCGGCGAAGAACTGGGCGCCGTGCGCTCGTGGCTCGGCGGCAAGGCCACCACGATCTATGGCGGTTCGCAGGAGGTGCAGAACAACATCATCTCCAAGCGCATCCTGGGCCTGCCCGACCTGACGCAGAACAATTAACCCTCAGAACAACCACAGAATTTTCGAGAATAGGATTTAAGACATGGCCGTTCTGAACGAAGAACAGAGCATGCTCCGCGACGCGGCGAAGAGCTGGGTGCAGGAAAAGAGCCCGGTGACCACCTTCCGCAAGATGCGCGATTCCGGCGTCGAGCTGGGCTACGACGCCGCCGCCTGGAACGAGCAGGCGGAAATGGGCTGGGCCGGGGTGATCATCCCCGAAGACTTCGGTGGCTCGAACTTCGGCTACCTGTCGATGGGCCTGATCCTCGAGGAGATGGGCCGCACGCTCACCGCCTCGCCGCTGCTGGCCTCGGGCCTGGCCGCCGCCAGCGCCCTGATCCTGGGCGGCGACGACGCCCAGAAGGGCGAGTACCTGCCGAAGATCGCCGACGGCTCGCTGGTCGCCACCCTGGCGGTCGACGAAGGCGCCCACCACGCCCCTGAAAAGGTCGCCCTGGAAGCCAAGAAGGGCGCCGCCGGCTACGTGCTGAACGGCAAGAAGACCTTCGTGCTCGAAGGCCCGGCCGCCGGCCTGTTCGTGGTCTCGGCCCGCACCAGCGGCAAGCCGGGCGACAAGGACGGCGTCAGCCTGTTCCTGGTTCCCGCCGACGCCAAGGGCGTGACCAAGCAGAACCTGAAGCTGGCCGACAGCCGCGGCGCCTCGAACGTCAGCTTCGACAATGTCGAAGTGGCGGCGAGCGCCCTGCTGGGCGAAGAGGGCAAGGGCTGGGACGTGCTGGAAGCGACCCTCGACCGCGCCCGCGCGGGCCTGGCCGCCGAAATGCTTGGCGCCGCGGTCCAGGCCTTCGAAACCACGCTGGACTATCTGAAGGTCCGCGTGCAGTTCGGCCAGGTCATCGGTTCGTTCCAGGCCCTGCAGCACCGCGCGGCCAAGATGTTCACCGACCTGGAACTGGCCCGCTCGGCCGTCGAAGCCGCCCTGCAGGCGATCGACGCCGGCAGCCCGGACGTGCCGGAACTGGTGTCGCTGGCCAAGGCCAAGATGGGCGACGTCTTCCACCTCGTCTCCAACGAGATGGTCCAGATGCACGGCGGCATCGGCATGACCGACGCCCACGACGCGGGCTTCTACCTGAAGCGCGCCCGTGCGGCCGAGGCGGCCTATGGCAGCCAGAGCTACCACCGCGACCGCTACGCCAAGATCCAGGGCTACTAAGAGCTTCGCGCCCCGGTTCGCCGGGGCGCGGGGTCATGGAGAGCTACGAAACCCCGCTGGCGCGAGCCGGCGGGGTTTTTGTTTGGGGCTAGGTCGGCGCGGCGCCTCACCGGCGGCGGCGGCGCAGTTCCTCGCGCAGTTCCAGCCCGTAGATCGCCGGGCTCCAGGCGTTAAGACCGAGGATCGGGCGCGCGCGCCGCGCCCGCGCCGCGCGCGGCGGCGGACGATAGGCGCCGCTGAGCATGGCGGCGACGAATTGGGCCTGGACCTCGGCGATCGGCCAGAACGAGCCGGTCGGGCGGCTGACTCCGACGAAGAACAGGTCCTCGCGATCGGGCGCGACGACGCCCTTGAACAGCCGCAGGTCTCCCGCGCGGGTGTCGGCGACCGCAGGGTCCAGATAGGGATAGCTGAGCCGATAGCCGGTGGCGCAGAGCACAAGGTCGGCCGGCAGCCGCGAGCCGTCGGCGAACACGACGTGGCCGCCGTCCAGCCGCTCGACCCCGGGCTTGGCCTTGACCGCGCCGCTCTCCAGCGCCCCGAGGATTTCGTCGGAGGTGGTCGGCCGCTTGGACAGCGGATGGTCGGGCGGCGCCGGCAGGCCCATCGCCTGCAGCCGCGCCATCCGCGCGCCGAACAAGCCGGCCATGCGGGCCTTGGCGATGGCCTGGAACGCCGCCTGACGCGCCCAGGCCGGCAGCAGGTTCAGCGGCGAGATCACCGGGTCGGTCGGATGGGTCATCGGCGCGCCGTCCGACGCCGGCGTCCCGTTGAGCGTCTTGGGCAGGATCCAGGTCCCGCCGCGCGCGGCGATGTGCACCGAGGCCGCGCCGCCGGCGGCCAGTTCGCAGGCGAGTTCGCAGCCCGTATTGCCGATCCCGACCACGACCACGTGCTTGCCGCGGGCGTCGAACGGGGTGATCGGGTCGCGATAGTCCTGGGCGTGGAGCACCGCGCCGTCGAAGGCGCCCGGCCAATTCGGAACCCGCGCGTCCCAGTAGCTGCCGCTGGCCGCGACAAGGGCGTCGAAGGCTTCGACGCGAGTCGCGCCGTCCGGCCCGGTCAGCGCCACTTCCCAACCATCGCCCTCGCGCGGTTCGGCCCTCGTGACCGTAGTGCGGGTGTGGATGGCGTGGCGGAAGCCGAAGGCGTCGACATAGGATTCAAGCCAGGCGCGGACCTGGTCGTGGCTGGGATAGGGCGGCCACTCGGCGGGCATTTCGAAGTCGCTGAAGCGGCTCATGTGCTTTGTGGTATTGGTGCGCAGCGAGCGATAGGCGGCCGCCCGGCCATTGGGATTGTCGATCACCCAGTGGCCGCCGACCACCGGCGACATCTCGAAGCCCACGGCCTCGAGCCCGGCCTGCCGGAGAGTCTTGACCGCCGTCAGGCCCGACGGTCCCGCGCCGACGACACAGACACGCTTGCCCACGTGTTCCCCCGCCCTTCGATCATGGCCGCATGCGGCCGGTGCGAGGACAGTCCGATAGTTGCGAATGATTTGCAATAGTGGGCGGAGTGGCGGGCCTCGCCAGAGCATCTGCAACACAGCACCTTCGGCTCGCCGAAACGCCGTCCCTATCCAGAATAGGCCGAAGACGACTTGCGCGACGCCGAGAGGCCGCGGCCACGTCCGTTTCCGACGCCCCGCCGCGCCATACTCCGCGCATGGCCCGCGCTCCGTCCCCACCCCTGCCCGTCATCGACCACACCGGCGGCCATAAGCTCAGCCAGTACCACCCCAACATCGGCTGGGAGATCTGCCAGCGGATGTGCGACGGGCTGACGATCCGGCAGATCGCGGCCGATCCGGCCATGCCGTCCTACGCCACCATCTTTCACTGGCGGCGGATGCATCCGGACTTCGCGGAGATGTACGACATGTGCCGCGACGAGCTGGCCTGGAAGCGTCAGTTCGAGACCGCCTCGCGGGCCAAGGCGCGGGCGTTGCGGCGGGAGGCCGAGGTGGCGGCGGGGACGCGGCGGCGGCGGCCGGCGGGGGCCGGTCGCAAGAGCACCTTCACCCTGGCGGCGGCCGAGGCGGTGTGCGACCGACTGGCGGACGGCGAGGCGCTGAGCGCCATCTGCGCCGACCCGGCGATGCCGTCGTTGAAGGCCGTCTACACCTGGCTGAAGCGCTTTCCGGAGTTCGAGGCCATGTACCTGGCCGCGCGCGAGGAACAGCGCATGTGGCTGGAGCTGAAGATCGAGCACGTGGCCGGGACGACGCACTGGAGCGCGCTGGCCGAGGGCAAGGCGCAGGTGGCGCGTCTGCAGGAGCGGCTGGGGCGGCTGACGCCCAAGCACTATCGCCCGCGCGGGCGGGTCTGGCCGCCGGGCCCCTACTGATAGCGCGACCGGGCCTGGACCCACGCATGACTAGCTGGTGGGTTATGGATGCGCCGGGCGCCCGCGACCTGCTGTTTCGTTCGACGACCTGGAAGACCTGCTGAGGAGGATGGACCAATGACCAGCACCGCCCCCCGGACCCGCGGCGCCGGCGCGACGACGCCCGGCAAGGCGACGGCCGAGGGCCCGAAGCTGCTTTCGGGCGGCAATCCGCAGATCCCCAAGGGCGAGGGCGACGCCCCGGTGCAGGCCTATATCGCCGCCATGCCGGGCTGGAAGCGCCAGGTCGGCGCGCGACTGGACGCGCTGATCGTCGCGGCGGTCCCGGGCGTGCGCAAGGCGGTGAAGTGGAACTCGCCGCTGTACGGGGGACCGGGCGAAGGCTGGTTCCTCGGCCTCCATTGCTTCGCCCGGTACATCAAGGTGTCGTTCTTCCGCGGGGCGGGGCTGGAGCCGGTTCCGCCGGTGGCGTCCAAGCATGCGCAGGTCCGCTACCTCCACATCTACGAGGACAAGCCGCTGGACGAGGCGCAGTTCACCGACTGGGTGCAGCAGGCCGCCGCCCTGCCCGGCGAGCGGATGTAGGCCCCGCCGCTAGAGCCCGAAGGTCACGTGGCCCTGGTCGTCGATCGCCCAGGCCGGGTTCCAGGCGATCTCCCAGGCGTGGCCGTCGGGGTCGGCGACATAGCCGCGATAGCCGCCGTGCGGCGGGGCCTGGCCAGGGCGCAGGACCTGGCCGCCGGCGGCGGCGAGGCGTGCGATCAGGGCGTCCGCCGCCTCCGGCCCCGCCACGTTGTGCGCCAGGCTGAAGGCGCTGGGGCCGGGTCCGGCCGGCCTTTGCATGTCGCCCTCGAGCTCCGGGCGAATCCATGTGCCCAGGACCAGGCCGTTCATCTGGTAGAAGACGATCTCGCCGTTGTCGAAGACCGGGGTCCAGCCGAAGCCGTCGACATAGAAGCGGCGCGAGCGCTCCAGGTCCTGGACGCCGAGGGTGATGACCGAAATCTGCTGTTGCATGTGACACGTCCTTTGGCGCGCCCGCGCACCATGCGCAGACGCCTGAAGGCCGTGGGACTCAGCGCCGGGCGGCGCCGGACAGACCCGCAGATGCGAGGGCTGGGCTAACCACACCAGCCTGCCTTTTCCGACGCCGCGACCATAGCAAACGCCGCGCGGCGGGGAAGCCCCGCTCAGCGGCGCAGGGTCTTGCCGGTGGTCACCGCCGAGCGGGCGTGGATGAGGTCGGACCAGGTCCAGTCGCCGTCGCCGAGCGCGATGTGGGCGGCGCCGGCCCCGTCGCGCAGGGAGATCAGCACCAGGCCGCGGACCCGCTCGGCGCGGCAGGCCTGCGGCGCATAGGCGATCTCCCAGGTCATGATCTCGCGCACGGCGGCCAGGCCCCCGCCCTCCTGGCCCGGATGCACGACCCAGTCGCCGTTCCAGACCATGACCGGGCGGCCGCGATGGGCGCCGGCCATGGCGGCCTGGACGCGCCGGTCCTGGCGCAGCTTGGCCTGCAGCCAGCGCAGCATGTCGCACTCGCCGCCGCCGGCCCCCTCGCCCGAGCCGGAGCCGGACCCGGCGCGGGCGGCGCCGGCGATCTGGGCGTCGGTGAGCTCGACGCCCGAGCCGACGCCGGCGGTCTCGACGCGGCTGGCCGGGACGGTGACCACCTCGGGCGGCGGCGGCCGCGGCGTGGGGCGGCGCTTGGGCGGCGGCTTGGCGGGCGTCGGCTCGGGGGTCTCGACCGGCGCGGCGGCGGGGGCCGGCGAGGGCTCCGGGTCGGGCGCCGGCGGCGAGAGGATCGGGATCGGCTTGGGGATCTCGACCAGTTGCACGACCATGGGCGGCGGCTCGGGCGGCATCGGCTCGGGCTGGCGCGCCAGCATCGGCAGCACGATCAGGCCGTGGGCGACGGCGCTGAGGACGGCGACGATCGGGCGGCGATGACGGGACGCCCAGGCGCGCAGGCCAAGCTCCGCCCCCGCCCACGACGGCAGATCGTCAGTGATCCTCGCGCCGCCGCCCGCCAAACACACCTCCGCGCGGCAGGGGGCCGCTGAACCGTCCCTGCATTCCCCGCGAAAGGGGCGAATTGTGGGCGCCGCCGAAAGGTCGCAGCTAGAGCCGGCGCGCCCGGCCAAGGCCGCGGACGACGCCGACGCAGATCAGGAGCTGGCCGAAATAGTAGAGGCCCCAGATCGCCAGCCCGACCCAGGCCGCCCCCGCCAGCGGCCCGGCGCGGCCGAAGATCAGCAGGTCGGAGACCACGAACATCGCCGCCCCCAGCCCGACCAGCGTGCGCGGGAAGCGGCTGGCCCAGGCGCAGGCGGCCATGATTGCCAGGCCCAGGGAATAGAGCGCCGCCCCGGCCCCCAGACTGCGGTCGGCCGGCAGCAGATAGGCGGCGATCGCGACGGCCGGCACGAGCACGGCGAGCGCCAGCTTGTCGGCATTGCTAAGGCCGCGGCGGCGATGGCGCAGATAGAGGCCGATGGCGATCAGATGGCCGACCAGGAAGGCGATCGCCCCGACATTGAGGCCGTGGGTCTCCAGCAGCACGTCGCCCAGCGCGCCGAAGGCCATGACCGCGCAGATCAGCCAGCCATCGAAATTGCGCGCGCGGAGCCCGGCATAGACCGCCAGCAGCGCCACGCCCGCGCCCTTCCAGGCCGTGCCGACGCCCTCCGGCAGCGCCATGTTCCAGGAGGCGACATAGCTGACCCCCGCGATCACCGACGCGGCCAGCACCAGCCCGGCCAGCGGACTTTTCCGGTCCATCTTGGTCTCCCCCCGTTTGCGCCAAGTCTAGCTGCGCCGTGGGCGCGGCGTCACCACCTGGTGCGTCGGATGGCGACCGCCCGACGCGACGCCGGTGCTGTCCTGCCGGGCCGGGCGGGCTAGGGTGTCGCCCATAAGGGCCAGGCGCCCACCGATTCATTAGGAACGAAACACGCCCATGATGATCATCGATTTCGAATGCGACACCCCGACCAAGGAAGCGGTCGAGGACACGATCCGGCTGATCAAGTCCGGGCGCGGGTTCGACAAGGAAGGCTACGCCCAGCAGATGGCGCCCGGCTGGGCCGCCCAGATCGGCATGAGCCTGGAGGAGTTCAACGCGGCCAAGGCGAGCGAGGGCCTGACCTCGCTGGCGCTGAAGCTGTGCGAGGTCGACATGGGCCGGGCGATGAGCCACGAGCAGGTGATCGGCATGCTCGACACCGCCCAGGTCCGCCATGCCTGCATCGGCAACGCCGGGCGCCGGGCCAGCAACGAGGACGTGGCCCGGTTCGCGGCCGAATATCCCGACCGGCTGATCCCCTGGTTCCGCATCTGGGGCGACGAGGGCGCCGAGGGCGTGGCGGCGCTGGAGCGCGGGGTGCGCGAGTGGGGCTGCAAGGGCTTCGAGATCTCGTC
Source organism: Phenylobacterium sp. (assembly GCF_031984885.1). Taxonomy (GTDB): domain Bacteria; phylum Pseudomonadota; class Alphaproteobacteria; order Caulobacterales; family Caulobacteraceae; genus Phenylobacterium. Next base: position 154,416 of record NZ_DAMABV010000005.1, read on the forward strand.
CTACCGCGAGGGGCGCTACATCAACGATCCGGCCTACTGGCCCTTCCTGGCCAAGTGCGTGGAGCTGGACATCCCGGTGCGGATCACCGCGGGGCTGCACCTGCTGTCGGACCGGCCCTACGACTACGCGCACCCGAAATACCTGGACGAGGTGGCGGTGCGCTTCCCCGAGCTGCGGATCGTGGCGGGCCTGACCGGCTGGCCGTGGGTGGCCGAGACCTGCGCCATCGCCTCGCGTCACCAGAACATCTACATCGACTTCGCCTGCAAGCGGGTGAAGCACATGCTGGCGCCAGGCGCCGGCTACGAGGCGCTGATCTATTACGGAGCGCGCAACCTGCAGGACAAGATCATCTTCGCCACCGGCTGGGGGACGCTGAACGTGCCGCTGCACCAACTGGTCGCCGAGACCGACGAACTGCCGCTGAAGCAGTCCGTCCGCGAGAAGTGGATGGGCGGCAACGCGGCGCGGGCGCTGGGGCTGGACCGCTGAAGGCGCTGGCCCTCCTGCTGGCGGCGGCGCTGATCGCGCCGCCCGCCCATGCCGCCCCGCGGCTGACCAAGGCGCAGGCGCGGGCCTTCGCCCAGAAGCAGGAGGCGGCCTGGAACGCCCGCGACCTGGACGGCTACTTCGCCCTCTTCACCAAGGACGCGGTGTTCGTCGACCAGACCCGCGACATCAAGAACGGCGGCATGATCCCCTATGGCCGCAGCAGCGTGGCGCAGGCCCGCGCCCAGGCGGCGAAGTTCCTGGCCGGCGCGACCTCGACCGAGCGCGGCGTGGTCGACAAGGTCGAGATCGCCGCCGACGGGCGCAGCGCCAGGCTGACCGGCCGCGAGGTCACCACCATCCAGAGCCAGGGGCGCACGCGCCGGGCCTGCGCCGACACCGAGCAGACCCTGGTGCTGGTCGGCGGCGAGATCCGCTCCAAGGGCCAGACCGACACGATCACGCGCTGCCGGTAGGGTGCGTTCAGTTCGCCGGCGCGGCGATCGGCCTGGCGTCCTCGATGCGGTAGCGGTCGTAGACGCTGGGCGGCTCGGACTTCAGGGACTTCAGCAGCGCTTCCATCGGCCCCTGGCCTTCCTGGATGCCGCCCCGGCGCGGCCGGTCGATGTCGATGATCAGCATCAGCGACATCGAGAGCAGCAGCAGCATGAACACCGCCGCGGCGCGGCCGCGCGAACCATCGAACACATAGCCCAGCACCCCGGCGGTCACGACCAGATAGACCACCAGGATCACGAACACCTCGGTCGGCACGCGCACCTGTCGCGCCGCCTTGCGGGCGGCGTCGAGGTCGATGAGGTTGTTCATGCTGTCGAGATAGGTGCTGGAGAAGTCCAGGCCCTTGATCGTCAGGAAGGCCGAGGAGGTGGCGGCCCAGAGCTCGGTCACCAGGCGGTCGTTCCTGGCCAGCAGGTCTCGCCCTTCGGGAAACTCGGCTTTGGCCAGGGCGAGCCGGTTGTCGGCGTAGTCGACCAGCAGGCCGCTGATCCGCGCGCGGTGCGGTTCCTCCAGCAGTTGCGTGCGCAGGTAGGTGGTGCCGATGGCGTTGGCTTCCTGCAGCACCAGGGCGCGGCGGGTTTCGAAGCGATCCACGGCCAGCGCGAAGGTGAAGCCCAGCAGCAGGGCCAGCAGGCCCAGCACGCCGGAGACGATGTAGCCCTCGCCTTCGCCGAGCGCCTCGCCCTGGCGGTCGCGTTCGTGCCGCCGCCGGATCGTCGCGCCGGTCAACGCCGCCAACAGCATCAGCACCAGCACGGCGACGCCGAGGATAAGGATCGGCGCGCCGTCCACCCAGCCCTTCAGAACGTCCATGAACGCCTCCTGATCGAACCCAGGATCGTGCGGCGCAGCCTGGCGGCCTATCGGGGGAAACCCCTAGATAACGGCGTAATATCAGCGTGCTAGGATGGCCCTCCATCGATGGAGGAGCCCATGAGCGCCACCGACCGGGCTTTCGTCGGATCGATACCGGAGGTCTATGACCGCTGCCTCGGCCCGATGCTGTTCGAGCCCTACGCCATCGAGATGGCGGACCGTTTCAAGGGATTTGCCGGCGCCCTGCTGGAGACCGCGGCCGGGACCGGCCGGGTGACGCGGCATCTGGCGCGCGCGGCGCCGGGGGCCAGGATCACGGCCACCGACCTCAACGAGCCGATGCTGGCCAAGGCGGCCGAGCTGATCGCCGCGCCCAATGTCGAGTGGCGCCAGGCCGACGCCCAGGCCCTGCCGTTCGAGGACGCCAGCTTCGACGCCGTGGTGACCCAGTTCGGGGTGATGTTCTTTCCCGACAAGCCGGCCGGCTATCGCGAGGCGCACCGGGTGCTGAAGCCGGGCGGCCGGTTCGTGTTCAACGTCTGGGACGCCCTGGAGGCCAACGACGTCTCGAAGATCGCCAACGAGAGCGTCGCGGCGCTGTTCCCCGACGATCCGCCGGCGTTCCTGGCCCGCACCCCGTTCGGCTATCACGACGAGGCCCATATCCGCGCGGCGCTGGCGCAGGCGGGCTTCGGCGGGGTGGAGATCGAGACGGTGTCGCGGGAGATACGCTCGGACTCGGCGCAGGCGGCGGCCGAGGGGCTCTGCACCGGGACGCCGCTGCTGGGCGAGATCGAGGCCCGCAGGCCAGGCGGCGCGGGCGAGGCGATCGCGGCGGTGGCCGAGGCGCTGACCCGCGCGCTGGGAAGCGGCGCGATCGTCGGCAAGGGCCAGGCGCTGGTCGTGACCGCCAGCGTCTAGAAGGTGTGCGGCGCCCCCCGAGGGAGGCGCCGCAGCCGGTCAATCGTAGACGAGGGCTGGTTCGTCCAGATCAACCTTGGGCAGTTCGTCCTTCTCGGTCCAGTAATCCTGGGTGTGGCGCCATTCCGGCTTGTCGATGCTCTTGGGCAGCAGGTGCATGCCGCGCATCAGGTAGCCGGGGTTGAAGTTTTCCGGGTCGATCCAGGGCAGCAGCTCGGCGTCCCGATCCTCGGGCCGCAGTTGCGGGACGACCTTCTTGGCGCCCTTGTCCTGCATGTGCGCCAGCAGGCGGGCCACGAAGTCGCCCATCAGGTCGGCGCGCAGGGTCCAGGAGGCGCGGAAGTAGCCGAACACCCAGGCGAGGTTCGGCACGCCGGTGAACATCATGCCGCGATAGGTGACGGTCTTGGCCCAGTCGACGGGCTTGCCGTCCACCTCGAACGGAATGTCGCCCATCACGCTGAGGTGGAAGCCGGTGGCGCTGACGATGATGTCGGCTTCCAGCTCCTGGCCCGACTTCAGCAGGATGCCCTTTTCGGTGAAGCGCTCGATCTCGTCGGTGACCACCGAGGCCTTGCCCGCCGCGATGCCGCGGAACAGGTCCCCATCGGGAATGAAGGCGATGCGCTGGCGCCAGGGGCGATAGCGGGGGGTGAAGTGCTTGTCGACGTCGAAGTCGGGGCCCAGGAACATGCGCACGCCGGCCAGCAGCTCGGCCTTGACGGTCTCGGACTCCTCCTGGGCGCGGCGGGTGAAGGCGTCCTGGTCGAACAGGATCTTGCGGCGGACGATCTCGTGGATCCAGGTCTCGTCGATCTTCAGCTCGCGCAGGGTGTCGGCCAGCTCGTTGGCGTTGCGGCCGGGGATGAACCAGGTCGGCGAGCGCTGCAGCAGGGTGACGTGCGCCGTTTCGTCGGCGATGTTCGGCACCAGGGTCGCGGCGGTCGCGCCCGAGCCGATGACGATGACCCGCTTGCCCTTGTAGTCGAGGTCTTCCGGCCAGGTCTGCGGATGGACGATCTTGCCCTTGAAGTCCGCCATGCCTTCCCACTCGGGCGTGTAGCCCTCGTCGTGCTTGAAGTAGCCCTGGCACATGAACAGGAAGTTGGTGGTGAACTGCAGCCGCGCGCCGTCGGTCCGCTCCACGTCGACGGTCCAGAGATTGTCCTGGCTGGACCAGCTCGAGCCGACGATCTTGTGCCCGTAGCGGATGTGGCGGGCGATGTCGTTCTCCTCGATCACCTCGCTCATGTAGTTGAGGATTTCCTGGGCCGTGGCGATGGGCGTGCCGGTCCAGGGCTTGAAGCGATAGCCGAAGGTGTAGAGGTCGCTGTCCGAGCGGATGCCGGGATACTTGTGGGTCACCCAGGTGCCGCCGAAGCTGTCCTTGGTCTCCAGGATGACGAAGCTGGTCCCCGGGCGCTGGGTCTGGAGATGATAGGCCGCGCCGATTCCGGAGATCCCGGCTCCCACGATGAGGACGTCGAAGTGTTCGACGGCGGCCGGGCTGGGGCGCTCGGCGATCATGTCGGTGGCGGTCATCTGTTCCCTTACCCTAGGTGCGGACCGCTCATCGCGGCCTCATAAGTTATCGCTGATAATGAACAAGCCGCAGACGCCGCGTCAAGGGTTTGCGTGACGCGGCGCCACACCCGTTCTTCGAAAAATCGACGGCCGCGGCGGCCGTGCCCCTCCGTAGGGTCAGGCTTCCGCGCCCGTCCCCGGCGGGACTAAGCTCGCCGCCAGATCAAGGGAGAGGACCAATGACGCAGGAACTGGCGGGCAAGACGGCGTTCGTGGCCGGGGGATCGAGCGGGATCAACCTGGGCATCGCCAAGCGTTTCGCGGCCGCGGGCGCGAACGTGGCGATCATCAGCCGCAGCGCCGAGAGGGTGGAGGCGGCGGTCAAGGAGGTGCAGGCCTTCGGCCCCTGCATCGGCGTGGCGGCCGACGTGCGCGACTACGCCGCGGTCGAGGCGGCGCTGAAGCGCACCCACGATGAGTTCGGCCCCATCGACATCGTGCTGTCGGGGGCGGCGGGCAACTTCGTGGCTCCGGCCCTGGGCATGAGCGCCAACGGCTTCAAGACCGTGGTCGACATCGACCTGATCGGCACCTTCAACGTGCTGCGCGCCTCGTTCGAGTTCCTGCGCCGGCCGGGGGCCTCGCTGATCTCGATCACCGCCGGCCAGGGCGAGCGGGCCTCGATGTTCCAGGCCCATGTCTGCGCGGCCAAGGCCGGGATCAACATGCTGACCAAGTGCCTGGCGCTGGAATGGGGACCGGCCGGGGTGCGGGTCAACGCCATCTCGCCCGGCCCGATCGCCGACACCGAGGGCATGGCCCGCCTGGCCCCGACCCCGGAGGCCGAGGCGCGGGTGAAGAGCCGCAACCCGATGCGCCGCTATGGCCAGAAGGACGAGATCGCCGACATGGCCATCTTCCTTTCCACCGACAAGGCGGCCTATGTGAACGGCGCGATCATCCCGGTGGACGGCGGCAGCGGGGCCGGCGACGCCAGCGGCGATGCGCTGGCGAACTACGCCTCGGCCAGCTAGCCGGCGGCCGCGTCCTCGGCCGGGCGGTAAAAGAGGCCGAGCTTGAAGCTTTCGGCGATGCGCGCGGCCCTGGCCTGGAGGCCCTGGGCGATCGGCGGGACGTAGGTCTCGTCGGTCGCCTGCTTCCACAGCGCCAGCCAGCGGTCGAACATCGGCGGGGTGATCGGGTGGCGCATGTGCGCGGCCATCGGCCGGCCGGTGAAGCGGCCGGCGCCCAGCAGGCCCGCGGCCCAGAACTGGGCGATATGGTCGAGGTGATGGTCCCAGTCGTCGATGGCCGCGTCGAACACCGGGCCCAGCAGGTCGTCTTCGCGCGCATGGCCGTAGAAGCGGCCGACGAGTTCGCGCAGGTTCTGGGGCGTCACGTCCGAATGCATAGGCGCCAGATAGGCGCGCGGCAGCCGGGACGAAAGTCCGGGATTGTCCGGGGGTCCGCCTGCGGGCCTGAGCTTGGCGATCGTCGGCCGGCTCCAGATCGACCCGAAAACGCGAATCCATTTCGTTAGATATCAAACGACCGATCCGTACGGTTTTTCGGGACGCCCTGGCGGAGGAGGCTGCACGCACCCTTGCGCGAGGGGGGCGAAAGCCGGTCGTTTGAGGCCAAATCTTGCGATTCCGCGGCCGGTCATAGGCCGCCAAATTCGCTTTTCAAGAGCACCGCTTCGAAGTGTGACTGACCGGTCACACCCTTCGCAGACCGGCGAAATCCGAAGGCCCGAACCATTGTGACGGAGGGATGACAGGCATAGCTGGGCCTCAGTGTTTCAAGCCCAAAAGGGGACAAGAACGTGAAGACCCAACTGATCGCGACGGCCGCAGCGGCCGCCTTTTTCGCGCTGACCGGCGCCGCTCAAGCCCAGACCGTCGGCCATGTCGGCGCCAACTATAGCCGCGTCGAAATCGACGCCGGCGTGCTCGGCGACACCGACGCCGACGTCATCCAGGGCGAAGGCGCGGTGGCCTTCGACGTCGGTTCGTCGCTGCGCGGCGCCGTCGATGGTTCGGTGACGAACTTTGACACCGACGGCGGCGACGCCACCACCTGGGCCGTGACCGGCCACCTGAACAAGACCTTCGACGGCGGCCTGGCCGGCGGCTTCGTCGGCGTCAGCAAGAGCGACGACGTGACCCTGTGGGCCGTGGGCGCCGAAGCCCAGTACAATGTCGCCCCCAAGGCCACCCTGTACGGCCAGATCGGCTATGGCCAGTCGGACGACCTGGACGACGTGGACTTCTGGGCCGGCCGCGCCGAACTGCGCTACTTCGTGACCGACAACTTCAAGCTCCAGGGCTCGGCCGGCTACACCAAGGCCGACGCCAAGGGCGGCGACCTCGACATCTGGAACGTCGGCGCCGACGCCGAGTACCAGTTCGCGAGCACCCCGTGGAGCATCACCGGCGCCTACGAGCATGGCGAGATGGACGATGTCGACCTGAAGTCGGACACTTTCAAGATCGGCCTGCGCTACACCTTCGGCGGCAGCCTGCGCGACCGCGACCAGGCCGGCGCTTCGCTCGGCTCGGCCACGAACCTGTTCGGCGGTTCGCTGGGCCAGGGCGTGATCTCCGCGATCGGCGCGGCCTTCTAAGCTTCGATCGCCAGATCGGACGCAGGGCGCTCCCGGCTCACGCCGGGGGCGCCTTTCTTTTGCAGGCAAGGCGCTCCTGTTCCTCCTCTATCGTGATGGGGGTATCGCCTATGAATTTCCCCCTCTGGCTCGTCATGGCCGGGCCGCCCGGCCATCCATGGACGCCGAGGTCCGCCGGCGATCCCAGGCGCGTATGGATCCCCGGCACGCCTGCGCGGCCGGGGATGACGATCGCAGGAGGTGGGCGAAGGCGCCTTGCCTAAAGGGGGAGGACGTGGGGTCCGTGATCCCTAGACCGGCTCGACCGAGACGGTGTTCAGGCTGGCCTCGAAGTCCATGAAGATGTCGATCAGCTCGTCGACGGCGATGCGCTGCAACTGGCCCGGCGGGAAGCGGAAGCGCCAGAAGCTGGCCACGTGCTCGATGCTGCTGAGCCGCTCGCCCAGGCTGTTGAACATGGCCGGCGCGCGCAGCAGGAAGTCGCGGAACGAGGCCGGGTCGCTCTTCTGGGTCAGGGCCGCATAGGCGGTGTCGTAGGTGGCCAGCGCCTCGGTCACCGCGCCCGTCGCCGCGAAGATCCAGCCGCGCAGGTCCTTCTTGATGCGGGTGACGTAGACCCGGTCCTCGGGCTCCATGGCGCCGACCGGGCGGATGACGGCGATCTCCTCGACCACCTTGCGGATGCGCGGCAGCAGGTCGCGCAGTTGCCATTTGTAATAGAGGAAGGCCTTCCAGCAGAACACGCCCTCGCGGAACTGCTGGGCGTCCATGTTCATGACCCGGCGCAGGGGTTCGAGCTCGGCGCTGCCCGCGTCGGACAGCAGCTTGGAGAGCAGGGTCGCCGACTTGGCCGCGAAGGCGTGGCCCGAGCCGAACGACATCCGCACCAGCGGCTCCAGCTCCTGGCGGGCCGAGGCCGACATCCGCTCCACGTCGCCGTCCGAGAGGTTGAAGTAGCAGCTCGCCGGGGTGAAGCCGTTGGTCTTCAGGCTCTCGCGCATCAGGAACGGGTCGAGCGAGGGCAGGCCGGCGATGATGTCGAGCACCAGCCGGTCGCGCGATCCGCGCCGCAGGTCGTCGGCGAAGGACGCGGAGGCGACCTCCTCGAAGTCGCGCTGGCCGACGAACAGGAAGCGCGCGCCGTAGCGCAGCTCGCGCTCGGCGATCGGCAGCAGGATCTTGGTGGCGGTCTGGACGGGATAGTCGAAGAGGTCGGCCTCCCCGCCCCGCACCCGATGCTTGAGGATGATGCTGCGATTGAGCAGCGAGTTGCGGAAGAAGGGGTTCTGCTCGTGGTCAGGCTTGGCGCCGTCACGCAGGGCGATCTGCCAGAGGTTCAGCACACGAGACGTGGCCGCGCTCTTCTTGAGGTATTCGAGACTTCGGAAGGTTCGATCGCGCGACACGGTACAATAATCCCCCAGACTCCGCGTCCTAGGATCGTCCGCGGCCTCCTTCAAGGCACAATCAACAATTGCAACGCAGCCGCCGACTGAGCGGTCAGATGCGGACGTCCAGCAGATGGCCGTCGTCGCGATCTTCGAGAGGGCGGCTCGACACCACCCGGGCTTCATCGGCGAAGCCGAGTTCCTGCAGGGTCTTGGCCAGGTGCGCGGCCGCCAACTGCGTCATCGGGGCCGCCCGGCTCCAGAGGCCCTCGCCCAGGAAATGGAACTCCACCTTGAACATCGGACGATCTTTCTAATCGCGACGTAGGGGAAGCTTGCGCCCTTATGGTTAGCGACAGGTAAAATCTGCGGATGTTCCGCGAACTTCGTTCGCTGAGCGCGCCCTAAGCCGTTGCGATCGCGAACGATCGACCTGGAGAGGAAGGGCTTTCGCCCCTCCTCCGAAGTCGGCGCCGTCGGCCCGTTCAGGCCTGCTGCGTGGTGGCCAGCGGCGTCGGCATGGGCGCGCCCGGCGGGCGGCCGATCCAGATCTGGCCCGAGCGGGCCATGACCTCGCCGGCGCCGTCGAACAGCGCGACCCCGGCGAAATGCTTGCGGCCTTCGACCTCGCGGGCCCAGGCGACGACGACATAGGTCTCGCCCGCCTTGGGCTTGCGCAGCACCTCGCCGGCCATGGTGCCGAGCAGGCCGACCGGCGAGCCGGTCTTGATCCACCAGGCCATCGAACCGGGGCAGTCGAGCGCGCCCCAGGTGATTTCGTCGGGGATGGTTCCGTCGGCGTCGGCGAAGTTGGCGTGCGGCGTCCAGGTTCCGGCGCACTGGCCGAGCGGCGCGCCGTCGATCTGGCCGACATGGACGCCCAGGCCCTCGCCGGCCTCGCGCTCGATGCAGCACGAGAAGCAGCCGCGGTGCAGGGAGCGCTGGGCGAACGGCGAGGCCGACGCGAAGGCCTTGGCCTCCTCGATGGTCGGCGGCGCCGGCGGCGGATTGGGGATCTGGCTGTCTTCGGCCGGCCGGGCCGAGCCGAGGACCGCGCCCTCGGCGTTGACCAGCAGCACGCCCTCGCCCTCGCCGGGCTTCAGGGTGACGGCCGTGTCGAGCGGCACGCCGGCGCGCAGCATCGCCACGCCGCGGCCGCCGACCGCGCCGGACAGCACGCCGCAGATGTAGCCGCCATTGGCCGTGAAGGGAGGCCCGCGAAATTGGCGGGGGACGACGATCTCGCTCATCTAAATGATCTCAACTTTGAATCGGCAGTCGAAAGAATGGCCCATCATGGCCCAGCCGCCGCCGTCCTGGGAAGCGTGACGCAAGGGAAAGGTGATGCTTGGCGTCGGAACCTCGGCCGTGCTTCCGGGTTCAATGGAGACCGCGTCAGCGAGGAGCCGTCATGAACATCGACATGAACGACCGCGCCGCCGTCGAGCGGAAGCTATGGGACGACATCGAGCGCCATCAGGTCGGGATGCTGGGCCTGGCGGGCGAAAGCGCCCTGCAGCCGATGACCGCCTTCGTCGAGCGGGAGGGCGAGCGGCTGTGGTTCTTCACGGGGGCCGACACCGAGCTCGCACGCCAGATCGGCGAGGGCCGCCAGGGCCTGTTCGTCTTCCAGCACCGCGAACTGCAGGCCTGCATCACCGGCGAAATGACGCTGCAGCATGACGAGGCGCGGATCGCCAAGTATTGGAACGCCGTGGTCGCCGCCTGGCGCCCGCAGGGCAAGGACGACCCGCGGCTGACGCTGATCTGCCTCGATTGCCGGGACGCCGACGTCTGGTGTTCGCAGACCGGGCCGGTGACCTTCGCCTGGGAAATCGCCATGGCGAACGCCAGGAAACACGAGCCCCACCTGGGCGGGCGGGCGAACCTGCACTTCCACTGATCGGCTCGCGCCCGCGCGCGGACATGCTTCAGTCCAGGATATACTTCGGTCCAATATGAGTTTCCAAGAACGGCGGTCGGTCTTCGCCAGTTCTCGCGCCCCTGCTCGCGCGGTAGTTTAATTTCACCTCCTCACCGGCGAAGTTGTGTCGTGTTCACGACAGTCATCAGGATGCGGGCGGACTAGGTTAACGCCAAGCCCCAAGGCGACGCTTGATTCTCCCCCACGAAGGTCTCCGAGTTCAGTGCAAAACCGCTTACTCGCCGCACTGCCTCCGGAGGACTACAGGCTGGTGGCGCCGCACCTGACCCACATGGACCTCGAGCGGGCTCGCCTATTGTACGAGCCCGGCGACCGGGTGGACGTCGTCTACTTCCCGCACGACGGCGTCATCTCGATGATGACCTTGATGGAGAACGGCGCGGCGATCGAGAGCGCGACCATCGGCCGCGAGGGCGCGGTCGGCCTGTCCTCGGCGGTCGCCCCGCGCCACTCGCTCTCGCGGGCCATCGTCCAGACCCCCTGCCGCTGCTCGCGGATCGGCTCCAGCCAGTTGCACGACGCCTGGGAGAAGAGCCCGCGCATCCGCGAGATGGTCGACCGCCACGCCGAGGCGCTGCTGGGCCACACCACGCAGTCGGCCGCCTGCAACGCCCTGCACTCGGTCGAGGCGCGGTTCTGCCGCTGGCTGCTGACCTGCCACGACCGGATCCCGACCGACACCGTCGCCCTGACCCAGGAATTCCTGGCCGACATGCTGGGCGTCCAGCGCACGACGGTGACGGCGGTCGCCCGCGCCCTGCAGGACAAGGGCCTGATCCGCTATCGCCGCGGCATCGTGGACATCGTCGACCGCGAGGGCCTGCAGTCGGCCGCCTGCGAATGCTACGAGGTCGTGCGCCGCCACTATGAACGGCTGCTGCCCGAGACGCCCCCCGCCGAGACGGCCCGCTCCTAGAGCGAAAAGACCAGGTGCGCCGTCACCCCGCCCGGCTGGGTGTCGAGCTTCAGGTCGCCGCGCACCTGGGCGGCCAGGCTGCGGACGAACCAGAGGCCGAACCGCTCGCGGCCGGTCGGCGAGGCCGGATCGAAGCCGCGGCCCTGGTCCTTCACCATCAGTTCGTAGCGTCCGGCGTCCGGCGTCCGCGAGAGGCGGACCTCGACCTGCCCCGGCGCGCCCTCCGGATAGGCGTGGGCCAGCGCGTTGGCGACCAGTTCGTGAACGATCAGCGCCAGGGTCGAGGCGGCCTGGTCGGGCGTCACGATGGGCTCCAGGGCGACCACGACCTCGGTCGCCTGGCGGCGACGCCAGATCGGGGCCATCTCGAGCAGATACTCCTGGAAGTCGACGCCGCCCTCGCACCGGTGCCGCTCGAGCGCGCCCAGGGCGCCGATCGCCTCGGCCATCCAGACCAGTTGGCGGCGCGCCTCGGGCTCGGCGGTGCGCTGGCCGCGCATCCGGGCCAGGGCCGATATGAGCTGGAAGGTGTTGGCGGCGCGATGGCGCATCTCCGCCGCCCGGACGTCGTCCTGACCTTCGTCCGTCATCTTGTCGCCTGACGCCCCACGTCTTCTCACCCCGAGATAAGTATATCCACAGCCGCCCGCGTGATCTGACTGCGAAGCGACAGTTATCTCAGGGACTCAAACAGTATGCGGCGCGACAGCGCTGCGAAAGCTGAATAATTCCCGTCCAGGTCGTGGAGTTTGAACCCGATTCTCAGTGTTCGGAAACCTGTCCGGCCGCCCAGGCCAGACTGGCGGCGACGCCCAGGGTGAATCCCAACTCGAAAAGCTGCTCGACCGCGCCGAGCACGTCGCCGGTATAGCCGCCCAGCAACCGCCGCGCGGCCAGGGCCAGCAGCAGCGCCAGGCCGGCCCCAGTCGCCAGGCCGCCGAGGACCACGCCGCCGGGCGACAGGGCCAGCGGCAGGGCGGCGATGGTCAGGGCGGCGAGCACCTCCCAGAAGCTGAGATCCGAGGGCGCGGGCTTCCACTTGCCGGCGTCGATGTCGCGGACATAGGTCAGCACACGCATGGCCAGCACCGCCGCGCCGCGCCCGGCCGCATGGGCGGCGATCAGGGTCCAGGCCCCCAGGGCCGGCGGCAGCGTGGCCAGGGAAGCGGCCTTCAGCGCCAGGACCAGGCCGAGGGCGAGGGCGCCGTAGGTCCCGATGCGGCTGTCCTTCATGATCTCCAGGCGGCGCTCGGGCGTCGAACCGCCGCCCAGCCCGTCGGCGGTGTCGGCCAGGCCGTCCTCGTGGAAGGCGCCGGTGACCAGCACCCCGGCCGCGATGGCCAGCAGGGCCGGTAGCCAGCCGCTCCAGAGCTGCGAGGCGGCCCAGAACACCGCCGCGCAGAGCGCGCCGACCAGCAGGCCGACCAGGGGGAAGTAGCGGGCGCTGCGCGAGATCCAGTCCGGCTCGAACTCCCTCAGGGCCGGGGTCGGCGCGCGGGTCAGGAACTGCACCGCGCAGAGGAAGAGCCGCAGTTGATGGACCGCGAAGCTCACAGCCGGCCGGCCAGCACGTCGTCGAGGCTGGCGACCTCGCTCAGCAGGGCGGCGGCGGCGCGGACCATGGGCAGGGCCAGCAGCGCGCCGGTCCCCTCGCCCAGCCGCATGGAGAGATCGACCAGCGGCTCGGCGCCGGCCGCCTCCAGCACCAGGGCGTGGCCCTTCTCGGCCGAGCGATGGGCGAAGATGCAGTAGTCGGCGGCGGCCGGTTCGAGGCGGATGGCCGCCAGGGCGGCGGTCGAAGCGATGAAGCCGTCGACCAGCACCGGCGTGCGGGCCGCCGCCGCCCCCAGGATCGCCCCGGCCATGGCGATGATCTCCAGGCCGCCGAACTCGGCCAGCACGCCTGGAGGATCGCTGGCGTCGCTGCGGGCGGCGGCCTGGGCGAGGACCGCGTGCTTGCGGGCCAGGCCCTCGGCGTCGTGGCCGGCGCCCAGGCCGATGCAGTCGGCCAGCGGCGCGGGGGCCAGGCGGTGCAGGATCAGGGCGGCGCTGGCGCTGTTGCCGATGCCCATCTCTCCGACCGCGAGGATGTCGAAGCCCTCGGCCTCGACGGCGCGGCGGGCGACGGCGGCGCCGCGGGCGAGGGCCGACTGGACCTCGTCAGGCGTCAGCGCCGGCTGGCTGGCGGCGTTGCGGGTGCCGCGGCGCACCTTGGCGTCGACCAGGGCCGGATGCGGGGCCAGGTCCGCGGCGACGCCGGCGTCGACCACGCGAACCTCCGCCCCGACCACCCGGGCGAAGGCGTTGGCGCTGGCGCGGCCGGCCAGCAGGGTGGCGACCATCGCCGTGGTCACCGCCGAGGGATAGGCCGAGACGCCGGCCTGGTTGAGCCCGTGGTCGCCGGCGAAGACCAGCAGCAGGGCCTTGTCGAAGCTGGGGTCCTCGCGCCCGGAGATCAGGGCCAGGCGCACGGCGAGATCCTCGATGCGGCCGAGCGCGCCGAGCGGCTTGGCCTTGCCGTCGACCAGGGCGCGCAGGGCCGCCTCGCGGCTGCGGTCGAGGGGGACGACGGGGATCATGGGCGCTGCTCCAGGCCGGCGATGGCCGCCAGGCGGGGGATGTCGAAGGATTGCTGGAGGACGGCGGCGATCTCGTCCAGGGCGGCGTCGACGCGGGCGTGCTGGTCGAGGCCGTCCGAGGCCGCGCCCAGTTGCGCCAGCAGGGCGGCGCGGGCCTCGGCGCGGTCGAACAGGCCGTGGACATAGGCGCCGGCGATGCGGCCGTCGGCGGAGACCGCCCCCTCGCCCGCCCCGTCGTCGCAGATCAGCAACGGGCGTTGCAGGTCCGGGCCCAGGGTGCGGCCGACATGGATCTCGTAGCCGGCGAAGGCTGCACCGGAGACCAGGCGGCCGGTCGTCGGCCGCAGGACCTTGTCGCCGGTCAGCACCGTCTCGACGTCGAGCAGGCCCAGCCCCGGGGCCGCGCCCGCCGGCCCCTCGACGCCCTCCGGATCGCTGATCGCGCGGCCCAGCATCTGGAAGCCGCCGCAGACCCCCAGCACCCGCCCGCCGCGGCGGACATGGGCGGCGAGGTCGATGTCCCAGCCCTGGGCGCGCAGGAAGGCGAGATCGGCCAGGGTGGCCTTGGTCCCGGGCAGGATGACCAGGTCGGCGTCGCCCGGCAGCGGCGAGCCCGGCGGGACGAAGCCGAAGTCCACCTGCGGCTCGGCGCGCAGGGGGTCGAAGTCGTCGAAATTGGCGATACGCGGGAACATGGGAGCGACGATCCTCACCCTGCGCGCCCGGCCCGGGCCGGCGCGGTCCAGCACCACGGCGTCCTCGGCCGGCAGGCGGCGGGCGGCGGCGAGCCAGGGCGCCATGCCGAGATCCGCCCAGCCTGTGCGGGCCGCGATCTCGGCGCGGCCGTCGTCGAACAGGCTGGGATCGCCGCGGAACTTGTTGATCAGGAAGCCGGCGATCATGTCGCGGTCGGCCGGCTCCAGCACCGCATGGGCGCCGACCAGGGCGGCGATGACGTGGCCGCGGTCGATGTCGCCGACCAGCACGACGGGAACCTGGGCGGCGCGGGCGAAGCCCATATTGGCGATGTCGCCGGCGCGCAGGTTGGTCTCGGCCGGGCTGCCCGCGCCCTCGACGATGACGAGGTCGCTCTGCGCCTGGAGAGCGCGGAAGCTCTCCAGCACCACGTCCAGCAGGGCGGCCTTGCGCTCCTGGTAGCCGCGCGCCTGCCAGGTCCCGGCCATCTTGCCGCGGACGACGAGCTGGGCGCCGACGTCGGACTGCGGCTTGAGCAGCACCGGGTTCATGTCGACGCTCGCCGGCGTGCGGCAGGCGATGGCCTGCAGGGCCTGGGCGCGGCCGATCTCGCCGCCGTCGACGGTGACCGCGGCGTTGTTCGACATGTTCTGCGGCTTGAACGGGCGCACGCTCAGGCCTTGGTTGGCGAACAACCGGCAGAGGCCGGCGACCAGCACCGACTTGCCGACGTCCGAGCCGCATCCCTGGATCATCAACGCGGCCAAGCAAGTCCTCCCAGGGCGAGCGCGGCGGCGAGGAGCGCGCAGGCGCGCAGATAGAGCCCAAGCCCGCGGTCCAGGTCCAGGGGCGAAGGGCGCGGCCCGTCGCCGAACACCGGGCGATCATGGGCGATCCCGTCATAGCTGGCCGCGCCGCCCAGCCGCACGCCCAGCGCCCCGGCCATCGCCGCCTCGGGCCAGCCGGAATTGGGCGAGGCGTGCCGGGCCGCGTCGCGCAGCATGATCCGCCAGCCGCGGCCGGCGGCCAGGGCGACGAGCGCGCCGGCCAGGCGGGCCGGGATCAGGTTCATCAGGTCGTCGGCGCGGGCCGCGGCCCAGCCGAAGCAGCGATAGGGCTCCTCGCGGTGGCCGATCACGCTGTCGGCGGTGTTCACCGCCTTGTAGGCGAAGAGGCCGGCGAGGCCGCCGAGCAGGAACCAGAACAGTGGGGCGAGGACGCCGTCGTTGAAGCTCTCGGCCAGGCTTTCGAGGGCGGCGGCCGCGACGCCATCGGCGTCCAGGGCGGCGGTGTCGCGGCCGACGATCATGGCCACGGCGGCGCGGGCGGCGGGGAGGTCTTCGGCGCCCAGGGCGCGGCTCACCGCCGCCACATGGTCGTAGAGGCTGCGGGCGGCGAGGCCCAGGGAGCCGAGGCCTATCGTCAGGATCAGCGCCCAGCCTTGCAGGAACCTGTCGAGCAGCAGGCCCGCGCCGCCGGCCGCGCCGGCGACCAGCAGCAGGGTCAGGAGGCCGGCGAACCGGCGCCGGAGGTCGCCGCCGCGGTTCAGCGCCTGGTCGAGGCGGCGCAGGGCCGCGCCGATCCAGACCACCGGATGGGGGACGCGCAGCCGGGCCGGATAGCCGCAGGCGCCTTCCACCGCGGCGGCGGCGAGGACGATCCAGGGGTCAGCCGCCACGCCCGACGATCTCGATCAGCGGCCCGCCGTCGCCCTGGACGACGCGGGCGCGGACCCCGTAGGCGCTGGCCATCACCCCTGGAGACAGGGCCTGGGCCGGCGGGCCGTCGGCCAGCACCCTGCCCGCGGCCATGACGATGATCCGGTCGGCGACGCGGGCGGCCAGCGAAAGGTCGTGCAGGGTGACGACGACGCCCTTGCCCTGGTCGTGGGCCAGGGTGCGGAACAGGTCGCCGGCGTCGAGCTGGTGGCCGGGGTCGAGGCCGGTGAGCGGCTCGTCGGCCAGCAGCCATTCGGGGTCGCCGGCCAGGGCGCGGGCGATCAGCACGCGGCCGCGCTCGCCGCCCGACAGGGTGGTGACGTCGCGATCGGCCAGCTCGACGACGCCGGCCGCCTCCATGGCCCGGTCGATGGCGGCGGCGTCCTCGATCGAGAGGCCGCTGGAGCCGATGAAGGGCGTGCGGCCAAGGCCGACCAGGATCCGCGCCTCGACCGCCCAGGCGACCTCGGGCGTCTGGGGCAGGAAGCCGATGCGGCGGGCGCGGGCGCGCGGGGGCATGGCCAGCAGGCCCGCGCCATCCAGGCGGACCTCGCCGCCCTCGGGCCGCCGCAGGCCCGCGAGGCAGGCGAGCAAGGTCGACTTGCCCGCGCCGTTGGGGCCGAGGATGGCGGTGACCGTGCCGGCCTGGAACTCGGCGGAAACGCCGTCGACCACCGGCTTGCCGCCGAGGCGGACGCGCACCTCGTGGGCGGAGAGCCTGCTCATGCGATCCTCCGGCGCAGCGACAGCAACAGGGCGAAGAAGAACGGCCCGCCCAGCACCGCCATGGCCACGCCCAGCTTCACCTCGCCCGCCGCGGGGGTGAGGCGCACGGCGATGTCGGCGGCCAGGACCAGCACCGCGCCGCCGAGCGCGCTGGGCCAGAGCAGGCCGCCGGGCCGCGCCCCGACCAGCGGCCGCAGCAGGTGCGGGACGATCAGGCCGACGAAGCCGATCACGCCGGTGACCGCGACGCTGGCGCCGGCGGTCAGCGCCACGCCCAGGGCCAGCATCCAGCGGACGGTGGCCATGTTGACGCCCAGCGAGCGGGCGCCGGTCTCGCCGAGGGTCAGGGCGTCGAGGCTGCGGCCGGTCAGCAGCAGCAGGCCGCAGCCGACCGCGATCAGCGGCAGGGCGGTGCGCACCTCCGGCAGACTGCGGTCGGCCAGCGAGCCCATCAGCCAGTTGACGATCTCGTTCACCGCCCAGGGGTTGGGCGCGAGGCTGAGCGCCAGGGCGACGCCGGCGCCGGCCATGGTCTGGAGGATCACCCCGGCGAGGACGAAGGTGACGATGCTGGAGGCGCGGCCCGACAGGGCCAGCAGCAGGAAGACCGCGACCAGGGCGCCCAGCATGGCGAACGCGGTGATCACCCAGGGCTCGGCCGCGCCGGCGCCCAGATAGAGGGTCAGCACCGCGCCCAGCGCCCCCATCGAGGAGACGCCCAGCGCGCCGGGATCGGCCAGCGGGTTGCGGGTGTAGCCCTGCATGGCCGCGCCGGCCATGCCCAGGGCCGCGCCGACGGCGATGGCCAGGATGGTGCGCGGCAGGCGCAGCTCGAAGATGATCGACCAGCGCGGATCGGCCGGGTTCATCCAGTCGGCCAGCGGCACCCAGACGCGGCCCGCAGCCATGCTGACCAGGGCCAGCAGGACCGTCAGGACGCCGAGGACGAGGAGGGTCGTGCGGCGGCGGGTCATGCGGGGCGCATCCGACGTGTTGGAGCGTCATCCCGGTTTCGGCCGTCCCGGACAGCCGCTGCGCGGCTTCTAGGATGACAGTTGGGGCGTGGCCTCATGCTCCCCTCCGCTTGGCCAGGGCTTCGTCGCGGGCCTTGGCCAGCATGCGGGCGGTTTCGATCAGCACCGGGCCGCCGCAGAAGGTGAGCTGCTGGGGGAAGGCTGCGCGGTGCATGCGGCCGGCGACGCGCGAGAGGGCCGGATGGTCGAGAACGCGGTCGGCCCAGGTGGGGGCGCCCGGCTCGGCCTGACCGGCCAGCAGCACGTCCGGCGGATCGGCGACCAGCAGCTCCAGCGGGATGTTGCCGGTGCGCTTGAGGCCATAGCGGGCGGCGGCGTTGTCGAGCCCGCAGCGGCGCATCATCTCGTCCATCATGGTGCCTGGGGCGGTGGCGAAGCCGCGGGACTGGTAGGTCACGGCCGACAGGCGCGGCGTCCCCGGCCTGGGCGCGGCGGCGGCCAGCGCGGCCTGGACCTGGGCGATCATCGCCTCGCCCCGCTCCGGGCGATGCACCGCCCGGGCGATCTGGCGGACCTGCTCCAGGCTTTCCTCGACGGTGTTGGGCACGGCGAACAGCTCGGTCTGGACGCCGAGGCGCCGCAGGGCCGCGCGGGTGGCCGGCGAGGAGTGGCGGCCGGTCAGCACCAGGTCCGGGCGCAGGGCCAGGACCTCCTCGGCGCTCTCATAGGTGAAGGGATAGGCCGCGGCGGAGGGGCCGATGCTGGAGGAGGTCGGCTCGTGGGAATAGTGGCTGATGGCGGCGATCTGGGCGCGGTCGGCCACGTGGACGAGGATCACGTCCAGGCAGGGGTTGAGCGACACCACGCGCCGCGGCGCGCGCGCGGGCGCGGCCCCGCCGAGGCTCACCGCAGCGGCTGCGGCGAGCGCCGAACGCCGGGTGAGCCTCCCGCTCAAAAGTCGATCCCGCGCTGGGCCTTGATCCCCTGCTCGAACGGATGCCGGACCAGGGTCATCTCGGTGACCAGGTCGGCGATGGCCAGCAGCTCCGGCTTGGCGTTGCGGCCGGTGACGACGACGTGCTTGTCGCGCGGACGGGCCTGCAGGTCGGCGACCACCTGGTCGATGTCGAGATAGTCGTAGCGCAGGGCGATGTTCAGCTCGTCGAGGATCAGGAGGTCCAGGTCCGGATCGTGGAGCATCTCCAGCGAGGTCGCCCAGGCGGCCTTGGCCGCGGCGATGTCGCGGGCGCGGTCCTGGGTGTCCCAGGTGAAGCCCTCGCCCATCACCTCGTAGCGGACGCTCTCGGGGAAGCGCTTGAAGAACTGGCGCTCGCCGGTGATCCACTTGCCCTTGATGTACTGGACGATCCCGACCTTCTGGTTCCAGCCCAGGGCGCGGGCGACCATGCCGAAGGCGGCGGTGGACTTGCCCTTGCCATCGCCGGTGTGGACCAGCAGCAGGCCCGGAGCCTGGTCGGTCTTTTCGGCCATCATGGCGTCGCGCTCGGCCTTGAGCGCCTGCATGGCGGCCTTGTGTTCCTGGTTCTTGCGGTCTTCGTCGCTCATCGGCGGGAGCCCTCCAGGGCCGCTTTCAGGCGCGGCCAGTCCTTGGGTTTCGGCAGTCCGAACCTGAGCCAGGTCGACTGATCGGAAAAGGGGCGTGTCAGCACGCCGCGGCGGGCGAGCGCTGTGAAGCGGCGCGGGGCGTCGGGCGCAGCGGCCAGGCGGAACAGCGAGGTCCCGCCGAGGATCTCGAACCCGTTGGCGCGCAGCAGGTCGTCGAGCCGCGCGGCGTCGCGGGCCAGGCGCAGGCGCGCGCGCTCGCGCCAGGCATGGTCCGGATAGGCCGCAAGCCCGGCGGCGATGGCCTCGGCGCCGACCGGCCAGTCGCCGAACTGCGCCCCGATCCTGGCGGCCAGGCCCGGCTCGGCGATCACGAAGCCCAGCCGCACGCCCGGCAGGCCGTAGAACTTGCCGAACGAGCGCAGGACGATGGTGCGGCCCGAGCGATTTCCTCCCCCCTCCCCCGTTCGCACGGGGGAGGAAAAGAGACGCGGGGCGACGCTCAGGTCCGGGGCCGTCTCGACGAAGGCCTCGTCGACGATCAGCCAGTGATCGCCGGCGTCGGGATCCTGGACCCGCGCGCCGTCCGGGTTGTTCGGATTGACCAGCACCACCGCCTCGGCGGCGCTGGCGCGCGCCTCGTCCCAGGAGACGGCCGACACCTTGGCGCCGGCCAGGCGCCAGGCCTCGGCGTGACCGCCATAGGTCGGCGAGACGATCGCGGCCGAGCGAGCGCCGAGCACGCGCGGCAGCGCCCGCAGCGCCGCCTCGGTCCCAGGCGTGGCGGCCACGCGGTCGGGTGAGACCCCGAAAGCCGCGGCGGCGGCGGCCTCGAGAGCCGCCACCTCCCCGGGATCGGGCAGCCGACCCAGGGCGGCGCGATCGGCCCGCCGGGCCGGATAGGGCCGCGGATTGACGCCCGTCGAGAGGTCGAGCCAGGGCGCCGGCGCGTCCGGGAACGCGCCGCGCGCGGCGGCCAGGCGGCCGCCGTGGCGGAGGAAGCCCCCCGCCTCCAGGTCAGAACCGGGCGCGGACACCGGCGTAGAGCCCACGGCCCGGCGAGCCGTAGTTGCGGGTGGTCTCGTAGTCGTCATCGAAGGCGTTCTCGACCCGGCCGTAGAGCTCGAAGGTGTCGTTGAGCGGATAGGAGGCGCGCAGGTCCAGCAGCGTGTAGCTCTGCAGGACGTAGCTGTTGGCGGCGTTGTCGAAGCTGTCGCCGACATAGCGGATCGAGCCGCCCAGGCTGGCCTTGTTCGCCCAGGTGTAGGTCGCCTGGATATTGGCCTGGTGCTCGGGCCGGCGGGCGAGCTGCTTGCCGCGGTTCACGTTGCCGGGCGAGTCGTTCTGCGTGTCGGTCCAGGTGTAGTTGGCGCTGACTTCCAGCGGGCCGAGGTCGGCCGAGCCTTCCAGCTCGACGCCGTGCGCCTTGGTCTGAGCGGTGTTGGCGTAGTAGCCGAACCGCTGCACGCCGTTCACGAAGCACATCGGATCGGTGGTGGTCGCGGTGCAGGAGAAGTAGTCGATCTGGTTGTCGGTCTGGCGGTCGAAATAGGTCGCACGGAGCATGAAGCGCCCGGCGAAGCGCTGCTCGATCCCGGCGTCCCAGCCGTCGGCCTCCTCGGCTTCCAGGGTGGTGTTCCCGTACTCCGAATAGAGCTGGTAGAGGGTCGGCGCCTTGAAGCCCTGGCCGAAGCTGGCGCGCAGCACGGTGTTCCCGCCGTTCAGCGACCAGGCGGCGGCGAGCTGGCCGAGGGTCGCGTCGCCGAAGGTGTCGTGGCTGTCGCGGCGCAGGCCGGCGGTCAGGGTCAGGCCCGAGACCACCTCGCCCTGGACCTGGGCGTAGACGCCGTCGATCCCGGCCTTGGCGCGGGTGACCGGCGGGTTGGGCGCGAACTCGCTGGGCGAGACCGTGCGCATGCTGGCGTCCTCGGTCTCGCCGCCGAAGGTGGCGATCCAGGCCTGGTTGATCGTCCAGACGCCCTGGTACTCCCAGCGCTTGTTCTCGCCGCGGGCGTCGAAGGTGGTGGTGGTCACCGCCTGGTCCGGATTGACGTTCCGGCGGTCGGTGCGGGTGTAGCCGTAGGCGATGCGGTTGGTCAGGGCCGCGCCGAACAGCGCGAAGTTCACCGCGCCATAGCCGACGAACTCCTCGGTCTCGCCGTATTCGCGGGTGTCGCCGAAGCTATAGGTGGGCGGCGGGAAGCCGTCGAAACCGTTGCGGCCCTTGGAGTAGACGCCGCGCAGGTCAAGCGACAGGGCGTCGGTGGCGGTGATCAGCGCCCGGCCGCTGACGCCGGTGTTCTCGTAGCCGTCCTTCTCATCGCCCAGGCGGTAGGAGGAGACGCCGTCGGTGTCGTATCGGCCGGCGGCCAGGCGCCAGGCCAGATGCTCGGTCCTGCCGCCCGCGCCGGCGCGGAAGTAGGTCGTGCCCATCGAGCCGCCCTCGGCGGCGAGATCGGCCTCGAACGGCTCGCTCGCCTCGCGGGTGATGATGTTGACGACGCCGCCGATGGCCTGGCTGCCCCACAGGGTCGACTGCGCGCCGCGCAGGACCTCGATGCGGCCGATGTCGCCGGCCAGCAGGTTGGCGAAGTTGTAGCCGCCGCCGGCGGTCGACGGGTCGTTGAGCTTGACGCCGTCGATGATGACCACGGTCTGGTCGGCCTCGGCGCCGCGGATGCGCACCGAGGTCGAGCCGCCGACCCCGCCGTTGCGCGAGAACGACACCCCCGGCATCGACGAGAGCAGGGTCGAGACGTCGAGCGTCTGGGCGGCCTTGATGGCTTCGAAGTCGAGGACGCTGACGCTCTGGCCGACCCTGTCGGCGGCCTGCGGATTGCGGTTGGCGGTGACCACCAGCTCGCTGACGCTGGCGACGGCCACCGGCGAGGCGGTCTGGGCCATGGCCCCGGTGGCGAGGCCGCAGAGCGCGGCGGTGGTGGCGAATAGAACGGTCTTCATCGGGTTATCCCCCCTGACGCATGACGACATGACCCGCGCTTGCACGCAGGTCGACGGACGTCGTCTCTCGGGAAATTCCCCGTTCGCGCGCTCCCACCGAGCATGCGAAGGACGACCGCGTCAGGCAGGTCTCCTGGCTCACGGGTCACAGCCTTTGCGCGCCGCCTTCCCAGACTGTCGTCCAGTGGCATATGACGCGCGGGCTCGCCGCTTACAGTTGCGGGGGCAGCCCAGGTTTCACACCTGAGTTCCCTATTAATCCCCTTCCGGGGAACCTGTCGCGGGGCCTGCCTAGGCTCTGCCATGCGGAGCGTCAATCCCAATGAGCCTGACCTTCGTCCTGGGCGGCGCGCGATCCGGCAAGACCAGCTACGCGCTGCGAGAGGCCTGGAACCATTCCGGAAAACGGCGCGTGATGGTGGCGACCGCCCAGGCCGGCGACAACGAGATGGCCGAGCGCATCGTCCGCCACCAGGCCGAGCGGGGCGCGGCCTGGGTCACGCTCGAAGCGCCGCTGGACCTGGCCGAGGCGGTCGGGACGCTCGGGGCCGAGGACGTGGCGGTGGTCGACTGCCTGACCCTGTGGCTGACCAACCACATGCTGGCCGCGGCCGACCTGGCGCGGAAGACCGCCGAGCTGGCCGCGGCGCTGAAGGCCAGCCCCGCGACGCTCTATGTGATCTCCAACGAGGTCGGCCAGGGGATCGTGCCCGACAACGCCCTGGCCCGGCGGTTCCGCGACGAGGCCGGCTGGATGAACCAGGCCATGGCCGCCGCGGCCGATCGCGCGGTGATGGTGGTCGCGGGCCTGCCGGTGATCCTGAAGGGATAAATTCCGCAGCCGGATAGATGCACCGGCCGGCCTGATTGGCGGCGTTCTAATATTTGCACGCGCCTTGCGAGCAATTGTCGTGTAACATCCGGCAAATGTACAATTGCATTACGGAATATTCGCTCGGCAAATCTGCTTTTATTTTAGGCGAACCGGAACAAATGCGCCCTTGCAGGGTTGGCATGACGCGGTTGGTCGCCAGAGAACTCGGAGAAGGTCTTCGGCTCGGCGAGGCCGCACTGGAACCTGGGCGGGGGCGCATTCAGCCGCATCGGAAGCCAGCCATGCACATCGGCATACTCAGGTGGTTCGACGCCTCGCGGGGCCTGGGCTTCATCCAGCCCGAGGACGGGGGCGAGGAGGTCTTCGTTCACGCCGCCTGCGTGGTGGCGTCGGGCATGCCCTCGATGACGCCCGGCCGACGGATCGGCTACGAGATCGAACCGGACGATCGCTCCGACGTCCCCTATGCGGCCCTGCTGCTGGAGGTCGCCTGAAGACGCGATCATCGCCGGCTGGACGAGGGACGAGATCGCCTTCAAGGGGCGCGTCGTGACGCTGCTGCCGCAGGGCGCGCGCGAAGTTCTTCTGGACAACGGACACCTCATGACCGCGGACGCCGCTGCAAGCGGACCGCGCCGACCCTCGGCCCTGGGCGACCGGGTCATCATCGAGCTGCCCTCCGACCGGGTCACCGGTTGGCGGCTGGCCATAGCGTGAGAAGAACCCGACCATGCCGCTCAACGAACTGATCCCGGGCCTTACCGACGCCGAACTGGCGTCCTTCAGGGTCAACGCCCTTCGCCAGATCGATCTTGGCGGCAAGCGCCAGGCCGCCGCGATCGACATCCTGCCGGTCATCGACGAAGAGATCGGCGTCCGCGCGGCCCGCCAGCCGCCGCCCGCCCCCCGACGCCGCCGCGCCAAGGCCGAACCGGCAAGCGTCGAGACCTGAGCCGCCCGCTGCGGCGGCCCTAGTAGCCGCCGATGATCGGCAGGATCTCGCCGGTGATGTAGCTGGAGCATTGCGGCGAGGCGAGAAAGACATAGGCCGGGGCGATCTCCTCGGGCTGGGCCGGCCGCTTCATCTTGCTCTTCGCGCCGAACTGACTGACGTCGGGCGCCTGCTTGTCGGCCGGGTTCAGCGGGGTCCAGACCGGGCCCGGCGCCACAGCGTTGACCCGGATGCCCTTGGGGATCAGGTGGCCGGCCAGCGCGCGGGTGAAGGCGTGGATGCCGCCCTTGGTCATCGAATAGTCCAGCAGCTCCTTGCTGCCGTCGATGCCGGTGATCGAGCCGGTCATCAGGATGGCCGAGCCGGGCTTCATGTGCGGGACCGCCGCCCTGGCCAGGTAGAAGTAGCCGTAGAGGTTGGTCTTCAGCGTGCGGTCGAAATGCTCGTCGGTCAGGTCCTCGAAGTCGGGGACATGCTCCTGGAAGGCGGCGTTGTTGACCAGCACGTCCAGGCGGCCGAAGGCCTCCAGGGTCTTTTTCACCGCGGCCTTGGCGAAGGCCGGATCGGCGACGTCGCCGGCCAGCAGAATGGCGCGGCGGCCCTCCTTCTCGACCGCGGCCTGGGTGGCCTTGGCGTCCGCGTCTTCCGAGAGATAGGCGATGGCGACGTCGCAGCCCTCGCGCGCGAACAGCACCGCCACCGCGCGGCCTATGCCCGAATCCGCCCCGGTGACCAGGGCGACCTTGTCCTTGAGCTTTTCCGAGCCCTTGTAGAACGGGGCGTCGTAGAGCGGCGCCGGGTCGAGCGCGGCCTCCTGGCCAGGCTTCTTCTGATGCTGCTCGGGAAAGGGCGGGGCGGGATAGTCCCGAGCGCCGGCCTGCATGGCCGGCTCGTCGTCGTCCTCGCGGCCCTGGAAGGACCGCGCCTCCTTGGCGTCGATCCTGGCCTGGATGTCGCGTTCGGCCTGGGCGGCGCGATCGGCGTTCCTGGCGAACGGCTCGCCGCCGGCGGAGGGCTGGGTCATGCGATCGGCTCCTCATTGCGGGTATGAGGGGCAATGAACGTCGCGCCGGTGAGTTCCGCCCCACGCCGGGCGCGCGGCCTATCCAAAGGGGGGATGCGCGGGGGGCCGGGCGCCGCCAGTGTCGGGGCGACGCGGAGACCTGAATGCGGAACGCCACCTCCATCCTTCTGCTCGCGGCCTGGATGTTCATCGCCTCGGCCGGCCCGGCCGGAGCCCAGGCGGCGCCGGCCGCCGAGGCGGACGTCGCCTTCTTTGTCGGCCGCTGGGCGACCGGCCCGGCCCCGGTGGAAGGCTACGACACCATCGCCCTGGACGCTCCGGCCTGCGAGCGGCCGGTGGAGATCATCGCGGCCGGCCAGGGCCTCATCCGGAGGCTCCCGTCCGCGTCGGCGGCGCCGCAGGACGGCCCGACCTTCAAGGTGATGCACATCGCCGGGCGCTTTGCGTGGTGGCCGACGGACGGCGGCGGCGGGCCCGTCGCCCGCCGCGCCGGCCCCGACGCCTTCGACCTGGCCCCCACCCATGTCGGTCAGGCCGACTGGGGGCGGGCCATCCGCCACCGGCGCTGCCCGGCCACGCCGGACTCGTCCCCCGGGACGTGACGCCGCTGCTCGCCGTCCTGCGCACCGGATTGCTCGTCGGCGTCCTGGGGATCGGCCTCTGGCTCGCCATGAGCGCCCTGCTGATCATGGGCTGACGGCCGCCCAGGCGATCCTGGCATGCGTCCTATCGGCCCGTCCGGCGTGAGGCCATGGGCAGGATCCTGTTCCGCAGCAAACCCGTCTTCACACCCCTGGCGACCCTGATCACCGGCGTCGCCGGCGTCACGCTGGTCACCGCCATGGCCTTGCTTGACGAGGGGGCGTGGCACTGGGCCGTCGGCGCCTTCGCCCTCGCCGGCCTGGGGGCGCTGGCCGGCGTCGCCGCCAGGTTCAGGCTGGTGACGGAACTGGCCCCGGACGGGGAGGCCCTGCTGGCGCGGACGCTGTTCCAACGACACGGGTCGCCGCCGATACGCATCCCCGTCGCCGAGGCCAGGGGCTGGCGCGAATATGTCGAGGTGAGGCGAGGCTTCGGGCTCACCACGGTCCGCAATCGGATGCTCGCCTTCCGCCATCGCGGCGTCGCCTACGGCATGGCGCTCGACCACGCCGAGGTCCTCGACCGCGCCGGGCTTGACGCCGTCAGGACGCAGGCGCCCTGAGGCCGCGCCGCCCTCAGCGGCGGGCCTTGGCCAGTTCGTCGACGGCGACCTGGTTCTGCAGCGCCAGCGCCTGCAGGGCCAGACGCGTATAGGCCTCGGGATCCACCTCGAAGCGCCCCACCGCCGAGGCGTGCGAGATGTAGCCGATCCGATTCTCCCAACTGTCGACGGCGCGGCCGCCGGAGAGGGTCGAGACCGCCGGGCCGCGGCCCGAACTGACCGTTCCGAACTCGCCCGGCGCCTCCAGCGAGCCGTCGACCTTGTATTCCAGGAAGCCTCCGTGCTGGCCGACGCGCACCCGCCACGGCTCCATCGAGAACCCGCCGATCACCGGGCCGCCGTGGATCTTCGGCTGGAACGAGGCCTGCGCGCCGCGGGCGATGATGGCCATCGGGCCGCCGCCCGACGCCTTCACATAGGCGTAGTTCACGGTGAAGCGCGGTGCGACCATGGTCGCGTCCAGCGCCCGCGTCATGCTGCGCACCGGCCCGAGATTGACCGGCATGCCGCTCTCCGGCCAGGAACCGAGCCCGGTCGGATGGACCAGGGCGTAGGCCTGGCCAGCGCCCAGATTGCTCATCGACTGGACTTCGATGTCGCCCGCCCCGGCCTTGAGCTGGGCCGCGCCGTCGGCGGCCCGCCACTCCTCGGGCGCGACGACCGTGAAGCCCGCGGCGGTCAGCCGTTCCAGGAAGTCGGCATAGGCGCGGTCGGCGATCGCCTGGATCAGCTCGGGTTCGGCGCCGGTGAGCACGGTGTCGGCGCTAGCCGTGGTGTCGGTGGTCCGCGCGTGCGCGCCGGCGCTGACCATGAACGAGACGCGGTAGGACGGCACGAACACGCGGGTGCGCACCTTGTCGCCGGCGAAGACGTTGCGGGTGAACTTCGCCGGAGGCGGGGCCGGAAGCACGATCGGCGCATCGAGCGCCGCCGGACGCTCCGCCGCCATCGCCCCGCCCGCCATGCACGCCGCCAGCGCCGCCGCGCCCATCGACCACTTCATCGCCTGCCCTCCCAAGACCAACTGTGCGGCCCAGGCTGGCCGAGACCTGCGCACCGCACATCCCCGCATTGGATACCTCGGCGGCGGCTTTCCCGTGCAGCTATCCAAACGGGGGATGCGACGCGCGCCGATGGACCTGAAGCTCGATCCACGTCTCGGGAGGAGCTTCGCCTTGCATCGTTTGTCACTGGCCGCCTGTGCGGTGGCGCTGGCCATGCCCGGATGGTCGCACGGCCAGGCCGCCCCGCCGCGCGCCGAGCTGCTGAAGGCCGCCGAGAGCGGCCGGGCCTCGGCGCTCATCGCCGCGATCGACGACCTGGCGGCCGACCGCGCGCAGGATCGGCGAACCCAGGGACTGGCCGTCTACCTCTGGAGCGGCTTCGGGCTGCCGGCGGTGGCGATCAGCCCGAACGCCTGGGGCGCGCTGGGCGCGTGCCTGGCCCAGGGCGTCGCCGGCGCCTGCGACGGCCCCGGCGCGGCGGGCAAGGGCCAGGCCATGCTGGCGGCGATGACCGGCGCCGAGCCCCTGCCCAAGGCGGCCGAACGGCTGGCGGCGACGATCGGCCAGGCGCCGCAGGGGGCGCCCAGGGCGATGGAGGCCGCCGTCGGCTTTCCGCTGGGCCGGGCCGCCGACAACGTGCGGGCGCTCGACCTGCAGCTCACCGCCTTCGCAGCCCTGGCGGGACCCGCCCCGGCCAAGGCGGACTGCGCCCGCCTGGCGGCCCAGGTCTCCGGCTCGCAGGCCATCGCGCCCCTGACCGGGCGGGGCTTCCCTGCAGAGGCGGCCGAAGGCTTCGTGCTCTCCTCGCCGGCCAACTCCGCGGCGATCGCCGAGATCCGCAGGTCCTGTCCCGAGGCGGCGGGCGCGTTCACCAAGGCCAGGATCGAGCCCAAGCTGCGCGCCGCCGTGCGCCATGCGCCGGCCGAGGTCTGCGGCGCGCGCACCCGCCAGGCCTATCTGGAGCCGAGCCCCGTCACCGCCGGCCTCATGCGCGACACGCCGGCCCTGCAGACCCGCTTCGCCACCTGGGACGAACTTCAACGCATCTCGCGCCTGCCCGTCGCCCAGCAACCGCTCGCCCTCGAGCAACAGCTCGGGGAGACCGCCGCCTTCGGCGAGGTCATCGCCAGCGAGGCGGCCAGCGCCCAGGTCGAGGGCGAGGTCGTCGCGCTCCTGGCCGCGGCCTGTCCGAACCCGGCGGTGGAGCGCCAGGTCCTGGCCGGTATCGAGGCGCATCGCGGAAGGCTGGCCACGCTCGCCGCCGCCAGCGAGGGACCAAGGCTCTGCGGCCTTGCCGCGCGCCGGCTTCTGCACGTCGATGCGACGGCCGCGGTGCGCGCGGCCTTCGAAGGCGCCCGGGAGGCGCCGGCCCTGGGGCCGGCGTCGCAGGCCGCCCAGTCGGCCTGCAGCGGCCAGCCCCAGGTCGCGCAGGCGCTGGCCGCCCTGCCCACGACGACCCGGCTGCTGCTGGCCCGCAATCATCCGGCCTGCAAGCAGGCGCTGGTCGCGGTGGACGCCGCCGGGGCCGGCTTCGACGCCGCGGTGAAGGCGCGCGACAAGGCCGGGGCGAACGCGGCGCTCAGGTCCCTGCAGTCGGCCTGGAAGCAGCCCCCGACGGCCTGCCCCGGAATGGCCGACGACCTGACACGGATGAGCGTGCAGACCCTGGATCAGGCGCAGGGCATCCTGGCCCGCATGTAGGTCCGTTATGGCCGCCGCGCGCAGAGCAAGGCTAAGCTGGCGGCCTTCGAAGTCGCAGAGGGTCATCCTGGTGCATCGCTCATACGATCGCGGCCCAGCGCTCGAGGCGGAGCGCTTCTTCGAGCTATGGGACCGGCTGGAAGACGACCTGGAGACCCGCGGCGAGGCGGCGCTGGAGGCGGTCAGGCGGATCGGCGAGGAGCCGCTGGCCTGTCGCCCGCTGGCGCCGAGCTGGGGCCTGGCGAGCGCCGTGTTCCTCGGCGAACGCCCCATCTGGAGCGGGCCGGCGTGGCGCGACCTGTTCGGCGAGGATGCGCAGAACCTGCCGCGGGCGGCGCTGCGGCCGCCGACGAGCGCCATCGCCTACGCCGCGCTGCCCGACCGCCGGGGCCAGCCGGTGCTGACGGCGTTCGCCCGCGCGGCCGCGGCCAGCGCCTGGCCCGTGGCCGGGACCTGGCGCGAGAGCGCCGGCCCTGGTCAAAAGGGCGCGGTGGTCGCCATGGCCTTCGCGCCCACCCGGTTGCCGGGCTTCGCCGACTTCGCCACCCGCGCCTATGGGCTGAGCGGCGCCGAACACGATCTGCTGGAGCAACTGGTCGCCTCCAGCGACCTGGAAGCGGCGGCGGCGCGGTTGGGGATCCTGGAGGCCGCCGCCCGCAAGCGCGTCCGCAGCCTGCTGCGGCGCACGGGCGCGCCGCGTCGCGGGGCCCTGCTCGCCCGTCTCACCCAGCTCGTCGCCGACGAGAGCGTCTGCGATTGGGCGCGGGAGGTGGGCGTGCGCCGCGCCCTGGGCCTGCCGCCCGCCGAGATGCGGCTGACCCATGTGCTGGCGCAGGGCCGGCCCCTGCCCGAGGCCGCCGCCGAGCTGGGCCTGAGCATCCATACCGTGCGCGACCAGGCCCGGGCGCTGCTGGCGCGGACCGGCCTGACGCGGATGGCGGACCTGCCGCGGCATCTCGCCGAAGCCCGCGCCCTGGTGGCCTTCGCCGAGGCCGACGAGACCGGCCGTTCCGACCGGGAGGGACTGCTGGGCGCGACCCGCATCTTCCAGGCCGGGAACCGCCAGATCGCGGCCGCCGACTTCGGGCCGCCCGACGGCGATCCCGTGCTGTTCGTCCACGGCGGCCTGGGCTCGCGGCGCGTGGCCCCGCGGCTGCGCGAGGCGCTGCAGCAGCGCGGCCTGCGTCCGATCGGCATCGACCGGCCGGGGTTCGGCCTCACCGACGTCGCCCCGGACGGAAAGGCCCAGTTCGACGCCGCCGCCGACGACATGGCCCGGGTGCTCGACCAGATGGGCCTGGAGCGCGTGCGCCTGCTGTCGCGCGACGGCGGGGCGCCGGCGGCGCTCGCCTTCGCGGCGCGCCATCCCGACCGGACGCTGTCGGGACTGCTGATCTCTCCCCGGCCGCCCAGGGCCGTCCCGCCCGGCCTGAAGCGGATCGACGGCTGGGTGAGGATGGGCACGGAGAGCCCCAGCGCGATCGTGGCGGTCTACAGTCTCCTGCGACGGAAGGCGGGCGTGCGGCTCACCGAGACGCTGGTGACGCGCCTCTTCTCGCGCCATCCCGCCGACGCCGCGCTGATCGCCGATCCGGTCTGGCGCCATGCGGCGGTCGCCGAATTGCTGACCTGCGGCGCACGGACCGCCGAGGGGCTGAACGCCGAGCAGACGGCCTACCCGCTCTGGACGGCGCCGACGCTCCCCGGCGCCGCGCCCTGGACGGTGGTCTGCGGCGCGCTCGACCCGCTCTGGGCCGACGCGGCCGGCGAGGATCCCTGGCGCGACCTTCCGGGCCTGCACCACGTCAGGTTCGAGACCGGCGGCCGCTTCATCCAGGACACCCATGCCGACGAGATCGCGGCGCTGGTGGAGCTCGGTATCCAATAGGGGATGGGCGGCCAACCCCGACAGCGGCAAGGCCTGCGGCCAGCGGCGGCGCGACGCCGACGCCCAGGGCGCCACGGATCCGCCTGGTCCGGGCCGCAGGTCAGCGCTCGGCGGCCCATCGGAGGAGCGCCTCTCGACGGACGATCGCCCCGTCCGACCGCTCCCAGTTGACGTCCAGCAGGCCCGGCCGGCCGCGGGCCGACGCCAGAAGCCGCCAAAGCTCGGAGAGCGCCTCGCTGTCGTGCTCGAACTCGACGACGGCCTTCACCGGCTCGTCGGCGGTCGAAGCCTGGGTGACGATCGTCACGCGCATGTCCTGC
Source organism: Phenylobacterium sp. (assembly GCF_031984885.1). GTDB lineage: Bacteria > Pseudomonadota > Alphaproteobacteria > Caulobacterales > Caulobacteraceae > Phenylobacterium. Next base: position 185,706 of record NZ_DAMABV010000005.1, read on the forward strand.
CGCCCCAAAACACCGCCCCCGCGGCGGTGCGACCATGCTGCCGCCCGGGGCGCGGCGGCTCAATCGGGCGAATCCCTACCAGGACGCCGCCCCCTCGGCGCTTTCGAGCCATTCCCGACAGGCCCCTGCCACGACGTCGACCCGACGCTCCGGCGCCCGGCGTCCTCCCCCGGATGAACCGGCCGGCAGCGCAGCAACGACTGGACGTGACTCTGGCGGCCGTCTTAGCTTGCATCGCCAAGTTGAAGCGGCCATCCAGTCCGTCATCGACCGAGCCGTTTCGTTCTCGCCCCATGATTCCGGCGAGCAGCAACTTCACCCAGGAGGAGCGCTCGTATGTCGATATTCAATGTGGCCGCGACCGCCCTGCTGACGGCGGCCGCGCTTGTGCTCGCCAGCGTCTGGCTGTTCCAGAATTATGGGATCTATCGTTTCAGCCGCAGCGACGCCCCGCTTCCCGCGGCCGCGTCCGACGGCGTGAGGTCCGTCCAGTTTCGCTCGAGCGACGGCCAGATGATCGGGGCGAGATTGGCCATGCCCCAGCCGGGCAAGCCCGTCATCATGAGCTTCTATGGCAACGGCGCCGGCGTGGACGCGTCCTTCGAACGGCTCCGGGCGTTGCGGGAGCGGGGATTCGGGATAGCCATGATGGAGTATCGTGGCTCGGGCGCGACCGGCGGCAAGTCCAGCGAGATGAATTTCGCCCGCGACGCGCTGGCCTTCTACGACCAGCTCGACGAACTGATGGGACCGCCGGCGAACACGCGCGTCCTGCACGGCTTCAGCCTGGGCGCGGGCGTCGGCAGCCGACTGGCGGCGGCGCGTCCGTTCGAAGCCGTGGTGTTCGAAGCGTCGCCCTATCGCACCTGCCTCTATTACCAGGACGCCTATAAGGGCTTTCCGTTCTGTTGGGTGATGTGGGCCGAGCGGTATGACATCGTCGACCACATGCCCGCCATCGGCGCGCCGAAGCTGTTCGTCCATGGCGCGCTGGACGAGGCCCTGCCCGTCGCCCGGGCGCGCCAGCTATTCCAGGAAGCGCCCGGGCCGAAGGAGTATGTGGAAATCCCGAACGGCCATCATGCCGACCTGGCCCGGCTGGGGCTGGTCGATGCGATGGAGTCCTTCATATCCAGGTCCGTGGCGCCCCCGTCCTGAGACGTGATGCGGCTCTCGATCATTTTCGCCAGCACGCGGGCGTTCTGGTCCCTCAGCATTCCCATGTGGTCGCCGTCGACCCACGGCGTCTCGACGGTCGAGGGGTTGGACACGGTCCCCCAACCCAGGGTCGGATCGAGCTCCAGGGTCCGGCGCTCCCGCAGGCGCTGCGGTCGGGTGCGAAACAGGGTGACGGGGGCGCCGATGGCGCCGCCTTCGTACTTGCGGGCCGCCGCCATCCAGATCTCCCGCATCACCTGATAGCGAGAGTGCGACAGGCTCGAATTCTCGAGGAAGCGGAGCCTGCGGCCGCGCATGATCTTGCTGCGCACGGCCTTGGCGCGCCGCTGGACGAACAGCGGCAGGCCCTCGCTCCGCAGCAGCCGGAACTCGTCGAGCAGCCGCTCGCCCATCCCCAGTTTGACGACGGGCCGGAATTCCTTGGCGAAGCCCGGCGCGTAGGTGTCGAGCACGAACAGCCTTTCGACCGCCTCGCCGGCCGCCTCGAGCTGGCGGGTCATTTCGAAAGCCGTGAACGCGCCGCCCGAATAGCCGGCGAGCAGGTATGGCCCCTCGGGCTGATGCCGGCGCATGTATCGGATGTTCGCGGCGGCCATTTCCTCGATGGTCTCATACGGCGTGTGGCCGAGCACGCCGCGCGTCTGGAAGCCCACCACCGCGCGGTGGAGCCCAAGCTGCGTCCCCAGTTCGATGAGGTTGTTGACGTTGCCGCCCACGCCGCCGGCGATGAACAATGGGCGCGCGTCGGGGGCCGATCCGGGATGGATGACGGTGCTGGTGTCCCAGTCGGCGTTGGGATCGACTTCGACAGCCTCGGGGCTGGATGTCTCCAGCAACGCCGCGAGCTGGCGCAGCGTCTGGTTGCGGAACAGGGTCGAGATCGGCAGGTCGTGGCCGAACTCGCTGCGGATGCGATCGAACAGCCGCACGGCCAGCAGCGAGTGCCCGCCGAGTTCGAAGAAGTTCGCGGAGGCTGACGTCACCTCCGCGCCCAGGATCCCGGACCAGATTTCGGCCAGCCGCACCTCGGTGTCGCCGCGCAGCGTCGCATCGACGTCGCTTTCCGCGTTCTGGCTGCGCAGGGCCGAGAGGGCGCGCCGGTCCGGCTTGCCGTTGGCGTTGAGCGGGATCTCGTCCACCGCCACGAAGAAGGACGGTATGGAGAAGTCCGGCAGGCGCGAGGCCAGGAAGCCCCGCAGCTCGGCCGGCTGGGGCGCGGCGCTCTGCGCGACGAAATACGCCGTCAGCACCTTGTCCGACTGGCCCTGCGGCACGGAAGCGGCCGCGACCGACTGGCGAATGGCCGGATGGGCGTCCAGCGCCTGCTCGATTTCGGTCAGCTCGACCCGGAAGCCGCGGATCTTCACCTGGGTGTCGGCCCGGCCGAAGAAGCGCAGCACGCCGTCGCCGGGGTTCAGCGTCAGATCGCCCGAACGGTAGAGCTTCAGCGTCGGATCCCAGGGCGCCGTGACGAATTTCTCCGCCGTCAGTTCGGGGCGATTCCAGTAGCCCAGCGCAAGGCCGCGCCCGGCTATGCACAATTCGCCGATGACGCCGTCCGGAACCGGATTGAGGTTCTCGTCGAGAATGTAGATCTGCGTGCCGGGAACGGCGCGCCCGATGGGCAGCGGCATGCCGCGTGAGAGGTCGGCCTGCGTCACCCTGTGCGCGTTGGTCACGGCGCTTTCCGTCGGCCCGTAGCCGTCGATGACGGTGAGGTTCGGGCAGGCGGCCATCACCCGCCCGACATGGGCGGGCGAGACCACGTCGCCGCCGACGATGACCTGCTGCACGCCGGCGAATGTCCGTGGACGGACGTCGGCCACGGCGTGGAACAGCCCTGATGTCAGCCAAAGCGTGTTGACCCCGTGGCTCTGGATGGCGTCGGCGAGCTGGGAGATCGACAGCGTTCCATCCGACGGCACCACCAGGGTTCCGCCATGCAGCAGCGATGCGAACAGGTCGATGATCGACGTATCGAAGGCGAAGGACGAGGAGTGCAACGTGACCGTCTGGTCCGACATCTCCAGCCAGTCGGTGTCGCACAGCATGCGGATGATCGACCGATGCGGCAGCACGACGCCCTTCGGCGTCCCGGTCGTGCCGGAGGTGAACATCACATAGGCGATGGACTCGCCGGTGATCTCCACGGCGGGCGCGGCGGCGGGCGCCTGCGGGAAGTCGCTCCAGTGGACGATCCGGACGCCTTCCTGCGCCGCCGCAGGGCAGTCGCCCAGCAGGACGGCGACGCCCGTGTCGCGGGCCATGAAGCGCAGCCGCTCGTCCGGCAGACTGACGTCGAAAGGCACATAGCCCGCGCCCGCCTTCATGACGCCCAACACCGCCACCGCCAGCGACAACGAGCGGTGGGACGAAATCCCGACCAGGTGACCGGGGCGAACGCCCGATGCCGCCAGCATCGCGGCCAGGGCGTCGGAGCGCCGGTCGAGTTCGGCATAGGTCATGGACTGATCGCCGAAGCGCACAGCGATCTTGTCCGAATACCGGCCCGCGACGCCGCGGAAGACTTCGGTGACCGTCTGCGGCCCCGCCGCGCCGGGATCGGCGTGGACGCCGCTGGCGGGGGCGATCTTGCGGCCGTGCGACAGCAGGGCGGCGATGGGCCGGTCCATCGCGTCCGGGGCTTCGGCGATGGCCCGAAGCAGCCCCAGCACATTGCCCGCATGAAGCCGGATGGTGGCTTCCTCGAAAAGATCGGTCTTGTAGTTCCAGGTCAGCTCCACGCGGCCGGGCGCGTCGAACTGATTGAAGAACAGGTCGAAGAACTCGTGCCCGGTCGAGTTGACCTCGATGCGGGCGGGGGCGGCGCCGAAGGCGATGCTTTCCAGGTCGGCGAGACCGTCGATGTTGACCACGACCGGCGCCAGCAGATGGCGCGTGGAATGGCGCGCCGCCTGCAGGTCGCGCACCAGCGCGCCATGGGTGTAGTTCTGGTGCGCCACGGCCTCGAGCATGTCCCGGCGCGCCTGGCTGAGCAGGTCGCGCAGCGAGGCGTCGCGGTCGATGGCGGCGCGCACCGGCAGGAAGCTGACGCCGTGTGCCACGATATCTTCCAGGCCGTGCCCGATCTGTCCCGCGACCGGAATCCCGACGGCGACATCGGGATCGCCGGTCATCAGCGACAGGTAGTAGCGGAAGCTGGCGAAGATCAGGTTGCGCAGCGAGGTGTCGGCCCGTTCGGCGACGCCGCGCAACGCCGCCTCCAGACCGTCGTCCAGCCGGGTGACGACACGCGCGGCCGCCGTCGTCGGCGCCGCCGGATGCGGCTTGTCGAAGGTCAGGTCCATGACCGGCAGCGAGCCGGAATATTTCTCCAGCCAGAACCGGCGATGCGTCTCGGCCTCGGCGGAGGCGCGCCATTGCGCCTCGGCCTCGACCAGGTCGCTGACCCCCTGAGCCGGCGGCAAGGCGGCGGGCTGGCCGTTCAGGGCCGCCGTGTAGAGCGCGGCGAGATCGCGCATGAGAACGCCGGCCGACCAGCCGTCGCAGACGATGTGATGCACGATCAGCACGAGTTCCGACCGACCGTCCGGCAGACGCAGCGACAGGACCCGCAGCAAGAGGCCGCTCGCCAGGTCGAACGGGGCGCCGGCCGCCTCGCGCATCAGCGCCTCGCGCTGCGTCCCGGCCTGGTCTTCGCCGAGTTGGGACAGGTCGACCTCGTTGAGGTCGAAGCCGCCGCCCTGCGGTCCGATGACGAGCGTCGCGCCTTCGAGATCGAAGGATGCGCGCAGCACCTCGTGCCGGTCGATCAGCGAGCTGAGCGCGGCGTGCAGGGCGGTGCGGTCGATGTCGCCCGCAATGTGCATGGAAAAGGACAGGTTGTAGGCGATGAGCGTCGAGCGATCGACGAGGATGGAGCCGGCGATCTCGCGCTGGCCTTCGGTCATCCCGATCCGCCGCGGCTCCAGACTCCCCTTCCCGCCCGCCGTCGGTTCCTGCGCGGCCTGGCGCGGCGGCGGCGCGCCGGCCCCCAGCAGGGCGGCGAAGGCTTCGAGGCGCGGCGCTTCGAACAGCTTGCCGAGCGGCAGCGACACGCCGAATTCCTTGCGCGCCCGCGCGATCATGCGGACCGCGTTCAGCGAATGGCCGCCAAGCGCGAAGAAGTCATCCTCAGGGGCGATGCCGGAAACGCCCAGGATGTCGCCCCAGATGGCGGCCAGCCGCGCCGTCGTCGGGTCGGCGATGTCGTGCTCGGGCCCGCTCTGCAGGCGCGGCTTGCCGGCCTGCGCGGTGTCCAGCATCGCCAGCCGCAGCAGGTCGATCGAGACCGGCGAAACCACGATCTGACGCGCCGTATGATCGAAGACGCGGGCGAACAGCTCCGGCGCTTCCGAACGCCGGATGCCGGTGGAGAGAATCTGGCTGCCGACGCTCCGGCGCGGCTGCGCCCTGGCGAGGCCGCCCACGGCGATCGCGCGCAGGGCGAAATCCTCGATCTGCACCAGCACCTCGCCGTCCATGTCGCAGATGACGACCTTGAACGACGCGAACCGCCCCGCCTCGCTGGCGATCATCTCGGCATGGGCGACGATGCGCTCCGGCAGCGGCGCGAAGACCTGCACCCTGCCGGTCGACATCGGCGCATAGAGGCTGCCGTTCGGGGGCACCATTGCAAGGCCGATGGTCGCCGCCATGTCGAGCAGCGCAGGATGCAGCGGGTGGACGGCAAGGTCGCCGCGGAAGGCTTCGGCCAGCGCGAACTCGCCCACGACGCGGGACTGCGCCACCCGGATGTCGCCGACGCAGTTCCAGCGCGGCCCCAGGCCGATCAGCTTGCTCTGCACCGGCTGGCCGCTGAGGGCCGAGATCGGCCAGTCGGAAACGTCCATCGGCTCCGGGCGGGGCGCCGGGGCGTCCAGCGCGACGATGCGGGCCCGCATGTGTTCGACCGGCTCCGCGCCCGCTCCCACGCCGCTCTCGATGGCGAATTCATAGCCGTCCGGCGCGGGGGCGAGCCGCAGCACGATACGGCGCGGCATGCCCTCGAAGGTCATGGCGGTGGCGAATTGCAGCGCGTCGAGCGCGAAGGGACGCTGCATCATCACCGCGCCCGCGGCGGCGTATGCGAGTTCGATATAGGCCGAGCCCGGCAGCACCGGCGCGCCGTCGACGGCATGTTCGGCGAGGCGCCAGTCGGTTTCGGGATCGACGACCGTCTCGAACAGGATCGAGCCGTCCGCGAGATCCTTGCGGCCGCCGAGCAGCGCGTCGCCGCCCGCGACCACGCCGGCGCCATAGGCGCGCGCGGCCATTCCGATGTCGCGCCAGGCCCCCCAGGCGATCGAGAACCCGTCCTTGCGGCCGGCCGCGATGGCTTCCAGCCCGGCGTTGGCGCCCGCATAGGACGTCTGCCCCGCGCCGCCCAGCAGCACCGAGGTCGAGGAGATGACCGCAAAGAAGTCGAGGCTGCCGTCGGGGTAGAGCCGGTCGAGGGTGCGGGCGCCGGTCAGCTTCGGCTCCATGACGGCGAGCGCCGCCTCGAGCGGCTGGAGGGCCAGCGGCGCATCGTCCAGAACGCCCGCCGCATGCACGACGCCGTTCAGCGCCCCGAAGCGCTCGGCGACGGCGTCCAGCGCCCGCGCGGTCGCCTCGGGATCAGCCAGGTCGGCCGTGACGAACATGACTTCGCCGCCGCGCGCCTCGATATCGGCGCGTAGGGAAGCGTCTTCGCCGACGCTCCGCGACAACAGGATCAGCCGCGCCTGCGCCGTTTCGGCCAGCCAGCGGGCCATTTCGCGGCCGATGCCGCCCGTGCCGCCGGTGATCAGATAGACCCCGTTCCTGCGCAGCCGCCGCGGCAGATCCTGGGGCTGGGCGGGCGGGGCGGAGCTGCGCGAGCGGACGAAGCGGGTCTTGCGCAGCGCCACATGGTCGGCCTCGCCGGGGGCGGCGGCTTCCGCCAGCAGCGCGTCCAGATCGGCGCACTCGCCGAAGTCGACCAGCACCGAGGTCAGCCCGGGGATTTCGCGCGGGGCGACGCGGACCGGGCCGAGCAAGGCGCCGGCCTGGGGATTGGCGACCGGTTCGCCGGCGATGCCGGCCGCGCCCTGCACGACGAAGGTCAGGTGCGTCGCATCGCCCAGGTCCGCCTGTTGCAGCAGGCGGGCGAGAAGATAGGCGCCGGAAAACGCCTTGCCGGCGAGGCCGGGATCGACGCCCCACAGATAGAGGATGCGATCGGGCGCCGATTGCAGCGCATTGGCCAGCGCGTCGAAATCCTCCTGCGCGTCGGGGCGCACGGTGAAGCCCTGGCCGCCTTGGCCGAAGCCCGCGCCGGCCCGGACGGTGACGATGCGCGCGCCGCTCGCGCCCAGCCGCGCCAGCACGGCCTCGGAAACCGCGTCGTCGCCGGCGAAGACCCACCAGGCGCCGTCCAGCCTCGGCGCTGGGCCGTTGCGCGCCTGCTGGCTCCAGTCCAGTTCCTCGAACCATTGCGGCAGGTCCGGCCTGCGCACGAGCTCGGGCGCTTCCTCCGCATCCTCGCGAGCCGCCCCGCGCCCCGGCTCGACCCAGTGCCGGTCCTTGGCGAAGGCGTAGGTCGGCAGCGAAACGCGCGCGCCGTCCACCGGGACGGCCAGCGACCAGTCCACATCGACGCCGTTGGCCCAAAGCCCGCCCAGCGCGGCGAGCGCAACGCCGACTTCGTCGCTCGCGTCACGCGGGCGCGGCGAGGAATAGAGCACCGCGCGGGGCGGAACCGGCGCGTTGCAGGCGTCCAGCAGCGGACCCAGCGTCTGGCCCGGTCCGACCTCGATGACGATGTTCGGCTCACCCGCCAGGACCGTGCGCGCGGCGTCGGCGAAGCGCACCGTGCTGCGCAGGTGCCGCACCCAGTATTCGGCCGAGCACAGATCGTCGTCCTCGGCCCAGCCGCCGCGCATCGAGGACGCCATCGGCACGGTCGGGCTTTCGAACGCCACGCCTGCGAAGCCGGCGCGGAACGGCTCAAGCTGGCCGTCCAGTTGCCGCGAATGAGCCGCGACCTCGATATGGATGCGCCGCGCGTCCAGACCGGCCTTGGCCAGGTCGGCTTCCAGCCGTTCGATGTCTGCGGTCGGGCCGGAGAGCACCGTCGTTTCGTCGGTGTTGATGGCCGCGATATCCAGCCTGTCGCCGAGATAGGGCCGCACGCGGTCGGCCGACAGCGGCACGGACGTCATGGCGCCCTGCGGCGCGTCGTCCATCACCTTGCCGCGCAGCACGACGATCTTCAGCGCATCGGCGAGCCGCATGGCGCCGGCCGCGACCGCGCCCGCATATTCGCCGACGGAATGGGCGAGAACGGCGTCCGGCTTCACGCCCCAGGACAGCCAGAGCTTCGTATAGGCGTATTCGAGGATGAACAGCGCCGGTATCGCATAGCCGGATCGTTCCAGCTTGGCCTTCGCCTCGGCGTCGGCGCGCTCGCGGCGGAACATGACGTCGTAGAGGTCGGCGGGCGCGGTCGGCGGCAGGGCGGCGAAGCAGGCGTGCACGGCGTCGGCGAAGGCCGGGAAGGCCGCCAGCATCCCCGCGCCGGCGCCGGGATATTGCGCGCCGCCGCCCGGATAGAGGAACACGATGCGCGGGGCCCGGTCCCCCGCGCCGCCCTGCTGGCGATAGGCGGAGCTGCGCGCCTCGATCGCCGCCTGCAGTTCCTGCGCATCGCGGGCGGCGATGACGAAGCGCTCGCCGAACGCGCGGCGGCCCTCGCGCAGGGTGAAGCCGATGTCGCGCAGGGCCGGAACCTCGCCGCCCAGCCAGGCGGCCCAGCGCTCGCGGGTGCGGTCCAGGTCGGCCTTCGTGCGGGCGCTGAAGGGAAACAGCCGCCACGCGCCGTCATCGGCCTGGGCCTGGCGGCGCGGCGCTTCCTCCAGGATCACATGGGCGTTGGTGCCGCCCACGCCCAGCGAATTGACCGCCGCGCGCAACGGGCCGCCAGCCTCCCAGGCGCAGCCCTGCGCGACCACGCGAAACGGGCTGCCGTCGAAATCGAACCGACTGTTGGGCTTGGAGAAGTTCAGGCTGGCGGGCAGCGTGCGGTGGCGCATCGCCTCGACGACCTTGATCAGGCTGGCGCTGCCTGCGGCGGTGTCGAGATGGCCGATATTGGTCTTGACCGAACCGATGCCGATGGCGGCCTTCTGCACGCCGCCATAGACCTGCTGGAGCGCGGCGAGTTCGATCGGGTCGCCGATCGGCGTTCCCGTCCCGTGCGTCTCGATATAGGAGATGTCGCCGGGCGACAGGCCCGAAAGCGCCAGCGCCTCGGCCGCGGCCTCGGCCTGCCCGTCCACCGAGGGGGCCAGATAGCTGGCCTTGCCCGAACCGTCGTTGTTGACCGCGCTGGCGAGGATCACCGCCTTGATGTCGTCGCCGTCGGCCACCGCGTCCTCGTAGCGGCGCAGCACCACCAGGGCCGCGCCGGAGCCGAACACCGTGCCTTTGCTGTCGTCGTCGAAGGCGCGGCAAAGTCCGTCCGGGGACAGGATCTCGCCCTCGCTGTACCTGTAGCCGACGCGGTGCGGCAGCTCGATGGTCACGCCGCCGGCGATGGCGATGTCGCATTCCATGTTGAGCAACGAGGAGATGGCCGTGTGCACGGCCACCAGCGACGTCGAGCATGCGGTCTGTATTGCGACGGACGGACCGGTGAGGTTCAGCAGGTAGGACAGGCGGGTGGTCAGGAAGTCCTTGTCGTTGCCGGTGTGGCGCAACAGGAACAGGCCGATCTCCTCGGCCAGATCGGGATTGCTCAGCAGGTTGAACGGCAGATAGGCCTGCATCCCCGAGCCGGCGAACACGCCGATACGGCCGTCGAACCTTTCCGGAACGTAGCCGGCGTCCTCGAGCGCCTCCCAGCCGCACTCCAGGAAATGCCGATGCTGGGGATCGAGGATCGACGCCTCGCGCGGCGAAAACCCGAAGAAGCCCGCGTCGAAACATTCCATGTCCGGCAGGATGTTGGCCGCGCGCACATAGTTCGGGTCGGCAAGCTGCCGGCGGCTGACGCCGCGCGCCAGAAGCTCGGCGTCGGTGAGGCGCTGCAAGGCCGCGCGCCCATCGCGCAGCATCGCCCAGAACTCATCGACATTGCGCGCCGCGGGGAACCGGCCGGCCCGCCCGACGATGGCTATCCGATTACCGGGCGCGGCGGCCGCACCGTTTCGATCCACGTCGTCGCTCCTTGACCCTACCTGCGGCCCATCCTGGCCAGCCGCGCGGCGGCGCGCGCGGCGCCTCGGTCGGCGGCGGTGTTGGCCGGGCCGGCATCGCTCGACAGATGCGCGGCAATCGCGCGAACCGTCGGGAACCGGAAGATGTCCGTGATGGCGATGTCGCGCGCAAAATGCTCCTTCATGCGCCGCTGCATCTGCACGACCAGCAATGAGTGCGCGCCAAGATCGAAGACGTTTTCGGTCACGGAGATCTCCTCGAGGCCCAGGGCGTTCTTCCAGATCGCCGCCACCGCCGCCTCCGTATCGCCGGTGGCCGCGACCATCTCCCCGCGTTCGGAAGCGATCTTGGGAAGCGGCAAGGCCCGCCGGTCGATCTTGCCGTTCGGCGTCATCGGCATCCGGTCGAGGATGACGATCTGCGAGGGCCGCATGAACTCCGGCAGCTTTTCCGCCAGGCGCGCCCGCAGGTCGCGCTCGCTGGGCGGCGACGCGCCCGCCGTGACGTAGGCGACCAGCCGCATGTCGTTCGCGCCGAACTCCACGATCTTCACCGCCGCCTGCCCGACCGTCTCGGCTTCGGCGATGACGGCCTCGATCTCGCCAAGCTCGATGCGGTGGCCGCGGACCTTCACCTGGTTGTCGATCCGCCCGAGGAACTCCAGCGCGCCGTCCCGCTGCATCCGCACAAGATCGCCCGTGCGATACCAGCGCTGGCCGTCGCGTTCGACGAAGCGATCGGCCGTCAGCTCCGGCCGCCGCCAGTAGCCGCGCGAGACGCCCGCGCCGGAAATCCACAGCTCGCCTTCCACCATGCGCGGCGAGACCTGCCCGCCGGGCGCGCGCACGCTCAGGCCGGTGTTGACGATCGGCTCGCCGAGCGGAACCCGCTCGCCCACCGCGTCGAGCACGGCGACCGACGACCAGATCGTCGTCTCGGTCGGCCCGTACATGTTGAGCAGGCGGCCCCGAAGACCATCCCGCAGGTCGCGGGCGAGATCGGGCGGCAGCGCCTCGCCGCCGACCATCAGGCAGTCGAGCTGCTGCAGGGCGCGCTCGCCCGACGCATCGGCGGTGAGATAGGCGGCCATCGAAGGCGTGCATTGCAGATGGGTGACGCCGTTCTGCAGGATGTCCTCGGCCACCGAGCTCTTGTCGCCGAGACCGCCTTCCCTTTCGAGTTCGCTCATCAGGGTGCGGATGTGCTTGAGGTTCGCCAGCACGGTCTCGGGCGCGATGCCGAAGTCGATCAGGCAGCCGATCTCGTCGACGCCGGCCGCCTTCACGTCGCGCACGATTTCCTTCGCCGTTTCCGGCGTGCCGAACAGGCCCGAGCGCCGGAAGTAGCGCTCGAACGCATGATCCAGCAGCGCATCGAGCTCCTCAGGCGTCAGGTCCTCGCTTTCGAAAACCTCCTGCGGGCTGCGGCCCGTGGCTTCGGCCCGCGACACGAAGGTCGGGAAGGTCCACGACGCGCGGCGCACCAGATCGACCGCGCTGTTCAGATAGGACTTCATCGGCTGGCGCGCGGTTTCCAGCACGGCGGCCTCGTTGTCGGAAACGAAGGTGTGCAGCATCAGCACGACGTGGCCGGCGCCCTCGAAACCCGCGGCGGCGCGGGCCTGGCGATAGGCGGCGATCTTGTCCTTCAGTTCCTCGATGGACTGGCCGAGCAGATGGGTGAGCACGCCGCATCCCAGGCGTCCCGCCTCGATGAAGGTTTCGCGGTTTCCCGCCGCCGTGATCCAGACCGGGATCTCCTTCTGCACGGGCCGCGGATGGATGTTCACCGCGACCGGCTTGCCGTCATGGCCGGGAAACTCCACCGCCTCGCCGGCCCACAGGCGGCGAAGCGTCTGGACCATGCCCAGTGCGACCGGCTTGCGCTCGGCGAAGTTCTCGGGCCGCAGGATGAAGTCGTCCGGCTGCCAGCCGGACGCGATGGCGATGCCTGCGCGCCCGCCCGACAGGTTGTCGACCAGCGCCCAGCTTTCGGCGATGGAAACCGGATGATGCAGCGGCGCGACCACCGACCCGGCGCGCAGCTTGATGTTCCTGGTCATGCCCGCCAGCGCGGCCGAACTGATCGCCGGGCTTGGATACAAGCCGCCGAACGCATGGAAATGCCGCTCCGGCGTCCAGATCGCCTCGAAGCCGTTTTCATCGGCGAAGCGCGCGCCTTCGAACAGGACGCGATAGTCGTCGGCGCCTCCCCCCGACTGCGCGGCGAAATAGAACAGCGAGAAGGCGGGAATGTTCGCCTTGCCGCCCGAGCCCTGCAACACGATGGTCGCGCCGCGCGTCAGCGTCCAGAGGAGCTCCAGCACCGAAATGTCGAACGACATGGAGGTGACCGCCAGCAGCCGCGCTCCCCGGTCGAGCGGCGCCACGCGGTCCATGCCCGCGAAGAAATTCGTGACATTGCGATGCTCGATCATCACGCCCTTGGGCCGGCCGGTCGAGCCGGACGTGTAGATCAGGTAGGCCATGTCGGCGGGCGCGCCCTGCGGGCCGGCGAAGTCTCCTCCGGCCGCGTGCGACACCACGCGCGCGGGGTCCAGGAAGCCGGGCAGGGCGGCGCCCGGATCGGCCACCACCAGCGCGGCCCCCGAATCTTCGACCATGAAGGCGATGCGATCTGGCGGGTAGGACGGGTCGAGCGGCAGATAGGCCGCGCCGGTCTTGAGGATGGCCAGCATGGACACCACCAGGTCGGCGCTCCGGTCGAGATAGAGCCCGACCACCGCGCCCGGCCCCGCGCCACGTGCGGCCAACGCGCCCGCCAGGCGCGCCGACCTCTCCTCGAGTTCGCGGTAGGTGAGCGTGCGCCCGCCGTCCTCGATGGCGACGGCTTCGGGCATGTCCTGCGCCGTCTTCGCGATCAGCGCATGGATCGTGTCCGGAATCTCCGCCGGTCCGCCCGCCGCGAGGACCGAGTCGTCATCGCCCAGCGGGAGGGTGGACAACACCGCGTCCGGCCGGCCGAGAAACGCGTTGCAGAAGGCGCTGAAATCCGCAGCGATCGCGCTCAGCACTTCGGGCCCGTAGAGGCCGGGGCGGATGCTGATCGTCGCCGGATCGGCGCAGAGCACCATGTCGGCTTCCGCAGCGTTCGGCCGGCCGGCGACGAGCGCGCCAAGCGCGACGCGGGCCCCTGGCGAGGCCGCCTGCCCCTCGAGCCGCAAGGGCAGGTCGGCCGCCATCGGTCCCTGCGCCCGCGCCCGGCTCAAGGCTTCCGCATAGGCGGCGAACGCCGACTGCGCGGTGTCGCCAGGGTCCAGCTCCACCGCGACCGGGAACCAGCGCGACAAGGCCGAACACGCCGGCTCGGCCGCGATCGCGACCATGACGTGCGACTGGCCGGTGAGGGAAACCAGCCAGGCGGCCCATGCCGCGCCAAGAGCGCCCTCCGACACCTGTCCGATGGCAAGCGGGGCCTGCCCCGCCTTCGCCGCATGATCTCGCGGATACGGAGGAAGAGCGGGGTTGGCGCTTTCGAGCGCGGCCTCCCAGAACGCCTCCGACGCCCCGACGCTGCGCAGCGTCGCAGCGTCGACGGGGACCGGCGCCGCCGCGGCCGCGCCCACCTGGACGTCAAGCCGCGCGGGGCTGACCGCCTCGCCGTCCATGCCGGTAAGACCGCTCAGCGCAACCGCGCCGTCCCCGGCCATCAGCGTGATCGACCCCTCGTCGAGGGCGAGAACCTGACCCGGCCGGCCGCTTCCATCGCCTGCGCGCTCCAGCCTGGCGAGGGCCAGAAGCCGGCCGCCGAGCAGCACCTTGGGCAGGGCCAGGGGATTGCGCCGCGCGCCGAAATCGAGCCCCCGCACCATCCGGCCAAGCTCCGCCGCGGGCTGGGTGAAATCCAGAAGACCCAGATTGGCGGGACGCTTGGCGCGCCCATACCAGCCGCGCTCGCCGCTCAGCGGCATGGGGGCCAGCCGGCCGGCCGCAAGATCGGCCAGCAATTCGCGGAAGGTCTCCTCGCCTGCCTCATAGCAGCGGAGGTTCAGGCTGAACGCCGTCTCGTCCGGCGCGATCGCAAAGCGGCGCGACTTCAGCGCGCGGCCCGCATCGACCGCCTCGACCATCTCATGCCAGGTCACGGCATGCTCGTCGGCGCCTTCGAGGATCGCCCAGGCGGGCGCGTTCAGGCCGCCGCGCGCGGGCAGGGGGCCATCATGGAAATTGATCGCCATCACCCGTGCGCCGGCGAGCGCGTCAGGATGCAGCACCGCGAGGTTGGCGACGCTGAACAGATAGTCGGCCCCGCCCGGCCTCAGCTCCGGCCTGGCGGGGACGCCGAGCAGGGCGTGGCCCTGCTCCTGCGCCCAGGCGATGATCTGGGAGGACGCCGTGACAATGCCCGCCACCTGCCCGCCCGCTTCCAGGAACGCCTCCGCGCAGCGGATCAGAAGCGTGCCGTCCCCTACGAAGTAGGCGCTTTGTCTAGACATTTGGAACCGCCTGAGTTCGGCCATTCTGGTCGACAAGATTTTCTGTCATAGATGAAAATGTCTAGTTACATACTGAACCGGCCAACTTGCTGCGGCGCCTGTTCGACGGTGCGATTTCTAGGTACATGACGACATCTTACCGGTAATAGGATCCGATGCCGGGATAAGTACAGGCAAAAATTCGTTAAATAGCCTTAAACCGAGCCGGTGTAAAAACTAGCGCGACGGACGGGCAGTTCTGGATTCAGCCAGCCGAGACTGACGCAAGGGAAACGAATAGTCCTGGACCTGATCCAAGTTCATCTTTCCACTCCGCTCACAGCAGCGCTTTCGGCATGCCTTTCTCCAGATGAACTGGCCCGGGCGCAATCATTCCATTTCGATCACTTGCGACGGCGCTATCTGGTGGCGCACGTTGCGCTTCGCAGCGTCCTGTCCAGTTATCTGAAGCGTACCCCCTCTGAAGTATCGTTCATAGTGAACGCGTGGGGCAAACCCAGCATTCCCGGAGGGCCGCATTTCAGCCTGGCGCATTCAGACGATCTCGCGGTGATCGCGGTGGATTTCGAGCATGAAATCGGAGTTGATCTGGAAACCGGGCCGCTCGCCTTGAGCAGCGACGAGATGGCCCACGTCCTCTCGCCCGACGAGTTGGCCGAGCGGCGCGAACGCGATCTTACCGCCGCGGATCTCTTGCGGCTCTGGGTCAGGAAGGAAGCCGTCCTGAAGGCCCTGGGCAAGGGGGTCGCGCACGACCCTTCACGCATCACGGTCGGGTTCCCTGCGGCGGACTTCGAGCGATGGCGGCCGGTTTGCGCCGTCGATGACGGCGTGCGGCATGTCTTTCACAGGCTCGACGTCCGCCTGGGCGATGCGACCTGCGCCGTCGCACGACGGGATCGCCCCCCGCCCGCGGGTCCGATCGCATTCAGAAACTGGATCCCGCCGGCGCTCTGAGCGTCCGCTGGATGGGCGGGGGCTGGCGGCGCCCAAGGTCTAGCTGTAACTAGGTCCCCAGTTTTTGGGTCGCGGCCGGCGCCGCGCGCGGTGGGGCATGCTTCCGATTTGGTTCAAACGCGGACCGGCGCCGCCGCCGGCCCGGGAGCCGCCCCGCGGCCAGCAGGATACCGGGACGCAGCCTCCGGGGCCTCACCGCCAGGGCCCTCCATCGGGGACTGGCGAGACGAAGGTCGCCGGGCCGCGATCCGCCAGCTTCGACACGCTGCGCCTCATCGGCACCGTCCTGGTGCTGGTCGGGCACTCCTTCGTGTTGACGAACAGCGCCGTTCCCAGGGTCGGGGGCGTTCCCATCCACACCCTTGGGCTCTCCATCTTCTTTTCGCTTTCCGGCTATCTGGTCATGGGGAGCTTCCTGTCCGACCCGAACGGGGCGCGGTATCTGGTCAAGCGCTCCCTGCGGATCTTTCCCGGGCTTTTCGTCGTCTTGCTGGTGACGGCGTTCTGCATTGGCCCGCTGGTCACCGAGTGGAGCCTGAGCGCCTATCTCCGGGACCGGTATACCTACCTGTTCGTGCTGCAGAACGTGGTGCTCTGGTACGATGACTGGTTGCCCGGCGTGTTCGAGTTTCCGCCTTTCGACGGCGCCGCGAACGGCTCGCTCTGGACGCTGTCGATCGAGTTTTGCCTGTATCTCGTCGTCCCGATCTTCGCCTGGGCGGGGCGGGCGTCTCGCAAGGTCGCCGCAGCCCTGCTGTTCGCGCTGGCGGTGGCGGCGGCGTTCGAGGGCCATCGCCTCAAGATGCTGGGCGAGTGGAAACTCTACCATTTCGTCCTGGACGACGCGCTTCAGCTCGCCCCCTACTTTCTCTGCGGCATGGCCCTCAGGCTCATGGGCTTCGAACCGGGGGCGCCCATCAGGGTCGCCATGTGGTGTGGAGCGCTGTTCCTCGCCGCCGGACTTCTCCCGGCGCCCTGGAACTATCTCGTCGGGTTCGCCCCCTTCGCTGCGTTGGTGGCGGCGCTTGGCCGTTCAGACCTGCTCGCCGCGCCCATCCTCGAGCGCGTCGGCGACCTTTCATACGGGATCTATCTCATCGCCTGGCCCATCCAGGGAGCGCTCGTGGTCGCCTTCGGCGGTCAGGGCGGGGCGGCGCTGAATGCGGCCATGACGGCGTGCCTGGCCCTGCCCTGGGCCTGGTTCTCCTGGCGCTTCATCGAAAGCCCGGCCCTCGCCTGGAAAACCCGCATCCTGGCCGGCCGACGACCATCCCTCGCCCGCGCCCGTTGAGCTCCATCGCAGCGGAGGCGCCCGGTCTCTTCTCCCGGTCCGCCGAGCGGCTGGAGCGGGCGATGGGATTCGAACCCACGACATTCAGCTTGGGAAGCTGACGCTCTACCCCTGAGCTACGCCCGCGAAGGCCTTGCGGCGCAATGGTTCGGTGGAGGCGCGGCCGGGGTATCGGACGCTGAAGCCATTGGCGTGGGCATCGTCTAGCGGTTCTGGGCCGCCGGCTCAAGCCGCGCGAACGCCCGGCGGCTTGCGGCGTTTTCGGCCGCCGCGTTTGACGTCCCCTCCCCTTCGCCGCACGATGGGCGAAACAGATGTTTGAGGGAGGCCGCCATGGCCGACGGCGAGATCCAGACCCAGGCCAGGTTCACGGCCATGACCGAGGGCACCCAGGAAGACTGGATGGCCATCGTCAGGGCGGCCGGCCCGTTCAACCGCGAGCTGGCCGACCGGCTGCTGGTTCACCTCAACATGCTGAAGGGCGACGACGGCGGCTATCCGGTCGACCGGCTGGAGCACTCGCTGCAGACCGCCACCCGCGCCTTCAAGGACGGGCGCGACGAGGAATACGTGGTCTGCGCGCTGATGCACGACATCGGCGACATCCTGGGCCCGGCCAACCACGCCGAGGTCGGGGCGGTGATCATGAAGCCCTACGTGTCCGAGCGGAACCACTGGATGCTCGACAAGCACGGCATCTTCCAGGGCTACTACTTCTTCCACCACCTGGGCCTGGACCGCGACATGCGCGAGCAGTTCCGCGGCCATCCGGACTTCGAGTACACGGCCCAGTTCTGCCATCTCTACGATCAGAACAGCTTCGACCCGGCCTATGAGTCGATGCCGCTGGAAGCGTTCGAGCCGATGCTGCGCCGGGTGCTGGAGCGGCCGAAGCGGTCGATCTATCGGCGCGAGGAGGCGTAGGAAGACTTCCCCTCGGATGGTCAGGGCCGGCCTCGCGCCCGCCGTCCATGGACTCCGAGATCGGGACCTTGCCTGCGCGGTTCGTGCCTATGGGTCCCCGGGACAAGCCCGGGGATGACGAACAGGTAGGGGCGTTCCGCCCGTTACGCGTCCATGTCCAGCGAGTAGCCGGCCGAGCGCACGGTGCGGATCGGGTCGGCCATGGCTTCCTCGCGGTTGAGGGCCTTGCGCAAGCGCCCGACGTGGACGTCGACGGTGCGGGCCTCGACATAGACGTCCGAGCCCCAGACCGCGTCCAGCAACTGCTCGCGGCTGAACACCCGGCCCGGATGCTGCATCAGGTAGTCCAGCAGCCGGAACTCCGTCGGGCCGAGGTGGATCTCCTTGCCGGCCCGCTTCACGCGGTGGGCGACGCGGTCGATGGTCAGGTCGCCGATGTGGACGCGGTCCTCGGCCAGGCCCGGCCGGATGCGGCGCAGCACCGCGCGGATGCGGGCCGACAGCTCGCTCATGGCGAAGGGCTTGACGATGTAGTCGTCGGCGCCGGTGTCGAGGCCGCGGATCCGGTCGCTCTCCTCGCCGCGGGCGGTGAGCATGATGATCGGCACGTTGCGGCTTTCCGAGCGCTGGCGCAGCCGCCGGCAGACCTCGATCCCGGAGATCTTCGGCAGCATCCAGTCCAGGATGATGATGTCGGGCAGGCGCTCGGAGACCAGGGTCAGGGCTTCCTCGCCATCGGCGGCCACGACCACGTCGTAGCCCTCCTTGTCGAGGTTGTACTGCAGGAGGGTCGAGAGGGCGTCTTCGTCCTCGACCACCAGGATATAGGGCGTCAAATCTATGGGCTCCTTGAAGCGTGCGCGTCAGGCGCGCAGCGCGTCAGTCTTTGGTCGTTCGGCGGAGATCATCTCTTCGCCGGTGATCTCATAGTGGATGATCTCGGCGATGTTGGTGGCGTGGTCGCCGATCCGCTCGAGGTTCTTGGCGACGAACAGCAGGTGGGCGCAGGCGGTGATCGTGCGCGGATCGCCCATCATATAGGTCAGCAGTTCGCGGAAGAGGCTGTTGTAGTGCTCGTCCACCTCGTCGTCGCGCGACCAGACGGCCATGGCGCGGTCGAGATCCGAGCCGGTGTAGGCGTCCAGCACGTCCTTCAGCCGCCCCGCCACCAGCCGGCCCATCCGCTCGATCGAGCGGGTCAGCGGGCTGATCGGCTCGGCCTCGTTGAGGATCATGGTGCGCTTGGCGATGTTCTTGGCCAGGTCGCCGCAGCGCTCGAGGTTGGAGGCGATCTTCATCGCCGCCACGGTCTTGCGCAGGTCGTTGGCCAGCGGCTGGCGCAGGGCGATCAGGCGGATGGCCTTGCGCTCGATCTCGGCCTCCAGCACGTCCAGGCGCTCGTCGCGGCCGACCACGGCCTCGGCCACGGCCTGGTCGCGCTTGACCACGGCGTCGAGGGCGTCGCCGACCTGGGCCTCGGTGAGGCCGCCCATCCGCGCGCAGTCGGCGGTGAGGGTGTTCAGTTCGTCTTCGTAGGATTTGACGATGTGCTCGTTCATGTCGCTCGCCCCTAGCCGAACCGGCCGGTGATGTAGTCCTGGGTCCGGCTGTCGCGCGGATTGGTGAAGATCTCGCCGGTGGGCCCGGCCTCCACCAGCTTGCCCAGGTGGAAGAAGGCCGTCTTCTGCGACACCCGCGCGGCCTGGGCCATCGAGTGGGTGACGATGACGATGCAGTACTGGTTGCGCAGCTCGTCGATCAGTTCCTCGATCCGCGCCGTGGCGATCGGGTCGAGGGCCGAGCAGGGCTCGTCCATCAGGATCACTTCGGGGCTGACGGCGATCGCGCGGGCGATGACCAGGCGCTGCTGCTGGCCGCCGGAGAGGCCGGTGCCCGGCTGGTGCAGGCGGTCGGCGACCTCGGCCCAGAGGCCGGCGCGCTTCAGCGAGGATTCGACGATGGCCTCCAGCTCCGCCTTGCCGGTGGCGATGCCGTGGATGCGCGGGCCGTAGGCGACGTTCTCGAAGATCGTCTTGGGGAACGGGTTCGGCTTCTGGAACACCATGCCGACCCGGGCGCGCAGCACCACCGGGTCGATGGAGCGGTCGTTGACGTCCTCGCCGTCCAGCTCGATGCGGCCGGTGACCTTGCAGCCCGGGATGGTGTCGTTCATCCGGTTGATCGAGCGCAGGAAGGTCGACTTGCCGCAGCCCGACGGCCCGATCAGGGCGGTGACGGAATTTTCCGGCACGTCGAGGGAGACGTCGAACAGGGCCTGCTTCTCACCGTAGAAGACGTTGACGTCACGGGCGCGGATCTTGACCGGCAGGGTCGGCAAGGCGGCGTGGGTGCGGTCGACGGCGATGTGGACGGGGGCGGCGGCGGTGTCGTGGGCCATGGCGTCGTCTCGCTGGCTGGGCATTGGGAACCTCGAAAACAGTCGCATCGGCGTCACCACCGCCGCTCGAAGCGGCGTCGCAGGAGGATGGCGGCCAGGTTCATGATGATCATGAAGACCAGCAGCACGATGATGGCGGCGGCGGTGCGCTCATGGAAGCCGCGCTCGGAGGCGTTCTCCCAGATGAACACTTGGACGGGCAGGACGGTGGCCGCGCCGGTGAAGCCTTCCGGCACGCCGGGCACGAACGAGACCATGCCGATCATCAGCAGGGGCGCGGTCTCGCCCAGCGCGTGGGCCAGCGACAGGATGGCGCCGGTCATGACGCCGGGCATGGCCAGCGGCAGGACGTGGTGGAACACCGTCTGGGTGCGCGAGGCGCCGACCCCGAGCGCGGCTTCGCGGATCGAGGGCGGCACCGCCTTCAGCGCCGAGCGGGTGGCGATGATCACGGTCGGCAGGGCCATCAGCGCCAGCACCAGGCCGCCGACCAGCGGCGAGGAGCGCGGCACGGCCAGCCAGTTGATGAACACCGCCAGGCCGAGCAGGCCGTAGACGATGGAGGGCACCGCCGCGAGGTTGTTGATGTTGACCTCGATCAGGTCGGTCCAGCGGTTCTTCGGCGCGAACTCTTCCAGGTAGGTCGCGGCCAGCACCCCGATCGGGATGGCCAGGAAGGCGGTGACCAGCAGCATCATCAGCGAGCCGACGATGGCCCCCAGCACCCCGGCCTGCTCCGGCTCGGTGGAGTCCGAGCGGGTCAGGAAGCCGGTGTTGAAGCCGGAGGTGACGGCGCCCGAAGCCTTGAGCTTGTCGATCCAGTCGAGCTGCTGGTTGTCCAGCTTGCGCGCGTCCTCGGGGGTGGCGCGCTTGATCTGGCCCTTGAAGTAGAGCGCCGCATCGGACTTCACCGGGCCGGTGACGGTGATCGTCCTGCCGATCAGGCTGGGGTCCTCGCGCACCATCTTCAGCAGTTGGAAGCCGAGGTCGTTGGACATGATCTGCATGACCTTGCCCGACTTGGTCCCGAACTCGTCGTCGGTCTCGCCCAGCTTGGCCAGGATCGAGTCGGCGACCATCAGGTCGTAGTTGGCGCTGGTCGGGTCGGCCCTGTCGATCCGGCTGGCGTCCAGGTGGACCGGCACGCGGATCTGGTAGTCGATGAAGGTCGAATAGCCCTGGGTCACGATGCGGCCGAGCAGGACCGCCAGGAAGGCCAGCGCCACGACGATGGCCATGCGGCCATACAGGCGGAAGCGCATCTCCTGGGCGTGACGCGTCTTCAGGCGCGCCTCGACGGTCTGGCGCAGGCTGGTCGCGGGGGGCGGGAGGGCGGCGTCAGTCATACTGTTCCCGGTATTTCTGGACGATGCGCAGGGCGACGATGTTCAGCATCAGCGTCACCGCGAAGAGGGTGAGGCCCAGGCCGAAGGCCGACAGCGTCTTGGGACTGTCGAACTCCTGGTCGCCGGTGAGCAGGGTGACGATCTGCACGGTCACGGTGGTGACGGTGTCGAGCGGGTTGAGCGTGGTCTTGGCCTGCAGGCCGGCCGCCATGGTCACGATCATGGTCTCGCCGACCGCGCGGGAGACGGCCAGCAGCATGGCGGCCATGATCCCCGGCAGGGCGGCGGGCAGAACCACCTTCTTGACCGTTTCGGAGCGGGTCGCGCCCATGGCCAGGCTGCCGTCGCGCAGCGACTGCGGCACCGCGTTGATGATGTCGTCCGACAGCGAGGAGACGAAGGGGATCAGCATGATCCCCATCACCGCGCCGGCCACCAGGGCCATCTGGTTCTGCACCTGCATCAGGTACTGGGCCAGGCCGTCGAAGCTGCCGCCGGCGAGCTGGGCGCCGATCGCGTTGAAGAACGAGCGGAAGATCGGCCCGACGGTCAGGGCGGCGAAGAAGCCGTAGACCACCGTCGGCACCCCGGCGAGGATCTCCAGCAGCGGCTTGACCACCGAGCGGGTCCAGGAGCTGGCGTATTCCGAGAGGTAGATCGCCGAGAAGAGGCCGATCGGGGCGGCGACCAGCATGGCGATCAGCATGATCAGGAAGGTGCCGACGAACAGCGGCACCGCGCCGAACGCGCCGGCGCCGGCGAACTGGTCGGCGCGCATGGCGATCTGCGGGTTCCACTCGGTTCCGAACAGGAACTCGTGGATCGGCACCGCCTGGAAGAAGCGCCAGCTTTCGTAGACCAACGAGGCGACGATGCCGATCGTGGTGAGGATCGCGGTGACCGAGCAGGCGATGAACAGGCCCGCGACCCAGCCCTCGACCTTGTTGCGCGCCCGGAACTGCGGGGCGATGCGCGGATAGGCGACGAAGGCGCCGGCCAGGGCCAGGACCGCGCCGAGCGCGATGGAGCCGTACTGGATCAGGTTGCTGAGCTGCCGGGACTTGGCGGCCTTCTGGTCGAGCGCCGTCTTCAAGTCGCCGTCATAGATGGTTTCGCTGGGCGTGCCGCCGTGGGCGATCGCGCGGGCGTCGTCATAGAAGACGTCCTGCTGCGGCGCGGTCAGTTGCTGCACCGCGGCCGGCGCGTCGGTCCGCAAGAGGCCGGCCTCCAGCCGCGGCCCGAAGGTCGCGAACAGCACGATGAGCAGGGCCGCCGGCACGCCCACCCAGAGGGCGGCGTAGCTGCCGTAGTAGCCGGGGAGAGAATGAAGAAGCGCGGGCTTGCCGGCGCTCGCGGCCACCGCACGGCGGCGGCCCGCCATGTAGGTGGCCAGCGAGAACAGCAGCAGCGCCGTCAGGGCGATCCAGGTGAGCATCGAGGGTCCATGCCGTTGCGCGAGCCGGGTACGGAGGCCGATGACGCCCCTTGCCCGCCCGGGCTGGAATTTGCCCGCCTTATGCTGTCCGCCTGCGACAGTTAGATGACAGTTTCATTACGATCGCGGCGAGCGCCGTCGGAGCGCGCCGCCCGTTGATTACTTGCAAATCAAGACTTAACATCCCCACCAAGGGAGAGACGCATGCAATCCAATGAAGTGCTGGCCTTCGCCGAACGGTTCGTGGACGCCATCGAGGGCGGCGACGTCGAGGCGGTGCGGGCCTGCTACGCGCCCGACGCCAGGATCTGGCACAACAATGACGGCCTGGAGCAGACCGTCGACCAGAACATCAAGGTGCTGAACTGGTTCGTGCGCAAGCTGCCCGACCGCAAGTACAGGATCGTGCGCCGCGAGGCGCTGCCCGACGGCTTCCTGCAGCAGCATGTGCTGGAGGCGACCCTGCCCGACGGGCGGCCGTTCAGGATGTCGGCCTGCTGCGTGATCCGCATGCAGGACGGGGTCATCACCCGGCTGGACGAGTACATCGACTCCGCCGAGGCGGCCCTGCTGAACGGGATCTGAGGCCTCAGGCCTCCGCGGCCCCTTCCGCCTTCGCCAGCGGGAAGTAGGCGGTGAAGGTGGCGCCCTCGCCCTGGACGCTCTCGACCGCCAGGCCGCCGCGGTGGCGGTTGACGATATGCTTGACGATGGCCAGGCCCAGGCCCGTGCCCGAGCGCTCGCCGCTCTTCTGGCCTTCCACGCGATAGAAGCGTTCGGTCAGGCGCGGCAGGTGCTCGCGCGCCAGCCCCACCCCCGCATCCGAAACCCGCAGCGCCGCATAGAGGTCGGAGGCTCGGTCGGGGGTCAGCAGCGAGAAGCGCACCGCCCGCGGGTTGGCGGGAACGGCGGCGGCGCTGGCGGACACGCCGTTGCGCAGCGAGATCCGCACGGCCGCGCCGGACGGCGTGTACTTGATGGCGTTGTCGACCAGGTTCTGGATGACCTGGATGATCTGGTCGCGCTCGCCCGCCACCAGCACCTCGCCGCGGCCGGGCAGGTCGACCGGCTCCAGCCGCACGCCGCGGTCGCGGGCCAGGGGCCCCAGCGAATCCAGCACGTCCATCACCGCCATGATCAGGTCGACCTCGCCGTGCGGGGCGATGTGCTCGTTCAGCTCGATGCGGCTGAGCGACAGCAGGTCGTCGATCAGCCGCGACATCCGCTCGGCCTGGGCCTGCATGATCGACAGGAACTTCTCGCGGGCGCCCGCGTCGTCCCTGGCGTGGCCGCGCAGGGTCTCGATGAACCCCGACAGCGAGGCCAGCGGCGTGCGCAGTTCGTGGCTGGCGTTGGCCAGGAAGTCGGCGCGGGTGCGCTCGGCCCGGCGGATGTCGGTTTCGTCGCGCAGCACCAGCAGGGCCAGCGGCGCGCCGTCGGGCGCCGTGCCCAGCGGCTTGGCGATGGCGCGCATGACCCGTTCCTGCGCGCCGCCCATCTCGTAGACGGCTTCGGCTTCGCGGCCGCCGAACAGGGCCTCGTCCACCGCCTCCAGCACGTCGGGGTCGCGGATCACCGTGACCAGAAGCCCTGCGTCATATTGTATCCTCAGGGTCTCGCGGGCGGCGTCGTTAACCAGCACGAAACGCCGCCCTGTGAGGTCATCGGGTTCATGGGCGGCGATCACCAGAACCGGGTCGGGCAAGGCGTTGACGAGGCTTGCATAGGGCGGCGCGTCCTCATGGGCGGGCCGGTCGGCGGCGTTGGAGGCCGGGTTGGCCACTCCGATCCGCTCGGCCACGTGCCAGGCCGCCAGGCCCGTCACGCCGCCAACCACCAGCAGCATCCATGACACCGCCTGCACGTCCGCGCCGACCAGCAGGGCGAAACCCAGGATCGCGGCGGCGCCTGCGCCTCCGGCCGTCAGGACAGGACCGACCGGTCCAAGCCAGGCCGGTGGATTTAACCGCGAAGTCGACGGCTGCAGCGCCAAGGCGAATCGATCCTGAACCACAAAAACCAACGAAGCCCGACCCTTATGTCATCGGGATGACAGCGACCCAAGCGAGAGCCTGCGACCGATACGCGCTGTCAGGAAATCTGCGACCGCTTCAAGTCAAACTCGATTTTCCCGATGGGATTTATCGGGTCCACATGCGGTCGAGTTTGTGACGAACTCCAACAAAACGAGGGGCAACAACCACATGACGTGGAAAACCAAACTCATCACCGGGGCGGCGGCGATCGCCTTCGCCTGGCCGGGACTGGCCGCCGCCGACGAGGCGACCGACGCGCGCATCAAGGCGCTCGAAGAGCAACTGGAGCTGCTGCAGTCGCAGATCGCCGACCTGAAGCAGTCGACCGCCAACAACATCGCCGACGTCCGCAAGGAAGCGACCGCGACGACGGTGTCGCTGGCCAACGGCCGTCCGACCATCTCCACCGCCGACGGGAACTTCACCGCCTCGTTCCGCGGCGTGTTCCAGCTCGACGCCGCCCACTACGATCAGAGCGCGGCCGGCCCGCTGGCCACCGACTTCCGCCGCGGGTCGTTCGGCGACGCCAACGAGAACGACCACGCCCGCGACCTCAGCGACGGCGCCAACTTCCGCCGCGCGCGGATCGGCATCGAGGGCAAGGCCTTCGGCGCCTTCGACTACAACTTCCTCTACGATTTCGGCGGCTCGGGCGCGGAAGAGGCCGGCAAGATCAGCGCCGCCTGGGTGCAGTACGGCTTCCCGGTCGCCAACCTGAAGCTGCGCATCGGGGCCTTCTCCCCGCCGAGCGGCCTGGAGGAAGCGGTCTCCACCAACGGTTCGCTGTTCGTCGAGCGCGCCTCGCCCTCGGAAACGGTCCGCGCCATCGCGGCCGGCGACGGCCGCACCGCGGTCGCCCTGCTGGCTGGCGGCGACAACTGGACCGGCGCCGCGGCGATCACCGGCAACATCATCGGCACGTCGAGCTTCGACGAGCAGACCGCCTTCGTCGGGCGCCTGACCTATGTGCCGCTCCGCCGTGGCGACGCGCTGGTCCATGTCGGCGTCAACACCTCGATCGTCTTCAACCCGGCGGCCAGCGGTCCGGACGTGACCGGCGCCCCGGCCGTCACCAACATCCGCCTGCGCGACCGCCCGGAAATCCGCGTCGACGGCACGCGCCTGATCGACACCGGCAACATCGACGCCGACGGCCTGACCGTCATCGGGGCCGAGTTCGGCGCCCAGTGGAAGAACCTCTACGTCCAGACCGAATACTTCGACATCGATGTCGATCGTAAGGGCGCGCTGTCGGATCCCGACTTCTCCGGCTGGTACGCCCAGGCCGGCTGGACGATCACCGGCGAGCCGCGCCGCTACAGCGCCGGCACCTTCGACGCCCCCCGCCCGGCCAAGCCCTTCGACCTGAAGAAGGGGACCTGGGGAGCCTGGGAGCTCGGCCTGCGTTATTCGAAGCTGGACCTCAACTATCTCGCGGGCGCGCCGGGGACGGCTCCGGTCGCCTCGGCGATCCGCGGCGGCGAACAGGAGATCTTCACCCTGGGCCTGAACTGGTACGTCAACAACGTGCTGCGGTTCCAGGCGGCCTTCCAGGACGTCTCGGTGGACCGTCTGTCCCCCGGCGGCACGGCCTTCGGGGCCGGGACGGCGACTCCGCCGGCCGGCGCCCAGGTCGGCCAGGACTTCAACATCTACTCGCTGCGCACTCAGTACGCGTTCTAACCCAACGGCGGGCTGGCGCGGCTACGGCCGGCCACGTCAGCCCGCGCACGAGACCGAAGAACAAGGACCTCGATCCATGAGCCAGAACCGCCAAGACCCCTCCCGCCGCGGCGTGCTCGCCGCCGGGACCGCCGGCGCCGCGGCCGCAGCCGCGCCGGCCCTGCTGGCCGGCCCCGCCGCCGCCCAGGCCAAGGCCGTCACGCTGCTGAACGTCAGCTACGACCCCACCCGCGAGCTCTACAAGGACATCAACGTCGCCTACGCCAAGTACTGGAAGGACAAGGTCGGCCAGGACCTGGTGATCCAGCAGAGCCACGGCGGATCGGGCAAGCAGGCCCGTTCGGTGATCGACGGCCTGCAGGCCGACGTCGTCACCCTGGCGCTGGCCAGCGACATCGACGAGATCGCCGCCAAGTCCAAGCTGCTGCCGGCCAACTGGCAGTCGCGCCTGCCCAACAACTCCACGCCCTACACCTCGACCATCGTGTTCCTGGTCCGCAAGGGGAACCCCTGGAAGATCAAGGACTGGGGCGACCTGATCAAACCCGGCGTCGACGTGATCACGCCCAATCCGAAGACCTCGGGCGGGGCGCGCTGGAACTATCTGGCGGCCTGGGCCTGGGCCCTGCGCCAGCCGGGCGGCGACGCCGCCAAGGCCGAGGCCTTCGTCGGCGAGCTGTTCAAGCACGTACCGGTGCTCGACACCGGGGCGCGCGGCTCGACCACCACCTTCGTCCAGCGCGGCATCGGCGACGTGCTGCTGTCGTGGGAGAACGAAGCCTATCTGGCGATCGAGGAACTCGGCCCGGGCAAGGTGGACATCGTCTACCCGTCGGTCTCGATCCTGGCCGAGCCGCCGGTGACGCTGATCGACAAGGTCGTCGACCGCAAGAAGACCCGCACCATCGCCGAGGGCTATCTGAACTTCCTCTACAGCCCGCTGGCCCAGGACCTGATCGGCAAGCACCACTACCGTCCGCGCGATCCGGCGGCGGCGGCCAAGTGGGCCCAGAAGTTCCCGAAGATCCCGCTCGTCACCATCGACGACACCTTCGGCGGCTGGAAGAAGGCCCAGGCGCTGCACTTCGG
The DNA here is from genome assembly GCF_031984885.1 of Phenylobacterium sp. Taxonomy (GTDB): domain Bacteria; phylum Pseudomonadota; class Alphaproteobacteria; order Caulobacterales; family Caulobacteraceae; genus Phenylobacterium. The sequence continues at coordinate 213,680 of NZ_DAMABV010000005.1, forward strand.
CGACGGCGGCGTCTTCGACAAGATCTACAAGCCGCGCTGATCCTTCCCACGGGGATCGTCGCGAACCAGGGCGCGGGGCTTTGGCTCCGCGCCCTTCTTCATGCGCGCAACCTCGGCCGCGGCGGGCCGTTGTGCGCCCATGGCCCTCCACCTCCCCGACATCGTCGGCTCGGCCGCGGCGCTCTGCTCGATGGCCAGCTTCACGCCGCAGATCATCAAGACCTGGCGCGAGAAGGACGCCTCGGCCATCAGCCTGCGGATGTACGCGGTCACCGTGACGGGGTTCACGCTCTGGACGATCTACGGCGTCTTGACCGCCAGTTGGCCGGTGATCGGCTCCAACGCCGTCTGCCTGGGACTGTCGGCGATCATGCTGGCGCTGAAATGGCGCTTCCGCGACGGATAAGCGCGGCATAGTTGGCGCCGGGGGCGGGGGTCACTAGATTGCTTGCGCTCCGCGCGTCGTCCAAGACCGCTTCGCCAAACCGCTACCCGCGCGGCCGCCGCCGGCGCGACAGGATGTCTTGATGTCGCTTGATAGATTCGCTCCCGCCGAAGCCGCGCTGAAGGCCGGTGACGTCAACGAGGGCGTTCGCCTCATCGAGGCCGAACTCGCAATCGATCCGAAGGCCCCCGTCGGGCTCTACCGCAATTTCACCACGATCCTTTTCCGTCACGGCCGCGTCGAGCAGATGGGCCGATGGGCCGCGGCCGGCGTCGAGCTCTATCCCAAGGACTACGACCTCTGGAACATGCTGGGCGTTTCCCACCGCCGGGCGAAGAACTTCGACGAGGCGATCAAGGCGTTCCGCGTCGCCGAGAAACTGAACCCGAAGAACACCTCGGCGCTCAGCAACCGCGGCAACGTCTACAACGACATGCGCAACGGCCCCGCGGCGGTGGAGGTTTTCACCAAGCTGGTCCGGCTGCAGCCGAACTCCGCCGAGCTGCAGCGCAACCTCGGACGCGCCTACTGGTTCTCCGGCGACCTGGAGAAGGCGCAGATGCGCCTCAACCTGGCCCTGAAGTTCAAGCCGGATCTCGTCGACGCCTGGCTGGACCTGGCCGCCGTCGCCGCCGACAGGAAGGGCTATCCCGAAGCGCTCGAGGTGACCGACCAGGCGCTCGCCGTCCTGCCGGACGAGATGCGTCTGCACGAGGCGCGGACCACCGCCCTGCGCCGCTCCGGCCGCCTGCGCGACGCCGAGGCCTATCTCATTTCGCTGCGCGACCGCTACGAGGACAAGCCCTGGCTGCACCACCAGCTCGGCGGCGTCATCAGCGACTACGACCGCAGGCGCGGCAACGAGCACATGCAGACCGCGGTCAGGCTGGCGCCCGACAACCTGGACTACCGGATCGCCCTGATCGAAAGCCTCGGCCGCTCGCGCCACGGCGTCGAGGCCGAGCATCTCGAACGCGCCTACCAGCTTCTGAAGGAGGCGCTGACCCCGGACATCAGGCTGACGCCGTCCAGCCTGAAGGTCGCGCTGGAGGTCCTCATCCGCCTGGGCGACTACGACTCGGCCGCCAAGCTCGGCAGCTTCTCGGAGGTCGGGCGCAAGTGGGCCGGCAACGGCAAGCATACGGCGCTGCTGGGCCATCTGGCCCGCATCACCAGCGACGAGGACCGCCTGGAGCTGGTGGAGATGCACCGCATCTGGGGCCGCCTGGTCGCCGACGCGGTCAAGCGCTGGCCGATCGAGCGGCCCGCGCCGCGGCCTGAGAACGGCAAGTTCCGGATCGGCTTCATGTCGTCGGACCTGCGCAACCACCCGGTCGCCTATTTCGCGATGCCGCTGTTCGAGCACCTCGATCGCGACCGGTTCGAGGTCTATTGCTATTCGTTCTTCCAGGGCGACACGGTGGACGCCACCCAGGCGCGGATCGCCGCCTGTGTCGACGTCTTCCGGTGGGAGAAGGACATCGGCGACCGCGACGCGGCCCAGATGATCGCCAACGACCAGCTCGACATGCTGATCGAGCTCGGCGGCTCGACCCATATGAACAAGCTGGGCGTCATGGGCTTCAAGCCAGCCCCGCTGCAGGCCAGTTGGCTCGGCTATCCGCACTCGGCCGGCCTGGAGACCATCGACCACCTGATCCTCGATCCCTACGTGGCGCCGACCAGCCGCGACCTGCTGATCGAGGAGCCGCTGCTGATGCCCAAGAGCTGGATCGCCATGGGCGAGCAGGCGTTCCCCGAACGCCCGATCACCGAAGGCACGCCCCAGCAGCGCAAGGGCTTCCTGACCTTCGGCACCGCCAACAACCCCTACAAGTACAGCCGCGAGATGGTGCGGACCTGGGCGCGGGTGACCGCTTCGGTCGAGAACGCCCAGTTCCTGTTCGTCCGCCCGGAGGGCGGCGCCCCGACCTTCCGCCGGAACATGCTGGAACTGTTCGCCGCCGAGGGCGTGGGCGCCGAGCGCGTTCGGTTCGAGGACGTCCGCGGCGCGCACATGCCGTTCTACAACGAGATCGACATCGCGCTGGACACCTTCCCGCAGACCGGCGGCACCACCACCTGCGAGGCGCTGTGGATGGGCGTGCCGACCGTCAGCCTGGTCGGCGAGGCGATGTTCGAGCGGCTGAGCTACTCCATTCTCGTCAATGCGGGGCTCGGCGACCTGTGCGCGCGCACGCCCGACGAGTTCGTGGAGATCGCGCTGCGCCTGGCGGGCGATCACGATCGCCGCGCGACCCTGCGCACCGGGCTGCGCGGCATGCTGAAGGCCAGCCCGCTGGGCCAGACCCGGCAGTTCGCCGCCGACTTCTACGAGATGCTGGAGGGCGCGATCAGCCGGGCGCGCGCCAGCGGCAAGATCGCCGCCTAGCCGATGAAGAAGCCGGGGTCGCTGAGCGCCCCGGCGATCACCGCGCGCACGTCGCGCGGCGCGACGCCCAGGCCGTGAAGCCGGGCGACGTCGCAGACCGGCCCGTGCGGAGCGCCCTGGCCGGTGAGGTTCAGCGTCCAGCCGGCCTGGGCCAGGACCGCGGCGACGTCGCCGTTCGAGATCGCCTCCCCCCGCGCGACATTGACGATCCCGTCCGTGTCCTGCGCGTCCATGGCCAGCAGGGCGGCGATGACGTCGTCGGCATGGATGTAGTCGCGGCCGGCCAGGGGCGAGCTGTCCAGAGTCATCACCTTCTCCCGCCGCGCCCGCTTGAGCAGGTCGGAGAGGAAGCCGCCGGCGTCGTCGGTCCAGTCGAAGACATTGGCCAGCCGGGCGACGGCGGCGCGGCCGCCCGAGCGGGCCAGGCAGAGGTTCTCGCCCAGCGCCTTGGAGAGGTCATAGACGTTGCGCGGCGCGGCGACGTCGAACTCGAGGATGTCGCTCTCCTTGCCGCCGCGGGCGCCGAGGCTGTCATAGACCCGGGTCGAGGACAGATAGATCAGCCGCTCGAAAGACGCGTCGCGCAGCAACTGGGTCAGCAGGCCGACATGGGCCTCGACCGTGTCGAACGGGCGGATCATGAAGTCGCCAGTGAGGCCGGCGCAGTAGAAGACCCGGCCGAGATCCCGGCCGAAGAGCCCTGGGTCACCCCGGGCCGGGCCATGGACCTCCTCGCCCCGCGCGGTCAGGGCCGCGACCAGCCGCGAGCCGATGAAACCGCCTGCGCCGATGACCGTGTAGCGCGTCATTCGCCGCGCGCGCCGACACGCTGGGCCGGAACGCCGGCATAGATCGAATAGGGCTCCAGCTTGCCGCGCACCACCGCGCCGGCGGCCACGACGCAACCGGTTCCGATATCTGCGCCGTCCAGCACCACCACGTTGGCCCCCAGCCAGACGTCGTCGCCGATGACGATGCCGCCCTTGGACGGCAGGAAGCCCTGGTCGCGGATCCGGCGGGAACGGTCGCCGAAGGCATGGTTGGTCGGCGCCAGGGTGCAGTTGGCGGCGATGAGCACGCCGTCGCCCAGCTTCACGCCGTTGCCGGTGTAGATCACGGTCCCGGAATTGATCGCGCAATCTTCGCCGATGACCAGCTCGCCCATGCCGCCGGCGGGTTTGATCTTCACGAAGGCGTCGACCATCGTCCGCGCCCCGATGCGCATCAGCGTGCCGCGAGCCGAAGGTTCGATGTCGGCGAGCGGCGAGATCTTGGCGGTGGGGTCGATGTCGAGCATGGCCTCAGTCTAGGGGGCCGCGTCGTGGTCGGCATAGCCCGCATCCCGCTCCGAGATCACCAGCGGGCTGCCCGGCCATGCGATCCCGAACGCCGGGTCGTTCCAGCGCACGCCACGGCCATGGCCGGGCTCGAAGATGCGGTCGATCTGGTAGAGGACGTCGGTGTCGTCCTCCAGCGTGATGAAGCCATGCGCCATACCCTTGCCGATCAGCAGGGCGCGGCCGTTGTCGGCGGAAAGCTCGGTTCCGGTCCAGCGGCGGTAGGTCGGGCTGTCGGGCCGCAGGTCGACGGCGACGTCGAAGATCCGTCCACGGACGACCCGCACCAGCTTGGCCTCCTCGTGGGGCGCCGCCTCGTAGTGCATGCCGCGCAGCGTGCCGGCCCGGGCGTTGCGCGACAGGCTGGTCTGCTGGGGAACGAAGGGATGGCCGGCGGCGGCGAACTCCTGCGGGCAATGCAGACGCGCGAAGGCGCCGCGCGCATCGCTCATCAGGTCCAGGTCGACGATCACGACGCCGTCGATCTCGGTCGCCGCAAAGCGCATCAGCCGACGACCGTGGTGTCCGGCGAGGCGGTCACGAACTGCCCGCCCCAGTCGCGGATATAGGCCAGTTGGCCCATGATCTCGTCCTTCAGGTTCCAGGGCAGGATGACCACATAGTCCGGCTTGAAGTCGGCGATCGCGGCCGGGGCGTGGATCGGGATATGGGTGCCCGGCAGGAAGCGGTCCTGCTTGTGCGGGTTGGCGTCGAACACCGCCACGATGTCCTGCGGGGTGACGCGGGCGTAGTTCAGGAAGGTGTTGCCCTTGGCCGCCGCGCCATAGGCGGCGACGCTCTTGCCCTGCGCCTTCGCCTTGGCGAGGAAATCGAGGAAGCCGCGGCGGACCTCCTCCACGCGGGCGGCGAAGCCCTCGTAGCCGGCCGGCTGGTCGAGGCGGGCGGCGTGCTCGCGGGCGCGCAGGTCCCGCAGGGCCTGGGTTTCCTGATGATCCGACGCCTCGTGGGCGCAGAACAGCCGCAGCGACCCGCCATGGGTCGCCAGCAGTTCGACGTCGAACGGCCTCAGGCCGTTGGCGCGCAGCACCTTCTCGACCGCCAGCAGCGACAGGTACGAATAGTGCTCGTGATAGATGGTGTCGAACTGCACCTTCTCGATCAGGTTCAGCAGATGCGGGAACTCGAAGGTCAGCACGCCCTGCGGCTTCAGCACGTGCTGGAAGCCGGCCACGAAGTCGCCGATGTCGGGAACGTGGGCCAGGACGTTGTTGCCGGCCATCAGGTCGGCGGCCACGCCCCGCGCCTTCAGCTCGCGCCCGGTGGCGTCGTTGAAGAACGCGACCTCGGTCGGAACGCCGCGCTCCTTGACCGCGACCTCGGCGGTGTTGGCGGTCGGCTCGATCCCCAGCACGGGCACGCCCATGGCCTTGAAATGCTGCAGCAGGTAGCCGTCGTTCGAGGCGACCTCGACCACCAGCGACTGCGGCCCCAGCCCGAACCGGCCGGCCATCGCCTCCGCATAGCGCTTGGCGTGCGCCACCCAGCTCTCGGAATAGGCCGAGAAGTAGGCGTAGCCCTCGTCGAAGATGGCGTCGGCGGCGACGGGATCATCGGCCTGGACCAGGAAGCAGTCGCCGCAGACGCGGGTGTGCAGCGGATAGAAGCCTTCCTTCCCCGACTCCAGTTGAGCCTTGGTCAGGTAGGAATTGGCCAGCGGCTGCTCGCCCAGGTCCAGGAAGGTCTGGGTCAGCGGCGCACGGCAGAAGCGGCAGGCGGGAACAGTCATCAAAGGCTTTCGTAGCGCGAGATCTGGTCGCGGACGAGGCCAAGGGCGTCGCCGCCCTCGGCCTGGGCGCGATACCAGTCCATGGTCCAGTCGACGGCGGCGGGCGCGTCCAGGCGGCTTTCGAAGCCCAGCGCCTGGCGGGCCAGGCTGGCGTCGATGCCGAGGGCCTTGGCCTCCAGCGAATTGGGGTCGGGCTCGTGGCGCCAGGGCTTGGCGCCCAGGGCCTCAGTGGCGCGGGTGGCGAGTTCGCCGACCGTGACTTCCGGGCCGCCGGGACGCGGACCGAAGTTCAGGGCGCGCGGGGCCGCAGGGTCCGTCGCCAGCCGCTCGAGATAGACGAGGTAGCCGGCGACGCAGTCCAGCACGTGCTGCCAGGGGCGCGTGGCCTCCGGGTGGCGCAGCACCGTCACCGCCTGCGCCTGGCCGGCGCGGACGATGTCGGCCACCAGCCGGTCGCGCGAGAAGTCGCCGCCGCCGATGACATTGCCGCCCCGCGCCGTGGCCAGCGGCACGCCGGCCTTGTCGAAGAAGCTGCGGGCGAAGCTCTGGGTGACGATCTCGGCCGCGGCCTTGGACGCCGAATACGGATCCTTGCCGCCCAGGGCGTCGCCTTCCTGGAACGCCCGCCCCTGCTCGTTGTTGGCGTAGACCTTGTCGGAGGTGATCGCCAGGGCGGCCTTGAGCCCAGCCTGGCCGCGCAGCGCCTGCAGCAGATGCGCCGTGCCCATGACGTTGGCGGCGAAGGTGGCGACCGGATCCTCGATCGAGGCGCGCACGATCGGCTGGGCGGCCATGTGCAGCACCAGGTCGAAGGCCCGTGCGCCGACCAGGGCCTCGACGGCGGCCTGGTCGCGCAGGTCGACGACGTGCGAATCCACGAGGCCGGCGATCCCCGCCTGATCGAACAGGGCCGGGGTCTGGTCGGGCGCCAGCGCCAGGCCGGTGACCTGCGCGCCCATCTGGGCCAGCCACGCCGCCGCCCAGGACCCCTTGAAGCCGGTATGGCCGGTCAGCAGGACACGCTTGCCGGCCCAGAAATCCGGATTGGGCCGCGTCACTTCCAGAGCCGCCAAGGCGCCTCGCCCGACGCCCACAGGGCTTCGAGCGTATTCTTGTCGCGCAGGGTGTCCATCGCCGCCCAGAAGCCGTCGTGCGGACGGGCCATCAACTGGCCTTCGCGGGCCAGGCCTTCCAGCGGCTCCAGCTCCCAGACGGTCGAGTCGTCCTTGATGCGCTCGATGACCTGCGGCTGCAGCACGAAGAAGCCGCCGTTGATCAGGCCGTTGTCGCCCGGCGGCTTCTCGATGAACCGCTGGACGGCGCCGTCGATGATCTCCAGCGCGCCGAACCGGCCGGGCGGGGAGACGGCGCTGACCGTCGCCTGCTTGCCATGCGCCTTGTGGAACTCGACCAGGGCGCCCAGGTCGATGTCGCTGACCCCGTCGCCGTAGGTCAGGCAGAAGGGCTCGTCCGGATCCAGATATTGTGCGACGCGCTTGAGCCGCCCGCCGGTCATGGTCTCCGCCCCGGTGTCGACCAGGGTGACGCGCCAGGGCTCGTGATTGGTGGCGTGATACTCCAGCGCCCCCTTGGCCAGATCGACGGTCAGGTCGGCGTTGTGCAGGACGTAGTTGGCGAAATACTCCTTCACCACATAGCCCTTGTAGCCGAGGCAGACGATGAAGTCGTTGAAGCCGTAGTGCGAGTACAGCTTCATGATGTGCCAGAGGATCGGCCGCCCGCCGATCTCGATCATCGGCTTGGGCTTGAGGTGGCTTTCCTCGGAGATACGGGTGCCGAGCCCGCCGGCGAGCAGGACGACCTTCATCGTCAGGCGATCCGCTTGACGAAGGCGTCCGGCCAGTAGGTCACGCGCTCGGTCACCATGCCCTCGTTGAACGGGAAGGCCGGCTCCTCGACGATGAAGCGCTTGTCCTGCGCCACGAAATCGTGGACCGCCTTTTGCGGGTTGTTCCAGTCCCAGTCGTCGGCGGTGCGCGGGCCGCCCTTGACCTGGGCCATGATGCCGTCGGTGGCCACGACGTAGGAGCCGACCTCGATCAACTCGCCGTAGAGGCGGAGTTCTTCCAGCACGTGGGCGTGGGTGTGGTTGGAATCGAGGACCACCAGCACCTTCTCGCCCGGCTTGATCAGCGCCTTCACCTGGTCGAGCACTTCGGGCGCCGTCGAGGAGCCCTCGATCAGCTCGATGCGCTTCTTCATCGGATGGGCTTCGATGGCGGCGCGGTTGTGCGGGCGGATCTCGATGTCGACGCCGACGACGCGGCCCTTGCCCATGGCTTCGAACAGCGAGGCGTAGAAGATCAGCGAGCCGCCGTGGGCGACGCCGGTTTCCACCAGGACGTCGGGCTGGAGGGCGTAGATCACCTCCTGCAGGCGGATCATGTCCTCCGGCAGTTGGATGATCGGTCGTCCCATCCAGGCGAACGAATAGACGTATTTGGAGTCCCAGGTGGCGCGCAGCCAGGCCTTGGACGCCGCCGCGAAGCCTTCGGCGCTCGCCAGGCTGTGACGAACCTCGGTCTCGCCGTTCCTGACGATGACCTCGCCGCGCTCTTCGTCGATGGTGGTGATCAAGCTCTCAGGCCCTTCAGCTATGCGTCGGCGATGGGATAGCCCACGATTCCCGATCGCGGAATGATGTCTCTATTATCTCGTGTCGTTTACGCGATGAAGCCGTATCCAAGGGCCGGCCGCTGGCGGCGGCGTGGATTTGGGGGTCCGGTTTGGCGTCACGAGTGAACTTCATCATCGCCGGCGTGCAGAAGGCGGGAACGACTGCGCTGTTCGACTATCTGTCCGACATTCCGGCCTACGCGCTCTCGGCGACGAAGGAAGTGCATTTCTTCGACGACGAGTCGGTGGACTGGGCTGCGCCGGACTATGAACCTTATCACGCCCAGTTCGACTGGACGGGCGAGGCGATCCGGGGCGAGGCGACGCCGATCTACCTCTACTGGCCGCGGTGCCTGGAGCGGATCGCCGCCTACAATTCGGACGTGCGGCTGATCGTCATGCTACGCGATCCGGTGGAGCGGGCCTGGTCGCACTGGCGCATGGAGACTTCGCGCGGAGCCGAGATGCAGCCGTTTTCCTGGTGCATCCGGCAGGGCCGGCGGCGGCTGTTCGACGCCGAGCCGTGGGGCGCGCATCGTGAATTCTCGTATGTCGAGCGCGGCTTCTACGGCGAGCAGATCGAGCGGCTCTACGGCCTCTTTCCGCGTGAGCAGGTTCTTCTGCTGCAGGCGGACGATCTGCGGCGCGATCCGAACACGGCGCTGGGGCGCGTGAGCGACTTTCTGGGCGCCCCGGCGCCGGCCCCGGTCGAGCATCGGAACGTTCATGTAGGCCAGGACGTCGGCGGCGCACTGGCCGGCGAGGACGTGAGCTATCTGCGGGAGATCTATGCCGAGGACATGGCGCGGCTGGCGCGGCTGACCGGCGTCTCGTTCTGGTGACGCCACATTAGCGCCCCCTCGTGTGGCGACCTTGGGAAGAGGAGAAGCCCCTTGAAGCACGCCCCGCTCATCCTGGCCGGCGCCATGGCCGCATGTTCCCCTGGCGGCGACGCGGCCGGCGCGGACCCCGTCCGGCCGCCGGCGGCGCCCAGCGCCCAGGCCCCCGAGGCGCGGCCGGCCGGTCCCCAGCTCGCCTTTCCCGTCGCCTGCACGATCGGGCGGACCTGCGAGGTCCAGAACTACGTCGATCATGATGCGGGGCCGGGCGCGAAGGACTTCCGCTGCGGCAGCAACACCTATGACGGCCATGGCGGCGTCGATATCCGGATCCTGGACATGGGCGCGCAGCGCGCCGGGGTCGCGGTGCTGGCGGCCGCCCCCGGCCGTGTCGCACGGCTTCGCGACGGCGTCGCCGACGTCTCGGTCAAGTCGCCCGGCGCAGCGGCGCTCAACGGCCAGGAGTGCGGCAACGGCGTGGTCATCGACCACGGCGAGGGCTGGGAGACGCAATACTGCCACCTGGCCAAGGGCAGCCTCAAAGTGGCGGTCGGCGACCAGGTCGCCGCCGGCCAACCGCTGGCGAGCATCGGCCTGTCCGGCAACACGGAGTATCCGCACGTCCACGTCACAGTCCGACATAATGGAACGATGATCGATCCGTTCTCGCCGGGTTCGGCGGCTGGCGCCTGTGACGCAGGCGCGGGAGGGCGCGGCATGTGGACCGCGGCGGCGGCGCAGGCGATGAGCTACAAGCCGGGCGCGGTGCTCAACGCCGGCTTCGCCGATGCGCCCGTCTCAATGGAGGCGATCGAGGCGGGCGGGATCAAGCCCCCGTCGAGCACGTCACCGATGCTGATCGCCTATGTGCGGGCGATCAATCTGCATGGCGGCGACGTTCAGGAGCTGACGATCATCGGCCCGGATGGACGGCAGGTGGCCACCGGCGCCCAGCCGCCACTGGACCGGGCCAAGGCGCAGTACATGGCGTTCGTGGGCAAACGTGCGGGCGCCGCCCCCTGGCCGGCGGGTGAGTACCAGGCGAACTATGTCGTCAGGCGGAACGGCGAGACCGTCCTTCGCCAACGCTTTTCGACGCGTCTTGGAGATTGAGCGTCCAGTAACACGGTTCACTCACAAGTTCGTTAGATCGCGCGAGAAGGCTCAGGAGCGCTTTGCCCGAAGGCCGCTACGCATTAGGCTGAGAAGTCGGCCAAGCTCTCCATGGCTGTGTATTCACGATTGGGCGGCGAAGATTCTCTTCGCCGCCCAATTTCGTTTGAGCAGCTCTTCACTCCACACGCCCGATCTCCCGCGATCAGCGCGCAGTTCTACGCCCAAAGAAAAAGAGCCGCCCCTTTCGAGGCGGCTCCAATTCTAAGTTTGCTTATCGAGCTTAGGCGACGAAGTCGCCGAAGACGAGATCGCCATTGTTGTAAGCGTCAACACCCGTCAGCTTGATCACCGTGCTGATCGAGTTGTTGTTGCCGCTGTCGGCGAAGACATACGTATCCCCACCCACGGTGACGGCGACGATGTCGCGGTTGGTCGGGTCGGTCGCTTCGATCAGAACCTTCGCCGCCGCATAGGCGTCGGCATAGCTCAGGCCGGTCTGCACATCGAAGTTACCGGCAGCGCCAACCACGCCAAGAGCGATGGTGTCCGCCCCGGTGTCGAAGTCCGTGATGACATCCACGGTCGCATCGCTCGTCGCCGTCGCCGAGGAGTCACCCGCCGCGAAGACGAACCGGTCATCATCAGCACCACCGGTGAGGGTATCAGCCCCCGCGCCGCCGCTGATGGTGTCGGTACCAGCACCGCCAACGATGACATCGTTGCCAGCACCACCCGACAGCTGATCGTCGCCAGCATTGCCGGTGATGGTGTCGTTACCCTCACCACCGAAGACAACGCCATTGCCAGTGCCGAGAGTAATGCTGTCATTGCCAGCATCACCGTTGATCGTGTCGGCACCGCCGCCGCCAACGATGGTGTCGTTACCTTCACCACCCGACAGGTTATCAGCGGCCGAGCTACCGGTAATGTTATCGTTGCCTTCACCGCCAAGGACCGTGCCGGCACTAGTTCCGAGGGTGATGGTGTCGTTGCCGCCATCACCGTTGATGGTGTCGGAACCGCCGCCACCCACGATGGTGTCGTTGCCTTCACCGCCCGAGATGATGTCCGCAGCCGTGCTGCCGGTGATATTATCGTTTCCTTCACCGCCGAGCGCGACGCCGCCGGCGTTGAGGACGATAGTGTCGTTGCCAGCATCGCCGCTGAGGGTAGCCGCACCAGTGGCACCGCCGGTGATGGTGTCGTTATCCTCACCACCGGAGATCAGGTCAGTACCGTCACCACCAACGAGGACGTCAGCGCCGGCTCCACCGTCGATGGTATCGTTGCCGATGCCGCCAGTGATGGTGTCGTTACCGGCACCGCCGAGAGCGGCGTTCGATTCGGTCGCGTTAGCGTTGGTGGCGAGGTCGATAATGTCGTCGCCGTCATTACCTTGCAGGCTGTCGTTGCCGGCATCGCCCACCAGGGTGTCGTTGCCCGCCCCGCCAGCGATCTCGTCGTTACCAGCGCCGCCGTTCAGGCTGTCGTTACCGTCGTCACCGCTGATCTTGTCAGCGTTGGCACCGCCAACAACGGTGTCGTTGCCAGCTCCACCATAGATGTTGTCGTTGCCAGAGGCGTTGGTGATGTAGTCGTTGCCATCACCACCCGACACGGTGTCGTTACCCGTACCGCCGTCCAGGGTGTCATTACCCAAATCGCCGTTGATCAGGTCGTTACCCGCACCGCCGGTGATTAGATCGTTGTCCTGACCGCCGAGCAGGGTGTCGTTGCCGTCACCACCATCGATCGTATCATCGCCAATATTACCGGCCACCCAGTCGGCACCAGCACCAGCATTGATCACGTCCGCGCCTTGGCCGCCCGACAGCGTGTCGCTTTCGGAACCACCGGTGATGACATCGTCGCCAGCGTTACCATTCACCACATTGAGGCCATCGCCGCTGGTGATGGTGTCGTTACCCGCTCCGCCGAAGATCGTGTCGTTACCAGAGCTGCCGTCGATCAAGTCGTTGCCAGCACCACCATCGATCGAGTCGTTGCCAGCGCCGCCATTGATCGAGTCATTGCCGTCACCACCGAGAGCGATGTCATTGCCAGCGCCACCATCGATCGTGTCGTCGCCAAGGTCACCGCTAAGATAGTCATTACCTTCGTCGCCATTGACGACGTCGTTGCCCTGTCCACCGAGCACGGTGTCGTTGCCGAGACCGCCCGACAGGTTGTCGTTACCCATGTTGCCTTGAACGAAGTCGTCGCCGGACTGACCGTTGATGACGTCGTTGTCCTGGCCGCCATACAGCGAGTCGTTACCAGTGCCGCCGAGCAGGGTGTCGTTGCCCTTGTTGCCCTGGATCAGGTCGTTACCGGCGTCGCCGTCGAAGTTGTCGTCGCCGTCATTGCCCCAGAGGCCATCGGCCACCGAGGTGCCGAGCAGCGAGTCGTTGCCCGTGCCAGCCGCGTAACCGCCGACGAACAGGACCGAACCATCGTCGAAGGCGATAGAGCGATCCACGAACGCCGCCGGAAACACCAGCGACTTGCCGCCATAGGTCAGCGTGGCGGTGTGCAGTTCGTCCGGCCACGGATTGTTGGTGAAGGCCACGACCACCTGCGACGCATTCGCGCCGGGGGTCGAGAACTTCAGGGTGTCCGCGGCAGTGAAGGCGTCAACCTCCGCCTGCGTCGCGGTTTCGAAGATGAATTCAGCCATGCTTCTCTCCAGTCTGTGTCACATGGACCCCCGAAACGCCTGGCCACCATATTCCAATATGGAGCGGTCCCAGCGGTCCTAGCCGTCGGTCACAACAAGGTCGTGGCGAAGGTTAAACGAGCCCGAGGAATGCGTATCGGAACCGCGGCTGATGCGCAACACCAAAAACGGGTGCAAATCCCCTTCGCGACTGCGTTTCCCGGTCATCAATCGTTAACCGGTCAGTCCTCGCGAAGGGCGTCGCGGATGGTGTCGGTGAGCGGGCTCACGACGTAGGACAGGATCGAGCGATTTCCTGTCACGATCATGGTTTCCGCGGGCATGCCAGGGCTTAGCTTGTCGCCCTTGGGCAGCTTGACCAGCTCCTGGGGCGGGATCTTCAGGTCGGCGCGGAAGTAGCCCTCGCCGGTCTTTTCGTCGATGAGCTGGTCGGCCGAGACGGTCAGGACCGAGGCGTTGACCGGCGGCGTCCGGCGCGAATTGAACGCCGAAAGCCGCACGCGGGCGCTCATTCCGGGCTTCACGACGTCGATGTCCTGCGGCTTGATTCGGGCGGTGACGATCATCGGCGCATTGGCCGGAACCACGCTCAGCAGCCGCTCGCCCGGCGCGACCACGCCGCCGATGGTGAACTGGGTCAGGTCCAGCACATAGCCGTCGGCCGGCGAGCGGACCGTCGCGGCGTCCAGCATCTGCCGCGCCGCCGCCAGCTTGGGCGTGACCTCGGAGAGGCCGGTCTGCATCTGGCGCAGGCCTTCGGCCGCCTGGGTGATCCGCTGCTCCTTGAGCGTGGTGATCTGCAGGCGGGTCTCGCCGATCTGCTCGCGCAGCCGGGTGATCTCGGCGATCAGCGATCCCCGCCGGCCGGCCAGGTCGGCCAGGGTGCGCTGGTAGCGCAGGATCAGCGTCTTGGGCGCATAGCCCTTCTCGTAGAGGGTCTGGTAGCCGGCCAGCTCCTCGCGGGTCAGCCGGTCCGATTCCTTGACCGCGTCGACCTGGGCCTGGACCCCGCCGATCTGGGTCTCGAGCTGCTGCAGCTTCTGGGCGAGCACCGCGCCCTGGGTCTCGAAGAACTGCCGGCGCGAGGTGAAGAGGAACTCCTGGTCACGGATGATTCCCGCGACCCTGGGATCGCTGGCGGCCCGCGCCGTGAGGTCCGGCGGAATCACCAGCACCTTCTGGTCGGTCGCCTCGGCCTGGAAGCGCGCCAATTGGGCGGTGAAGGTGTCCTGCTGGTTCTGCAGCACGTCGGTGCTGGCCCGCGGCTGGACCTCGTCGAAGGTCAGCAGCACCTGATTCTGGCGCACATGCTGGCCTTCCCTGACCAGGATGGCCTTCACCGTGCCGCCTTCGCGATGCCGGATCGTCTTGCGGTTGTCCTCGACCCGGACCATGCCGGGCGCCACCACGGCGCTGTCGATCCGGGCCACGGCCGAGAACAGCGTCAGGCCGACGACGAACACCCCGACCACGGTCGCCCCAGCCACGATCGGCCGGCGCATGCGCTGGGCCAGCGCCGGGTCGAGCGGAACCAGGTCCTTGTCGTCGAAAGACGGCGTGACGTAGGGCTTGGGCGCGTTGAAATCCATCTTCATCGGCCGGCCTCGATCGCGCGGGGAGTAGCGGGCTGGACGACCCGCGCCATGACCTGGTCACGCGGCCCGAACATCTCCATCCGGCCGTCGCGCAGCATCAGCATCTTGTCGGCCGAACGGAACACGCTCGGCTTGTGGGAGACGATCACGATCGTCGAGCCGCCGGCCTTCAGCGCGTCGAGCGCGTTGACCAGCGCCTCCTCGCCTTCGGCGTCCAGCGCGGCGTTCGGCTCGTCCAGCACGATCAGGCGCGGCGTGCCCAGCAGCGCGCGGGCCAGGCCCACCCGCTGGCGCTGGCCGGCCGACAGCACGTGGCCGGATTCGCCCAGATCGGTGTCGTAGCCGCTGGGCAGGCGCAGGATCAGTTGGTGCACTCCGGCCACCTGGGCGGCGCGGACCACCTGCTCGTCGTCCACGTCGGCGCGGAAGCGGGCGATGTTGTCGCGGATGCTGCCCGAGAACAGCTCGGTGTCCTGCGGCAGGTAACCGACGTGACGGCCGAACTCCGAACGGTCCCAGGAGAACACGTCGGCGCCGTCGAGGCGGACGTTGCCGCTGTTGGGCTGCCAGATCCCGACCATCAGGCGGGCCAGGGAGGACTTGCCGGCCCCCGACGGCCCGATGATGCCCAGCATCTCGCCCGGCTCGATCTTGAAGTTGACGCCCTGCAGCACGAAGCGCGTGGCGCCTTGCGGCGCGAAGTTGACGCCCTCGACGGACAGTTGGCCCAGCGGCTTGGGCAGGGTCGTGGCGGCCTTGGTCGGCTTGTAGTCGGCGAACAGCGAATTGAGCCGCTGATAGGCGCGGTAGCCGTTGGTCAGCGCGTCCCAGGAGCCGACCAGCCGCTCGATCGGCTGCAGCGCGCGGGCGGCCAGGATCATGTTGGCGAACAGCAGGCCCGAGTGGATCTTGCCCTTGACCACGAGGTAGGCGCCGATGGCGATGATCAGCACCTGGATCGCCTGGCGGGTGAACTTGCTGACGTTGCTCAGCACGCTGGCCCGCTCGCTGGCCGCGGCGCTGCGCTCCATGGTGATCGAGCGGAAGCCGGCCCAGCGCGAACCCAGGGGCTCGACCATGCCCATGGCGCGCACGACCTCGCCGTTGCGAAGCGCGGCGTCGGTGAAGGCGTAGCTGCGCAGGGCCGCGTCGTTGGCCTCCTTCAGCGCCGGCCGCGTGGCGCGGTCCTGGATCAGGGTGATGACGAACAGCAGCACGGCGCCGGCGATGGTCACCATGCCGATGAGCGGGTCGATGATCAGCAGCACGACCATGAACACCGGCATCCAGGGAAGGTCGAACATGGTGCTGAACGCCGGCCCGGTCAGCATCTGGCGGAAGGTGTCCAGGTCGCGCAGGGCCTGGGAGCGCGCCGCCGGATTGCCGCGGATCACGCTGTCGAACAGCGCCGAGAACACCCGGCCCGACACCCGTTGATCCATGATGACGCCGTAGTTGATCAGGACCTTGGCGCGGTAATCGTCGATCAGGCCCGAGACCAGGAAGGCCAGCATCACCATGAAGGTGAGGACCAGCAGCGTGGGGACGCTGTAGCTGGACAGCACGCGGCCGTAGATCTGGAAGGTGAAGATCGGCAGGGCCAGGTACAGCAGGTTCGAAACCAGACTGAACCCGCCGGCATAGGCCAGCGGCTTGTAGCCTTCCTTGATCGCCCGGGTGAGCGGATTGTCAGGCATATCCGCGAACGGATTGAAAATCTTCATGCGCGCCGCGCCGTTCCGTGGATGGTCGCCGCCGATGGCCGGAGTGACCATGGCCGAAATAGGTGCTCGAAGTCCAAGGCGGATTGCGCCAAAAACGCGCGACACATGATCGGGCCTCTTAAGGATGTCAATGGCGCACGCTGCTGCGTGGATTCTCGCCATGCGTGTTTGAATTGCAGCGGTCGTCGCCCGAGACGCGAGGAGTAGGGATTGTCCAGGGTCGCCGTAATCGGGAGTTGCATTACCCGCGATGTGTGGCCGATCGTGGGCGAAGCGCCGACGGACGACCTGCTCTATATTTCACGCACCAGCCTGCCGAGCCTGTTTGCGCCGCCGCTCAAGGGCGTGGAGATCAGCGAAGACCTGCCGCCTGCGCTCGCAGTCTTCCCACATCGCTCCATGGTCGCCGATCTACATAAGAGCGCGCTGGCGGCGCTTGTGGAGCATCGCCCCACCCATATCATCTTCGACTTCGTCGACGAGCGCCTGGACCTGCTTGCGGTGCAAGGCACCATCGTCACCCACAGTTGGGAACTGGACGTCAGCGGCTACCTCGGCCAGCCGGCCTTCGAGGGCGCGCGCGACATCCCGCGCACCAGTCCCGCCAGCGACCTGATCTGGCGCCAGGGACTGGACCAGATGGCCGCCCTGCTGCGGATGACGCCGCTGGCCGAGGCGGCCCTGATCCTTCACGAAACGAAGTGGGCCACGCAATACCTGGACGAGGCCTGCGTGCGGCGGCCGTTCGACGTGGTCGAGATATTCACCGGAAAGCCGGCGTCGATCGCCGACTACAACACCGTCCTGGCCCAGCATCAGAACGCCTTCGCGGCGGCGCTGCCGCAGGCGGTGCGCATCTCGGCGCCGGCCGATCTTCATCTGGCCGACAGCCGTCACCGCTGGGGACTCAGCCCCTTCCACTACGTCGAGGACTATTACCGCGACATCTGGCGCCAGCTTCAGGCGCTCGGCGTCTGAGCGCGGGCCCACCGCTCCAGCGGCGTCAACGGACGGCCGGCGCAGTCGGCCGCCGCGTCGAGGAACCCGATCTCCGGCCGGCCCAGCCACGGCTCGCTGATCCGCCAGGCGCCGCCCTGGAGATAGTCCACCAGGGGATTGCGCCCCGGGGCCAGTCCCTCGACCCGCAGGGCCAGGTATCGGGGCGTGTCGAACCAGGCGCTGGGACTGCGCCCCTCCGCGCCGCCGACCAGCAGGAAATGCACGAGCGGCTCGCCGCCGGCCGCAACGTCCGGATACTGGCCGCGATACCAGCCCGGATCGAACAGCGGGTGCGGCTTCAGCCCTGAAGCCGCGCCGGCGGTCAGGTAATGAGCCAGCGAGGGCGCGTCATCGAGGCCCGCCTGCGCGACCTGGGCGGCGTAGTAATCGGCGGCGAACAGCGGATGCGGGCTCAGTCCCCGTGCCGCGCCCTCGCGCTCGTAGTGCAGGATCGGGTTTTCGCCGCTGGAAATCAGGTCCGGCGCCTGGCGCACATAGTATCCGACATCGAACAGCGGGTGGGGATCGCGCCCCTCGCCCGCCCCGATGCGCACGAAATGCTCGAGCGGCGAAAGGCCGGTCTCGGCCAGTTGCGCGGCGTTCCGCGCCCGATAGAACTCGCCGTCGAACAGCGGATGCGGATCGATCCCCTCGGCGGCGCCATGCAGCAGATAGTGCGCTAGCGGGCTGACCCGCGTCCCGGCCAGGTCGCTCCGCCGCCGCAGGTACCAGGCCTGGTCGAACAAGGCGGGCGGCTGCAGGGCCAGGTCGCCGCCGCGGCGGGCATAGGCCGCGATGGCGCGCAGGCGGCGTCCCTCGCCGGCCTGGGAGGCCCAGAGACCGGACCGGGCGATGACGAGCGCCTGGCCGATCGAGCCGAGCCGTTCCAGCGCGCCGTCCAGCCGCCGGGCGATGCGGTTGTAGCGGCGCGGGCGCGCGAACGGACGCGCGGCCGCCTGGTATCCGGTCAGGGCGATGCTCCGGGCCTCGGCCTCCAGCGCCTCGCGGGCCAGCAGCGCGTCGCTCAGCGCCGCGCCAAGCCGGGTCCGGTTGAGGCCGTTCTCGGCGGAGGCGCGCTGGCTGGCGCCATGCAGCGTGGCGCACAGCCGGGCGAGAGCCTCGACCTTGTCGATCAGCACGCCGGTCGTCTGGGTGTCTTCGGGCGCCGCATCGGCCCCGATATCGGCCGCCATGATGGCCCGGCCCTCCTTGGTTCTCGGCTTCGTGTCGGTCCGGCCGGCGCGGCTGTCAAGCCGCCGGGCGCGCCGCCAGCCCTTCGTCGCGCAGCCAGGCGAGGTAGCCGCCATCGGTCACGTCGAAGGGATCGGGGAAGCGCTCGCGCAGGTCGGCGCGGTCGCGCCAGATCAGGCGATGGGCCTTGTCGATCGGCGTTCCGTCGCCAAAGACGCCATAGGCCCAGTAACGGTCCGGGATGATCGGATCGCGCGCGGCGTCGACCTGCTCCTTGTACCAGCGCCAGATCTCGAAGACCGCGTGGTTGTCGCCGGCATAGCGCCGGGTCATCGCATCGCCCGTCGGCCCCAGCTTGGTGAAGTGCCAGAATCGCAGCGGCGCGCCGTTGACGGTGATGGCCCCGTCGCGGCCGATCGCGACCGTCCGCTGGCTGATGTTCCAACTGGCGACGTTGCAGCCCGGGTCGCGGACCACGCCGACCTTGTCGAACAGCGCCGGCGCATGGTCGCACCACTTCTGGTCCACGAACAGGCCGGCGGGAATGTCGTCGTAGCAGAACTCGAGAAGGCGGTCGTTCCACCACCGGGCGAAACGCGCCCCCTCGCCGCGGGTGCGGATCGCCACGAAACCCAGGTTGAAGATGCCCGTGCGCGAGGCCGACAGGTCGTTGTCCAGGATCGCCTGACGATCGGTGTTCGGGTCGAGCAGGTGCGGGGTCAGCAGGATGTCGCTGTCCTGCAGTCGCGCCAGCACCGGCCCCAGGCTCTCGAAGAGCGCGGTGTCGGGATCGAGATAGACCACCGCATCGGCGCCGGAACCGCAGGCCTGGTGCAGGAACGGCCCCTTCACGGCGGTGCAGACCTCGACCACGTCGTGCTTGAACAGCCAGGCCTCGAAGTCGGGGATCGCCAGGTCCTGCGCATAGACCACCCTGTCGAACGGCTCGTCCTCCACCCGCAGTTGGAAGCCCGGCGGCGGAACGTCGGTGATCAGGGCGACGAGATCCCAATCCGGATGGAAGCGGCGCAGGCTGGCGAACAGCACGCGCGCCCGGTCGAGATAGGCGAAGGTGAAGCTCGAGAAACAGGTGACCCTCACGTCGCCTCCACCAGTTCGGCGGTGAGCTTGCTGAAGGCGAGGTCGTAGAGCGCCGCCCCCCGCCGCGCCCGCGCCAGTTTCAGGATCTCGCCGCTCTCGAACAGCGCTTCCAGAGCGCGCTCGTCGTCCAGCAGCAGCCCATGCTCGCGGGCGAAGACCGCGACATTGCCGCTATCGGGTCCGGTCACCACCGCGGCGCCGGCGGCGGCGGCCTCGTAGGCGGCGAACGAAAAGGTCTCGATGCAGAGCGACCAGATCATCGCCGCGTCGATCTCCAGGTCGATCATCGCCTGGCGCATGGCCAGCGGTTCGGCGGCGGTGACCGTCACCGGATGATGCGCCGCCAGGGCGCCGGCCGCCGGCTTGCTGGCCAGGTGGATGAACGCATAGCGCTCGTCGTCGGCGAAACGCGCCGCCAGGTGGCGGAAGATCGGCCAGCCCTTGTGCACCGAGGGCGTGCCGGGAAAGGCGAAACGGAACGGACGCTCGGAGGCCGGGCGCGGCGCCTCGCCGGTCGGGACGAGGCGCGCCAGCGGCGCGACCACCTCGCCCGTCGCCTCCAGGTCGCCGCCGGCGCGCCAGGCGTCGAGCGCCACCTGCGAGGGCGCGGCGACGGTCAGGTCCAGCCGCTGGAACAGCCGCTGGTGCTCGCGCACATGCGCGGCGCGGGCGGGGCCATAGACGCAGACCCCGCAGGCCGCGCTGCCCTGGGGCGGCGCCCCGCAGCTCTCCACGTCGTTGCGCATCAGGTGGATGCCGGCGCAGAGGCTGCCCATGTCGTGCAGCCAGAAATGGCCGGCGTTGAGACCGGCCGAGCGGACGATGTCGATCACGTCGCGGCTGGAATGGCCCAGCATGTTGTGGATCGCGAAACTGCCGGGCCCCGCCGGCGTCGCCGCCTTCAGCGCCTGGGCGATGGCGGCCCGGACGAAGGCGCCGACGGCCTTTCCGTTCCAGAGCACGCCCATCGGCGTCTCGGTCGCGCCGCTGCGCACGGTGGGCCAGCCGTTGGCCGGATGGACATGCAGGTGGTTGCGGCCCAGCCGGGCGAACTCGGCCGACTCGCGCTGCACGCAGAGCTGCGAGCCTCCCACCGAGCGGCTGTAGTCGTCCTGGCTGAAGGTCAGGTGCAAGCCCTGGAGCGGAGAGGCGCGCATCGTCTCGATCAGCGCCTCGGCGGACGAGAGCTCCACCGGGCGCGCCCAGCGCCGGGCGTCGGCCACCCGCGCCGCGAACGGCTTCAGGTTCGCCAGCACCTCCTGCCGAAAACCGTTGTCCGCCTTGGTCGTCCGGCCTTCACGGCGGCCCTGCGTCACATAATGGATGAACGGATGACGGCCGCTGGCCGCGACGTCGGGGTTGAGCTCGAGATAGCTCGCCGTCGAAAAGTCGTAGCTGGGGTCGCGCCCCTCGCGCCAGCCCAGCCGCAGGAAGTGGTCGAGCAGGTCGCCGCCCGCCTCGGCCACGTCGGGGTTCATGGCCAGGTAGAACTTCGGATCGAAGAACTCCGCGGCCGCGGCGCGCTCGTCGGCGCTGATCCGCGTCCCGCCGACCCCGTGGACCAGGGCGTAGTAGTCCCCCGCCCGCGCTGACGGAACGATCTCGCGCCCCTGCCGCCAGCCGATGGTCAGATAGTGCGCGAACGGGTTGGTCCCGCTCTCGGCCACGTCCGGGTTCTGTTCGAGATAGGCGTCGGTGGAGAACCAGGGCGCCGGGTCGCGGCCTTCGCGCCAGCCCCTGAGTCCATAGTGACCCGCCGGATCGACATCCGCATAGGTGAGGTCCGAATGGGCCTGGCGGTAGAAGTCGAAGTCCATCGCCACCACCAGCAGACGGTGGGCGCGATCTGGTGAGGCCGCGGCGGCCATGTGCGATCTTTCCGTGCGACGCCAAGCCTGGGTTTGCATCAGATGCGCCGGGCGATCAACCGCGTCGGCCTTGCAGCGACGGCCAAGCGGCCATACAGCGGAGCGTTAGGGCCGGGGGCCCTGGTTCGAAACCGCGCCGCCATCGCAGGTTTCCTCAACCGGCGAAGACGCCCAAGGCGAGACAAGGCGACCATGCAGCAGACCTTCGAGCGGACCGCCTATCTGGTCCTGGGCATGCACCGTTCCGGCACCTCGGCGACCGCGCAACTGCTGGCCCTGGCGGGCGCGGAACTGCCCGACAACGTCATGCCGGGCGACGAGCACAACGCCAAGGGCTACTTCGAACCCTGGAAGATCTCGGTGTTCAACGACCAGCGCCTGCGCGCCGCCGGCAGCGCCTGGGACGACCCCTTCAACCTGCCCTACGCCCCGCTGGCGCCCGAGGCCGAAGCCGACTGGACCGCGCGCGCGCTCGACCTGTTCAAGGCCGAGTTCGGCGAGTCGATCCATCCGCTGCTCAAGGACCCGCGCGTCTCGGTGCTGCTGCCGCTGTGGCGCGCGGTGCTGAACGCGGCCGGGATCGGGGCCCGCGTGGTGATCCCGGTGCGCCATCCGCTGGCGGTGGCCGGCTCGCTGGCGCGCCGCGACGCCTTCCCGGTCGAGAAGTCGGTGCTGATCTGGACGCTCTACATGCTGGCCGCCGAGGCCGGCAGCCGCGACCTGCCGCGCGCCTTCGTCTCCTATGACGGGCTGCTGGCCGACTGGCGCACGGAGGTCGCGCGCATGGAGACGGCGCTCGGCGCGCCCCTGCCGCGGCTGACCGAGCGCTCGGCCCAGAAGATCGACGCCTTCCTCACCAAGGACCTGCGTCATAATGACGGCCTGGGCGAGCTGGCCGACGTGCCGATGGCGGGCCCGATGGCGCAGGAGGTGCTGGACTGGTTCACCGCCGCCGCGGCCGGCCAGGCGCCCGACCGCGCGCCCCTGGAGCGCGCCGCCGCCCAGATCGCCCAAATGAAGTCGCAGATGGGCGTATTGGTCTCGCCCGTGACCAGCACCCTTGATTCGACCCGCGCCGAGCTTCTCTACCAACGCCAGCTAGGCGAGGTGCAGGAGCAGCAGATCAGGACCCTCCAGCGCGAGCTCGCCGAGCTGCGGCAGGAACGCGCCCGGATCGAGGCCGTGGTCGACTCGGCCCTGGCCGGCCGCTAATCACCGCGCCCGAGACTTCAGACCTTGGCCAAAGACACTCCCAAACCCGTTCCCGACGTCGCGGCGGAAGCCCTGCTGGCCAAGCGGCGCGACCTGCACCGCGCCCACCGGGTCGTGGCCGAAGACCGCTGGAACCGCTTCCGCAAGGCCGCCGCCCGCCGCGTCGGCGTCGCCGACAAGGGCCCGACCGAGCAGCGCATCGACCTGATGCTGGCGCGGGCCAAGTGGCCCGGCCGCGCCGCCCTGATCGCCCGCTCAGGCGTCTGGGACTTCAGCCTGCGCAGCGGCCTGGGACGTGACGGCGGCAAGGCCCGCGGCCTGATCGACTATGTGCGCGCCGGTCCCGACGGCAGCGCCAATCCCAAGGCCCTGTTCGACCAGGCCTGGTACCTGGAGCGCAACGACGACCTGGCGGGATCGCGCTGGGCGCCGCTGGCCCACTACCTGGTCGCCGGCGACAAGGAGGGGCGCGACCCGCACCCGCTGTTCGACCTGAAGGACTATCGCGCCCGCCACGCCGTAAAGGTCGCGGCCACCGGCCTCACCGCCCTGCAGCACTTCCTGCACAAGGGTGTCGCCGAGGGCTACGATCCCCACCCGCTGTTCGACGTGCGCTACTATGTCGGCCAGGCCGAGGAGGTCGCCGACAGCGGCGAGAACCCGCTGGCGCACTATCTGCGCGAGGGCTGGCGCAAGGGCTACGAGCCGCATCCGCTGTTCAACGGCGCCTGGTACCTGGCCATGAATCCGGACGTGGCCGAGACGGACGCCGCCCCCCTGCTGCACTACGCCACCAGCGGCGCCAGCGAGGGCCGCAGCCCGCACCCGCTGTTCGATCCGGGCTGGTACATGGACCGCTATCGCGACGCCGCGCCGATGGGTTCGAGCGCCCTGGCGCACTTCCTGGCCTACGGCTTCGAGGAACGCCGCGACCCCAGCATCCACTTCGACACCGCCTTCTATCTCGACCAGCAGGCCGACCTGCCCGAGGGCGTGCATCCGGTGGTCCACTACCTGACCGCCGGGGCCTTCGAAGGCGTCTCCCCGGCCGCCGACTTCAACGAGGTCGCCTACCTGCTGGAGAACCCGCAGGCGGCCGAGACGCCGATCTCCTCGCTGGAGCACTGGGCGCTCAGCCGCGCGCCCAAGCCCGAGCCGGGCGCCACCGTCCCGCGTCCGCAAGGCGAGGCGGGCCTGTTCGAGCAGTTGCGCGCGGCCGGCCGCGCCCGCGACGCCGGCGCCTATGACAACCAGGCCTATCGCGACCTGAAGGCGGCGCGAAAGCGCATCCGCGAGCGCGCCCTCGCCGACGTGCGGGTCAAGCCCTTCGACCTGATCAAGGTCGAGGCCCGCGACGTCGAGAAGGCCGCCGCGGCCCTGGCGTTCGACGCGCCCAAGGCGCCGAAGGTCTCGATCGTCATCCCCGCCTACAACAACCTGACCTTCACCCTGGAATGCCTGGCGGCGCTGAAGGCCGGCGGCGACCTGGCCGAGGCCGAGGTCATCGTCATCGACGACGCCTCCAGCGACGACACCGCCAGGGTGCTGGCCAAGGTTCCCGGCCTGAAGCTGATCTCGAACCCGCAGAACCTCGGCTTCATCCGCACCTGCAACCGCGCCGCCCAGGACGCCACGGGCGAGTTCGTGGTCTTCCTCAACAACGACGTCCAGGTGCGCAAGGGCTGGCTGTCCGCCCTGCTGCGCCCCTTCGCCGAGGAGCAGGACGTCGGCGCCAGCGCGCCCAAGATGCTGTTCCCGGACGGCCGCCTGCAGGAGGCCGGCGCGCGCATCGGCGTCGACGGCGCCTCGGAGATGATCGGGCTGTTCGAAGACCCCGCCCTGCCGCGCTGGAACGTGCGGCGCGAGGTGGACTACGCCTCGGGCGCCTGCCTGATGGTCCGCCGCCAGGTGTTCGCCGAGCTGGGCGGCTTCGACCTGACCTTCGCGCCCGCCTATTGCGAGGACGCCGACCTCTGCTTCCGCCTGCGCGAGCGCGGCCTGCGGATCATCTACGAGCCGACCTCGCAGATCGTCCACCACCTCAGCGTGACCGCCAATTCGATCGACAGCGGCTACAAGCATCGCCTGGCGGTGCGCAACCAGCAGAAGTTCGTCGAGCGCTGGGGCGAGCGGCTGGAAGCGCTCAACCGCATACGGACGATCGCGTTCCACCTGCCGCAGTTCCACACCGTGGCCGAGAACGACCGCTGGTGGGGTCCGGGCTTCACCGAGTGGACCAATGTCAGCCGCGCCCTGCCCAACTATCGCGGCCACTACCAGCCGCATGTGCCGGCCGATCTCGGCTTCTATGACCTGTCCAATCCCGAGGCGATGCGCCGCCAGGCCGAGCTCGCCAGCCGCTATGGGATCGGCGGGTTCTGCCACTACTTCTACTGGTTCACCGGCGGGCGCCGGATCCTGGAGACGCCGCTGGCGCCGCTGCTGGCCGGCAAGGAGGACGACTTCCCGTTCTGCCTCTGCTGGGCCAACGAGAACTGGACCCGCACCTGGGACGGCCAGGAGCGCGACGTGCTGCTGGCCCAGACCTATGCGAGCGGCGACGCCGAGGCGTCGATCGCCGAGATGGAGCCGTTCCTCCGCCAGCCCAACTACATCCGGGTGAACGGCAAGCCGCTGGTGCTGATCTACCGCCCCGGCCTGCTGCCGGACGCCAGGGTCTGGGCGGACGCCTGGCGCAGCCATTGCCGCAAGGCGGGCGTCGGCGAGATCTTCCTGGCCTTCGTCGAGAGCTTCGAGAAGGCCGGCGGCAAGATCGATCCGGCCAGCATCGGCTTCGACGCCTCGGTCGAGTTCCCGCCCGCCGGCGCCGGCGCGCTGATCCATCCGCCCGGCCCGCTCTACAACGCCCGCTTCGAGGGCCGCGTGAACGACTATCGCCAGATGGTGCGCGGCTACCTGGCCGCCGAGCCGCTGGGCCACAAGCGGTTCCGGGGGGTGATGCCCTCGTGGGACAACACCCCGCGCCGCCAGGACAGCGGCTGGGTCTACCAGCACGCCAGCCCCGGCGCCTTCCAGGCCTGGACCGAGGCGATGTTCGAGGAGACCCGCCGCCAGAACTTCGGCGACGAGCGCATCGTCTTCATCAACGCCTGGAACGAGTGGGGCGAAGGCGCTCACCTGGAGCCCGACCAGCGCTACGGCCACGCCTGGCTGGAGGCGGTGAAGAACGCCGCCGACGTCGACCTGCTGGACAAGTCATGACCCCAGACGATCTCGTCCTCGTCGGCCACCCGTTCTCGGCCATCGGCATGGCCGAGCATGTGCGCTCGGCCTTCCGCGCCTTCCGCGCCGCCGGCGCCACGCCCGGCCTCATCGACATCTACGGCATGGACCGCGGCAAGGACCCCGACTTCGAGCGGGAGTTCGCCGGCCACGTCGTTCCCAGGCTCAGCCCCAAGGCCAACCTCTTCTGCATCAACGCCGACGAGGTGGAGCAGGCGATGGGCGTGCTGGAGCACCTGGGCTCGGGGCCGGCGTTCGAGAGCGCCTACAACATCATCTATCCGGCCTGGGAGCTGGCGAAGTATCCCAAGCCCTGGGCCAGGATCCTCGACCGCTTCGACGAGGTCTGGGCGCCGTCGCAGTTCATCCAGGGGGCGGTGAGCGCGGCGACCAAGCGCCCGGTCGTGCACATGCCGCTGTCGGTGGAGCTGACCATGTCGTCGTTCCTCGGCCGGCGGCACTTCGGCATCCCGGAGAACGCCTTCGTCTGCCTGTTCTTCTTCGACTTCTCGTCCTACGCCGAGCGCAAGAACCCCTTCGCCATGCTGGAGGCGTTCGAGAAGCTGGTCGCCCAGCGCCCGCACGCGCCGCTGCATGCGGTGGTGAAGTACAAGGGCGGCGACGACGGCAATCCGGCCCGCAAGGAGCTGGAGCGGCGCATCCGCGCCATGGGCGGCCAGATCCAGGCGATCACCCGCCAGCTCAGCGACAACGAGATCAAGAACCTGGTCCGCTGCTGCGACGCCTTCGTCTCGCTGCACCGCTCCGAGGGCTTCGGGCGCGGGCCGGCCGAGGCGATGGTGATGGGCCGCGCGGCGGTGGCCACCAACTATTCCGGCAATCTCGACTTCATGACGCCGGAGACCAGCCGGCTGGTCGACTGCAAGCTGATCCCGGTGGCCAAGGACGCCTATCTGTTCGGCGAGGACCAGGTCTGGGCCGATCCGTCCGTCGACCACGCGGTCGAGCTGATCGGCGGCCTGCTGGACGATCCGGCCGAAACCCGCGCCCTGGGCGAGCGGGCGCGGCGCCACATCCGCAGCCGCTTCAGCGCCCGGGCCATCGGCCTGCGCTACGTCGCCCGGATGGAAGAACTGGCCGCCGCCAAGGCCGCCTGACCCTCCGAGCGCTCCGGCGAACGCCTCTTTTCCTCCCCATTGATGGGGGAGGAAACAATACTAGCGCGAGGCGATCGTGGTCGGCCCGACCGGGGCCATGGCCAGGGCGTTGGCCCCGGGGTTCTCCGTCACCGCGATCTGGTGGACCATGAACCCGCCGCCGGCCTGGTCGTCGGTGTCGAGACGGATCTGGTCGATCAGCGAGGTCGTCCAGTCGTCGCCGCCCCTCTTCAGGTTGGCCATGTCGTAGACCAGCACCACGGTCTCGTTGACCGCCGGGTCGGCCCCGTCCCGCGGCTTGGCCTGGTACTCGCCGGCCTCGCCGTGATTGGCGGTCGAATAGAACACCGAGCCGTCCCAGTCGGCGCCCGCGCGGGTCCGCGTCAGGCGCACCAGCACCAGCGAATAGCGGCTGCCGTCCAGGGCCAGGCCCTTGGGCGAGCGCAGGACGGGATCGACCCCGGCGTTGCGCAGGTCCATGCCCAGCGGGCTGGCGGGCAGCACCTCGCCGCCGGCGGCGACGAAGCCCTCGGTCGAGCCGTCGAAGGTCCACAGCCGCCCGGCCTTCAGCGGCGCGCCGTTGATCTCGAAGCGCTGCGCGTCGTCGTTCCAGGTCACCACCTGGGGGCGCTGGTTCTGCGCGATCTTGATGGGTTCGGGCGCGACGGCGGCGCGCGCCCACGGCGCGGGCTGATCGCAAGCTGCGAGGGTAAGCGCAAAGGCGGCCACACCCGCGATTGTCAGAGTGGATTTCATGCGAGACTTCCGAGCCCCCTTGGGGGGAGGTTGACGCGGCCCAAAGCCCAGATAGATAGCCATCCCCGCTCTCGCCAGGGTCACGGTGAAGATATTGCGACGAGTCGAAGGGCGGTTCTGTGGCGCCGTTCGAGGTTGCCAAGCCGGCCCGCGGCGACTACCCCGCCAGACATCGCAGTCAGTCAGGTCGGGATCCGAGCGCCCATCATGCGTCATGAACTGGTGCGCGCCCGCGCCCCCCTTCGTCTCGGTTTCGGCGGCGGCAGCACGGACGTCTCGCCCTATTGCGACGAGCACGGCGGCGTGGTGCTGAACGCGGCCATCGACCTCTTCGCGCACGTCACCGTCCAGGCCCGCGACGACGACCAGGTCCGGCTGGTGGCGGCCGACCGCGACCAGACCTGGCAGGCGGGGGCCGTCGCGCCGCTGCCCACCGACGAGCCGCTGCGCCTGCTCAAGGGCGTCTACAACCGCTTCATGGCCGATCATGCCGGGGGCCGCGCCTTGCCGCTCACCCTGGTCTCCTACGCCGACTGTCCGCCAGGCTCGGGCCTTGGCTCCTCCTCCGCTCTTGTCGTGGCGATGGTGGAGGCCATGCGCAGGTTCATGGGACTCTCGATGAATCCCCACCAGGTCGCCAGCCTGGCCTTCGACATCGAGCGGCGCGAACTGGGCCTGGCCGGCGGCGCGCAGGACCAGTACGCCGCGGCCTATGGCGGCCTCAACCTGATGCGCTTCTTCGACGAGGCCCGCGTCGAGGTCGAGGGCGTCCCCGTCCCCGACCGGGTGATGAAGGAGCTGGAGGCCAGCCTCGTACTCTATTTCACCGGGGTCAGCCGCGAATCCGCCGCGATCATCGACGAGCAGACGGCCAACATGCGCAGCCAGGCCCCCAAGTCGATCGAGAGCCTTCACGCCATCAAGGCCAGCGCCTTCGAGATGCGCGACGCCCTGCTGGCCGGCGACCTGCCGCGGTTCGGCGAGCTGCTGGACTCCGGCTGGAGCCTGAAGAAACAGACCGCCCACAACATGTCCTCGCCGATGATCGATGCGGTCTACGAGGCGGCCAAGGGCTTCGGCGTGTTCGGCGGCAAGGTCTCGGGCGCCGGCGGCGGCGGCTTCATGATGTTTCTCGTCGATCCGACCCGGCGCGAGGGGCTGAAACGCCTGCTTGGAACCTTCGGCGGCGTGGCCCAGGCCGCCCGCTTCACCGCCGCCGGGGCGGAATCCTGGGACGTACGATAGGATCAAGGCCTTGAAAGAACTTTCGAAATCCATCGTTCGCCGGATGGCCGACCCCAACTTCACCCGGCGCTGGTTCGTCGGCGAAGGGCTGGACATCGGCGGCAAGCCCGACCCGCTGTCGCTCTACGTCCCGTTCTTCCCGGGCCTGAAGTCCGTCCGGGTCTGGGACTGGGAGGACGGCGACGCGCAGTATCTCGAAGGCCTGGCGCCCGAGAGCCTCGACTTCGTCCATTCCAGCCACTGCCTGGAGCACCTGGTCGATCCGCGCCAGGGCCTGAAGGCCTGGTTCGGCGCGATCAAGCCCGGCGGCTTCCTGATCGTCACCGTGCCCGACGAGGACCTCTACGAGCAGGGCGTCTTCCCCTCGACCCACAACCGCGACCACAAGTGGACCTTCACCATGCTGAAGGCGCGCTCATGGAGCGACCGCTCGATCAACGTGCTGGAGATCCTCTCCGAGCTCGGCCCGGCCGCCGACGTCGAGAAGGCGGCGCTGCTGAACTCGACCTTCCGCTACGACCTGCCCCGCTTCGACCAGACCCTGACGCCGATCGGCGAATGCGGCATCGAGTTCGTCGTGCGCAAGCGTTCGGCGGCCGAACTGGAGGCCGGCGGCCTCGTGCGCGAGACCGCCCAGCCCTCGCCCGCCGAGCGCCGCCACTTCAACCAGTACCGGGCCGACCACGCCCACATGAAGACCAGCGCTCCGCCGTTTGAGGACGAAAGCCCGCTCTAAGCCGCCGCGGGGCGCGCCGGAGCAGATTTTCCTTTGGATTCCGCGGCCGGCGCCATGCTTGCGCCGCAAAATGCGACCTGTTACCCACCGGCGCGAGCAACGTGCGGCGGGTGCGCCGGCGCGCTCTTGGTCGGGAGACTGAATGCAATCCGTACAGCACATGGTTCGCACCGGTCGGCGCGGGGCCATGCACGAGTTCAGCATGGCGGTCGCCGACCTGCGCGCCTCGTTCGACCGGATCGGACTGGCCTGGTCGCTGGCCAAGCACGACGTGGTGTCGCGCTATCGCGGATCGATCCTGGGACCGTTCTGGATCACGCTGTCCATGGGCCTGATGGTGGCCGGGATCGGCTTCCTCTACGCCAACCTGTTCAAGGTCCCGGTCAACGAGTTCATCCCCTATGTCGCCCTCGGCATCGTGTTCTGGGGCCTGATCGCCAACGTGATCATCGAGGGCTGCGGCGCCTTCGTGCAGGCCGCCGGCATCCTGAGCCAGAGCTCGCTGCCGATGTTCACCTTCGTGTGGCGGACGGTCATGCGCAACGTGATCAACCTGCTGCACCACCTGATCATCATCGTCGGGGTGCTGGTCTACTACGACCACTGGCGCCAGACGGACGTGCTGATGGGCGCGGTCGGCGTGCTGCTGCTGCTGGTCAACATCGCCTGGATCAGCCTGGCCGCGGGCATCGCCTCGGCGCGGTTCCGCGACATCCCGCAGATCGTGGGCTCGATCGTCCAGTTCGCGATGTTCATGACCCCGGTGTTCTGGCTGCCCGGCGGGCGGCTGCTCGATCACGCGGTGCTGGTGCTGAACCCGTTCTATCATATGCTCGAGGTCGTTCGCGCGCCGCTGCTCGGCCATGCCGTGGAACCGCGCACCTACCTCTTCATGACCGTCCTGGCCGTGCTTGGCTGGGCCGGGGCCTTCACCGCTTTCGCCCTCACTCGCCGACGGATTGTGCACTACCTATGAAGGGTCCCGAGGTTTCGATCCGGGTCAGCGACCTGACCCTGCGCTTCCCCGTCTACGGGGTCGATTCCAAGTCGCTGAAGAAGCACCTGGCGCGCATCACCGTGGGCGGAAAGCTCGGCCGCACCGGCATGGGCGCCACCGAGGTCACCGCCCTGTCGGGCATCAATCTGGAACTGCGCTCGGGCGACCGCCTGGGCCTGATCGGCCACAACGGCTCGGGCAAGACCACCCTGCTGCGCGCCCTGGCCGGCGCCTACGAGCCCGACGAGGGCACCATCGACGTTCACGGCCAGATCGCTGCCATGCTGGACCTCAACCTCGGCATCGACCCCTCGGCGACCGGGCTCGACAACATCCGCCTGCGCGGCCGCATCGCCGGCCTCTCCGCCCGGGAGATCGAGGGTCGGATGCAGGAGATCGGCGAGTTCACCGGCCTTGGCCCGTTCCTGGCCATGCCGCTGAAGACCTATTCGGCCGGCATGCAGGCGCGGCTGGCCTTCGCCGTGGCCACCGCCGTCCACGCCGACGTCATCCTGATGGACGAATGGATCGCGGTCGGCGACGCCGACTTCCAGAAGATCGCCCACAAGCGGATCCTGGAGCTGATGGAGCGGGCCGGCATCCTGGTGCTGGCCTCGCACGACCTCGAACTGATCCGCCTCTACTGCAACAAGGTGATGCGCATCGAGGGCGGGGTCGCCTCGCCGGTGATGGACGTCAAGAAGCTGGACGAACTGCTGGCCGCCGCCTGACGCCCCGGGGAGCGACCTTGGACTTCATCTTCACGATCGTTTCGCGCAACTACGCCGCCCAGGCCGCCAGCCTGATGGAGAGCCTGGGCGCGGTCGAGCCCGGCGTCCGGCGCGTCGTCGTCACCACCGACGGCCCCATCGCCTTTAAGGACCCGGGCGTCCGCACGCTCGACGCCGCCAGCGTCGTGCCCGACTTCGCCGCCATGTGCGCCTATTACGACGCGCTGGAGCTGAACACCGCGGTCAAGCCGCTGTGCTTCAAGGCGCTGCTGGCCGAGGAGGGCGTCACGGCCGGCGCCTATCTCGACCCCGACATCTGGGTCTACCGGCCGCTGGACGCCGTGCGCGAGGGCCTGGCCCGCGCGCCGCTGGCGCTCACCCCGCACACCACCCGGCCCCTGCGCGGCGAGGCCAGCCCCAACGACCACGTCATCCTGCAGTCGGGCGCCTACAACCTCGGCTTCATGGCCGTGCGGGCCGAGCCGCAGATCTTCGACCTGCTGGACTGGTGGGCCGAGAAGCTGCGCTTCGACTGCCGCGTCGACTTCGCCGCCGGCCTGTTCACCGACCAGAAGTGGATGGACCTGGCGCCCGGCCTAGTCAGCGACGTCGCCATCCTGCGCACCCCGACGCTCAACCTCGCCTACTGGAACCTCGAGGGCCGCCAGGTCGCCCGCGCCAAGGACGGCTGGAGCGTCGACGGCCAGCCGCTGGCCTTCTTCCACTTCTCCGGCTTCGACCCGGCCCGCCCGGACCTGCTCTCCAAGCACCAGGACCGGGTGAAGGTGACGCCGGGCTCCGACCTTTCCGCCCTGCTGGCCGACTACGCCGCCGCCCTGCTGCGCAACGGCCATGTCGAGGCCTCGGCCATCCCCTACGCCCACCGCGCCTTCCCCTCCGGCGAGATGGTCCCGCGCGAGACCCGCCGCCGGATGCTGGCCGCCGCGCGGGCCGGCGAGAATTTCGGCGGCGGGCTGACCAAGGCCGCCGAGGCCTGGGCCGCCGTGCGTCCCGGCGACGTGATCCGCGAACCGGCCGGCCCGACGCCGCCGGGTCCCTGGCTCGCCGGATCCGCCGAACTCTCCGGCTGGCTCTCCAGCGCGGCCGAGGCGCCGGCCATCGGCGCCCTGACCAACGCCCGCCGCGACCTGCGCGACCGCTTCGCCGCCGACGAGATGGGCCTGAAGGCCTGGCTGCTGGGGCCCGAGTCGATCGAGGGCCGCTTCTCCGCGCGCCTGGCCCCGCCCGAGGCGTTCGCCGCGCCGGAGCTGCCGCTGCGCGCCGCCCGCCAGATCGCCGGCGACCTCTCGGAGGCCAGGCTCCGCTTCGCCGCCTACGGCCTGGCCCACCGCGCCGCCTGGCCCCAGTGGGTCGGAACCGCCCTGCGCTCGGGCTTCAACGCCCCGGTGCGGGACCTGGCCCGCGGCATGCCCTTCCCGCGCCTCTTCCTGTCGATCTGGGAGAGCCGCGGCGACCTGCAGCGGCTGTTCCCGCTGACCAGCTTCAAGGGCCGCTTCGCCTATCTGCGCTGGCTGATCGGCGGCGGCCTGGCCGAGTACGGCGTCGACGTCGCCGCCCTGCCCGCCGCCGTCGACAGCCACCCGATCTTCGAGACCGCCCGCCTGTCGGTGCGGCGCATGCCGGTCGAGCCCGGCCGCGCGCCCGCCGCCGGCGCGATCAACACCCTGCTGGCGGTCGAGCGCTGGACGCCCGACGCCGCCGGCGGCGAGGCGCTGGTGTTCGACGCCGGGGCCGGCCGCTTCCGCACGCCGGACGGCGCCCCCGCCGATCCGCCGGCCAGGGTCGGCAAGCTGGTGTTCCGCACCGCGCCCGGCCTGGTCGCCGCCGACGCCGTGGCCCTGCTGGCCCAGGGCGTCTCCTGGGAGTCCGCCAGCGCATGAGTCTGCTGTCCAAGGCCAGGGGCGCCTGGCGCAGCCTGACCCCCGAACCGGTCCGCAGGCTGGCCCAGCCGATCCTCGGCCCGGCCCTGGAAGCCTATGTGCGCCATCAGGCCCGTGCGCCGCACGCGGCCGAGGACGCCTCCGGCCCGATCCGCGTGGTCGGCGACTTCGGCGGCTCCTACGGCATCGCCGCCTCGGCCAAGCTGGCCGTCCGCGCCTTCGAGGCGCTCGGCGCGCCGGTCGAGCAGGTCGACATCGCCGGGGCCAGGCTCGACTGGATCGGCGCCTCGCAGGCCGCCCGCACGCCGGGCCCCTGGATCTTCCACGTCAACGCCCCCGAGCTGCTGGCCGCCCTGGCCTTCCTCGGCCCCAGGAACGTCCGCGGCCCGCGCTACGGCTACTGGGCCTGGGAGCTGCCCCGCGCGCCGAAGTCGTGGCTGAAGGACGCCGGCTTCCTGGACGAGGTCTGGGTTCCCAGCGCCTTCACCGGCCAGGCCCTGGCCGCCGCCGCCGCCCCGGTCCGCGTCGTGCCCCACCCGCTGTTCATGGAAGACTATCGCGGGATCACGCCGGCCCCCAGGGACGAGCGCTTCACCGCCGTCACCCTGTTCGATTTCAAGTCCTCGGCGGCGCGCAAGAACCCGGACGGCATGATCGCCGCCTTCGCCAAGGCGTTTCCCGCCGACCCGACCGCGCGGCTCGTCATCAAGACCCAGAACGGCCAGGCCTTCCCCGACCTGCTGGCCAGGCTGCGCGCCCAGGCGCCGGCCAATGTCGAGGTGCTGGACGTGGTCTGGCCCTACGCCCAGGTCAAAAGCCTGATCGCCTCGGCCGACGTGCTGGTCTCGCTGCACCGGGCCGAGGGCTTTGGCCTGACCATGGCCGAGGCCATGGCCCTGGGCACGCCGGTCGTCGGCACCGGCTGGTCGGGCAATGTCGACTTCATGGACGAGACCTGCGCCCTGGTGATCCCCTCGCAGCCGATCGCCGTCGACGACCCGCAGGGGATCTATCGCGGCCAGTCCTGGGCCGACCCGGACGTCGACGCCGCCGCCGCCGCCCTGCGCCGGCTGCGCGGCGACCGCGAACTGGTCGCCCGCCTGTCCGAAGCCGGCAGGCGCCGCGTGGCCGAGCGGCTGTCGCCGCAGGCCTGGTTCTCGACCCTGCCCGACGGCGTCCAGCGCGCCGCCCTCGGGGCCGCAGGGGCTGCGCGAAGGGCTCAGGGCTCGCGGTAGGGCCGCCCGAAGGTGGTCAGCACGAACACCGCGGCCATGGTCGCCAGCGCCGCCGGCGCCAGGGCGCTCAGCACCTCGCCGGGCCCCGCGCCCGCGGCCCGGAGATTACCGGCGATCAGCGGGCCCAGGATCGAGCCCAGCCGTCCGCAGGCCACCGACGCGCCTGCGCCGGCCGCCCGGAACTGCGGCGGATAATAGACCGGGGCCAGGGCGTAGAGCACATAGAGCCCGCCGATCACCGTGAACCCGGCCGCGCCCGACGCGATCAGGATCACCGCCATGCCCTGCGCCCAGGCCAGGGCGTAGAGCGCCGCCGACAGACCCGCGAACACCGCGACCAGCAGCCAGCGATAGCCGATCCGGTCCGCAGCCCAGCCCAGCGCCAAGGCGCCGGCCACCGCCATCAGGTTCATCGAGAACGCCGCCGCCGCGCCCTGGGTCGCGGTGAACCCCTTGGCCACGACCAGCAGCGGCAGCCAGTTGAGCAGCAGGTAGGTCACCAGCAGGTCGAGGGCGAAGACCGTCCAGATCAGGACGGTGGAGAGCGCCCTGCCCTCGGCGAACAGCCCGCTCAGCATCCGGGTCGGCGCCGCCTGCGCCTGCGCCGGCCGCGTCTCGGGCAGCAGGAAATACACCGCCGGCGCCAGCAGCAGCGGCAGCGCCCCGCCGATCATGAACAGCATCCGCCAGTCGACCCCGCCTTCGCCCAACTGGGCGGCCAGCGCCACCAGCGCGCCGCCCACCGGCAGGCCGCAGAACATGCTGGTGGTGGTCAGGGCGCGTCGGTTGGGCGGGCTGATCTCGGTGGCGATGGCGATCAGGTTGGGCATCGCCCCGCCGAAGCCCAGGCCCGCGGCCAGCCGCGCCAGGGTCAGGGTCTCGAAGTTCAACGACAGCGCCGTGGCCAGCGAGAACATCCCGAACAGCGCCACCGATCCCAGCAGCACCGGACGGCGTCCGTAGCGGTCGGCGGCCCAGCCGCCGAACAGCGCCCCGATCACCAGGCCGATCATCGCCGCGCTCCCGGCCCAGCCGAGCTCGGCGGGCCCGAGGTCGAGGTCCGGGGCCATGTGCGGCGCGGCCACCCCGAACGCCTGGATGTCGTAGCCTTCCAGCGCCGCGATGCCGAAGCAGATGGCGACGATGAGGGCCGGACTGGCCTGTCTAGCGATCGAGCCCGTCATGGCCGCCTTCTCCCCGGCGCGCCCGCTCAGGATCTGGTCGATCGGGCTGTGCGGCTCCACTATATCGCCGCTCGTCGCGTTCGGTCAGCAAAGCAGGCGTCCCCTGGACGATCCCGCCGCCGACCGCCGACCGGCGCCTAGCCGTCCAGCCGCTCGGGCGTGAAGCTGATCACGCCCTGGCGTTCCAGCTCGGTCAGGATCTGGTCGATCTGGCTGCGCAGCTCCAGCATGCAGTTGGGCGTCAGGATCAGGTAGCCGGACTTGACCTTCTGCTCCTGCCCCGCCTCGTCCGCGACATTGGCGGCGAAGGCCAGCCGCGCGACCCCCGACTGGAAGCCGAGGCCCGCCATGGCGTCGCCGAAGATCATCGGCAGGTCGAACTCAGGCAATCCGGGCGGGCTGGGCATGGCGCGACTGATCGCATGATTCCGCCGCCCCCCGCCAAGCCGGAAGGCCACGATGCCGCATCTTGAAATTGCGCAAAACTACACAACGTCTATCCTTCGACCCTTCACGGAGGCTTCTCCCATGACCACCCTCGTCTTCGTCGCCCTGGCGCGCAGCGCCCCGGCCGGCGGCTACACCGCCCATTTTCCCGACCTGCCCGGCCTTGGCGTGGACGGCGCCGACATCGCCGCCCTGGTCGTCGGCGCCCGCGAAGCGGTGCAGAAGGAGCTGCAACGCCTGACCGACGAAGGCCTCGACTGGCCCAGGCCCGCGCCCCTCGAAGCCCTGCAGGTCGACGCCGGCGTCGTGCCGTTCATCGTCGACGTCTCGGTCGAGGACACGCCGGTACGGGTGAACATCTCGATCGGCGAGCGGCTTCTGAAGCGCATCGACCAGGCGGCCGAGACCCGCGGCATGAGCCGCTCGGGCTTCATCGCCTCGGCCGCCCGCACGGCCCTGGGCGAGAAGATCGGCGCGGGGACCGGGGCCGACTTCGACGCCATCGCCCGCAAGCTGCAGGACGAGTGGTCGGTGCTGGGCCGCAAGATCACCGAGGGCCTGGGTCCCAACTCGACCTTCAACCGCAACGTCACCGAGTTCGACAACAAGGTGACCGAGACCATCCGCAAGACCGCCGACAGCATCTCGGCGGCCATGGCGCGCCGCAAGGAGGCCGAGGCCCGCAAGGACGAGCCGGCCGCCAAGGATCAGCCCGCCGACGCGACCGCGACCTAAGCCGGCATGTCCATGGTTACGACCGCGGCGTCGCGGGACGCCGTCAAGCTGCGCGAGCTCAAGCGCATGCAGGCCATCGCCACCGGGCTGCTGGTGGCGATGGCGGTCGTCTTCGTGGCCGCCAGCCGGGCCGACGACCACTG
The DNA here is from genome assembly GCF_031984885.1 of Phenylobacterium sp. Classification (GTDB taxonomy): domain Bacteria; phylum Pseudomonadota; class Alphaproteobacteria; order Caulobacterales; family Caulobacteraceae; genus Phenylobacterium. The sequence goes on from NZ_DAMABV010000005.1 coordinate 251,031, forward strand.
GCCCTGGCTGGCCTATGTCCGCGCCTTCGCCGAGGCGGCGATGGTCGGCGCCTGCGCCGACTGGTTCGCGGTGACCGCCATCTTCCGGCGCCCGCTCGGCCTGCCGATCCCGCACACCGGCATCATCCCGCGCAACAAGGAGCGGATCGGCCAGGCGCTGGGCGGCTTCATCGCCGACAACTTCCTGACCGTCGACGTGCTCGACAGCCGGCTCAGGCAGATCGAGGTCGCCCGCTGGGGCGGCGAATGGCTGCGCCAGCCGCGCCACGCGCGGCGGCTGGCCAGGCGGCTCTCGGGCCTGGTTCCCACCATCCTGAAGGTGCTGCCGCGCGACATGCTGCGCGAGACCGCCGGCTCGGCCGCCCTCGCCGCCGTCCGCGCGATCCCGGCCGCCCCGACCGCATCGAAGCTGCTCGCCGCCTTCTGGAACGAGGGCCGTTCCCAGGCCGCCTTCGACTGGGGCCTGGACAAGCTCTCGGCCTATCTGGAGGCCAACGAGCAGGCGATCCAGGAGAAGGTCGAGGCCAAGTCCTGGAAGTGGATGCCCAGGTTCATCGACAAGATGATCGCCCAGAAGGTCACCACCGGCCTTGGCGAGCTGCTGGTCGAGATGCGCGAGCCCGAGCACCCCTGGCGCCGGGAGCTGAAGGCCTGGATCGAGGGCTTCATCCAGCGCCTGGCCCACGATCCCGACCTGATCGCCCGGGGCGAGGAGCTCAAGGCCCGGCTGCTGGCCGACCCGGCCCTGCGCGAGCAGGCGGCCGGGGTCTGGCGCGAGATCGAGCAGCGCCTGGCCGACGGCGACGGGGCGGGCCTCGCCGAGCGGCTGGAGCAGATGCTGCTGGCCCTGGGCGAATGGCTGCACACCGAGGAGACCGCCCAGGCCCGGCTCAACGAATGGGCCCGCATCCTGGCCCGCCAGGTCATCGCCCCGCGCCGCCACGAGATCGGCGGCTTCGTCGCCCAGGTGGTGGCGAGCTGGGACACCAAGGGCGTGGTCGACAAGCTGGAGCTCCAGGTCGGCAAGGACCTGCAGTACATCCGCGTCAACGGCACCCTTGTCGGCGGCCTGGTGGGCCTGGCGATCTTTTCGGCGAGCCGCGCCTTCGGTCTCTAGCGCCGGCTGCGGTCGTCAGGCCGCGCGGGCGGCCCGGGGCGGCGCCTCGCCCAGGCGGAAGCGCGCCATGGACCCGGCCAGTTCCTCGGCCTCGTAGGCGAGGTTGCGGCTGGCCGCCGCCGATTGCTCGACCATGGCCGCGTTCTGCTGGGTGACCTGGTCCATGCTGTTCACCGCGGCGTTCACCTCGTCCAGGCCCGAGGCCTGATCCTGGGCGCTGGCGGCGATCTCGACGATCAGGCCGTCGATCTCGGCGACGCGGCCGACGATCCGCTGCAGCGCCTCGCCGGTCTCGCCGACCAGATGCACGCCCTGCCCGACCTGCTGGGTCGAGGCGCTGATCAGGGCCTTGATCTCCTTGGCCGCGTCGGCCGAGCGCTGGGCGAGCGCCCGCACCTCGGAGGCGACGACCGCAAAGCCCTTGCCGGCCTCGCCCGCGCGGGCCGCCTCGACCCCAGCGTTCAGCGCCAGCAGGTTGGTCTGGAAGGCGATCTCGTCGATCACCCCGATGATCTGGCCGATTTCCTGGGCCGAGCTTTCGATGTCGTCCATGGCGGCCACCGCCCCGGCGACGACCTCGCTGCTCTTCTGGGCCTCGCCGCGCGCCGCCATCACGGCCTCGGAGGCCGCCCTCGCCCCGCCGGCGGTCTTGCGCACCGTGGCGGTGATCTCGCCCAGGGCCGCGGCGGCTTCCTCCAGGCTGGCGGCCTGCTGTTCGGTGCGGCGCGACAGGTCGGCCGCGGCCACGGAGATCTCGCCCGCGCCCCGGCGGATCGTCGCCGCGGCGGCGACGATGCCCGAGACGGTCTGCAGCAGCCGCTCGCCCGTCGCGTTGAAGTCGGCGCGCAGCTTTTCGTACTTGGCCGGGAAGGCCTGGGTGATGCGATAGACCAGGTCCCCGTCCGCCAGCCGCTCCAGGCCCTCGGCCAGGCCGGCGACCACGCCGGCGCCCTCGGCCTCCAGGCTCTGCTGCAGGGCCAGGCGCTCGGCGCCGGCGCGTCCTTCCGCGGCGCGCGCCTGCTCGGCCGCGGCGGTCGCCGCCTCGGCCTCCCGCCGCGCCGTCTCGGCATGGGCGAGCGCCCCCGCCGAGCGGGCGAACATGCCTTCGATGCTCACGGCCGCCCAGCCCAGCACCACCGCCTCGCAGACCAGGATGACCGCATGGGCGGCCACCCGTCCCAGGTCGCCGCCGCCGGGGAAGACCGCCGCCGGCAACAGGAAGCTCAAGGTCAGGTGATGGACCGCCACCACCGCCGTCGCCAGGGCGATCACCCGCCAGTCGCAATAGACGATCAGGATCGCCAGCGCCGCGAAATAGGCCATGTGCATGTCGATCTGCCAGGGCTGGCCGGCCAGGGCGGCCACCAGCAGCGAGACCGAGCCGGGCGCGGCGGCCGCCGCCGTCAGCCGCGTCGCCGCACCGGAGCGGTCCGTCCGCCAGACCAGGGTCAGGGCCGCGGCGAATCCGGCCGCGCCGGCGCCCAGCGCCGCCCAGGGCGCCCCGACCGCGGCCGCCGCTCCGGCCACCACCAGGGCCAGGACCCACAACAGGCCCACCAGGATGCGGTCTCCGAACCTGCGCTGCTCGTCGATGCTCTGAAACATGGCGGCTCTCCTCATATCCCGCAGGCGCGCGCCTGCATGGGGTCGACCGAAAACAGGGCGCCGGCCCGCCTCAGGCGGCCGGCGGCGTCGCCCTCCGGCGCGCGGACCACGATCACGAAGGGCGCCCGGCCGACCGCGATCACGGCGCCTGCGCGGCTGGCGGCGGCGAGCGCTTCTTCCTGGCTCCACCAGGGCGGAAAGATCCCGGCCGCTTCGCGCTCGTCCAGCGGCCGCGCGGCGGCGACCGCCGCGCCCACGGCGCCGGCCATGGCCAGCAGAAGGGCCGGCGCCCAGGGCGCGAGACGGCGGAATGTGGAAGAGGCCAGGATCACGAACCTCAAACTCGGCCGTTAAGGTTGATTCCGGGTTAGCAAACGCCCCGGTTGCCTGGCCTGAAGAGCTCAAATCTACTGAGAAAACAGGCAGAAGTCGTACACGCGCATCCGAGAGTTGCTTTCCAGGCCAGCGGCGCGCCTGCAGGCGAACTGGCGGCCGGGCGATCTTTTCTGCGGGCCGCGCCCCGCCGACTCCAGTAGCGCGCTCACGCCATGCGCGCTTAGATGCCATCTCCAAGCGGAGAGCTAGACATGGCCCAGTTCAAGGTGACCCCTCTGACCCCGACCATCGGGGCGCTGATCGAAGGCGTCGACCTCGCCCAGCCGCTCAGCGACGACCTGCTGCACGAGATCCGCCAGGCGTTCCTCAAGCACCAGGTGGTGTTCTTCGAGGACCAGCACATCACCCCGGTCCAGCACCGCGACTTCGCCGCGCGGTTCGGGGCGCTGCACACCCATCCGCTCTATCCCGGCGTGCCCGAGGCGCCCGAGCTGTTCATCCTCGACAACCACAAGGACAACCCGACCGACAACGACAGTTGGCACACGGACGTGACCTTCATCGAGACGCCGCCCATGGCCTCGATCCTCTACGCCAAGCTGCTGCCGCCCTCGGGCGGCGACACCATCTGGTCGAACATGAAGGCCGCCTACGAGGCGCTCTCGCCGGCCTTCCGCGAGTTCCTCTCAGGCCTGGACGCGGTGCACGACTTCGCCCGCGGCTTCCCGACCCGCGGGATCGTGGCCAACGCCGCCGGCGCGGACAAGCACGCCCAGGCCGTGGCCCAGCACCCGCCGGTGCTGCATCCGGTGATCCGCACGCACCCCGAGACCGGCGAGGACGGGCTGTTCGTCAATTTCGGCTTCACCGAGCGGATCAAGGGCCTGCGCCGCAAGGAGAGCGACGCGATCCTGAACATGCTGTTCGAGCATATCCAGAAGCCGGAGTTCCTGGTCCGCTGGCGCTGGAGCGAAAACGCCATCGCCTTCTGGGACAACCGCGTCACCCAGCACTATGCGGTGAACGACTACCTGCCCCACCGCCGGATCATGAACCGCGCCACCGTGCTGGGCGACCGGCCCTACAACCGCGCGCGCCTGCCGGCCGGGATCAAGGCCGCCGCCGAGTAGCTAGCGCCAGTCGAGCAGGCCGAGCTTGCACATCCAGACGATGGACATGCCCAGCAGCAACTGACGTCCCTGCGGGAACGGCGCGATCAGGTCGCGCACGCTCATCTCGCCCTCGGCGATCAGCCGCTGCAGCATGGCCAGGTTGTCCTCGTGCGGCGCGTGCAGGTTCGAGGCGAAGTGATCCAGCCGCACGGACCTGGTGCGCTCGAGGTCCGCCAGCGTGACCCCCGGCCGCGCGACGACGCGAGTCCCGCCTCCCAGCACCGACGTCGCGAACCTGGCGAACGCGCCATAGGGCTCGGTTTTGGTGGGGTTGCGCTTGTACTTCAGCGCCTCCGGCGCCGCGGCCGTGCGGATCGCGGCCAGCTCTCGTAAGAGTTCCTGCAAGCCGCCGACGACAACCTGCCAGTCGAAGGTCTCGCGGATGCGCCGGCGGCCGGCCTCGCGCATCCGGGCCCGCAGCTCCGGCGAGGCGATCAGGTCGGCGATCCGCGCCGCCGCGTCGCCGACATTGATCGCCGTATGCTGGGCCACCGACCCGACATAGGACTGATAGGTCACGCCCAGGTGGATATGGCGGTTGAGCAGCCCCTGCCCGGCCCCGACCGGCCCGCCCAGCGAGCGGACCAGGAACCCGTCGATCCCGTCGCGGACCGTGAAGCGATAGCCGTCCCAGTCGCTGGCCACCACCGGCAGGCCCGCCGCCATCGCCTCCAGCGGCGTAATCCCGAAGGTTTCCTGGATGTTGTCGACCAGCGACAGGAAAATGTCGCCCGCGGCCCACATCCTGCCGACCAGGTCGCTGTCGTTGCCGTTCAGGTAGTGGACGCTGACCGAGGGCGCATAGGCCTGGGCGGCCTCGTCGTACATCTGTCGGTGCATGTCCGGGTCGGGGAACCAGCCGACCAGGGCGAAGTGCACCTTGACGCCCCTGGCCCGCGCCGCCTCCTCCGCCGCGCGGAACATCGGCTGCGGGAAGGCCTTCTCGTAGAAGGACAGTCGCCCGACCCACATCACCACGATGTCGTCGGGCCCGACGCCCATCTCCTCGCGGGTCGCGGCGCGCACGTCCGGGCGGTCGGCCAGGGCGGCGAAGGCCGAGCCCTCGACCCCCAGCGGCAGCAGCGGCAGATGCGGCCGGATCTGCTTGGTCCCGCCATAGCGGTCGGCCAGGTAGCCGGTCCATTCGTCGAACATCTCGGTCAGGGCGTCCTGCACCACCGGCGAGGTGCAGATCAGCGCGTCCCAAGGCTGCATCGGCGCCACCGCCGCCTTGGCGATCATCTCGCGCATCGCCGGCGGCGCCAGGGTGTGGACCATGCCCACCAGGCTGTAGGCGTTCTCCAGCCCGGCCTGGCGGCGCAGCCAGGCCATGTCGGTCAGGTCCGGCACGCCGCGCACCAGGGCGCCGGCGTCCGCGGGCGGGCGCTGGTCGAGCAGATGGGTGACGGTGACCTGCGGCCGGGTGATCTCGCCGGGGGTCAGCCCCGCGACCAGGTCCGCGGGCGCGACCTGGGCGCCGGTCAGGAAGTCGACGCGATCGACGTCGGCATAGCGCAGCACCGCCTTGAACAGCTCGACATTGGCGACGTCCTTGCCGAACGGGTTGTTCTTCGGCCGCACGCCGGCGGACGGATGATAGAGCGCGATGCTGCCTGCCAAGGGGATATCCGTATCTGCGAAGGGGCGCCGCGTCAGGCCAGGCCGTAGCGGGTCAGGTAAGGGAAGCCGGCGATCCTGGTCGGACGTGGACCGTCGCGGAGGCATTGGTTCACGCCGTCGGCCGGCGCCGGCAGCTTCAGGCCATATGCTTCCGTCTGCACCCGCATCGTGCGCGCTTCCCCAATCCCGGACGGACGGTCTGTCGCATGCGCGGGCGCGGCCGCCAAGCGGCCCGTCGCCTCACCCGTCGCTGCGCCGGAAGGTCGTCACCAGCACGTCGCGATAGGCAGGCCTGGCCGGATCGACCGCCTCGATCGCCGTCACCCCGTGGAACACCCGGCGATCGTCGATGAAGACCGCGTCCAGCGGCTCCATCAGCGTGAAGCCGCCCAGCGCGCCGCCGGCCGGATCGAAGATGTCGGTGACGCCCGCCGCGACGTTCTCGCGGGCGACCAGCATGACCAGCACCCAGTCGACGCCGTCGCGATGGGCGCCCTCCGGGGTCGGACGGCCCGATTCGCCGGCCCGCGCCTCGATGCGGAACTGGTGCATCTCGGTGCGCCAGGGAAAGCTAGGATCCGGCGCCGCCCCGCCGAAGACGTCCAGCGACAGGTCGAGGATGCGGCGGGTCAGCGGCAGGTCGCCCACCGCCCGGGTGATCGGCTCGAACCAGCGCTCCACGCCGCCGTTCAGCCGGTTGTAGGCCAGGCTCTGGAAGTGCGGCTGGTGCGCCAGCCGCGTGACCTTGCCCGGCTGCGCCTCCAGGCTGGCGTAGCGCCGCCGCCGATAGCGGCCGCCATCGGCCATGTACTCGTCGATCGCCAGCTCGTTCCAGCTCTGCGCATAGGCCGGCCAGTCGGCCAGGGCCGCTTCGCCGAGCATGCCGCGCATGTCCGGGGCCCGCACCCGGGCGAACCCGTCCCTGGCCACCTGCAGTCTGACTTGATCGAGCAACGGCGCGTCCCCTTCGGCGCACCCGAGCTATGTCATTGCGGCCAACATTCAACCCCGATCAGCGCGGCGCGGACGGCGGCGGGGTCAAGTCCGCATGGCCCAATTCGAGGTATTTATGTCATTTCGGCCACCCGGCGGCGGGGATAGATGTTGGCGGCCCAATCATGTGACGCCTCGTCAACCGGGAGCCTGGCCTGATGCTTCGCCTCGTCATGGGTTTGATCATGGCGCTGACGCTCGCCGCCGGCGCCGCCGCCAAGCCGCTGGTCGTGATCCTCGCCGATCGCGGCGGCACGGTGGCGAGCGACCTGCTCGCGCCCTATGCGATCCTCGCCGAGAGCGGCGCGGTCGACGTGCGCGTCGTATCGGCGACGGCCGGGCCGATCCGCCTGACGCCGGGCGTGGCCTGGGCCGCGCCGCAGATGACGCTGGCGCAGCTTGCGCAGGAGCGGCCGAACGGACCGGACGTGGTCATCGTGCCGGCCCTGAGCGTCGAGAACGATCCGGCGCGGTCGGCCTGGCTGCAGGCCCAGGCGCGCCACGGCGCGCGGATCATGTCGATCTGCAACGGCGCCAAGGTGCTGGCCGCGGCCGGCCTGCTCGACGGACGCCAGGCGACGATCCACTGGTACAGCCGCGGCAAGGTCGCCCGGCGCTATTTGAAGACGGCCTGGCGCAGCGACGCCAGATGGATCACCGACGGGCCGATCACCACCACCGCCGGGATCAGCGCCGGCGAGCCGGCTTCCCTCGACCTGCTGCGCGAACTCGCCGGCGAGGAGGTGATGCGCGAGACGGCCAGGCGCCTGGGCCAGCCCCTGCCGGACCAGGCGCATGAGGGGCGGGACTACAGGCTGACCTTGCGCGGCATGATCCTGGTCCTCGCCAATCGCCTGGCCTTCTGGCGGCATGAGGAGGTCGCCGTGCCGCTGTCGCCGGGCTTCGACGAGATCGCGTTCGGGACGGCCCTGGACGGCTGGTCGCGCACCTACCGCTCGACGGCGTGGGCGCAGGGCGCGCCCAGCGTGACGTCGCGGCGCGGGCTGCGGATATACCGCGCCCAGGCCCTGCCCGAGCGCTTCGACCGAACGGCGATGCTGCAGGAGCCCGACGTCATGGAAGGAACCTTCGACCAGATCCGCGCCGCCTATGGCGAGGCGACGGCCCGCTTCGTGGCCCTGCAGTTCGAGCACCCCTACGGCGCGGTCAGCGCCTGGTGAGCCGACCCGCGCCAAAATGGGTTATGGCCCGCATTCCGTGAAGGGTTCGGCAACCCTGCGAGATCATTTGAGCAGCCCGTCCAAGGAGGCTCGACATGACTGGTCTGGCGGCGCTGACCATACTTGTGGTCGATGACAATCCTCAGATGAGGACGATCGTCGGAACCGTCCTGGCGGCGGCGGGGGTCCGGCGCCTGCACTATGCGCCGGACGGGCTTTCGGGCGTTCGCGCCGCGCTCGCCTGCCAGCCGGACGTCTGCTTCGTCGACTACGAGATGCCGGTGATGAACGGCCTGGACTTCCTCAGCGCCATCCGCACGCAGCCCTCCCCGCTCCGCTTCGCGCCGATCATCATGCTGACGGGTCACTCGGACGAATTGCGGCTGCGGCGCGCGCGCGACCTGGGCGTGACCGAGTTTCTCTGCAAGCCGGTCTCGGCGACGACCATACTGCGCCGCCTGGAGGCGGTGATCGTGCGGCCGCGGCCCTTCGTTCAATCGTCGAACTTCTTCGGACCGGACCGGCGGCGGCTGAAGCTGGCCGACTATGCCGGCCCCTGGCGGCGCCAGTCCGACGGCGGCGTCATCGAGCTCTGAGCCGGGCCCCTAGTCGACCAGCGCCAGCCGCGGCGGCTCGCAGACGAAGGCGAGCCCATCCTCGAAGTCGAGGAACACGTCCATGAGCTCCGTGGGCGAGATCAGCTTGGGCCGCCCCTCGGGGAAGCGGAAACGCCAGAAGCTGATGACGTGCTGGATGGCGCCGAGCTGTTCGCCGAGGTTCTTGAACATGGCCGGGGCGGTGAGCAGGAACTCGCGGAAGGCGGCCGGATCGTTGTGCTGCGTCAAGGAGGCGTAGGCGCGATTGTAGATGTCCAGCATCCCCTGCACGCTGCGGGTCGCCGCGCCGATGCCCTGCCGCAGGCGCTGCTTGGCCTCGGGGATGTAGCTGGCCGCCTCCGGGTCGCGCGGACCCCGGCCCTGGATGCGGCCGATGTCGGCCAGGACGTGCGCCATGGGCTCGGCCAGATCGGCCAGAAGCCATTTGTAATAGAGGAATCCGCGCCAGGAGAAGACGCCGTCCAGGTACTCCTGGTCGCTGAGCTTCAGCGTCGCCTTCAGCGGTTCGAACCCGCTGTCCGGCGCGCTGGAGAGGAGCTTCTCCACCAGCCGGGTGGCATGGGCGTTGGCGCCCTGCTGCTCGCCCGCCGACAGGGTCACCAGCGCCATCACCTCCTGGCGGACGAACTCGAACATGCGCTGGACGTCGGCGTCCGAGATTCCGAAATAGGCGCGGGCGGGCTCTATGCCGTTGGCGCGCAGGTGCTCGCGAAGCAGGAACGGATCGAGCGAAGGCAGTTCATCGATCAGGTCCAGCACCCGCCGATCGCGCGATCCGGCCCGAAGGTCGTCCCCGAACACCGATTCGAGCGCGGCGCTGAAGTCCCGCTGGCCGATGAAGGCCGAACGCGCGCCGGCGCGCAGATCCGCGCCGTCGATGGGAATGAGGATCTTCGTGGCGGTCGGGCGCGGCGAGGAGAACAGCCCGTACTCGTGAGGCCGCAGCCGATGCTTCAGGATGATCGCCCGGTCCATCAGCCGGCTGTTGAAGAACGGCGAGGCGGCCAGGCTGGGGTCGTCATGGCTGCGCTGGTGGACGCTCAGCAGGTTCAGGACCCGGGCGGTCGACGCCGACTGCTGCAGGGCGGTCAGCCGACGGATCGTCCGGTCATTCTCAAGTCCGCGCACAGTCCGGCGATCCCCATCCACAGGTGTTCCCGGGAGGCGGTCTGGCGCCATTTTCTTACCGACATGACGAAGATCAAATCGGGGCGTACCCAAATTGAACATTGTCATCTGGCCCGGCGGCTAGCGCCGTCGAGGCGGTTTGGTCAGAAACGGCGCTTTGGAAGCGGACCCCTCATGGCGCGCGCGCCCACAGACACCGGACGCTCGCGCCGGCCGCTGCTGGAACCCTGGATGGGCTGGACGCCCAGCCCGGAGCAGCAACCATCCGAGGCGCCCGGCGCCGTCCACAGCCCCCGCACGGCCAGTATCGCGATGCGGGCCGCCAGCCGCTTCATCCTGCGCGCCTATCTGGCGGGCACCGACGGTTCGGGCGGCGACGCCCTGACCGCCTTCGTGCTCGTCGCCCTGGTCGACGCCAATATCGGCCACGTCGACGCCGACCCGATCCTGTCGCGCAGGTACGCCGCCTTCGATCAGGTCCCTCCCGACGGCTTCAAGCGTCCCACCAGCACGCGCGCCCTCGCCGCCCGGCTCGGCCTGCCCTACGAGACCACGCGGCGCCGCGTCGAGCGCCTCGTCGGCGCCGGGCTGTGCGTGCGCACCCCGGCTGGAATCCATGCGCCGCACCTCGCCCGGGCCGAGTACCGGAACGGGTCGGAGGCCAACTTCAAGGCGGTCCGGACGCTGTTGCGCGACCTGCATGCGGGCGCGCCCGACATGGACTGGCCCGCCCTGGACAGGTTCGCCGGCCCCGATCCGCTTCCCTGGCGCCTGGTCTCGCGCCGCGCCAGCGCGTTCGGCATCGATTTCGGCTCGCGGGTGACCGAGCTCACCGGCGGCTATGACGAGACGATCACCTATCTCGCCCTCGTCGAGGCGACCGGCGCCGCCGACGATGCGGAGCCGCGCAGGTACGTCCAGACCCTGCCCCTGGCGCGCTCGATCCAGCAGCCGACGGCCAGCGTCCGCCGCCGGCTGGCCAGGCTGGAAGCCCGCGGGCTGGTCACCCGCGGGCCAGCAGGACACACCGCCTCCCCGGCGCCGGCCGCCGAAGACCGCGTCGCGCGCCTCAATCAGGAGAGCCTGCTGCTGCTGCGCGACCTGTTCGGCCAAATCCTGCGGCTCTGGCCGACGCCGCAGGGCGGCGGCGAGCGTCCCGTTCCGTGAGCTCGGAACATCGCGCCGTCCGCTCCGTTCACCCTCAGCCAGATATCCTGAAGGAGCGCGAGCCATGGCCGACCTCTCGGCGATCAAGGAACATATGGAAGTCATCGGCGCCGACGGCGTCCACCTCGGCACGGTCGACAAGGTCGAGGGCGACCGGATCAAGCTGACCCGGGCGGACAGCGGCTCCCACGGCGACCACCATCACTTTCTCTCCGGCGGCCTGGTCGCCGGCGTCGAAGGCAATCAGGTCAGGCTCTCGGCCAATGCCGACAACGCCGCGTTCCTGGAGGAGGAACAGGGCGGCGAGGCGATCGCGGATCGGAACGGCTAGCCGGCCGGCTAGTCCTGGTCGGGGGAGCGGCCGCCGGCCTTGGTGTTGCGTCCCACAAGCACGGGCCCATCAAGGCGCGCGCCATAGCTGAGTTCGGCGACGCGGGCGGGATCGGGCGACCAGAGCGGCGCGCCCGAAGCCTGCATTTCTGCCAGGGCCTCCTTCTCGAAGCGCCGCTTCAGAACGCCGAACGCGGCCGCGACCTGCTCGTCTTCGGACAGCGGCGGAAGGGCCTGCGCCCGCGCGCCCAGCCGCAGTCCGACGACGAACGAGACCACGCCCACGCCAAGCAGGACGAGCAGGTATCCAAGGGCGGCCGGCGCAACATCCATGACGAACTCCTTCGCCCTTAGATGGGAAGCCTCCCCATGCCCGCGCAAGCCCGGCGCCGGCCTATCGCAACGGGGCCGGCAGGCTCACGCGGTAGACCAGGACCCAGTTGTCGTTGTCGATGTCGGAGTCGCAGGACTGGCCGGACATCACGCAGCGGCGCGCGATGAAGTCGTTGTCGTTGCCGACGAGCAGGAAGTAGTCGGCCGAACGATCCGGCTCCAGCACCGGGACGAGATCCATCGCCTCCCACTTCTCCGACAGCGCCTCGACGCTGAGCCCGAAGCGCGCGAGCTGGTCGGGACTCAGCATGTTCACCAGTTCGACCTGCTGGACCGGGACGATGCCGGGCCGCAGGGCCGGGCTGGCCGGATCCTGGAGCAGCGATGCGGCGCCGGTCTCGTATGGCGTGCCCGCGAGGTTGGTCGCGCCCGCGACGTCGACCAGCAGGATGCTCTTGTAGACGACGGGCGCCCCGCTGGCCGCCCCGCGTCCCGCGCCGTCGCGTGAGAGCATCAGGAACCGGTGGTCGTCCAGCGCGCGGATCTCGCTCTGCGCGGCGGTGCGATCGGGGGGGCCGCCCTGGCCGTCGGCGGTGTAGGCCGGCAGCCGCATCACATAGTGCGCGACGGGCTGCGCCGGCGTGGGGGTGCGGCTGACGTCGTAGACCAGAACGCGGGTGTTGACGCGACCGGCGGCGTCGCCGGCGGCGCTGTCCTGGATCAGCGCGCTCTGCAGCGCCACGAACAGGGTGCGGCCGTCGGGCGACAGCGACACGCCCTCCGGTCCCTGGTTGTTGCGCCGACCGGTCTTTGGCGTCTGCAGCGAGCGGAAGTCGGGCCGCCCCTCACTGCGCGGCGCGACCGCCGGGGGCGGGCTTATCACCCCGCGCAAACGCCCGCGGCGATCGAAGTAGTAGACGTTCGCGGTGTATTCATCGCTGACATAGAAGCCGCCGTCGCGCGTGAACTGCAGCCCCTCGGCGTCGAGCGACACCTTGCCGGCGCCGACCCCGCTGGCGGGCGCGGGCAGCACCAGGCCGCGCTGCGTCAAGGTCCCTTCGCCCGGATCGGCGCCCGTGAACGGCCGGCCGCGGAAGTCGCGCAGCTCGAGCCCGCCGTCGGGAACGAGGTCCAGCCGTCCATCGCCGGGCCAGAAGCGGACGCGCAGGCGCTCGAGCCGGGCGCGATAGTCGAAGAAGAGATTGGCGCCGGGATCGTTGCGGCCGCGGTCCGGCAGCGTCCAGAGGACGCCTTCATAGTGATCGCCGACGCGCTTCCAACTGCCGGGCGCGACCTGCAGCGACGAGAAGGAACCGAGCGTGTCGCCGAGGAAATCGACCGTGTCCGCCGGCAGCCGGCCGGCCCCGACCAGGCCGTGGCTGACGAAGGTCTGGTCGTGCAGCGAGACGCTGTGCGGGGGCGCGGTCTGATCCAGATGCGGCCGGGTGACGGGCTCTTCCGCGCCGGCCAGGGCGGGGAAGAGCCACAACAGGGTCAGGGCGGCGAGGAGACGCTTAGAAGTCAATGCTGAGCGTACCGAAGATCTGCCGCGGCGCCGACGAGTGGAACACCAGGATGGAGCCCGCCGCGTCGTCCGGCGCGAACACGCTGCTGTCGAAGTTCGAGGCGTAGCGCTTGTCGGTCAGGTTGGTGACGTTCAGCGCCAGCTTGGCGCCTTTCATGACGCCGATACCGTCGAAGCGGTAGCCGAGGCCGAGGTCGAAGGTGGTGTAGCCGCCGAAGCTCTGGTCGTTGGTGTAGGTGTAGTAGCGGCGGCCGGTGTACTTGCCCTGCAGCGAGGCCGAGAAGCCGCCGTGCGTCAGGGTCAGCACGCTGGCGGCCATCTGCTTGGGCGTATCCACCTGCTGCTTGCCGGCGGTGGCCTTGACCACGCAGGTGGCCGTGCACCAGTTGAGGTCCTCGTCATAGGTGGACTTGTTGTACGAGGCCGAGTTGTACCAGTTCAGCCACGGCAGCGGCCGCCACAGCACCCCAAGCTCGGCGCCCTTGCTGGTGACGCTGCCGGCGTTGTGGAAGGAGTTGCCGCAGCCCGGGTTCTGCTGCTGGTTCGTCGGGCAGGGGTTGTACTGCAGCAGGCGGTCGTTGAAATCCACCTCGTAGAGGGCCAGCGAGACCTGCAGCGGGCCGCTCACATAGCGGTAGCCGCCTTCGAAGCTCTTGGAGGTCTCGGGCTTCAGGTACCGGCCCTGCGCGTCCCAGACGGCCTGCGACACCGATTGCGGGCCGAGTTTGAAGCCGCCCTGGAACATGGCCATGTTCTCGGCGTAGCTCGCGAACACCTCGTGGCCGGGCGCGAACCGCCAGCGCACGCCCGCCTGCGGCAGGAAGTTGTCCTTGGCGGTCAGCACGCCGCTGGCGAACTGGCTGGACGCCGGCGGCGGCGCCTTGGCGATGCCGCGGATGGCCTGGGCGTCGGACTTCGCATAGGTGCTCTTGAAGCCGAACTCGATGCTCAGGGCGTCGTCGAACAGGCTCACCGTGTCCTGGATGTAGAACTGCCGCGTGGTCCAGTCGGTCGCCTGCGCCCACTGGGCCAGGTCCGGCTGGCCCTTCAGGAACTGCGCCAGGCTGAACGGCTCGGTGACGTTGGTCCAGATGTAGCGCACGGCGCTGCTGGTGTTGTCCTCCAGCCAGAAGCCCGTCTCGATGCGGTTGACGCCGACGTCCCAGGCCAGGCTTCCCAGCACGCCGCTGCGGTCGATGGTGTAGCGCGTGTCGCGGATCTGGACCGGCAGGTCGTCGGCGGTGGACGGAGTGCCCTGGGTCGACCAGCCGGTGATCCAGTTGTTCCCGGCGCCCTTGTCGGTGTGCTTGTACACCTGGGCGCGCAGGTGGAGGGACTCGGTGAGGTCGTAGTCCCCGGCGATGTAGTACAGCTCGTCGTTGCGCAGGATCTGACCGTTGGTGAAGGTCACGTCGGAGCGCTTTTCCGGCGGCGTGGAGTCGACGCACTTGGTCGGCGCGGTCGGCGCGGTCACCGAGCAATAGGCGCGGTCGAGATAGGCCTGCCAGTTCGGCGCATAGCCGCCCCAGTCCCAGCCCAGGCGGCCCAGCATGTCCTTCGAGAGATAAGTGTCGTCGGCCTGGTTGGTGCGCGAAATGTCCGCAAACGCGGTCAGCACGCCGCGGTCGAACGCATACTGCAGCTTGCCGTTGAACTGCTTGCCGGTGGACTTGTTCCAGGCGCCCTGGTCCACGAACAAGTCCTGCTCGCTGTACTGGCCCGACAGATAGGCCGAGAAGCCGCGGTGCTCGCCGGTGTCGAAGCGCAGGAAGGTGCGCGCGGTGTTCTCGCTGCCGATGGTCTGGCTGACCGCCAGCCCCATCTCCTTGTGCGGGTCGCTGGACACATAGGTCAGCGCGCCGCCGAGGTTGCTGGTCGAGGCGATGCCCAGGCCGGCGATGCCGGTCGCCAGGTCGGCGCGACCGAGGTTCTCGGAGATCAGCGCGCGGCTGATGGTGAGGCCGTTGTAGTTGTTGTAGGCGCCGTCGCCGAGCGGCGCGCCGTCGAGCGTGTAGCCGAGGTGGGTGGTGTTGAAGCCGCGCACCTGGAGGGACAGCGACTGTTCGTTGACGCCCAGCGCGTCGATCGACTGCGCGCTCACGCCCGGCAGGAAGTTCAGCACCTTCTGCACGCTGGTCCCCGGCGGGTACAGATCGAGGTTCGACGGCGCCAGGGTCGAGACCGAGCGGGTCGCGCCGACGCCGACGATGATGACCGCCTCGACTTCGGCGCCGTCCGCCTCCGTGGCCGGCGCATCCGCCGCGTGGGCCTGCGTGGCGACCGAGAAGCAGGCGGCGACCGCCAGGGCGGCAGCGGACTTTTGCAGCATTCAGGCTTCCTTTAGAACAAAGGCGCCGCAAGGACCCGAGGTCCGCGGCGCCGACTGTTGTCAGAAGCTCTGCCATTTCACGCCTCGATGACGTTTTTGCCGACGCATCGATGACGTTTTTGCTGCAGTCGGCGACCTCTGCCGCCGTTACATCGCTGGGCATAGTCCTATTGCTTGGAACAATGAGTGCCGAACGCCAACTTCGATGACCTGGCCGCCTTCGTCGTGGTGGCGCAGAAGCGCAGCTTCACGAAGGCCGCCGCGAAGCCCCCCGGCAGGACGGCGCTAACCGTTGAGTGCGTACCCGGAACCGCGTTGGGAGCCTCAAGGCATCGGTCCGCTACTTAGGCGATCTCACTTTCCGAAACCGTCACACGCCGCGCGCCACGGAACAGACAGCTCTCGGCCTGGCGCATGATGTTGCGCACCAGTTCGGCGACGGTCGGGATGTCGTGGATCAGGCCCTGGCTCTGGCCGACGGTCCAGATGCCGTCGTCGGTGTCGCCCTTGCCCATGACGTTGGTCCGGCCGCGGACGCCGGCGACCAGGTGGCGCACGTCCTCGATGGTCTTGGTCGGGTCCTGCTGGATGCGCACGACCTCCTCGGACACCGCGTTGCGCGCCACCCGGCTGGTGTTGCGCAGCGTGCGGTTGGTCAGCAGCGTGTCGCGCTCGGTGTTCTCGACGATCTTCTTCTTTACGTTCTCGTGGATGGCGCACTCCTGCGTCGCCATGAAGCGGGTGCCCATGTTGACGCCCTCGGCGCCCAGCGCCAGGGCCGCTACCAGGCTGCGGCCGTCGGCCATGCCGCCAGAGGCGATGACCGGAATATCGACCGCATCGACCGTCGCCGGCAGCAACACCACCAGCCCGACGTCGTCCTCGCCAGGGTGACCGGCGCACTCGAAGCCGTCGATCGAGATCACGTCGACGCCGTGCTTGGCGGCGGTGACCGCGTGACGGACCGAGGTGCACTTGTGAATCACCTTTACGCCCGCCTCCTTGAAGGCCGGCAGGTGATCGGTGGGGTTACGGCCGGCAGTCTCGACGATCTTGATGCCGGACTCGATGATCGCGTGCCGGTACTCGTCATAGGGGATCGGGTTGAGCGACGGCAGCAGGGTCAGGTTGATCCCGAACGGCTTGTCGGTCAGTTCCTTACAGCGCTTGATCTCGTCCCACAGCGCTTCGGCGGTCGGCGAGTGGTGCGCAGTGATGAAGCCGAGCGCCCCAGCGTTGGCCACGGCGGCCACCAGCGGCGCATAGCCCACCCCGGTCATGCCGCCCATGATTAGCGGCGTCTCGACGCCGAACATCTCAGTGATGCGGGTGTTGATCATGCGTTTTCCATCCCTACGTCTTTTCTGAAGCTGCCTCGTCAGGCGTATTGATCACGGCCGAAGCATTGGGCTCGCAAGACCATCGAAACTCCGACCTGACGATGACTGGCCGCAATTTTCGCGATCTTGCCCTGCCCGTCGGCGGCGGACATCCTCAAGATCATACTTGAGCCTTCAACTGCTCCCGCAACTCGATCTTCTTCACCTTCCCGCGGGGCGTTCGGGGGAAATCGGTCACGATCTCAAGACGCTCCGGCGTCTTTTGCTTGGCGAGACCGAGTTGACCGAAATGCACCCGCACCGCATCGAGGGACACTTGATGGCCAGGCCGCAGCACGACAAACGCGCACACCTTTTCGCCGTAGAGCGGGTCGGGCATGGCGACTGCAGCCGACTCGGCGATGGCCGGATGGCTGCAGAGGGCGTCTTCGATCTCCTTTGAAGACAGGTTCTCGCCTCCCCGAATAATCACGTCCTTCTTACGATCGACGACGCTGAGATAGCCGTCGGCGTCCCGTGAAACGATGTCGCCGGTCCGGAACCATCCGCCCGGCAGGAACGCATCGAGATCCAGCGCCTCATCCAAATACCCCACGAAGAGATCGGGCCCACGCGCGAGCAGTTCACCGGACTCGCCCTCTCCGACATCCTGGTCGTCGTCGTCCACGATGCGGATCTCCACCCCTGGCAGGAGACGCCCGTCCGTGTAGGCCCTCTTTTCCAGGGGGTCATCCTTCCGGCCAGAAGAGATAGTCGGCAGTTCAGTGGACCCGTAGGTGCGCAGGCCCGTGATGCCTGCCTCCGCGAGCCGCAGGATTTGTGATGGATTGATGGAGGTGCCGCCCATCGTGAAGTATTTGAGACTGCTGATGTCCCCAAGTCCTTTGTCCACGAGGTCAAAGAGGGTCAGCATGAAAAACGGAACGCCGTTGCTGGTGCAGGGCTTCAGGCGGCTGATCAGATCCAGACAGGCCTGGGCCTCCCAGCGATCCCGGGTGATATTGCTGCCCCCGGTCAACGAGCCCCTGATCAGTTCCAAGGCGCTGCCGATATGGCCAAACGGTCCGGCCGAAAGGAACACAGGGTTTTCTTGGTCTACCGGACGATAAAGCGGGAAGGTCCCGGTCTCCGCGATCAGGGTGTTATGTGTGTGCCGCACACCCTTCGGCTTTGAGGTCGTCCCGGAGGTGAACATCAACAAGCAGGTGTCATCCGACGTGATCGCCGGCGCCACGAAGTCCTCGGCTTGAATGCTGAGGAACTGCTCCCAGGTGAGCGCTTGACGAGGGGCCTCGTCGCCCACCACCAAAACGTGCTCCAAATCCGGCAGAGAGCCCAGGGCCTCCAGGCGCTCCAGGAAGTCGATGTTGTGCATCCGCCGAGGAACGATCAGCATCTTAGCCCGAGAGGCGGTCAGGATGTATTGCAGGTCGCCCGCGCCGTAGATCGGGATAATCGGCAGCAGGGTCGCTCCAGCGAGGATGACCGCCTGGCTGAGCATCACCGTCTCCCACCAGTTGGGCATCTGGACGGCCACCACATCACCGGGCCCGACGCCGAGCTTCTGCAAACGGGCGGCATAGCCGCTACTTAGCAAGTAGCCTTCTTGCAGCGTAAATTCGCGTTCTGGCCTCTCACTTGAATAGAAGGAACGCTTGGCGTGCGGAAAGGCGGCCGCGCCCTCCCGGAGCACATCGCCTATCGTTTTCGTCCCGTAGAATCCTTCCTCGTACCAGCGCCGCCGGAGGTGTTCACGGTCCTGCCGAATCCGCTTCAGGGCATTCTCTCTGGACACGGTCGGATCCTGAGGGGAATGGCGTATATCCATAAGAGAGAGGCCCTTCGTCACTTTGATCCCACGTCGACTGGATGTGTGCTGTGCTCATCGCCGCCGACCAATCCTGGTTCGACGGGCGCGGTTGCACCCGCGAGCTTAGTGGGTTGCCGCGTGGGTTTCATGGCTCAATCACACCTGCACCCATGCGTGACTCTCCTCGCTTGAGTGTGAAATCCCCTAGGTGACGCTGAAGGGCGAACCACCACGACGGCAGCCAGCCGGTTGCGGCGTCGGCCGGGCGCTTGGCTCGAGAAGACATCCAACTAGGACCCGCCGCAGGACGCCCGCGAAGATGGCAGCCCCAGCCCCCAGGGTTCGGCGAGCGCCGATGAGACGAGGCTAACCCGCCTCCACGGGCGCGCGCTTTCTTCCTATCTCCTCGCCCAATCGCCAGAACCTATCGACAGCCGAGGACGTCACCCCCTTGCGGCGGACGAGATAGAGGTCGGCGCGTGGCTTGGGCCCCCGAATGGGGCGTCTGACGAAACTGGACGGGACCTTTTCCTCGGACGCGAGATTGAGGAGAATCAACCGTTCGCGCTCGGCGACGTCAGCCATGAAACGACGTCCTTCCAGGATCACCACCGCCTCGGCGCCGACTTTATCCACCCAACCATAGGTGATGGCGTGTCGCGCGGGGTTCACCGGCGTCCCGACCGCAACCCTGCGCCCCCGAAGATCAGAAAGCGCCACCGAGGCGGCATGCGCCAGAGGATCTTCCTCGGGAATGGAAAGCGTCGTGTGGCCGCACTCGATGCGAATCTGCTCCATGTCAGGTTCATCGACGGGGCCTACGAGCAGACCGACGTCCACAGTGGAGTTCCGGACCAGCCCCAACACCCCGTCGGAGAGCTCCGCCATGGTGACCTCTAGGTTCACTCCGGGCCGGATCTCCTTGAACCGCTCGAGCAAGGCCGTCCGCCGTGGAAACCAGTAGGTGAAATAAGCCACGCCGATCCGCAAATCCGACTTGTGGCGGCGTTGCATCTCCTCCGCCTTCTGGCAGGTCTCTTCGGCCACCTCGGTCAGGCGCTCGGCGTAGCCTAAAAACTCCTCCCCATCCGGCGTCAGAAGAATGCGACCGCCCTCGCGCTTGAAGAGTGCGAACCCCAACTGCCCTTCTAGCTGCATCATTTGACGCGAGAGCCAGGGCTGGTCGATCCGCAAGCGCGCCGCCGCCCGTGTGAACGAGAGTTCCCGGGCCACGACTACGAATCGCAGCACGCGCTCCAGATCCAACCTCATTGCACAGCCCTTCTGGTGAACTGCGACGATCGTAACGCAGGCGGCCGACACTTCACAACGAGACGACCTCTCGCAGTGACGCGGCGGCGCCGGGACGCTCCTTTCGCGCCCCGGCTGGCAGGCATGCGCCAGTGGTTGCTGGCCGAGTGCCGGCGGCACGAACCGAAGCTCCATCATCACGATCGGCGTCGACGTCCCGGCTCCGTCGCTCAGCGGCCGATGAATTCAGCCCGACGCTTCTCGGAAAGCGCGGCCGCCCCTTCGCGATGGTCCTCGGTCAGGAAGCTCAGCGTCTCAAGCCCCAGTGAGAGATCCATGTGGGCTATCGCCTGCTGGCGCAAGGCCGAGTTCAAGGCGCGCTTGGTCAGGGCCACCGCCGCTGGCGAGCCCTGCTCCAGTCGCTGCCGCCAGAAATCAATGCGCTTGTCCAGGTCTCCGCGAGACACCGCCTCGGTGACGAGGCCGACAGCGGCGGCCTCCTGCCCCGTCAACAGGTCGCCGGTGAGCAGATAGCGCTTCGAAAGCATCGGCCCCACCAGGTTCGGCCACAGGAGAGAACCGCCGTCACCACACGCCAACCCCACCTTCACGTGCGTGTCGCCGATCTTAGCCTCCGTGACCATCACGGTGATATCGCAACACAGCGCGATCGAGCAGCCCTTGCCGACGGCGTGCCCGTTGATCCGAGCGATGATCGGCTTGTCGCAGTCAAGCAGGCTGAGGATGACCTCCCGCGCGCCCGCCATGCCCCGGAACCAGTAGGCGTTGCGTCCAGCCTCGTCGCGCGGCGCGCCCGCGCCGCCGCCGCCGACGCAGAACGCCCGCTCCTCCGCGCCGGTCAGGACCACCGACCTGACTTCGGGGTCCGTATTGAGACGGCGGAAAACCTCCGCGAGTTCGGGGTTCAGATGCGTTTCTCCGAGATGAACCCAGGCTGTCGCGCCGCGTCGCTCCACCGCCAGCCCCTGAAAGTCCCCGTACATGTCCATCTCTCCGCCGCCGCTTCAGGTTGCTTTTGCTTGCTTTTCGCTAGTCTCGCTCCCTGGGGCCACGTGGTCTAGGCGCCTGCTGCACCCCGGGCCATGCGTCAAATCCCTGACGACATGCGAGATTCTCATTGGAAGTCCGGGGTTTGAAAACGCGATCCCTTGGAGGTGGCGCACGCGTCGCTGGCGACTGCTGGCGACGGTTGGGGTCGTCGAACTCCGATGGAGAGCAATTCAAGGTGATGACGCGATTGATCGAGCGGTTCCGCGAAGTCCTTGCTCTGGACAGCGCGGCCTGGGCGCTGGAGTTCGAGGGGAAGCGGCGCACATGGGGCGAACTCGCGCAGGGGGCCGAGGTCGTCGCTCAAGCCTTGGCTGAGCTCGGCGCCGCCCCCCACGACGTGATCGGCTGGGCTGCCCACAATTCGCCCTCCGCGGTCGTGTCTCTCATCGGCCTCGTCCTCTCGGAGAGCTGCACGGCCGTGATCAACCCCCACATGGCCCCAAAGATTCTATGTGATGAGATCATCCGGCAGCGGTTCCCGGTCATCGTAGGTGATCCGGGATTCTGGAAGATTCCAGGCGTCGCGGCCGCCGCCGCCGCCGTCGGGAGCGCCGGCATGGTCGTGACATGGGGCGCCGCCGTCACCACCGCTCCCCCCCATCCCGGGCTCGGCGCCATAGGCGCCGGGCCGCACCGCGAACCGATGCGCGACGTGGTCATCGAACGCCTGAGCAGCGGAACAACAGGCCCACCGAAACGCTCGCCTCAATCGGCGACCGCCCTCATCAACGCGCTCAGAGCTGGGGAACGCAGGGAGGCCGGGGCGGCGCAAACGGCGCTGACTCTCAAGCGTTCGCCCGCCGTCGTTTTCCGATCCCTAGCTCATTCCGGCTCTTTCGCCGTCCTGCTGGCGCTCTATTCCGCCAGACCCATCCTCCTGCAGGAAAAATTCACGGTCTCCGACACCGTGGACGCCATTCGCGAACACCGGCCCAAGGTCATTTCGCTGGTGCCGACCGCGATCAAAATGATCTGGGACGCTCAAGTGCCGCCGGAAGACCTCGCGAGCCTCGTGGCGATCCGCTCGGGCACCGCGCCGCTAGACGTCCAGCTGCAGGCGAAATTCGAACACAAGTACGGCGTCCCGATCCTCGTGGACTATGGGGCGACCGAGTTCGGCGGCGTCACCAGCTGGTCGCTGGAAGACCACCGCCTTCACGCCGCAAGCAAGCGCGGAAGCGTGGGCCGAGTCGTAGCCGGCGCCGAAATCAGGGTGCGCGACGCCGAGACAGGCGCCCTGATCGACGATGGGCGCACCGGTCTTCTCGAGGTGAGAGTCCCGCGCAAAGGGGTTGACTGGATTTCGACGAACGACCTGGCGAGCGTCGACCGGGATGGTTTCCTCTACATTCGCGGCCGCGCCGACGATGCGATCGTCCGGGGCGGGTTCAAAATCTTGCCCGACGAGGTCGTGAGCGTTCTTCGCCAGCACCCCGACGTCCAGGACGCCGCCGTGGTGGGAATCCCCGACCAGCGCCTCGGCCAGGTCCCGGTCGCGGTCATAGAAACGCGTCCCGACGCCGCGGCGCCCGACGAGGCGGGCCTTAGAGCATTCGCCCGCGAGCACCTCACGCCCTACCAGGTCCCGGTCGCCTTCAAGTTCATCCAGCGCCTGCCTCGCACCGCCTCGATGAAGGTCATTCGATCAGAGGTCCTGGACATCGCACTCGGCTGACGCCCGGTCCGCCAATGCCGGACGATCGTGTTGCAAGGCGCTCCTCAGCAGGCGCCGATCATTGTGGAGGTAAACGTGTCGGACATTGAAGAACAGACCGAGCCGAAGGCCATTGGGGCGAAGATCACCGACGCCGACATCGACCGTCAGCGCCAGCAGATCGGCATCTCGCAGTTCGTGCACGAACACCCGTTCAATCGTCAGGTTTCGGAGGACGTCATTCGTCACTATGCCTTCGGGATGGTGGGCGATGACAACCCGCTGTGGCACGAGCCCGACTATGGGGCGACTACCCGCTGGCGCGGACAGATCGCCCCTCCGCTGTTCGGCTCGAGCACCGGCGTCAACGAGACCCCGCCCTACACGCCGGAGCTGAAGTCGTTGTTCAAAGGGCTCTACCGGGGGGTCGGGCGGTATAATGTCGGCGCACGTTGGCGGCTCTTCAAGCCGATGCGCCCCGGCGACCAACTCTATCACGACCTCTCCGTGGACGATGTTCAGGTAAAGGAGAGCTCGTCGTTCTCAGGCCGTCGCACGGTGCTCGAGCGCTATCGCCATCTGTACGTCAACAGGAACGGTGAGCCCGTCGCGGTCCGCTACGAGAGCTTCGTGAACGCTGAGCGTGGCGGCTCCAAGGAAGTGGGCAAGCACGCCCACCTCTCGCGTCACGTCTACAACAAGGAGGAAATGGCCGAAATCGACCGCCTCTACGCGGCCGAACAGAGACGAGGCGCTGAGCCCCGCTGGTGGGAGGATGTCTGCGTGGGCGACGAGCTCGTGCCCGTCGTCAAGGGTCCGTTCGGCTTGGTCGAGGTCATCTGCACCCATATGGGCTGGGGCCTTGGCTCGACCTATGGCGGCGGGCCGCTTCGCTACGGCTGGAAGATGCGCAAGAAGATGCCCAACTTCTATTCTGAGGACCGATACGGCGTCCCCAGTTCGATGATGCGCGTTCACTGGGACGCCGACCGCGCCCAGGACCTTGGCCTGCCCGCCCCCTATGACTATGGCCAGATGCGCACTAACTGGTCGGCCCACTTGGTGACGAACTGGATGGGCGACGACGCGTGGATCAGCGCCCTTGAGAGCGAAGTCAGGATGTTCAATTTCCACGGCGACACCACCGTGATGAGCGGGCGCGTGGCGGACAAGCGAATCGAAGGGAACGACCGTATCGTCGATATCGATGTCCGCGGCACGAACCAGCGTCAGGAAGTGACGATCGTAGCGAAGGCCACCGTGCTCTTGCCGTCGCGGGAGGCTGGTCCGATGGTCCTACCCCAACCCGACTCCGATCTCATCGGCAGAGGAGCGCAGCTAATGACGGAGGCCGCGCGCCGTCTGCGCGCGAATGCCTGAACCTTAATAGGCCGGGGTTGAGGGCTGATGTCACCTGCCTGCTCGAAGATGCGAATGTCCCCGGCGACGCCGGGCCCGGGTCTGGTGCGATCGGACCGCGTATCGTTCGGCTGGCGCGCCCATGACGATTTCCCCCGACTTCAAGACGACCTCCCCCTACACGGACCATACGATGGCCCCTAGCCTTCAGGCTCTGGCCGTGGCCGAAGCAGCGGGAGGTCGAAATGACGAAGGGGCGAGGCGCCTCCCCAACTGACGGCGACCGGCGGGGGCCGCGCCATGACGACCATGCGCGCGGCCGGCGCGACCAACCGCAGAGCTAGCCGGCACATGCCCCGTATCGGATGGGGCCAAGAGAAGAGATCAGAGAGCAGCAATGGCGTCAGTCACAGGCACCTCCGAAGAGTCGCCGCCGACCACCATCCCCGCATCTCGCGTCCCGCCCATGGCCTGGTGGGTGCTGATCGTGGCGATGATGTTCTATGCGATGTCGATCGTAGACCGTCAGATCATCACTTTGCTCGTGGAGCAGATAAAGGCCGATCTAGGCCTGAGCGACACCCAGATGAGCCTGATCCTGGGTCCGGCGTTTTACCTGTCTTTCTCACTTTTCGGCTTGCCCGCCGGATGGGTGGCCGACCGGGTGTCGCGCCGTCTCGTGCTCTATCTCGGCGTGACGATCTGGTCGATCTCCGCGGCCGGCAGCGGACTCGCCGGCGGCTTCCTCCTCCTATTCCTGTGCCGGGCCGGGGTCGGTGCAGGCGAATCCGTGTTGTCTCCGGCCTCATATTCCCTTCTCGCAGACCACTTTCCCCGCAACCGCCTGGCCTTCGCTATCGGCATCTATCAATCGTCCCTGAAGCTGGGCACGGCGATCGCCTTCGGGCTAGGAGCCTATCTGATCCATGTCGCGGGCGATCTGACGCGCGACACATCATGGCTCAACCAGTTGGAAACCTGGCAGCTCGTGCTGATCTTGACCGGCGCGCCGGGCGTCCTGCTGGCCCCTTTGATCTTCACTGTGACCGAGACAAGCCAGAAGCGGCCGGTAGCCGAGCGGGTTGACGACAGAGGTTTGTGGACCTTTGTACGGTCGCACGCCAAGGTCCTGCTCCTGTTGAGCCTGGGCTTCGGCTGCATCTCCGCCACATCAGGCGCGCTGACGTCATGGACCCCCGCCTATATGGAACGGCACTTTGGTTGGTTGCCGACGCAGTCCGGCCCATGGCTGGGCGCCCTTAGCTTGGTGACCGCTGCGGCCTTGATCTTCAAGGGCGGCGTGATGGACTGGTTCTACAATCGCGGCATGCGTGACGTTCACGTGCGGCTCTACCATTGGCTGACCTTGGGCGCGTTTCCGTTCGTCGTCGTCATTTTCATGATCCCATCGCCCGAGATCTTCCTGGTGGTCTACGGCATACTGCAGATCCTCACGCTGACGTTCATGGGGTTCCTGGCGCCCGCCCTCCAGATCCTGACCCCGCACCATCTCAGGGGCCAGGTGGTGGCGCTGTTCCTGCTGGTGTTCGCCGTGTTCGGATCCATTGGACCGGTTTTCGTCGGCATGATCACGGACTACGTCCTCAAGGACGAGCTGCGTCTTGGAACCTCTATGTCGATCGTGGTCACCACTTTCATCCTGGCCAACATCATCCTCCTGCGCCTGGCCCTTTCGCGACTGCATCCTCTGCTGTCCGCCGCGGGGGAGGCCCAGCCGCAGTCGGCCCCCCCGAAGTCCTAGACGCTGTAGCGATAGGGCCCTCAGGCCCTTAGAGGCTCACGCGCCCTTCCTGGGCGGGAAACCCCAAACCAGACTTGGTCGGGGAACCGCATCGGCCAGCGCCCTGGAAGGCTCGGCTATGGTCTTGCAGCCCGCCGCACTTGCGCCCTGAGCGGTCCGCTCCGATGGCCGCCACCTCGCGCGTCGGCGCGAAGCGGCCCGCGCGCCTCTCAAATTCAGCCCGCCCTCCGAACGGCTAGTGGGCCGCAAAATAGCTCGACAGGTCGCTGCGCAACACCGTTCGACGACGTCGTGGTCGCAAGAATGCGCGACCGCCCTGGGGTGATGCCAACTACGCATTGGGAGGTTCGAAGAGGTCAACACACCCTATGTCCGCCAACTCTAATGAATTCCCATCAGGGAATACAACAATCGGGGGGACACATGAAATATTCACACAACTCAAAGAGCAGCGCATTCGCCCTCATGGGTGGAACTGCAGTTGTTCTGACGCTACTTTCCTCGCCGGCGGCCGCCGACGATCAGGCTGAACCTGGCCAGATCGAGGAAGTGGTCGTGACGGCGTCGCGCCGTTCCGAACGGCTCATGGACGTGCCCATGGCGGTGACGGCCGTGACCGCTCAGCAGCTCAAGGACGCCGGCGCCGTCACGACGAGGGACCTCAGCCAACTCGCGCCGGGCCTCAACACCGTGACCAACGGCAAGCTCATCCAGCCGGCGATCCGCGGCGTGTCCTCCACCAGCGGCGGCGCTGGGGAGGAGCAGAACGTCGCCATGTACCTCGACGGCGTCTACATGGCCTCGGCGACCGGCAACGTCTTCACCCTGAAGAACATCGAACGGGTCGAAGTGCTGAAGGGCCCGCAAGGCACGCTCTTCGGGCGCAACGCGACCGGCGGCGCCATCCGCATCTTCACCCGCGACCCGGGCCCCGAACGCGAGCTCAACGCCTCGGCATCCTACGGCGCCAAGCTGAAGAGCCAGGACTTCTCGCTCTACGCGGCCACGCCGATCACCGACAGCCTGGCCGTGAGCTTCAGCGGCAACCTCTATGACGACAAGGGCTACATCACCAACATCGTCCCTGGCTGGGACCAGGGCAAGCAGGGGCAGACCCACAGCTACGCCGCACGGGTCAAGTTCGCATGGAGGCCGCTCGACAACTTCAAGGCCGTGCTCATCGCCGACCAGGGAAGCTATCAAAGCGACGTCCCCTACTCCATCGCGCCGGTCGACAACATCAGTTCGACACGCAACACGCCCGGATATCTCGGTCCGACCGGACCCTACACCATCACCGACACCTTCAAGCCCACCACGAACAACCGCACGAGCGGGATTTCGCTGCAGCTTGACTATGACCTGCCGACCTATTCCCTCCAGAGCACCACCGCCTACCGGACGAATTCCAACCACTCGATGCTGGACGCCGACCGCGTGAACCTGCGCCAAGGCAAGACGGTTTCGGCCGACTCCAACATCTGGTTCACCCAAGAAGGCCTGTTCACGTCGAATTTCGAGGGACCGGCCAATTTCATCGCCGGCGTCTACTACTTCCGCGCCGACGCCGACGCGGAAAACACGAGCTATGTCAACGGCCCGATCACCACCCCGGGGGGCGGCTTGATCGGCAACGGAACCCTCAACAGCCAGGTGTTCGGCTACGTGAAGACGCAGGCCCTGTCGGGCTTCACCGACGGCAGCTACGCGGTCAGCGACCAACTGAAGCTCTTCGCCGGGATCCGATACACGAGCGAGACCAAGAAGCTCAGCAACACCCCGGTGTTGCCCGCGCGCCCGCAGCTTCATGACGAGACGACCTGGCGCAATGTCAGCTACCGGGTCACCGCCCAGTATCATTTCAACGATGCCACCAACGCCTACGCGACCTATTCCACCGGCTTCAAATCCGGGACCTACAACGCCACCAACGCCGCCCGGGTGGACAAGGCGGCGCCGGAGAAAATCAGCGCCTTCGAGGTAGGCGTCAAATCGCGGATCGGCGGTCTGCTCGACCTGACGGCCGCGGCCTTCCACTACAACTACGACAACATCCAGGTCACCCAGACCAACACCGTCAACGGCGTGCCCAACGCCATACTGCGGAACGCCGGCAAGGCGGTCATGGAGGGCGCCGAGCTGGAGATCGTGACGCGGCCGATCCAAGGCTTCCAGCTACGGGCCGGGGCGGCCTGGCTCCCCAAGGCGGAATACACCGAGTTCGCCAACGGCCTCGACTCCGTCCCCCGCGGCTATCCCGGCTCGCTCGATCCGTCGCTGTGCCCGGGGCCGAGCTGTGGACTGGGCAATGACCAGATTGTCCGGGACCTGTCCGGCACGCCCATCATCCGCGCCCCGGAGTTCACGACGAACATCGGGGCGTCCTATGAGCGCGACCTCGCCGGCGGCCGCCTGGAGCTCACCTCCAACTACTTCTACACCACCAAGTACTACCGGGTCCCTGGGGGCCACATCGCCGAGGACGCCTATTCCCTGCTGAACGCCACCGCCGCCTGGTGGGCGCCCGGCGACAAGGTCAGGTTCTCCCTGTGGGGGCGCAATCTTGGCGACCAGCTCTACTATGTGAACGTCAGCCCCAACGCTCAGGGCATCCAGGCCTCGCCGGCCGCGCCCCGCGAGATCGGCGTTTCCATCGAGTACAAGTTCTGACGCGGCCAGCGACCGCCCATCGCGGCCGCTGAAGCGACGACGGCTGATTGAGCGCGGCGGTCGCCCTTGCGGTGATCGTCGCGCGCCGTCGCCCCCGGACAACGCATCGGGCTCCCATGATCCGATCGGGAGCTGCCCCTTGCGCCATGCGTCAAATCCCTGAGGACATGCGAGATTCTCACTGGAAATACGGGGCTTGATAACGCGATCCATAGGGGGTGACGCACGCGTCGCCGGCGACGCCTCGGCGCCGGAGTTCGAGAGAAAACTCGGAGAAATTCAATGATTGAGCTGAGCGACAAGTGCGTCGTGATTACTGGAGCCGCCGCGGGGATTGGCCGAGCTTGCGCAATCGGCGCCGCTTCGCGGGGCGCAAGGGTGATCGTAAACGACATTGACGAGGCTGAGGCGGACAAAGTCGCATCGGAAATCCGCGCCAGCGGCGGTATTGCCGTCGCCCACGGCGCAGACATCAGCGATTGGCTCGCGGCCGAAGCTCTGATTGAGCGCTGCGCTGGAGAATTCGGCACGATTACCGGCCTGATCAACAACGCCGGCGTGTTCCGCATGGGTATGGTGGAAGAGCTAAATGCCCGTGACGTCACCACGATGTGGGAAGTCAACGTATTGGGCACCATAGCGTGCAGCCATCACGCGCTGCGCCACATGCTAGCGGGCGAAGGCGGATCAATCATCAACACTGTATCGGCCGCTCAAGCCGGCATTGCGGGAATGAGCGCATATGGCGCCACCAAGGGGGCCATTGCATCCTTCACCTATACGATGGCCGCCGAACTGGCGGGACGCTCCGTAAGAGTTAATGCGATTTCGCCGCGGGCGAACACCCAGATGCGGACCATATCCAGCTCCTTCCGAGCCGCACACGGCATCCGCGCCGCAAAAGACCGTCCGGAATCTCCGTTTCTGAATGTTCCGGTCTATGAATACCTGCTGTCTGACGCGTCCAAGGCCGTCAACGGGCAGATTGTCCGGATGAATGGGTTGGAACTCTCGCTCTGCAGCCACCCTCAGGTCATGTCCCCTGTTCTAACGCAGCCCGCCTGGACGGCCGAACTCGTGAACGAGGCGTTTCGCTCGGTCCTTCTCGCGGCGCAGGCTCCACTTGGCATGTAGGGTCCGCCCGCGAAGCACCCGCTCTCGGCTTTGCAAGCGGCCGGGCGCGGCTCGGGGGCTTAGGGCCCTGGCGGCGCAAAGCTGGCGCAGGTGATCGAACGATCGAAGCGACGTCGGCGCACGGCCCGGCTACACGGGCCTCATCGGGGCGATCGTTCGGCCCGAGCTGGGCGGTCCTTTCATAGCGCCGCTATCCCATGGGTACGCCGCCAGCGCGACAAGCGTCGCTCAGGTCTCGAGACTGAGCCTCCAAATGGCGGGCGGCGCTTCGCGCGCGTCACCAGCCAGCGAGGTCGGCGGCGCGGTTGAAGAGGCGGTCCGGACGACCGCCCCAGGCGAAATCAAACATCGCCCGCTTCAGCCAGATCTGGGAGTCGTAGTCCCAGGTGAAGCCGATGCCGCCATGGAGTTCGGTGCCCAGTCTGGCGCTGGCGATGAACATTTCAGCCGCATGGGCTTTCGCCAGGGCGGCCGCATGGCTCGACCGCTCCACCCACTTGTCGAATGTGTAGGCGGAGAACCAGTAGAGGCCCCGCGTCGGCTCGGTCTCGAGTTCCATGTTGGCGAGTTGATGCTTCACCGCCTGCCGTTGCGCCAGAACGGCGCCGAAGGTTTCACGAACCAGACTGTAGTCGCGAGCCATCTCCAGGATACGCTTCGCCCCCCCAAAGGCGTCCGCCGCCAGGAGGACGAGCGAAGCATCGCGCAGACGCGTAGCGCCCTCCACCCCATTCGCAAGCAATGTCACCTCGGCTTGGGTGAACTCGACCGCCGAGAGCGGCCGGGTAAGGTCGAGCCCATCCATTGGCTCCACACTGACGCCGCCCCCTGTTTCAACGACGGCCAACTGCCCCCCCTCGAGACCGACGATGAACAGGTCCGCCAACTGCCCATGAGGAACATTGATCTTCCGGCCTGTGATATGCGCACCATCTGGCGCGAGCCGCCAATCGCACGGGTCCCAGGCGTCATTGCGCTCGGAGAGCGCCACCGTCGCAAGCGTCTCTCCCGATGCGAGCCCCGGCAGCCAGCGGGCTTTTTGGGCCTCGTCCCCGCCAGCGATGACCGCGACAGTGGCCAAGGCATGCCCAAGAAAAGGGACCGCAGCGCCGGCATAGCCTAGCATTTCGGCTGTAAGCGCGAGTTCGACCATCGTCAGCCCGGAGCCGTCGTAGGCCTCCGGCACGATCATTCCAGTCGAGCCGAACGCCTTGAGTTTCTCCCACAGCGGCTCGTCCCACGAGGCCTTGCCGTCGATCACCCCACGCAACTGCTGACGGCTTGATTCGTCGAGCACCAGGCGACGAACCGCGTCCTGCAGAGCCTTTTGGTCCTCCGTCAGTTTGAAGTTCATCCGTTCGCTCCGACGTCCTCACGCGCCGCGACCCCAATGTGGTCGCGCGGCAATCCAAGGACCCTTTCCCCGATGATGTTGCGTTGAATGTTCGAAGATCCGCCGGCTATGGCGACCTTCAGCGTGTGGAACGAATGCTCGATCCACTTGATGTTCCCTTCCCGTCCGTCCTTTCCCTTGCCGGGGGTCGCCAGCAGGTAGTCGTCGGCCAGGAGGTCCCGGGTCAGGCGATCGATGAACTGGATCGTATCGGTGAGATACAGTTTCTGGGTGAGTAGATAGTCGCCGGAATGCTCTCCGGCCGCTTCCATGGACAGGTCCCTGTAGGCGGAGTAGCGCATGGCGTAGAGCCGCGCCTGCACCCGGGCGATCTGTCGCCGAAGGTCTTGGTCCTCGATCGCGGGCCGACCGTCACGGATCGTTTCCCTCGCCGTCGCTACGAGCCGACGGAGCACGGCCTCCATCCAATCTACGCTTCGGAAGCCGGATCGCTCATACCTGAGCGTCGTTCGGGACACCGCCCAGCCGTTCCCCCGACCGCCCACGGCGGCGTCGGCCGGCGCTTCGGCGTTGGTGAAGAACACCTCGCAGAACTCAGCCTCTCCGGTGATCTGCTTGATTCGCCGGATTTCCACACCTGGTTGATTGAGATCTATCAGCATGTACGAGATCCCCTGGTGCCGGGGAGCCTGCTCAGTCCGTATGAGCGCGTTCATGTACTGAGCCTTGTAGGCGTTCGAACTCCATATTTTCTGGCCATTAATGACCCATCGGTCGCCTATGAGTTCGGCGCGGGTCGTGAGCGCGGCAAGGTCGCTGCCAGCATTCGGTTCGCTATAACCTTGAGTCCAGGAGATCTCGCCGCTCATCGTCCGAGGGATGAAGAAGTCCTTTTGCGCCTCAGTGCCCCATTCCAGCAGAACAGGGATGATCCGCTGCACGCCACTGGTCGCGGGATCCGTCGGCGCGCGGACGCGCCTGAACTCTTCCTTGATGATCTCGCCCTTGAGGAAATCCGGTGGCTGCTCGGAGCCGCCATATTTCCGCGGCACATGCCGGAAGAGGTATCCAGCCTCCGTGGCGCGTCGCTGGAACTCAGCGACGCGCTCTTTGGGCGATCCCACGTCCTCGGGCAGCGGCCAGTTCGCCGCCAGGAATTCGCGCAGCTGCCGCCGATACTCCTCGTAGACTTCTGAGTATGAGAGATCCATTGCCTTACAGTCTTCCGACGCAGATCAAGAATAGGAAAAAATGGCTTGCGCCACGATATATATTTGCAGGACGAGATGGCCTCGATATCTAGATTCGGGGCATATTTAAACCGCGCTCAGCGATGAGATTCCTCATGACCTCATTGCTTCCACCAGCAATGGTGGATCCATATGAATCCAGATAGTCGTACATAGCAGCCCGGCGAGGCCCGTTACTTAAGACAATCTGACTCTGATAGCCTTCCAGACCCAGGCGCAACGCGCCAAAACGCTGAAGAAGCTCTGATCGGGCGAGTTTGACGAGCGAAGGAGTCATCGCCCACTGGCCCGCGTGTCGCGGCTCCTTCAGGAGCCTGCGCACCTGTCGACGAAGGGCCTGGAGTTCGCCAAAGAGGCGCATGAAGTCCCGACGCAGCTCATCGTCGGCCAGCCAGGCGGCCCCGTTCGCGAGTTCATTAGCGTAGAACTCCCGCACGAAGGCGTGTTCTCGCTCGAGAAACTCGAACGCAAGCACCCCCCGCTCAGACGAGAGCGTCGCCTGCGCGACCGTCCACCCCTGGTTTTCCTCCCCTACGCGATCCTCGACGGGAATGCGCACGTCCGTCAGGAACATTTCCGCAAACATGGACGCGCCCGTCGATTTCCGGATCGGCCGGACCTCGACCCCCGGGGCCGCCATGTCGAGGACGAAGTAGCTCAATCCCCGCTGCTTCTTCGTCGCCCCGTCAAAGTCCGTCCGAGCAAGCAAGATCGCGTAGCTTGCGAACATCGAGTAGGAAGACCAGATCTTCTGGCCGTTGATCACGTAGTGATCACCGTCGCGCACGGCGCGCGTGCTCAGGTTCGCCAGGTCCGAGCCGGCCCCGGGCTCGGAAAAGCCCTGACACCAGATCGTGCCCTTCGCCACCGTCGGAAGATACTTCGTCTTCTGGCGCTCACTGCCGAACGGAATGAGCGTCCCGGGAATGTGATTTAAGCCGATCACGAAGGATTCGCTCCCGGGCGCGTTCGCCTGCGCGAACTCGTCGGCGATAATGATCTGGTGCTCCACGCCCAGGTCGGCGCCGCCGTACTCGCTCGGCCAATGGGGCGTCGCCAGCCCGACCTTGTTGCGCTCCGCCATCCACCACTTCTGGATTTCGACGAGGTCTTCGACCTTAGCGTTGCGCCAGAGATGCGCCTTCTCGGGCGGCGCCGTTTCGCGCACCCATTCACGCACGGCGGCGCGGAACGCCGCGAGGTTGTCCTTGTGTTCGATAATCAAGCGCCGAGCTCCGTCGTCACGCGGCCCGACCGGGTCGCGATGGCAAGGGCCTCTGCGGCGAAGTCGCGCATGGCCCGATTGTCCCCCACCAGCGCTTCGTTCAGTCGCGCCCGCTTAGCGAAGATGTGCGGATCGAATTCCCAGGTATGCCCCACGCCGCCGTGCAGCTGGATGCAATCGCCGGAGACGAACGAGAAGCATTCGGTCGCGCCAGCCTTCGCCAAGGCCGCCCACATGCTGGCGTCCGGCGAGGCGTCGGCGGCGCACTCCGTCGCCTGCTCAAGCAAATGTTCCTGTGTGGCGATGCTCGCGACCAGATTTGCGGCGCGATGCTTGATCGCTTGGAAGGAGGCGATAGGGCGATCGAACTGAATCCGGGTCTTCAGGTAGTCGACCGTCTGATGCGCGATATTGGACGCGCCGCCGAGACTGTCGGCGGCCAAGGCGCGGGCCGCATGCCCCCAGAGCCGGCGACCGACGGTGCCGTCCGGGTCAGGCAGCGTCAGGATGCTGTCGACACCCGCGCAGTCGATATGGATGAGCTGGCGGGTGCGATCCCACGTCTCGAGGACCTCCAGGTTCGCGTCGCCCGGGCGAATGAGCGCCCATCCCGCCACCAGCCCGCCCGACCCGACCGGCACGACCGCAAGGCCAGCATCAGCCCCGCCCAGCAGGTCGGCCTGCCCCGTCACCTTGCCGTTATTGAGGTCGAGAGGGCAGGCGCCCAGCACCGCCACCGGCATCGCCGCGGTGAGTTCGCCTTGGGCGATCGATGTGATGTGCTCTCCGCAGGCCGCCCCGGCCGGAAGCTCGGCCAGCCACTGCGCGACACTGAGCGTTGCGATATAAGGGCCAGGCGCCGCGCGCCGGCCAAGCTCCGCATGCAGGACGGATAGTCCGGGCGCTCCCAGCCCAAGCCCGCCATGCATCTCAGGGAGGGCGGCTGCGAGCCAGCCAAGCCCGGCGGCTTGCCGCCAAAGCGCCCGATCCAACTCGGACTGGCCGTCTATAAACGCATGGATCGCGCGACTATCGCACTCGGTGGTCAATACCCGAGCGACGCTGTCGCGAAGCTCCTCGAGCACTTCAGGATCAAGCGGCGGCTGAGCCGCAAGCGCTGACGCAGGGTTTGTCGCTACGTTCATTTAGTCCTTCGCGGTATGGCGCGCCGGGGTCGTTGGGCCACGCGGCGAAGGGGATTGGGGGGCGTTTCAGGTCTCCCGGCTAGGGGGGAATAACGCATGGCGCTATGTGCCGGCGCGGAGCGACGATCAGGGGCGTGGCCGGCTTGGAGCGCTCGCTGGCGCCCGACATTGCAGAATGTGAGTTCGGAGGTTCGCTGAACAGGCCGGCACCACACCCGACGACCCTTCGCGCAGCCGCCGGGCTAAGCCCGCACCGCTCCTGCTGAGGCCCGGCGAGGAGACGGCGCAATGCAGCTCGCCAACGACAAGATCGGGAGAATGCGCGACCGCCCTGGGCCGATGTCAACTACGCATTGGGAGCGAGACGCCGCCCATGCAAGGTCTTTAGACTACGCCCAAGCGTATCAAAAATGAATTCCCGTCAGGGAATATAACAATCGGGGGAGTTGATGAAGTATTCACACCACTCAAAGAGCAGCGCATTCGCCCTCATGGGTGGGACTGCAGTTGTTCTGACGCTGCTTTCCTCGCCGGCGGCCGCCGACGATCAGGCTGAACCTGGCCAGATCGAGGAAGTGGTCGTGACGGCGTCGCGCCGTTCCGAACGGCTCATGGACGTGCCCATGGCGGTGACGGCCGTGACCGCTCAGCAGCTCAAGGACGCCGGCGCCGTCACGACGAGGGACCTCAGCCAACTCGCGCCGGGCCTCAACACCGTGACCAACGGCAAGCTCATCCAGCCGGCGATCCGCGGCGTGTCCTCCACCAGCGGCGGCGCTGGGGAGGAGCAGAACGTCGCCATGTACCTCGACGGCGTCTACATGGCCTCGGCGACCGGCAACGTCTTCACCCTGAAGAACATCGAACGGGTCGAAGTGCTGAAGGGCCCGCAAGGCACGCTCTTCGGGCGCAACGCGACCGGCGGCGCCATCCGCATCTTCACCCGCGACCCGGGCCCCGAACGCGAGCTCAACGCCTCGGCATCCTACGGCGCCAAGCTGAAGAGCCAGGACTTCTCGCTCTACGCGGCCACGCCGATCACCGACAGCCTGGCCGTGAGCTTCAGCGGCAACCTCTATGACGACAAGGGCTACATCACCAACATCGTCCCTGGCTGGGACCAGGGCAAGCAGGGGCAGACCCACAGCTACGCCGCACGGGTCAAGTTCGCATGGAGGCCGCTCGACAACTTCAAGGCCGTGCTCATCGCCGACCAGGGAAGCTATCAAAGCGACGTCCCCTACTCCATCGCGCCGGTCGACAACATCAGTTCGACACGCAACACGCCCGGATATCTCGGTCCGACCGGACCCTACACCATCACCGACACCTTCAAGCCCACCACGAACAACCGCACGAGCGGGATTTCGCTGCAGCTTGACTATGACCTGCCGACCTATTCCCTCCAGAGCACCACCGCCTACCGGACGAATTCCAACCACTCGATGCTGGACGCCGACCGCGTGAACCTGCGCCAAGGCAAGACGGTTTCGGCCGACTCCAACATCTGGTTCACCCAAGAAGGCCTGTTCACGTCGAATTTCGAGGGACCGGCCAATTTCATCGCCGGCGTCTACTACTTCCGCGCCGACGCCGACGCGGAAAACACGAGCTATGTCAACGGCCCGATCACCACCCCGGGGGGCGGCTTGATCGGCAACGGAACCCTCAACAGCCAGGTGTTCGGCTACGTGAAGACGCAGGCCCTGTCGGGCTTCACCGACGGCAGCTACGCGGTCAGCGACCAACTGAAGCTCTTCGCCGGGATCCGATACACGAGCGAGACCAAGAAGCTCAGCAACACCCCGGTGTTGCCCGCGCGCCCGCAGCTTCATGACGAGACGACCTGGCGCAATGTCAGCTACCGGGTCACCGCCCAGTATCATTTCAACGATGCCACCAACGCCTACGCGACCTATTCCACCGGCTTCAAATCCGGGACCTACAACGCCACCAACGCCGCCCGGGTGGACAAGGCGGCGCCGGAGAAAATCAGCGCCTTCGAGGTAGGCGTCAAATCGCGGATCGGCGGTCTGCTCGACCTGACGGCCGCGGCCTTCCACTACAACTACGACAACATCCAGGTCACCCAGACCAACACCGTCAACGGCGTGCCCAACGCCATACTGCGGAACGCCGGCAAGGCGGTCATGGAGGGCGCCGAGCTGGAGATCGTGACGCGGCCGATCCAAGGCTTCCAGCTACGGGCCGGGGCGGCCTGGCTCCCCAAGGCGGAATACACCGAGTTCGCCAACGGCCTCGACTCCGTCCCCCGCGGCTATCCCGGCTCGCTCGATCCGTCGCTGTGCCCGGGGCCGAGCTGTGGACTGGGCAATGACCAGATTGTCCGGGACCTGTCCGGCACGCCCATCATCCGCGCCCCGGAGTTCACGACGAACATCGGGGCGTCCTATGAGCGCGACCTCGCCGGCGGCCGCCTGGAGCTCACCTCCAACTACTTCTACACCACCAAGTACTACCGGGTCCCTGGGGGCCACATCGCCGAGGACGCCTATTCCCTGCTGAACGCCACCGCCGCCTGGTGGGCGCCCGGCGACAAGGTCAGGTTCTCCCTGTGGGGGCGCAATCTTGGCGACCAGCTCTACTATGTGAACGTCAGCCCCAACGCTCAGGGCATCCAGGCCTCGCCGGCCGCGCCCCGCGAGATCGGCGTTTCCATCGAGTACAAGTTCTGACGCGGCCAGCGGCCGCCCATCGCGGCCGCTGAAGCGACGACGGCTGATTGAGCGCGGCGGTCGCCCCTTGCGGTGATCGTCGCGCGTCACCGGACCGGGCGCTCGGCCAGGCCAGGGGAGTAACGCATGGGATCATGCGCCCCACCTCGGAGGAAGCTCGAGGAGCCCTGTGTAACATCCATCGCCTGTCGACGGCGTCTTGGGACTGCATCTAGGCCATGACCACCATCATCTTGAATGGCGCGAGGACGGAGGTTCATTCATCTCCCGACACCCCGCTGCTTTACGTCCTACGCAACGAACTTGGCTTGACCGGACCACAGTTCGGCTGCGGCCTAGCTCAATGCGGCGCCTGCTCCGTCCTGCTTGAGGGCGAGGAGATCCGGGCCTGCGTGACTCCGCTGGCCGCCGCCGCGGACACCGACATCACCACGCTCGAGGGCCTGCCGGCGCGCTGGCGACGACAGCAATCCCCCGCCGCACAGGACGCCGATCTGCACCCCGTCCAGCAGGCCTGGATCGAAGAGCAGACGCCCCTCTGCGGCTTCTGCCAGAGCGGCATGATGATCAAGGCCGTCGAACTCCTCGAGAAGACCCGCGATCCCACAACGGCCGAGATCAAGGCCGCGTTCACAACCTCGGGCCCCTCACCTCACCTTTGCCGCTGCGGCAGCTACACCGCCATAATTGAAGCCGTCCGGCGCGCAGGCGCCATTATGCGAAAGCCTCAAGGATGACATCGCACCGGGAAGAGGCTTACGCTGTCCTAACCCGCCGGGCGCTCCTGCATGGCGGCGGAGCCTTGGTGGTCGGCTTCTCGCTTGCTCGCTGCGGGCCTGCCCGGAGCAGCATGGGCGCCGAGCGCGGCGTTGACCCCAGCGTGCCGCAATCCTGGATCGAGATCCTACCGGACAACACGATCCACCTCAGGACCGGCAACAGCGATTTCGGACAAGGCACGGTCTACACCGCCTATCGGCAGATCGTGGCCGAAGAACTGAACACCACCGTGGAGGCGATCACCACGGTGATCACCGGTGACACCGACCGGACGCCGGATGGCGGAGGTTCCTACGGTTTTCTGAAGAGCGGTTCACCCAACCTCAAGAAGGCGGCCGCTTACACCTATCAGGCCATACTGGACCTGGCGGCCGAGCACTTTGGTGTTCCGCGCGACCGACTCACCGTCACGAACGGCGTCATACAGGCCGGCGCCCAGCAGATCAGCTACGGCGAACTAGTGAAGGGACGCGACCTGAAGCTGACGATTCAGGTGACCGAGCACTGGCCCAGCGGGCTTCAGATCGTTGGGAATCCGCCGACGAAGCCGGCCAGTGAATACAAGATCATTGGGCGCTCTACACCTAACAGCGCGGTCACGGAGAAGGTCACAGCCAAGGCGCAGTGGATCACCGACGTGCGTCTGCCGGGCATGCTACACGCGCGGATCGTCCGACCGCCGACATTAGGCTCGAGCCTCATCAAGGCCGCCGCCGTCGACAGGACGCTCTTCCCGGAAAGCCAGGTCGTCGTGAAGGGCAATCTGGTGGCCGTGGTTTCGCCCGACGAGTGGCAGACCATCCAGGCGGCCGAACAGGTTTCGGGGTCCACCACATGGACCGACTGGAAGGGTCTGCCAGGCGATGCGCACCTCTACGAAGCGCTTCGCAAACTGGACTGGAAATCGACACCCGTGATGATGGGAGAAGGCACGACCTCCGACCTCGTGGAGGGCCAAGGACGAAAGCTCAAGGCGAGCTACTTCATGCCGTACCTGAAACACGCGCCCATAGGCCCGACCGTCGCGGTGGCCGATGTTCAGCCGCACCTCGCCACCGTCTACGCCCACACCCAGAACGCCCAGATGTTGCGGCGGCAGATCGCCCAGATGCTTGAGATCCCGATCGAGCAGGTGGTCGTTCGCACGTTCACAGGGCCCGGACACTATGGGCGCTCCAACGGCGGCAATGCGGGTGCGGAGGATGAGGCCGCGATCCTGTCGCGGGAACTTCGACGGCCCGTGCGGGTGCAGTGGTCCCGAGCGGAGGACATGCAGTGGTCCACGCAGTCCTCGCCCGGATTCTCGGACATCGAGATCCATCTCGACGAGGTGGGCCGCATGACCTCCTACCAAGCCGACCACCACATGCCGGCCAGAAACGACAACCGCCTGATCGGCGCGGTTCTCGCGGGGCTGCCCACTCTTGCGCCGCCCAGCGAGACGCCTGCGGAAAACGGTCAGCTCACGAGCAATCCTTTATGGGACAGGTGGGTCTATGGGCGCACCACGGCGATCGCCGAGCGGTCTCACGGCGCTCGACAGATCGGTCAGGACACATCCCCCATCGGCGTGGGATTGCGAGATCACAGCTTGCGGACGCCGGGACAGTTTCACCAGAATTTTCCGCGCGAGCTGGCGATCAGCGAGGCCGCCGCCATGGCGGGCGCCGACGCCTTGCAATTCCGTATCGACCACACCACGAACCCGCGGATGGTCGATGTGCTGACCGCCGTCCGGGATGCGTCCGGATGGAAATCCCGCCCCTCCCCGGCGCCGCGCAAAGACGCCCAGGCCGCTAAGACGCGTCGAGGCCGAGGGGTGTCGGCGCTCTTTCGAAACGAGACGTACTGGGCCTGCGTGTGCGAAATCCTAGTCGACTGCGCGACCGGCGTGGTGGAGGTCACAAAATGCGTGGCGGCGGTCGATCCGGGTATCGTCATCAACCCTCATCAACTGAAACTACAGGTCGCAGGTGGCATGACCATGGGACTGAGCCACGCCCTCAAGGAGGCGGTGAGCTTCGACGAGCGCGCGGTGACGACGACGGACTGGATAGGTTACCCGATCCTGACCATGGCCGAGACGCCGGAGATCGAGGTGGTGCTCATCAACCGACCTGAAACTGGTGTCTATGGCGGCGGTTCCGAAGCCGCGAACGCCCTGGCCGCGCCGGCGGCGGCCGCCGCCGTTCACGACGCTATCGGCCATTTCCCGCGTCGCATCCCCCTCACGCCGGACCACATCTTGGCGTTGCTGGGCCGCGCGGCTACGGCCTAGCGATCTTAGGAGCCGTTGGCTGCGCCGCGACGCAGGGCCCCGTCCGAACAGGACCGTCTCACCGCTCGTCGAGGATCCGCCGAGCGCGCCGACGAACCGGTTCGTCCACCATCTGACCGTCCACGGTCGCCACCCCCTCGCCCGCCTCCAGCACGCGGCGGGCCCAATCCAGGTCCTTTTGGCTTGGCCTATAGGCGCCAAGCGTCGGGGCGACCTGCGATGGATGGATGCAGAGCTTGCCGCCGAACCCCAGGCTACGGCCATGGTCGGCGTCGTCCGCGACCGTGGCGGGATCGCCGACGGCGAGCGTGACGCCGTCGAGCGGCGGCGGCAAACCGCCCAAGCGCGAGGCCAGGACGATTTCCGATCGCGCGTGCAAAAGCGCCCATCGATCGTGCGCGCAGCCAAGGTCCGCCGCATAGTCGACCGAGCCAAAGGCCAGCAGCCCGGACTTGACCTGCGCGGCGAGCGTCCGCGCGTTAGCGACCCCCGCCGCGCTCTCTATCAGGATGATCAGCGGCGGACCCTCACGGAACGGCTCCAGGGCGTGGGTGTACTCGACCTTCGGGATCATGACGGCGGCCACGTCCAACTGCGCCACCGCCGCCAGGTCGTCCTTGTGCCAGGGCGTGCCCGCCGCATTCACACGGACGATGACAGGCACGTCTGCGAAGTCGACTGCGAGGGCGCCTCGAGCTCTCGCCTTTTCGCTCGGCGCCACGGCGTCTTCCAGGTCGAGGATCACCGCGTCGGCTCCGGACGCGGCGGCCTTGGCGAAGCGCTCGGGCCGATCGGCGGGCACGAAGAGGGGGGCCCGGAACCCTAGCCCCGGCGTCACCAGAACGCCTCGGCTTCCATGCCCAATCGACCGCCCTCAGGCGCCGTCCACAGACGCATGCTCTCGCCGTCGACGGCGCCGTTCAAGGTCGATGGGTGGTTGGCGAACATTGGCGACCTGCCGGCGAAGGTGAAGCGTTTGGGGTTGGCGCCTCGGATCCGGCTTGCGAACTGCAGGAGCAAGGTCGCCTGCAACGGACCATGAACAACAAGTCCCGCATAGCCCTCGACAGCGGTCGCATAGGGCAGATCGTAGTGGATGCGATGGCCGTTGAAGGTCAAGGCCGAGTAACGGAACAACAGGCGTGACGACGGGTCGAACCGCTCCACGTGATCACCGCCAGGCGCCGGCGTGAACGCCTGCGACGGCGCTTCGCCCGACGCGTCGCCCCGGTAGACGATGTTCTGGGTTTCCGTCACGACGACGACGCCCCCGACCTCGAAGACATGCTCGACGGCCACGAAGCACAGGACGCCGGACTTGCCCCTCTTCACCGACACGTCGGCGATGATCGAGGTCCGTGTCACGACGTCGCCGACCCGAAGGTCGTCGTGGAAATTGAGAACGCCGCCAGCCCACATTCGCCGGGGCAGCGGTACGGGCGGCAGGAACCCGCCCCGTTGAGGATGCCCGTCTTCGCCCAGGGTCGACGTCGGACTGGCCGGCTGCGCCAGGCAAAAATGGATAAGCTGCGGAGCCGCGGCCCCAGGTTCCAATCCAGATTCCAACTCAAAGGTCGCGGCGAACCTCCGCGTCAGCTCGGCGCTGACCGTGTCGACCATCACCTCCCGCCGGCCCACCCACTGGCGCAGATGCTGAATGTCGATTTCCATCGTTCAGAAGCTCTTCGGCTGGCCAAGAACATGGGTCGCCACATGGCTGAGGATCAGATTGGTGGAAATCGGGGCCACCTGGTAAAGCCTGGCCTCCCGGAACTTCCGCTCGATGTCGTATTCCTCGGCGAAGCCGAAGCCTCCATGGGTCTGCAGCGCCATGTCGGCTGCGAACCAAGACGCCTCCGAGGCGACAAGCTTCGCCATGTTGGCCTCGGTTCCGCAGGGCTTCCCCGCCTCGAACAGGTCCGCGGCGTGCTTCACCATTAGCGCCGCGGCCGTGACGTTCACGTGGGCTCTGGCGAGCGGGAACTGGACGCCCTGGTTCGCGCCGATCGGTCGCCCGAACACCTCGCGCTCCTTGGCGTAGGCGCTGGCCCGATCGATGAAGAACCGGCCATCGCCGATGCACTCCGCGGCGATGAGGATACGCTCGGCGTTCATCCCGTCGAGAATGTACTTGAACCCCTTGCCCTCTTCCCCCAGCAGGTTCTCAGCCGGCACCTCCAAATTGTCGAAGAACAGCTCGGTGGTGGCGTGGTTGAGCATGGTGCGGATGGGCCTGATGGTCAGGCCATTGCCGATCGCCTTGCGCATATCGACAAGGAGGACGCTCATGCCGTCGCTTGGTCGCGCGGCGTCCTGCCGCGCCGTCGTGCGGACCAGCAGCACCATGAGGTCCGAATGCTCAGCCCGACTGATCCAAATCTTCTGGCCGTTGACCACATAGGTCTCGCCGACACGTTTAGCGAAGGTCGAAATGCGTGTCGTATCCGTGCCGGCGGTGGGCTCGGTGACGCCAAAGGCCTGAAGCCGCAGCTCACCTGAGGCGATTTTCGGAAGGTACTCGGCCTTCTGCGCCGGGCTCCCGTGCTTCAGGACGGTGCCCATCGTGTACATCTGCGCGTGGCAAGCGCCCCCGTTCGCGCCAGCACGATGGATTTCCTCCAGCACCGCCGTCGCCGCCGTCAGCCCCAGCCCCGATCCACCGTATTCCTCAGGAATGAGGACCGACAGGAAGCCGTCCTGTGTCAGGGCCCGTACGAACTCAGTCGGATAGGCGCGTTCGCGATCGAGCTCGCGCCAATACTCCCCGGGGAAGCCGGCGCAAAGCTTGCGGACCGCCTCACGGATCTCAGGAAAACTCTGCTCACCAAATTCGATCATCGCGCCACCTCACGTGATCGGCATAGGCAATCGAGCCCATACGGTCCAAGATCATTTGGACCGCCCCAATATGCCGAATTGGTATGACCCTCACCCATCTCTCGAACTTCATCCGCATCGCCGAACTGCAAAGCCTCTCGAAAGCCGCGGCGGTTATCCGCATCGCCCAGCCGGCCCTCTCACGACAAATTCGCCAGCTTGAGGCCGAACTGCGCGCGCCACTGCTGATCCGTCATGCATGGGGCGTCAGCCTGACTCCCGCCGGAGAGGTGCTGCTCGATCACGCTAGGCGGATCGTCCGCGACATGGAGGGTCTCCGAGACGCCGTGCATGCGGTCGCGACGGAGCTACGCGGTCGAGTGGCCTTAGGCGTTCCCGTCTCCATCGCCGGCGCCCTGCTGCCCCCGTTGGCCACCGCGCTCAGCCAACGCCACCCTGGGCTTAGGCTGCACATGATCGACGGGTTCAGCGCCGGGCTGCACGCCCTCACGATATCCGGGGAACTTGATCTTGCGGTGCTCTACGATGATCGGGCCATGGGGCCCGTACTCACCGCGCCCCTGTTGACCGAAAACCTCGTCTTGGTCACCCACCCAGACGTCCGGGTGGAAGGATCAACGACCGCGGAGATGCTCGCCGGACGGACCCTGATATTGCCCGCGCGGCCCAACCGCCTTCGACTGATCGTCGATGAGGTTCTGGCCGAACTTGACCCTAGCAGCCTTCGGATCATCGAGTTCGACTCGCTGTCGGCGCTCACGGGCCTGGTCGTCCGCGGCACGGGCTGCACGGTGTTGCCGTACTCCGCCGTGGCCGAGCACGTGGCGCGTAAGGACCTCGCGGTCTGGCCTCTCTCCCGCCCTCAACTGTCGCGAACGCTATTGCTCGCACGCC
This sequence comes from Phenylobacterium sp., assembly GCF_031984885.1. Lineage (GTDB taxonomy): Bacteria > Pseudomonadota > Alphaproteobacteria > Caulobacterales > Caulobacteraceae > Phenylobacterium. The sequence goes on from NZ_DAMABV010000005.1 coordinate 294,995, forward strand.
CGCTGCAAAAGCAGCGTACGGCCGCCATCGCCGCCGTGGAGTCCGAACTTGGGCGCCTCGTCGGCGAACTGGCGGAGCCGATGAGGTGGCTTCCGATCGCCGCACGGGCCGACTAGGCATACTATTTCAGCATAGCTAGATGCTCCATTATGCCTTGGCCTGATGGAAACTAGCTCGTTATGAGCGTCCAAATGGTCGCCCAGAAGACGCTCCTACGGATCGCTCGCCGCACGGCCTTCGCCCCGCGTCCCGCTCAGGCGACGCGGTTGGACGGATGCGGAGCCCTGCACCGCTCCGACAACCTCGCTACAGGAGCAGTCGTGCATTCATGACCTACCAGACGATCATCTTTAGCCTGGAGGCAGGGGTCGCCCGGTTGACTCTCAACCGTCCGGACCGCCTGAACGCTTTCGACAGCAAGATGCACGAAGAAGTGGCGGACGCCCTTGGCGTGGTCGAGCGCGCGTCCGATGCGCGCGTGCTGCTGCTGGCGGGCGCCGGACGAGGCTTCTGCGCTGGCCAGGATCTAGGCGAGCGCAAGCGCGGGCCCGGCGATCCACCTCCCGACCTGGGTGAATCCATTGAGCTGCGCTACGCCCCCTTGATCCGTCGGCTGACCAATCTGGAGCTGCCCGTCGTTTGCGCCGTCAACGGCGTCGCCGCGGGCGCCGGCGCCAACATCGCCCTGGCCTGTGATCTCGTGATCGCCACCCAGTCGTCACGCTTCATCCAATCCTTCGTGAACATCGGCCTGGTGCCCGACGCCGGCGGAACGTGGCTGCTGCCCCGCCTGGTCGGAGGAGCACGGGCGCTCGGAATGGCGATGACCGGCGCACCGGTGTCGGCCGCCGACGCCGAAGCGCTGGGACTGATTTGGCGATGCGTCCCGGACGCTGAGTTCGCCGCGGAAGTGGAAGCCCTGGTCGCCAAGCTGGCGTCCGCGCCAACGCGCGCCCTGGCCGCATCCAAGCTGGCGATCCGCTCGGCGTGGGGCAACTCGCTGAGCGCCCAACTCGATCTCGAGCGGGATCTGCAGCGCTCGCTCGGACTCAGCGCCGACTACGCTGAAGGCGTGGCGGCGTTCGGCGAAAAGCGCCCAGCGAAATTTCGCGGCAATTGACTGTAGGGAGGCCCCGATGGGCGTACTTGAAGGAAAGACGGTCTTGGTCACCGGCGCCGCCGGAGGGATCGGCCGCGAATGCGCCCTGGCCGCCGCGCGCGAGGGCGCCAACGTCGTCGTCAACGACCTCGGCGCCTCGATGCGAGGCGACGACCCGGGATCAGCTTCGGCGGCGGAACTCACCGCTCAGGACATTCGAACAAGCGGTGGCAGGGCGGTCGCAAATTCCGACAGCGTGTCAAATTACGCCGCCGCGCAAGGCATGGTCGAACTTGCGCTCACCACTTTTGGCGGCCTGGACGCAGTCATCAATCCAGCCGGAATTCTGCGCGACGGCATGTTTCATAAGATGGCGCCCGCCGACTGGGACGCCGTGATCGATGTCCACCTGCGAGGCGCCTTCAACGTGTCGCGCGCCGCCGTCGAGCACTTCCGCAATCAAGGCGGCGGAAGCTTCGTGCACTTCACCTCGACCTCCGGCCTCATCGGCAACATCGGCCAGGCCAATTACGCAGCCGCCAAGATGGGCGTCGCGGGCCTCTCACGCCTCCTGGCCATGGAAGGAGCGGCGAAGGGCGTGCGCTCGAACGCCATCGCTCCGTTCGCGTGGACTCGCATGATCGCGTCCATTCCTGTGACGGATGAAGCCTCGGCCCGCCGGGTCGAGCGGATGCGCGCCGGCATGCGGGCGGACCAGGTCGCACAGCTCGCGGTCGCCTTGGCCTCCGACAAGACCTCGGACGTGAACGGGCAACTCTTCGTCGTTCGCGGCGACGAGGTGGTGCTCTTCAGCCAGCCCCGGCCGGTCGCCTCGGTATCCCGCGTCGGCGGGTGGACGCCCGATAGTCTGATCAGCAGCGGACTGCCGGCGCTGCGGCATCAGTTCCTCGATCTCTCCGCGTCGCCTGACGTCTTTTCCTACGATCCAATCTAGAGGGGCCTCGACATGCGCCGTGCCGCCATAGTCCAATCCGTCCGGACGCCCGTGGGCAAGTTCATGGGCTCGCTCAGCGCCGTTCCGGTGGAAGCGCTTTGCGCCGCCGTCGTGCGGGCGGTTGTCGAGCGCAGTGGCGTCGACCCTGCTCAGATCGAGGATGTCGTCTTCGCTCAGAGCTACGCCAATAGCGAAACGCCCTGCGTCGGCAGGTGGGCGGCCCTGGCCGCTGGCCTGCCGATCGAAGTCCCTGGAATGCAGCTCGATCGCCGATGCGGCGGGGGGCTGCAAGCGATCGCCACCGCCGCCATGATGGTGCAGACCGGCGCCGCGGACGTCGTCCTGGCGGGCGGCGTCGAGAGCATGAGTAATATCGAGTACTATACGACCTCGATGAGAGGCGGTGCGCGATCCGGAAACGTCCAGCTTTACGACCGCCTGGATCGGGGGCGCGAACGCTCGCAGCCGGTGGAGCGGTTCGGCGCGATTTCCGGAATGATCGAAACCGCGGAAAACCTTGCGAAGGCTTACGATGTCAGCCGGGAGGCTTGCGACCTCTACGCCGTGGAAAGCCATCGACGCGCGGCGGCTGCGTGGGACGCGGGGAAATTTGCTGACGAGATCGTAAGCGTCCTCGTCCCTCAGAGGCGGGGCGCCCCTGTCCCCGTCGAACGCGATGAAGGCGTCAGAACCGACTGCACTGTGGAATCGATGTCTACGCTCCGCTCGCTGACGAAAGATGGCGTAAGTACAGCCGGAAACGCCGCCCAACAGAACGACGCTGCGGCCGCCTGTCTGATCGTGGCCGAGGACCGCCTAGCTGACCTGGGCCTGATCCCCGACGCTTTCATGGTCGGATGGGCGGCGGCCGGTTGCCACCCGGCGACGATGGGAATCGGTCCGGTCCCGGCGGTTGAAAGGCTGTTTCGGAAGACCGGCGTCTCGTGGGCCGATGTCGGCCTTGTCGAACTGAACGAGGCTTTCGCCGCGCAGGTGCTGGCTGTCCTCAAGGGCTGGGATTGGGACGATCGCGAGCGTCTGAACGTCAACGGGTCCGGCATCTCGCTGGGCCACCCCATCGGGGCTACGGGCGTTCGAATGATGACCACCCTGCTTCACGAGATGAAGCGCCGCGAGGTCCGCTACGGTCTGGAGACCATGTGCATCGGCGGCGGGCAAGGAATGGCCGCGCTGTTCGAACGAGCGTGAGCCGGCCTCAAGGCGGCCTGCGCGAGTTGCTCGATGTGTTCCGACCGGGCCTTAGCATTTACATTCCCGGCGCCACGGCTGAGTTGCGACAGTTGCACAGCGGGTTGCAGGCCGAGCCGGACCGGTTGCGCGGCATCGAACTCACGAGTTGTCTCATTCCAGGGATGAACAGCTTCGACTACGCAGCGCTCGAGCCCACGGCGCGGCTCACGACGTTCCTCCTGCCCCCGCCCTTACGTCCGTCCTTTGAAGCCGGACGGGTGCGGGCTTTGCCGATGAGCTACTCACAGATAGCTCGGCATCTGGCCGCGCTGTCACCGGCCGTCGCCATCCTGCACGTAACGCCGCCGCAAGGTGGCTTCTGCAGCCTCGGGACCTGCGCCGATTTCGGCTCAATCGTCGCGTCTAACGCACGGCGGCTGATCGGCGTGGTCAACCCTGCGCTAGCCAGACCTCTCGAAACTTCTCGGCTGCCGGTGGAAGCATTCGACGCGTTGATCGAGCTGGAAGATGCGCCGACCTTTCCCGCCGAAGCCCCGCCCTCCCCTGACCTCCGGGTTCTGGCCAACCACGTCGCCAATCTCGTCCCCGACGGCGCTGCCGTGCAAACTGGCATCGGCGCGGCGCCATCCGCCGTCTGGCGCGCACTGATCGGTCACAAGGACCTCAAGCTACGGTCCGGGATGGTGACCGACGGATTTCTCGATGCGTTCGACGCCGGGGCCATGGCGGCGAACGGCCATGTCGCCGGCGTCGCGTTCGGAAGCGAGCGCCTCCACGAGCGTTTACACGCCTCCGACCTCGTCGCGTTCGCCGATGTTCGACGCACCCACGGCGCACAGGCGCTGGCCGGCGTGAAGCATCTGGTCGCGATCAACTCGGCGATCGAGGTGGATCTGTTCGGCCAGGCCAATCTCGAGTGGCAAGCTGGAAAGTTGATCAGCGGCGCTGGCGGGGCTCCCGACTTCGCCCGCGCCGGACGAGCCAGCTCGGGCGGACGCTCGATACTCGCCCTGCCGGCCACGGCGCGTCAGGGGACCGCATCTCGCATCTCGGCGCGCCTCAAGGTTCCCGCTTCGCTAGCGCGTACGGATATCGATACGGTGGTTACCGAATATGGCGTCGCCCACCTCACCTCACTCTCTATGGATGAGCGCGCGGAAGCGCTCATCGAGATCGCAGCGCCGAGCCACCGCGAAGCGCTGACCCAGGCATGGCAGGAGATGAAGACGTCCTTCTGATACGGTCGCCCTAAGGGGCGCGCCAGTGGCCAGGGCTAGATCCAGCGCTCTAATCCATGTGGCGCTTTGGCTTTCCCACGTTGTCACCCGAGCACGAACTTGCGTCGCGACCGTCGGTCGTAGGGCGCCGGGCCGCTTGACGTCGCCACCGCAGAACCAGCCGAACTGGAACTGTAAATGCGGGTGTAAATCGACTGTAAAATCGGGAAGCGGTCACAGCCCTTCGCCGACTAAGTCGTTGGAAGAAATGGCGCGCCCGGAACGATTCGAACGTCCGACCCTCAGATTCGTAGT